>JAGKSW010000009.1 GCA_018993265.1 Nostoc sp. TH1S01
TACTTCACCAATATTTTTGCCAAAATCACCCAGAACCAGGCTCACATTCGGGCGAATAATGCACCATTGATAAGACGGTTTTTGCTGTCATGGTACTACTCAAGTGTAAGATTTATTCGCTTTAAAACTTTGGCTAGACTGTGTTTCTTCTATATTTTGCTAGTGCGTCGCCGCGCTAGTGAGAGGCTAAAAAGGCGATCGCACACAAAGGTTAGTACAGCCACTCAAGTAGGGTATGCGATCGCATCAGCGTCATGTACCCTACTTGACTAGTACTGGTTCTTGCTTAGGTAACGCAGAGACTGTGAGTGGGTCGTAGCCTAATTGTTGAGTAATTCGTTGTCTAGCTAAAACACGGTACTCCCAAAAATGTTCTCCAGCAGCGCATAGTCCTAAATACATGTTCAGAACTTGCGGTTTTGTCACCAGAATTGCCCAGAGTTGTTGCCAAAACTGCACACGAATTTCCGGTTGACGTAAACCTTGAAGCCAGATTAACTGAACAACAAGCCGCAATGCCTTTCCTGAAGACAATTGCATAGTTTGTTTTCGCTGTGGGAGGGAACCAAGACTCAGACATTGCTGAAAACAGCGTCTTAGATAGTTTCTGGGTTCATATAAAGTCCATAAGCCTTCTACATATTCTCTAGCAATTTCATCAATGGAGCGTGAGGGGATGAAATTCATTAAGGTATTCTGGTCTCCCACTTCAGTTCCACCAATACCCTTACTCTCTAACAAACGCTGCTCTTTTTGCAGACGGTTCCATAAAGCAGTATTGGGTAAAGCTTGAAGAATGCCCAACATTGGTTGAGGAATATTGGTTTGTTCGACAAAAACTTGAATTTGTTCTCCTGCGCCTGGGCGTTCTCCATCGAAACCGAGAATAAACCCTGCATAGATGAGTATTCCTGCTTCATTAATCTTCTGGCAGGCTTGCACAAGAGGACTACGAGTATTTTGCACTTTTTGTGTTAATTGCAAACTTTCTTGGTCAGGAGTTTCTATACCGAGAAAGACTGCATAAAAACCTGCTTCATTCATTAATTGCAACAGTTCTTCATCTTCGGCTAAATTCACAGAAGCTTCAGTGATGAATGTGAAGGGATAGGAGTTTTGCTTCATCCAAGGAATCAACTCTCGCAAGAAACGTTTGACGTTCCGTTGATTGCCAATAAAGTTGTCGTCAACGATAAACAGTGACCCTCGCCAGCCTAAATCATACAGAGCTTGTAACTCAGCGATGCTTTGCTGAGGCTCTTTTGTGCGTGGTTTGCGACCGTAGAGTGTAATAATATCGCAAAACTCGCAGTTAAAGGGGCAACCGCGAGAAAACTGGATAGCCATCATCAAGTAAGCATCCCGTTTTAGCAAGTCAAAACGGGGCATCGGGCTTTGGCTGACATCAGGTTTTTCGAGGGAGCGAAATATTCCTTGTTCTTGACCTTGATTGAGGGCTGCTAAAAATTGCGGAACAGTTAATTCCCCCTCATCCAAAATTAAATAATGCGCTCCAGAGTTCAAAGCATCTTGTGGAATAGATGTAGGGTAAGGGCCACCGACTGCTACTTTTTTACCTAAGCGCACTGCTTTTTGAATCAGGGCATGAAAATCTGGTTTCTGCACCAGCATGGCCGACAAGATGACGATATCGCACCACTCCCAATCAGCTTCTGTTTCCAGATTGACATTGCGATCGCAAAATCTAATTTCCCATTCTTTGGGTAGTAGTGCTGCAACTGTGATAATTCCTAATGGCGGTAAAACGGCTTTAAGTCCGGCGATTTCCATGAAGCGATCGTAAGACCAAAAGGATTGGGGAAACTGAGGGTAGAGCAATAATGCTTTCATAAAATCCTGGTTGCAAAACTTCTGCTATCTCGGACTCCCATCAATAGCCAACATCATCAGTTTGGGAACTGATATGTTGCTCCAAACAAATTAACGCCTAATATCTGCACTACAGGTTGGGCATATAGGCATGATAAAAATAATAAAAGACTTAATTTGTTTTAGTCTTTTAAATTAGCAATTTAGTTGTCAGAAGATTGAGAATATCTTCTTACTAAATGAATCAACAAAGACCTCTTAAATACTACAATTCAGAAGGCTGTTCCTCTCTCTGCCTCAAGTTAGAACAACCTAAAATTCCTAGTCAAAGTCAGTATATTAATTGAATAATAATTCAGAAGTCAAAATTAAGAATATCACCGAGAATGTAATACCAAATTCTCCCTCCTGACTCCTGAATTTTATTTTTAAAAAGCCAAAATTGCCAGACTTAGCACTATTTCAAACTATTGTTTTTTCGCCTCTGGTTTTTGATATCTACCTGGATACTTCCTTTGGTAATAGTCTTCCATAATTTGTAAAATCATCGGCGCGGCGATGCTACCACCACCACCACCAGAATGTTCTGCAAAGGCGACAATAACCATTTCTGGATTATCTGCTGGCGCATAAGCACCAAACCAAGCATGATTTTGTTTAACACGCCGTTTCCAGGCTTCGGCTGTACCACTTTTACCAGCTACAGGGGGAATTGTCGGTTTATTTAATGCTTTACCTGTACCTTCAGAAACAACTTTACGTAGTCCATCACGCAAAATTTTAATGGTTGTCGGCTTCATATTTAAAGATTCACGCCAACTTTTCGCGTCTTCATTATCTTTAAGTAAATGCGGCTGGACTCGGTAGCCACCATTAGCTGGAACTGCAAACATAATCGCCACTTGTAAAGGAGTGGTTTGTAAAGCACCTTGACCAATAGACATATTAATTGTGTCGCCTACAGTCCAGGGTATTTTCCAGGCTTTTTGCTTCCAGTTTTCATCTGGGACTAAACCTTTGGTTTCTTCTGAGGCGAACTCAAAGCCAGTTTTTTGCCCAAATCCATATTTGCGAGTCCATTCAATTAAAGTCGGGCCGCCAACACCTCTACCTATTTGATAAAAGAAAGTATCACTACTCCATTGCATCGCGCCGACAAATCCCAAAGGCCCGAAACCTGCGTGATTCCACTCGCCAAATCTGGTTCCGCCAATGGTTAAGGAACCATAGGTTTGTAAAACTGTGTTGGGAGAAAATTTTCCTGATTCCAACCCAGCAGTTGTAGTGACAATTTTAAAGGTACTGGCGGGGGGAAAGGCGCTGAGGGCGCGATTAACTAGGGGATGGTCTTCACCTTGTACAGATTCCCAATCTTTTTGCGTGAGTTTTTGTTTAGAAAAGATATTGGGGTCAAAGGTGGGATGAGAAACTAAGGCTAAAACTGCACCATTTTTCGGGTTAATAGCCACAATAGCGCCATCGCGATCGCCTAAAGCTTTTTCTGCGGCCTTTTGGATATCTAAATCTAAAGTCAAGTGTAAATCATTCCCGGCTTTAGCCTGTTTCTCCCCTAACACCCGCAGTGGTCGCCCAGCCCCATCTACTTCTACTTGCTGACCACCCCATTCACCCCGCAATAATGTTTCATAAGCCTTTTCGACTCCCATCTGGCCGATGACATCACTTAAGCGGTAGCCGTCTTTTTTTCTTTCTTTTAACTGTTCGGCCGTTAATTCTCTAGTATAACCGAGTACATGAGCTAAGGCTGCGCCATGAGGATAGTAACGCACAGCTTCTGTATGAATTTCGACTTCTGGCAATTCGTTTTCATACTCCTTCATGGCTGTGATTTGGGCTTCATTCAAATCACGGGCAATTCTAATTAAAGAAGATGAATTTGCACCAGCTTCATCCAGCTTTTTTTCAATGTCTGCTTGGGGAATCTCTAAAATGCTGGCTAACCTCGGCCCGACAATTGGCCAAGAAGGTTTAGTGTGCGCCATCGGCCAAAGATACACAGAACGCGGATAACGAGTACTGGCTAAAAGTTTGCCATTGCGGTCAAAAATATTCCCCCGTTCTGGCTGTTTCGCAATGACTCGAATGCGGTTAGATTCAGCGCGTTGGCGGTGTGTGTCTCCCTCAATAATTTGCAAATATGCTAACCGCACCCCTATGCCAGTTAACATTGTGAGGGTAAATATCATTAAAAATATAGACTGAAAATTACGTCCAACTGTACGTGTATTTTTTTTTCCACCGAGAGGAGAAGGGTGTAATACTGCCATAAATAAGATTAATTTACTGATAAGTACTATCTGTATACAATGGTTCTGAGTTTGTACAGGGTATTACTGTAAATTACAATAATTTTTTGTATATAGTTTTACTTATGTGGGTAAAACCATACCGCTGATTAAGTTTATCAAGAATTATTGCAATTAGCTATTGACAACATCTATGGAAACTCTAAATTATTCTTGAGAATAAAATTTCCTAGAAACTAGTACAACAAGGCAAAAGTAAAAAGTGAGCCATTGCGGTGGACGGGTTTCCCGGCATAAAGCAAATGGCGACCCGAAGGGCAAAAGGAAAAAGAAAGAATATTGATACCACCAGCCTTTTAGCAATTCCAGATAGTCTGTTTATTTACGCCGACCTGTACTAGATAAGCCGAAACACATCTAAAAATACATAACCACTCGTCGAGGTTGTCCTTAGTCCTTTGTAAATACCAGTGACTAATGACAAAGGACTAAGGACAAATGACGAATGACAGCTTCAACCAAAGAATGTGTAATTTGAAGAACACCCGCTGATTCCCAAATATAAATGTTTACGTCGCGGGGATATTTGAATAAAATAATTTAATTCAAAGATTCGCAGATATATCAATGGACTGGATTACGCTACTGCGATCGCTACAGTTCGATTTTATTCACAGGTTAACATCCGGTTCTCTGCTGCGTTGCGAAACAGAAGGTCAATACAGCGAATTAACCATAATCTCTGGAGAAAGATTAAAAATTCTCCGAGATTTTTGCTGGCAAATGGCTGAAAAATATAAGCGTGTTTCGCCAGTGCGGGATGTTTTTATCAGCTATCTCAAAGGCAAATTAGGTGAGGAAGTTGTTAAAGAACGTTTGGCTGATTTAATTACCGAAGTTGATTATGAAAAACGCTTCGGTGGCGATGGCAAGATAGATTTTACCCTCACCACTAACCCATCAGTCGGGATTGAAGTCAAATCTCGGCACGGTAGCCTTGATAGGGTGAGATGGTCTGTCAGTTCTGAAGAAGTAGAAAAAAATGCAGTTGTAGTCTGTATTTTAATTCAAGAAGAAGTACACGAAGCCCAATCTGAGTATCACCTCTTTTTAGCAGGATTTTTACCTACTCGGATGATTAAACTCAAAACAGGTAGAATTGCCTTTGGTATAGAACAACTATTATATGGAGGTGGTTTACGTTGTTATTTAGAACAATATCAATCCACCATTAATTATAATGAATCTCGGTCAGAAAATAATCATAAAACACAGATTTTAGTGGCGCGTACGATAGTAAATCAAAATAATCAATTATTAATTGTTCAACCAGAATTTGATTATATCAAACTAGGAAATGATTGTTTCGGTAAAGGGGAATATACAAATGCGATCACTAATTATAGCGAAGCATTAAAATTATATCCAAACGATGCTGAAATTTATTATCAACGCGGGTTAAGTTATTATCAGCTAGGAGACTACGAAGAAGCGATCGCCGATTATTCTCAAGCCATTCAAATTAACCTAAATGATGCCAAATTATATATCAAACGGGGTTTAGCGCAATATCAGTTAGGCGATTATATCTCCGCCATTGATGATTATTCTCAGGCGATCAGAATCAATCCAAATGTCGCAGTTGCTTATAAAAATCGTGCCGATGCTCGTTCTAATTTAGGAGATAATCAAGGCGCAATTGAAGATTATACTCAAGCACTCAAAATTAATCCTAACTATGCCGTAAATTATAAAAATCGTGGCATAGCACGTTATTTTTTAGGATATCAGCAAAGCTTTACTAAAGCTATCCAAATCAATCCTCACGATGCTATTGCTTACAAAAATCGTGGTAATGCTCGTGCTGATATTGGTGATTATGAAGGTGCAATTGATGACTATACTCAAGTCATTGCCATTAACCCTTATGATGCTCAAGCTTACTATAATCGTGGTAACGCTCGTTATGATTTAGGAGATAATGCCGGAGCTTTTGAAGATTATACTCAGGCTCTAAAAATTAATCCTAATTATGCTGATGCTTATTATAACCGAGGCAATGTCCAATCAGAAATTGGAGATAAGCAAGAGGCAATTGCTGATTTCCAGAAAGCTGTGGAGATTTATCGAAAAGAAGGTAAATTAGATGCACTCAAAGATGCACGAGGACGAGTTTTAGATTTACAAATAGAAGAATCATTAGATATTTTAAATTTTTAAATATCCGGACTTAAGCAAAAATCTGAAAAAACCAACCGCCAAGGACGCATAGACAAAAGCGATCGCAGGCTTTTGAACAAGGGCGATCGCCTTTGAGTCTACTAAGAAATAGATACAACCCAATCTCTTAAAAGTTGATTTACCTGATCCGGAATTTCATCATGGGGACAATGACCAGCTTTCAGAAAATATTCAGTTAATTGCGGATAATATTGCCGGAATTTTTGCGAACGTTCTCGTGCATTCATCCACGGATCAGCTTCGCCCCATAATAATAATAAAGGACAAGTTAATCGCTGCAATAACACATCCACTTTTTCCCCTTGAGGACTGCTAAATACCGAAACAAATACATCAAAAGCACCAGCATCATAAGCAGGGCGATAAATTTCTTCTACTAATTGGTCTGTAATTGCAGTTTTATCTAAATAAACTTTTTCTAAAGTGCGGCGAATTACCCAACGTTGTCGCACATATTGAAATATCAAAAATCGGGAAAAGGATTGTTGAAAAATCCACTTAACGCTATCACCCAGTATTTTCTGTAGCGGTGATGGTTGTTTGGGAGGTTGAATTTGTGATTGTAATGCTTCTGGTTCGTCTGTAGGTTGCTTTTCACTAAAAGGGCCAGCACTATTGAGTAATACTACCCCAGCCACACTATCAGGATATTGCGCGGCTACAGACAAGCTAGCATAACCACCAAGCGAGTTACCTGCGACGACAGCTTTGCGACCAATCACTTCACTAATAAAATCATGAAGTTGATCACGCCATAAATCCCCACTGTACTGTAATTTGGGTTTAGCCGATCGCCCAAATCCCAACAAATCAATCGCAAAGACTTCAAAATCTTCAGACAATCCATTGATGTTCTTGCGCCAGTGGTCTGTAGAAGCGCCAAACCCATGTACCAGCAGCAAAGGAGGACGTTGCGTTTTTGACTTTCCCGCACGCACATAGTAAATTTTTTGCCCTCGCCACTGCCAATATTGACCAGGAACTGGGTTTGTAGAGGGGGCTGTACTTACCTGCATGATTTTAAGTAATGTTAAGTAGCTTTTAATAATTGTAGAACAGAAAAGAAAGTGGGGAGTTGGGCTGGAAGGGTGTAGGGGGAGAAGAACAAATGACTAAGACGGGAATAAGGGAAATTGACAACTCCCCGCCGTAGAACAGCGGAGATTCTTCCTTCACCCAACGTTGCCTCTAAAAGCAGTGCCTTTAGATGGCCTTACACGTTGTCCAGAAGCAGTAGCGAGATGCCCTCCCGCCAAAATTCGTAAACCTTCATCTCTAATTGAGCAGGCGGCGTTAATGTCCCTGTCGTGCCTAGTTTTGCAGTTTTCACAAGTCCAGAATCTTACATCAAGAGGCAAACTACCAACTTGATTGAGGCAAACATGACAGGTTTTTGAACTAGGGAAAAACCTATCAACTTCAATATATGTTTTCCCTGACCACTCAGACTTGTACTTCAACATAGTACAAAATTGACCCCATCCAGCATCACTAATTGATTTAGCTAGATTGTGATTTTTGACCATGTTCTTAACTGCTAGATTTTCTACAACTATGACTTGGTTTTCGTCAACTAATTTACGACTTAGTTTGTGTAGAAAATCTTCACGGCATCTAGTAATTTTGTTATGAACTTTAGCAACCTTAATTCGGGCTTTATTCCGATTATGAGAACTTTTCTGTTTGCGGCTAAGTTGTTTTTGTTTCTTAGCTAACTTGACTTCATGTTTGCGATAGTATTTTGGGTTGCCATGCTTAGTTCCAT
>JAGKSW010000236.1 GCA_018993265.1 Nostoc sp. TH1S01
GAGCAGTCTGTTGCTAGAACAGGTAGAAAAAGTCATCCATACTTTAGATGAAGGTTGGGTACAACTAGCAGTTTTTTTGGTAGATTTAGAGATTTTTCAGTCGGGATGGTTTAATTTCAATTTGCCGCCAGATGAACAGTTTAATGTTAGTTATGTTCGGGAACGGCGGACAATGGGGCAAAGATTAATGGCTGCAACCAAAGCGGCTGAGGCGGTGGGTAATGTTACAGATAAAAGTGAGCAGCAACGATCGCAATTTTACCAAGAGTTAGAAGCTAGCGGCAGTTTGAGCGATCGCTATTTACCCACACGTCCAGTTGTCAGTCGCATTTACCAGCGAGATGGAGGGTTGACTGATGCTGAATTTGCTCGTCAACGTTTGGCTGGGCAAAATCCTATCGTATTGCGGCGGGTACAGTCAGCAGAACAAGCAATTTTACAAGCTTGGACAAATCAATCTTACAAATTAGCTGATGGTACTCTAATCGACTTAGGAAATTCAGCCAGCGAAAATCGCTTATTTATTGCCGATTATCCTTTGTTGCAAAACCTGACAACCGCCGACTTGCAACCGGGACGTTATGTTGGTAGTCCTGTAGGGTTATTTTACCGTTCTCAAGAACGACTTGAGCCTGTGTTAATTCAGGTGGAAAAGGGAAAAGTACTAACTCCGACTGATGCAGATGACTGGATGCGGGCAAAACTTTACTTTCAAACTGCGGATGTTACGCACCATGAATTAATTACTCACCTCTGCTATACCCATTTAGCAATGGAGGCGTTTACAATTGCAACTCCTCGCCAATTACCGAGTAATCATCCTTTATATCGGTTGCTGCGTCCCCATTTACAATTTTTGCTGGCAATTAATACACGAGGTAACGCAATCTTACTGGGTGAGGGTGCTGCTATTGATAATCTCATGGCTCCGACCAGAGATGTATCGTTAGGGTTAATTAATCAAGCTTATCGAGAACGTCCATTTGCTGAGTATTCCTTACTCAATGACATTGAGCGCCGGGGAATTGAAGTAGAATTTTTACCAGAATTTCCTTATCGTGACGACGCTTTACTGTTGTGGGATGCGATCGCTCAATATACTACTAGTTATTTACAACGCTACTACCCAGACGATCAAGCAGTTCAACAAGACCCATATTTACAAGCTTGGGCGGCGGAATTAGGCGCACCTTTAGATACCCGTTCCCGCGCCGAGTTTCCCCAAGCGCCATCATGGCTTCCGCAAGAGTTGATAAGTGAAACGGGACTAGATTTACCAGAATTACCTTCCTATCCCCGCGTCCCTGGGTTTGGCGAAATTACCAGTTTGCAACAACTAATAGATATTACAACGCAAATTATTTTTACCTGCGGCCCCCAACACGCCGCCGTCAACTTTAGCCAATTTGATTATGTAACTTATGTGCCGAATGCGCCGTTTGCACTTTACAGTCCACCAGATACACCCAGCAAACTAGAGGAATTATTGCCGTCTCCAGAAAAAGATTTAGCACAGATGCAGTTAACTTTTGCGCTGAGTGGGATTTATTGGGGACAACTGGGAAGTTCTGATTTAATTCAGTTTAGCGATAAACGCGATCGCCAAACGCTGGCTGAGTTTCAAAACGCACTGGTAGATATTGAAGATAAAATCAAAGCCCGTAATCAATTCCGGCGAGATGAGACTGGGGTTGAGTATACATATTTATTACCCTCGCGTATCCCCAACAGTATCAATATTTAGCAGTTGTGCGATCGCCAACTTTCGGTAAAATTTTGAGGCGATCGCTATTTTTTTGTCATATCATGAGCAACATTCTTCAAGCTGGACAACCTGCACCTGCTTTTTCTACACCCGACCAAAATGACAATTTAGTTAGTCTAGATGATTTTAGCGGTCAATGGGTTGTCCTTTATTTTTATCCCAAAGATGACACCCCTGGCTGCACTACAGAAGCAAAAGACTTTACCGAATTGCATTCAGAATTTAGCGAATTGGGAGCCAAAATTTTAGGGGTAAGTCCAGATTCTGGTAAGTCTCATTGCAAGTTTATCAACAAACATAACCTATCAATTACTTTGTTGAGTGACCCAGAACATCAACTAGCCGACTCCTATGGGGTTTGGAGATTAAAAAAGTTTATGGGGAAAGAATATATGGGAATTATTCGCTCAACTTTTCTGATTTCACCAGATACAATTATTGCTTATGCTTGGACGAATGTGAAAACTAAAGGTCATGCTCAAGCTGTACTCAATAAATTATCTGAATTAGCCAGTAGTTAAAAAAAATAAACGCAGATGAACGCCGATAAATTTATAAATCAGCAAACTAAAAAACGCTATATTCGATTAAGTTTACTTGCCATAACTTGCTTTTTAGGGTTGCACAATTATGTACTAGCGCAGTCGCCAAATACTATACTTTTGCCATTTTTTGATGATATTGATAACCCAGTTCCAGTTGGTTTTCCTAGAGGACAGCGGTTAGATATCACGCCAAAACCACCAATGCTAAATGCTTTTGATGGCTCTGTACTCAAAACTTGTGGTGCAATTGGGACAAAAGTTCAACCTAATCAATTTAAACAATTACTATTATCTTATCCCAAGGTGTTGCAAAAAATTCAACAAGCCAGTGGAGGAGAATTACGTCCAGGTCGCCGCAATCAAAACCAATTTTTAGAAGACCTAACTAACATCTGGTTTAAAAATAAAGGATTTGAACATATTTTTTGTGGTGAGATTTATAACGCCAATGATATTGGCGGGTTGCATTTTGCTGGCAGATATTTGCAACTACAAAATGCAGGAATTGCTGGCAGATTGCCTAATAATCAAAGACGAGAAGAAGTTGTTCCAGGTGTAATCTATACGCTAGGAGTAGTAATTAAACAAAATAACAGAACAGTTACAGATGTGATTAAAGGCTATGGCTACATCAGCAATGCTGAAGAAATGCTAATAGATGCAACCAGAGCATTTAAATTACAGAGAAATCAAGAGGGAGCTTGTATTTATAATGTTCGTGACCAAGAAACAGGCAAAACTTTTCCTACTGTTTTCGTTAGGAAAAATCAGGCAATTGTAACTTTCTATCCTGATGCTACTCCTCAAGGTGCAAAATGTAGAAGCTGATTTTTGATCTAATTAATTCGCAGTATAGTTCTCAAAAATAAAAGCGATCGCTCTTTGTATTTTTGGTGCGATCGCCTTTTAAAATCAATCTAGCAATACTTAATTTTTGCCATTTGGTCGTTGAATAATTGTTTCGACAACTCGCCGTTTGGCTTTGGGGTCAATTCCTACCAAACGTACATACTCACCACTATATTCAGTGAGATGTGATTCTAAAGTTGAGATAGCATCAGATTCAGCATCGATGTGAATTGTACCGCAACTCTGCCAAGCGCCTGTACGGAAGCGGCGTTCATCGACGTGTTCAAAAGTAACTTTGAGACCTTGAGACAAGATTTGCCGGATTTGTTCTTGTGTTTCTAGAGATACATGAGTGTTTGACGGTTGCTGTTGACGAGATCCATTTGTTGAAGGCTGACTAACTGATGTTGGTGCTGGTGCTGGTGCTGGTTGATAACTTTTTCTACCTCGATTCAGACGATTATATTCATCGACCAACTGCGAATTTTCCACCCGTTTTTGTTCACCCACCATAAAATGACCAGACTCAATTAAGTGAGATAAGCTAAAATCTGGCTTTTTAAATTCTGGTGGCCCTTCTACACTATTTACCACACGCAAAGATATACGTTCATAACCTACTTGGTGGATAAAGTCGCGGATTTGTTCATCATAAATTCGGGAACGCAACGCACTAAAAAAGTCAATTGATTGATTGGGGAAAGTATCAACCAACTGTTCAACTTCCCGTTTTGAAAGTCCATCTGGTGCAAAAATCCCGCCGACAATTCCTACTTTGTCATCACGGTTAGGTTCCCAATAAAATTTTTCCATCCGTCCGTCTCGAATTAACGGCGCATACAAAGTGGAAAAATCATTACCTGTAACGATAATTGGTACACGCCGGATGGGGTTTGCATCATAGCTTCCCGGTAACTGTACATCTGTGGGATTATCGGCAATATTCATCAGTGTGGCATTTACCAACTGTGTGTTTACAGTGTATTGAGTCCCTTCATCAAAGCGTCCTGCACCTGCATCTAAGTCATTAATCATCAGCACGCACATTTTACCGCGCACTTTGATGAGTTCGGCTGTTTCTCGATAGCGTAGCCGAATCAACCGCGCCGGATCTCCCGCATCTGGACTTTCCAATTCGCCACCAGATATGAGTGTCACTTCCACACCCATTTTTTCAAAAGCTAATTCACACTGAAAGGTTTTGCCTTCTCCTTTACGTCCATGAATCCCTAAAATCAAAGGTACTCTCACACCAGGAAGATTCAAGAAGTTTTTAGTGATGTGAACAGCAATTTTATCCAAAAATCGAGGAGCAATATAATAACTCATAACTATCCCTGGTGAAGACTGATTAAATAATGCTAAGTTTTTTTGGTAACTAATGTTTACTAATCTTTCGGTAGAATTTAAGCATCACTACCACAAACGCTTAATCGGATAAGTATCAAAAATTGTATCAGCACTTAATATAGGTAAATTTTCTACTAATGCCTGAGCAATTAACATTCTGTCAAAAGGATCACGATGGTGTAATGGCAGTTGGGAAACAGTTAAAATATGCTCAATTTCGATATTAATTATTTGAATACCATTCATAATTATTTGCTGATCAACAAACTCAGCAAAACTTAAATTAAAATTTAGTTTGCCAATACTGTGTTTGATTGCCATTTCCCAAACGCTGGCAATACTAAGAAAATTATCATTGTTCTCTATTTGCGATCGCAGACTATTACTAAGCCTTGAATTACCCAGAATAAACCAGAGAAAAGTATGAGTATCTAAAAGTTGCTGCACTACATGTACTCCTGAAATTCTTCTAAAGGTTCGTCAAAGTCATCAGATATTGTAACTATTCCCTTAGCACTACCAAATTTGGGACGGCGTTTCACTGGCAATATAGGAATTAACTTCACAGCCTGTTGATTATCTTTTGTGATAATAATTTCTTCTCCATCAAGCGCCGCGTCAATTAATTCTGATAAGTGTTGGGATGCTTCAGCCAAATTAATTTGCTGCATAAGAACTACCTTTTACTAATATAATTTTAGCGTTGAATGAATAATTTAATATTTGTTTGCTAATTGCTGTACAAATATTTGATGTTATTGTGAGTTCAAGCCTTGTTGTAACACTGCTAAAATTTGGGTCATTTCTCCGGTTAATAATGCAGCTATATCCAACCATAAACCAGGGAAAACATGACTTTTGATAATCCCATCTATATCTGGCATTAATGATTTATATTCACTATTTTCTAAAACAAACCAATCAAGTTGATTCTCAAAAACCTGCCAAACAATATATTCTTTTACACCATTACGTCGGTATACTCGCTTTTTATCATACAAGTCATTAGCAGCACTACTCGCAGCAACTTCGGCAATTAATTCTGGTGCGCCTTCGATATAATCATCTTCACTAATACGTGCTTGTCCACCCAGTTGTTCGTCAATTAATAGCACGACATCTGGTTGTGGTTCATTATCTAAATCTAAGCGGACTGTAGAATTATCGCCCAACTCTACGCCAGGGGTAGCAACTTTGTAAGTTCCTAGCCAAATTATCAAGTTTCCGTGTGGTTTTCCATGACTTTTAAAACGTAAGGGTGAGGCCACGTATACAACTCCTTCGATTAGTTCTGCTTTTTTAGTATCAGGCATGGCATAATAACGACGTTCAAATTCTTGACGAGTTAGGCGATCGCCACTTTCTAAAGGTGGTATTTTTATATTTGATGCTGTCATTGCCAGATTCCTTTCAGGAGTTTTACTGCCTCTAGTATAAGCAATTATTATTTAAACCAATTTAACCAAACATCCCAATTATCTACAATTTGAGTAAATTCAGCGTACCCTGCGGCTCTTGGATGAGCGCCATCATAATTTTTGGCTTCTTCTAACCAAATATTTGATTTAATTAATATTGAAAAAACGTTGAGGTAAGGCACATCTAATTGCTGACAAACTAAAGCAAACTCTTGCCCTAAATTCTCAATTCTTCGATTTTGTTCTGCATCTGTACATGGTGGTGGACTAATCATCAAAACAGGATATAACTGTTTAGCCGCACTCAGAATATCACGAATATTGTTGAGTGAGTCTGCAATAGCAACGCGAGTTTTACCATTTTCGATAGTCGTGTCATTCACTCCAAAAGAAAATACAACTCTACCGTCATATTCTTTTGGTAGGCGATAGGTAACTTCTCTCAGCCAGCGGTTTTTTAGTTCAGTACTCGTTTCTCTCCGCACACCTAAATTATAGTAGGTGATATCATACCCTTTTTTATTAGCATTTACACAAATTCTACCTGTCCAACCAAGGCATTCTGGGTCGCCTGTACCGTTAACAAATGATTCGCCAAGAAAGCAAATTCTGACTTCTGATAGAGATTTTACCTTCATAAATATAGGTGTGTTTTTTGGATTTTTTATATATTAAAATTTTGCTCGATCGCATACAGCCGCATACAGCATATTTTGAGTACATGAGGTAAGCTAATCGTCATTCATTTTTCCAGACTGATTCTCTTGTAGTAAGGGCTTCAGCCCTGGCTTTATGCAACTTAAATGCTGATTAGCTTATAAGCGTAAAACCTAAAAATATGTAGAGACGTTGCATGTAACGTCTCTACAGTATTTCACGAATATC
>JAGKSW010000237.1 GCA_018993265.1 Nostoc sp. TH1S01
CGTTGCCGCAACACGGCTCATCAACTTGTTAACTAGCTGGCAACCGTGAAGCAATTCAAAAATCACGATAGAAACTCTAGAACTAGCTGATTAAATTTTTGTGGATGCTCAATCGGACTCCAATGACCGCACTCTTCAATAATCTCCAACTGAGCATGAGAAATAATCTTAACGGCATTCTGAGCATGGCTTACAGGAACCATCGGATCTTGTCTGCCCCAAATAATGAGGGTTGGAACCTCGATAGTATGCAATTTGTCAGCAATTGAGTGATAGAATTGCCCCCAGATATTAAAGTTTGAACGACCTAGATTTAAGGTTGCTTGTGCTGCGCCAGGAAGCGTTGCCATTTGATAAAACTCTTCGACAATTTCATCAGTGATGAGTTTTGAGTCGTACACTGCCTGTCTACACAACATCGCTACACCTGATTTGCTTGGTGAACTAAACAACTTAGCTAAACCAGGAATTGTGGTAACTCGAAGCAGAAAATTAAGTTCTTTCCCAAGACCCGCACTGCCAACGAGAATTAGTCGCTCAACTAATTGTGGGAAGTTCAACGTTAAAGTGAGTGCGACTCCACCACCCGCAGAAGTTCCAATCAAATTTGCCTTGGGGATCTCTAAAACCTTCATGAAATCTCGCGTGAACAGAGCCATGAAGTCAAAGGTGTAATGAGCAGCATCGGGTTTATCGGAGCGACCTGCACCCACCATATCAAACGCATAAACGCGATGATGTTTGGCTAATTCAAGGATATTGTACTTCCACAACTCAATGTAACCGCCACCGCCATGAAGCAAAATGACCGTGCTACCTGAATCTCCAGCTTGCCAATATCGGGTATTTACAGAGCCGACTTTGACATACTGATCTTGCAATTGTTCAGCTTGATTCATCTCAACCTTACCAAACTGTAACTTGGACTTTAATTTTCAACTCTTAGCGATCTGTTCAAAATTATCTTAGTCTCAAACACCAACAAGTAATCTCTCAACCATACCCAACCCCTAATTGAGCGACAGCGGCAACGAGGAAAGGGGAACAACACGACTGCTCATCGTGATTAAATGCCAAACCAATTGGACTAACATTTTTGAGAAATTCTTGGGGCAAGTGGTTACACCAGGGTTTCAGGTGCCATATATGGTGCCACGAGTACTCGTGACCCCAATACCATTCGCAGCTGGAATGTTTGAAGTGGATGAAGAAGGTTGGGTTACCATCAAAGTTAGTCCGGATTTCTTTCAAGATAAATTGGCAGCGCAAGCCATTTTGGCACACGAAGTATGTCACTATATTTTGAGCAATTCTGGAATTCGTAAAAGTAATTTTGAACTAAATGAACGCTATACAGATTTGTGCATGTTTATCTGTGGCTTTGGAGAGATATTTCTTGCGGGATACAAACGTCAAGCAGCACAGAATGATTACCGTTCGGGGCATCGTTTAGGTTATCTGACAGATGCAGAATATCAATTTGCTCATCAATACGTCATACAACTGCGCCAATCTCAGGAACTACTACCTCCCTCTGAATTAGATACAGTAAAAAAACAATTACTAAAACTCCTTTATGGTGATGAAAGCGCTTGCAAGCGCAATCTTGAAGCAGAACGCCGGAAAAGTCCACATAAATCGGAAATAGAACTGTATCAGGATACAATTTCCCGGCTGCTGAGAGATCGCGGACAGTATTGATGAAAAATTATTACAGGAAGTCGCAAAAGTAATAAATTCCGTAGATTTAGGCATCACTGTGCCAAGAAAATTCTGAACCACAACCGCGCAACAGCGATACGACACTTTGGCTCTCAAAACTCTTTTAGAGCCTGCCTTTCAACTTGTAATGAAGAAATAGGCAATATCAAATTGCTTAAAACTGTATCTCCCCAACTTATCCAAATGTGGGTTTGCAGACAAGCGAGAAATTTTGACAACGCCAGAACAAGGGTTTGAGGTACTTGAGCGCAGGAGCATGACGATCGCCGCGCTTGCATACTGAGTTAAAGTATAAAATTATACAAAACTATAGAAGAGTCATTTTAAGTACATCTTTATCGTATTTTATATCGGAGAAAAGATAATTGTTTCGTAAAGGTATTAGAGTTTTTACGGAGCAACAATCTGTCGGTGAATAGCCGAAAGCTGTACGAAAGAGAACTGAAGCGATTTTTGGGATGGACGCAGTTGTCTTATCATGAGCTACGCCCACGCCACTTGGCATTATATAAAGAATATTTAAGAGACGAAGTACGTACTGAAGCAGGTAAAGGACTGTCAAAAAGCAGCGTCAATGCCGGAATTTCAGCACTCAAAAGCTTTTTCAAATGGATGTGTTGCACATATCCTGACATCATAGGGACGAATCCGACGCTAGGGGTGAAACTAGAAAAAATTCCGCTGCCACCAGCCCAAAGTTTAACCACGGAACAGATGGAGAGGGTGTGGGCGGCATTGGAGTTGTTAGGAGAAACAAAACTTAGAGATACAGCACTGGTACACATTCTCTCGCACGGGTTGAGGGCAGGGGAAATTGTCGAGTTAAACGTCGGGTCATTTGATGGCAAGCTGTTGTTTTTACCGGACACGAAAACGAATGAACCACGCCTAGTGCCACTGCGAAAAGAAAGTCGGGAAGTATTACAAGAGTATTTGCGATCTCGTAGTGAACAGGGTGAAGAATTAAACAGCCTGACCCCACTGATGATTTCGCACCATGCCTCGTATAAAGGTGAACGCTTGAGTTATCACGGGATTTACTTTGCGGTGGAGAAAATAGGTGAAATGGCAGGCATTGAAGAACTGCACCCGCATTCGTTTCGACATACTTACGCTACGGACTTATTACTGTTGGGCGTAGATCCAGGTCATGCAAGGAAACTGACAGGACACCAAAGTGAGAAAGCATTTCGACGTTATACTCTGCGTAGTGAACAAGAAGCGGCAATAGCGGCTTATTATCGGGCGATAGGCGAGGAAAAAGAGGTGGAGTCGTAAGCAACAATGAAATAGAAACTAACTGGTGATTTTGAGGAAATCAAAATTGAAAAATATGAGTCGCCCAAGAATTATTCAACCAGGACAAAGTTATACATTCAGTAAATATTTTGAATTACCATTTTCTCCAGAAGATATACTGGCTGAACTAGGTTGTACTTATGAGCGTGAACGCTTGCAATTACCAAGAACAGAATCTTTAGGTAGAGAAACCCAGCAATTGCAGCAGCTAATTGAGCGCAATCTTCGGCGAGTCAAGCTATTAAGTGAAGATGCACGTAAACAAGCAATTATTGCACCAATATTACTGGAAGTATGTGAAATAGCGCAAACCCAGTTGAATATTGAGTAACTAAAGGTGATAAAAAGACAAACAGATGCCCAAGCCGTTAGATCCTAAATGTCAACTATGCGCCAAGTTGCCAACCTCGAAGGCAAAAGTGCTGCATGGGCCAGAAGGTGATGGCTGCTGGAATCCCAAAGTCTGCCACAATCGCCGCTCATTCTATCGCAACCGCAAAGGCGATGATTCTGGGCAGATTGAAGCGATCTCTGTTGCACCACCAGAAACTTATTTTGCTGTGCTGTACTTGTACAAAGACCCAGGAGATAAACCGTTACACGCGCTAAGTGCGGAGCTATGGCTGGGACAAAAGCCTGTTTGTCGCCTGGAGCCGATTCACTGCTTTGGACTGACGGCGGGTAAGATCCGCGCCTATACAGACCAGGTGTTGCAAGCATTTGCCAAACAATATGGCATTTCGTTGTATCAATATAAGGATATGTTTGAGATCAGCCCGACTCATTGTCCAGTCAGACCTTGCCCCCTGCACCCTGAATCATAGAGATGAACACGTATCGTCAGCTAACTATTTGGGAAATTTTAGAAGAGATATCTGCCGCCCCACCGACATCAACACTAGCGCCAGTGTGGGAATGTCTGGATAAGGAACTAGAAAATTTATCAACCGAAGCGCAGTTATCAACGGCGGCGGCAGCGTTTTATCAAATCGCAGATATTCTCCTGTCGCGTGCTGGGTTATTGCTAGAAGATGTACGCGCTCTTAATGATACGGAGGGGCCAGTGATCGGGACTGATCTATTTGCTGGTTTGGTAAGAACAACCATGCAGCTAGATTTAGACGACCTGATCGAAGAACCGCCACCGCAGACGTTTAGACCGCATGGGTCGCACTCCTTTACTCATCGGGTGAGTCAGTTCGATTCAGTAGCCGCACCTGTGGAGAAAGAAAATATCTTGACAATGCTGGACATTCAAACAGTAGAAGATGTTCATCGGTTGGCGGGGGATGAGGATGTAGATAAATGGAAGGGGGCGATCTCAGGGTATCTTGCTCAAGTAAAAGATGAAATTGCTCTAACTCAACTGCAACGGAAGTTGAAAATGCCGATGGTAGAGGTATGGTTGGGATTATTGCTGGGTGGTTTTACATTAGAGCAACGTGGGGATTTTTATGAAAATAAAAATATTTGGATAGTAATGACAGACTTGAATAAATTACATATCTAATAAATATTAGACTAGTTGAGTTTCTGACTTTTCCCGTTAAGTCT
>JAGKSW010000074.1 GCA_018993265.1 Nostoc sp. TH1S01
CAGGTCGAGTGTTGTTAAATTAATAAGCTTTTGGTTGGCTTGAGCGCAGTCTTGAGTACCAGTTGTTTGTAACAAGACTTCAACAGTATGCCTTGTCTCTTGTTCTAAAGTTAATCGCTGCTTGCACCAATCTGTAAAACTTTTAAAATCTGGGGGATTTTTCTCTAGATTAGAGGGGACTGCAATAACTTGTGTGCTGTGAATTCCGAGAATTAAAACAAATATGGTTTCCCAGAAAAATTTAGATTTCATTTGGCTTTATTTCTGTTGTTAAAAATCAGGTAATTGTTGGTATGTATGTAAGGATTCAGGTATTTGAAACCCAGTTACAGAGCGAATTTCAAAATTAAATTTTGTTTATTTACATACCTTTAGTCACAATAAGGAACGAAAACATAGGCGGTTCTTCATTACTTGTTATGCTAAAAACGTCTATAAATTAGCTCATATTCCTTGCTGTGCAAGAAAGACAGCATTTACTTTTCGCCCGTTTTTCCCAAAGCCTTAGTCACAATCACAGTCCAATAGCGATCGCTCCAGCAGCCAATGGCTCCATCTACTACCTTTTAAGCGCGACATCATATTTTACTATTAACACATGGTTGTTGTGCTAAATTACGCAATTAATGGAGAAAATCTCTAGTTAGCTTATGATTTAGGCTCCTAATTCATACAGCATTCCACGTTAGGGCTAGAACGTGGAATGCGGTCGCTCCCTACTTATCAAACCTGATAGTCCAGCAGTCCGATTGCAAATCAGATGGGAGGGAAGCGGGGAACTCATCACTAGCATCTATCATGACGCTAAAGTTAAGAGATGCTTGATTTTCTAACCTCTTGATTTCACGCAACCACTTTGCCAAGTTATTACCCATAACATCAGGATTAGAAGTATCAAGAATTAACAGACGTATTCCGCTATTGGCCATACGTCGCAGCCGTTTTTCAATTTGCTTCGATGTAATTGATGAGGGTTTAATACGGTAGGGGTCAGCAACATTGAAACTCATGACAGCCACACTGTATCGACCAACTTTTACATGAACACCATTATCAATACTGCCCATGAAAATGAAAACTTCGTGGTGAGCGGGGCAGGATTCAAAATTAACTACATTCAAAACATTAGTGGCAATTTCATGATTGAAATGTTGACGAGTTGTTTCCTCATCCAACCACAATATTTCGCCGCCATCAGTTAGTGGGTAAATGAACTCACCTAAAGCTGGGCTAAACTCCCCCACATTAACCAAAGCAAATCCTTTGCCAAACTCTCGTTTCATCTGATTTATCTGCTTAAACGCCTTCTTCATCAAAGTTGCATCTTCAAGGGTTTGTAAGCAGAAGTCATTTAAAGCTCGCTGCAAAATTAAATTGGCATCCACAACTATGAGTTGTACTCCCAGAGTATTCTTTAAGGTTATTTTAGTATGTTCAATTTTTTAAAGACTCAAATCATCATCCTGTTCCCGCCGTTGCTGCTGCCGTAACTGCCGCCCATAATCGATAAGCTGCTGATTCCAATCAGCCGCCTTGCACAACAGCCGAGTAGCCTGTGGCAGTAGTTCTTTTACTGCCCGTGCAGCTGCATCGCCCGAAGAGTCCGGGTCAAAAGCCACCTGCACATTAGGGATATGCCGTAATTGCTCTACAGGCAAGCTGTTGGGGCTATCAACTGCTATATACAGCGTTCTTGTTGGTGGCACATCGCTCCTAACTTGATACTCCAGCATAGCGAAGGATATGGCATCGATGGGTGATTTACACAGCACCACTTTCTCAGGTTGGTCAGTTGGCTGTCCGCCCAAATGAAAGTAAAACCAGCCCTCGCGCCTAGTGGTTCCTTTCTCATAACCCTTAAAGGTGTTGTTATTGCCCCTAGTCCCACGCAAAAATGCACCATTAGCCAGGGGTTGACGGTCGAAATTCCGCATGACAAAGACAGCATTTTGCTGGTCATCAGCATAAACCAGCCCCCGTTCGTGGAGAGCCTGAACCAGATTCTCTCCTATTAAGCGTTTTTGGGTGAGGTAGTCAGAGACTAACTGCCATTTGGCTTTGTCCTCAACTGGTAGCTGGAATTGGGGACGCGGTTCAGTCTGGATAATCTCACTAGTCATCTTTCGAGCGTGGGCTAAAGCTGCTTTTTCTGCGCCGGCTTCACCAAATCGGTCATGCAGCCAAGCGATCGCTTGCCGGAAATTACAAGAGTTAATGTGCATCACCAAGTCAATCGCACCACTGCCGCCCTTCTGGTGAGAGGGTGAAAAATCGTAGAACTTCGACCCATCTATATTAATGATGTGATTGTGACCCCTCCACCTTTGACGAGCGTAATTTAGCCCCAACTCCCAGGCGACATCTTCCAAGGGCAGGTCACGCAGTTGACTGGTTGATTCCAACAGTTGCACCCGTTTTTCAAGTCGCTGCCGTTCCTTCTCGCTATACCTAGCCCGTTGCTCCGCTCGTTCTAATCGCTCAAGCATGAACTTACGGTCAGCCAGTTGGTGGTTAATGGTTTGGAAGTCCTCATGCTGCTGAATTCGGGCAATGTAAGTCCTGGCTGATTCAAATGGCGTTGGTGCTAGTTGCTGATTCGACCAGACTGCGGTGAATGGTTCGCTGTTGACCGCTTGGTAATACTCTTTAACTTTGGTATGGGTTGCTTTACTGCCCTTCACCCCCCGTTCAATGCCCAAAGGCGCGAGTGCTTCTGCATAACTGTCTTGGAGTTTGGACAATTTAATGCTGGCAGCCCGACCATCACCGCCAAACATTTCTTTGTGACTTAGCTGTTTGGTCTTGTCGTTGATGGGAACAACGTAAGCATGAATGTGGGGAGTAGCTTCATCCAAGTGCAATTCTGCCCTGACGCACTTATCACCGTAGTTGTTGAGCAGCCATTGTCTAGAAGCTCCAGCAAACAAAACCATGCGTTCATGATTCCACTCACCAGCCTTTGATGGGTCATGAGGACGGAAATATTCAGGCGATGCCGATAAAAATATGTCACTACACAGTACAGCATCCTTGCGGGGTTTGTGCTTAGTGGTGCTGGCTATCTTAGTTTTGACCAAATCTTCCAGTGCCGTGCCATCCTCCTCCCCAATCAGCCGGATATTTTTTTTAGTGCTGTCGGCGTTTGGGGTATCTTGTAAACGGGCGGTATGCTTTTCACTACCCCCAACATTGCCAAAAGATTTGAGTTTTTCAACGCGCAGAATCGCTAAAGCCGCCATTGATTTTCTCTCGAATTTTTCAAGTGTGCCAAAGGTGTGCAAAACCCCGCAGGGGCGAACGGAACTTCTGCGTCCTGAGCGAAGCGAAGGATGGGCGCAGCCCACCCGCAGGGCGTAGAAGTGTAGTGAGTACACCTCCATACTAGTACCCCCATCCCAAATTTTTCTGCTACCGCCCCCAGTCTCCGCCTTCTCGTCACCGTGCCTTCTCTGTAATTCTCTTGACTGCCGCAGTTGGATTGCTTGCTAAAACTGCCTTTTGACTATTTTACGCCCACCAATTCCGCACTAGCATAACTTGTGATGTTGCACAGGTTATGCACAGTTTTACTGTTGTTTTTTCTGGTGTAGTTCTCTCTATTTATCTGAAGTTGCACAGTCTATGCACAGATATATGGCTACATTTGTGCATAAGCTGTGCAATTAAAACACGGCGGATTCAGCAGAATTTCGGCTTTTGCGCTACATTGCTAAAAGCCCTCAACAATCAGTATATTTATGGCATCACAACTTGACCTTGCTGTGTCTATAGATGTCGGTGGTTCTGGCACAAAAATCATTTACAAGTTTTCAAGCTGGGAGAAACCAAGGTTTTTTCTGATGTCTCCAGAAGTGGAGCAGATATCTAAAACTGATTTTCAGCGTTACCAAGACAATCAGGTGTGGAACGGTATTCCTCGCCCAGAACACCAAGCTTACTTGGAGTGGAACGATAGCATCTTTATCATTGGTGAATTTGCCCGTGAATTTGCTGCTGTTGACCGAATTCATGAGCGCAAATATGAAAATGCTCTGTATAAAGTTCTGGCGGCGGTCGGCGTAATTTTAGAAAGATATAAAGTTGCCAGTAAAAAGCCGAAAACCAAAAATGTGAAAATCTTTTTAGATTTGGCTTTCTTACTGCCTTGGAATGAATATAACGATCACAAACGTTTCTTTTCCCAACTGCAAGAAATGTTTAAAACCTTTCAATTTCGTGGGCAGACTTGGGATGTCATATTAACCGAAAATTTTGTCTGCCGTCCTGAAGGGGCGGGATTATTAGCGGTCTATACCAAAATCAAAGGTGTGGAATGGTTTCAGAACAATCAAATCGCGCTGCTGATGCTGGGTCATCGCAACACAACATTGCTTTATTTTGACAGGGGGATTCGCAAAAGTGCCGATAGCCCATTGCTAGGGTTTAGTACTCTATTAGATGATGTCTGCTCACGGGTGTCAGGAATTGGACGCGACCAATTGGCACAGGCAATTTCTGACAGTTTCTATGAGGGCAGAAAGCAAGTCTATGTTTATGATTCGTCAACTCCATACACCCGAAGACCCACTTGGAAAGAGTTAAATTCATTTCAACGATTAGCGGCGGCGCGAGATGAGTCTTTACGTCAGCGTGAAATTGAGGATCTTGTCCAAGCCTTGATCGCGGCAAGGATGAATTATTGGCTGCGCCTTTCTAAGTGGCTAGATAAAAATCTGCCTTCCATGCCAGCACAAGTAATTATCGGTGGTGGTGCGGCATTTTTTATCCAACCGGAACTGGAAGATTATTTCAACTGTGTACCAACTAGTACGAGCGACAAAAAGCTAGTTAAAGGCGAATACGCACCTGCTTTTGAACCTAAAAGAACTTACGCTAATGAAGTTCCAAAGCCTTGTGCTGTGATGAATTGGTTGCCGGAAATTAGTGAAAAAATTGGACAAACTTTTGGGATTGGTGATGGACAAGATCGGGAGTTAGTTTTTCGATTAATTGATTGCTTTGGCATGATGGATCAGCTATTGGACAAAATCAAAGAGGTTAAAGGTGGCAAGAACGAAAAAACTGCGTAAGAGTTTGTCACTGCCTCGCTTTCAGCCAATGGAGAATACGCCTTTAGCAGTGGTGGCTGATTACTTCAATTCTTTAGAGTCTTCTTGTGCTAAGAAGATGCTGGAAGAAGTGTTAGTGATGTATTTTCTGCCTCGCGCTCAATCTAAGTTGGGTGGCTGTTCACAGCAGCAACTCACAAATTCATACTTGATTTCGCGGCGGATGGCTGAAAGTCATTTTGGCATTATGGCTTTGGAGTTGGGACTAGATGCTAGTGTTTACAGCTGTGTTTCTGTACCATTGTCTGCGGTGCCAGCTTCAGTTAATGGCACTCATGAGGATAGTCAAAACACATCAACGCCTGCACTGTCTCCTGTTGAGCAACCAGAAGACCATCATTCAAGTTTGATTGCTGGTGAAGCATCAGTTGATTTCATGGATCAGCTGTTTGGTTGATTTTGCTCGAATCTTTGGTATTGCGTAGTTAATGATAAGCTGCTGTGAAGCGAATTTGAAAAGTCAGTAATTACTCAAGACAACGAGATTGGTTGATTGTAGTATGGGCATATATACGGAACTACCTATACTAAACAACAATCAATCTCTTAGATTCTTTGTAGAACGTAAAAGTCAAGGACATGATTCGCCCCCACATTCCGGGGGTATTTTTATGGCGGTAGGAGTTTTGATAATGCTCGCTCAAGCGTCAGGATTTGAAATGGTGAACGGAAGAATCACTATTGTAGTTCAATTGTAGTGCTGTGGTAGTAAATCGAGTGGCTGTGAACGTGATTTTGTTCTGATGATGCTGTTGAGTCAAAAAAAACGGGCCAAACTTTATTGCGTACTGTGCGAGAGTTTTAGTCAGAAATTTTTGGAGTAGAAATCAGGGTCATAAATTAGGTTTTTGGGGTCTAAATCCTTATATTTACCTTTGGGATACCTTATAAATGCCATTGAAATGCCATTGATAAACCTTATTTTTGGCAGAATAACCAAATTTTTCACTAATCCAATTTGAGGCAGCAGTAAATCCTTATATCTGCCATTGGTATGCCATTGAAATACCATTCATATTCCTTATTTTTGCCTTTTTGAGAAAATCCTTGTAAATACCTTACAAATTCCATTGGGGTTAAATAATGTTTAGGATGCGAAGTTTTTTTGAGGCTCTGATAAAATCAAGAACGGAAAATTTGAGTCTTTGATCTGAAGGGGCAATCTATGCAAGTAAAGAGCGAAGTCACAATCAAATTTAGCGGTGAATTACCAACAGCTACACCGGCAGCTAACAAAAAAGTGGAAGTCTCACTGACGGATCAGAACGGTGTAGTCTTCACTGCTTTGATTAACGCAAAAAGCTGGCGCAAGGCTGAAACCAATACGGCTGAATTTGCGGACTGGGCAGGGGCTATATCTGGTAAGCTTGGACAGCGAACTGAAAACGGTTTTGAAGTGGTTGATGCCGGAATCCAAATCTTTGAAAAGAAAGCGAAGGAGCCTAAACCAGAAGAAGGTGCTGCTGTTGCTGAAGCAGGTGCTTCTTCATAGGCGTGACTCAAGCATTCATGAGCAAATTTCTACCTCTGCAATGAGACATTTGCAGAGGTAGAAGCATTCTTAATTGCAGATTCCACAAAATCCTAAATAGGCGAATTGCCCTCACGCAGATGTCCAGCGCGGGGATACCTTTGAGAACTATTCAGGAAATCTCTGGCCACAGCGACCTGGGGACGTTGCAGCGTTATCTGGAGGTCACGCCAGAACAGAAGCGCAAGGCAGTTTCGGTAATTGGGTTTTAGATTATCCGCCCTTACAAAAATTTCTTTGGCGGTCGGGGGCTGATAGCTTTTGATTTGGTTTTGGTGGTTAACAGATTTGAATTTCTGCATTATCTAAACTTTTCAGCATGGCTAACTTTGTATCTAGCCAATCATCATCGAACCAACCATAAGGTAAAACATCACCTACAACACTTGTACTAATTCCCATAACCCAGATATGAGCAGTTTGAACAAATACGGGAATTGATGCTAGTTCATCTTCACTCAACTGGCGAATTATCTGATAACCTTCAATAAAGCTGTTTCTAACTTCAATGCCTATCTTCATTCTTAGTGCTGCGTGTAAAAACTTTGCAATGTCAAAAGCACGCCAGCTATAACCACACTGATCAAAGTCAAACAATGTTGGTTTATTCTGTTGTGTAAAATGAGCATTACCTGAATGTACATCACCTATACAAATTCCATACTCAGGGGCTTTAAAAGGTAGCCTAAATTCTGCTATTTGGCTGGTAATTTTTTTAATTAATTGTTCGAGGTAGTCTATATCATGTTGACGATGTTTGTAGAGGGATGTAATTGTTAGTAATGACCTATGAAGTAAATATTCACTATTTAATTTATTCCGAGTAAAACTACTCCTGAAGCAGTTTAATTCCTGATGAATTTCTGCCAGCACTTTTCCCAAAATATAACTTTGGTCAGCATGAAGCTTTTCATTAACTGCACATCCTGGTGCATACGTAAACACAGCCGCATAACGTACACCCTCCGGTGCTAAAACCTCTGTAGTAAAACCACCATCTTTTCTAAGAAGAGGGTATGCTACTGGCTGATTTTTATTATTTAAAAATGCTAGAAGTTCTAACTCAAAACCAATCTCTTCTTTATTTCTCCAACTACATCTATAAATCCGTAAAATATATCTATTTTGTTCAGTTTCTATTAAATAAGTATCGTTAAGCCCACGTTTATATAACTTACAACTGAGAGGCTTGTTAATTGGGTAGTTATCAAGTACAGTGTCAATTAAAGCTGACCCTTCAGGGATTGAATGAACTACAGGAATAAAAGGTGTGTCCATAAAATTAGGTGAAGATTTAATTAATTTAACTAACCCAATTGAATTAATTCTGTCCAGAAAATGATATCTAAAAGAGTAATAGCAAATTTAAACAACTAAATTTGACAAACAGTAGAAAATTTCTTTTAAGAAATCTTTCCTAGCCCCGACCTCTCAAGAACGGTACACAGCACTGGCGACTGTAATCGTTGACATATATAGCTTTGAAGCCAGTAAGAATTACCATTGCTTAATTTTTGCTTACTGCTGCTAAATCCCATAGAAAAAACCCTCATAAACACTATGAGGGCATTCGTTAAAATCTATGTCAGTTCTCAAGTGCGGAAACGTCTTTTACCCTGCTTTTGCAAGGCTTGTTTTTTGCGCTTGGATTTTTCAATAGGTGTTTCAAAGTGACGATGCTTCCTCATGTCTTGAAAAATCCCTGCCTTGGAAACTTCTCGCTTAAATCGGCGTAAGGCTGACTCAAGATGTTCATTTTCACCCACTATGATTTGGGTCATTCTCTCTCCTACTAAATTGAATTTCTCAATGGCCTAAAAATTCGCTCTCTCAAATTTCCGGTTTCAAATTTTAGTAGCGTCCGCGTCCGCCACCACCACTATATCCACCTCGTCCACCGCCGCCACCATAGGAGCCACGTCCGCCACCAGAAGAATCTCTGTCTTCTTTGGGCTTGG
The DNA here is from genome assembly GCA_018993265.1 of Nostoc sp. TH1S01. Taxonomy (GTDB): domain Bacteria; phylum Cyanobacteriota; class Cyanobacteriia; order Cyanobacteriales; family Nostocaceae; genus Nostoc_B. The sequence goes on from JAGKSW010000074.1 coordinate 8,598, forward strand.
CTTTGTTAACTTTCAGGTCACGACCCATCCATTCAGCACCATCAAGACCTTCAATGGCAGCTGCTTCTTCTGCATCTGAATTCATATCCACAAAGGCAAAGCCGCGCAGACGACCTGTTTCACGGTCAGTTGGTAGCACAACCCGCTTTACTGTACCATATTCACCAAAAACTTCCCTGATGTCATCTTCCGTAACTTGGTAAGAGAGGTTGCCCACATAAATTGACATCGATTTTCTCCAAAATTATTAGTTTGTAGAGATTTAAATTTTGGAGAAAAGTCTGTAAATACCAAAAGGATAAAGCCTGTCAATACTAAAAACAAAAATACTCACCAAATTAATTCTCTTTTTCTAGGATGACATAAAAGCCAATTAGGTGCATCCAGTAAAAGGTTAATAGATGATTAACCAGTGATGTAATGAGGCAGCGATCGCTCTCGCAGTCAAAAACCCAGTCGGAATGATTGGGCTTTTGATGGGGTTATATTCCCAAGAGCAAGTTATAGAAGTTCTGTATAAGTGGCTTATATTACCATGACTACAAAAGCTAGATCGCAAATTCCAGAAAACAGTGGACACGAAACTTTCAACTAGTTAATCCCACCAAGCATATAACTGTTGAGAATTAATTTCTAATTCATCACAACCCCAGACAAATTTTACAAATTCACCAGCAAAGTCTAAATCTTTCACCCCTTTAACGGTAATGGCATCAATCACTAAGTTCGAGTTTTCTGTACGATTAAAGGCTACACCATCAAAAGTCGCTGTCACTTCTATGCTTTGGCAACGTTGCCCAAATTCAATAAATGAACCAACTGATGGAGCAGCATTAAAACTCGCATTTAGTGTAGTGTAGCCGGATTGAAGAACTTGCTCCAATGATTCTAAAGATAATAAGTGAAATTTGATTGCGTTGGGAGTATATTCTGTAATTGAGTTACCTAAAATTTCTTCAATACGTTGAACCATATATTTATATCCAGATTCAATGGATGCTTAATTCAACTTATAATTTTTTGGTTGTGGAAGCGATCGGTTGTCCACGTTCCATCTGTAGCTACTCATCCATCTGGGTACCCAGATTTTTGATTTGTTCTAGTGCTTCTACTACACCAACTTCATCAGCTAGTCGGATAAAAGCATTGGCTAATTCCTCCAGTAAGTCACTGCGATCTACTTCTACCCCCTCATCAGCTAAATCCATCAACACACGGTTAATCTGCCTACTCAGCTTTTTAGGAATACGAAAGGTAGTTTGTGTGTAGTCGGGATTCTCACGCTTGGCTAATTTATCTTTATCATTTAACTTACTAGCTGTCTGGGTAGTTGATTTTTCGGGTTGTTGAATGTCTGGGTATCCAGGTGGCTGAGTATCTGGTTTTTTGGATGGCTGGGTTTTTGACTGTTTAGATTTCTGGGTTTTAGTAGAAACGGATTTTTGGGGTGATAAATCTTTAGATGGTTGAGTATCTGGCTGTTCGGGTTGCTGAATGTCTGGGTATCCAGATGGCTGAGTATCTAATTTTTTAGATGGCTGGGTTTTTAGCTGTTCAGAATCTTTGGTATTTATCGATGCGAATTGTTGGCTTGATGAATCATCAACTGGTTGATTATCTGGCTGTTCGGGTTGTTGAATGTCTGGGTATCCAGGTGGCTGAGTATCTGGTTTTTTGGATGGCTGGGTTTTTAACTGTTCAGAATCCTGGGTATTTACCGATGCAGATTGTTGGCTTGATGAATCATCAACTGGTTGAGTATCTGGCTGTTCGGATGGCTGAATTTCCGGGTATCCAAATGTTTGGGTACTTTCTTGTGCTGCACCTAAAACTTCGCTAAATCGGCTCACCCTTTTACTGCCTGAACTATTTCGTTTTTTATTGCTGTCCAATCCCGCCATGCTAACTTTCCCCCACGAACTTTATAAATAGGAACTCCACTAGCCACTGCATCCTTATAAGCTTTGTAAAACCGAATTCCGCGACTGAAAACTGGATAATTCTGTAGTTTTAATGCTTCCATTGCCTCTTGTCCATCCTTTTGCGGCGGTGGAGGAACCATTGTCAGCAGAACTTTCCAGTTTGTATCCTGTGGCAAAGATTTTGCCATTAGTGCCATAGCATCCATACTCAATATGTCAGGTGGAGTTGGGACAATGAGCAAATCACAACCCTTGGCTAAATCTTCTACTTCCGCGTCATTAGGACGGGCTGGCGTGTCAAAAATGATGTACTCAAATTTCTGAGAACGCATTAGCTTGGCTGCTTCCTTTTCTCCACAAACCTGAAACGGTAGCCCTCCAGGTCTTGCCCAAGTGGTTGCTGAACGGTTTGGATCGGCATCAATAACTAAGGTTGCCCCATCATCACAAAACAGTGAGGCTAAACAGATCGCTGAAGTTGTTTTTGACACTCCGCCCTTAAAAGAGCTAAGAGAGATGATCGGCATAATCTCCCCGTGAAAAAGATGGAAAAATCATATCGCACTTACATACATTAAATGTGGATGTATGAATATCTGGGTATCCAGATACTCAAGTAGCCGACAACAGAATCTATTTCTCAAGTTCAGTGTTCATACACTGTCTAGCTTATGTTTCGTAGATACTTTCTGACTTGTGGAGCCTACCTTTAAGAGGACGTTTCCTCATCAACAACGACCAAATCTACTCCGCACCTTGTAGCTGCTTGGGCTAATCTAGTATCAATCGTTGCTAAGGGCAATCTCAACCGCAATGCCAATTCTAAGTAAGCTGCGTCATAAGCTGCTAAACCTTCCTGTCGCCCTAGCACCAGCGTTGCACCCAATGCGTTTGCATCAGTAGCCGTATCAACCTGGATTAATAGTGACTGTAACAAAGCAATAGCTTCGGAGGATTGTTCAGTAGTCATGCGGTTACGCCGAAGAGCCACTAGTAGAACATTAGCAATCTCCAGTGACCAAATTCCTGGTACAAATGCTTCTGCATCCGGCATCATTGCTAGTATGCCATTAGCGTAATCGTTATTTTCATCCACCAAGCACCAGCTAATTGCTACAGAACAATCCAAAACAAACTGCATTAAAATCTTCGCCCCTCTTCAATCATGGAACGGATCGAAGTTTTATCTAACGCCACTTGTCGCCGCAGTTCTTGCATTCTGGCAATTGCATTACTTATCGATTTTTTCGTTGTGGGCTTTCCCCAAGCGTTATAACGTGGTTCCGGTTCGGATGATTTTGCAACTTCTGCGTTAGGTAACGGCTGTATAATCACCACTACCTCAACAGGAGTATCTTTTAGATCAGTGGGGGTCTGGATTTGCAAGATACCATCTGCCCCAATATGAGAGCGCAACTTCATTGTTTCCATATTCGCATCCAGTAACTCATACTCAACGATTTTAAGAAGTACCTTAATTATGCTGTTTCTTCCCTCACTAAAATCAAAGCATAATATTGCTAAGAGGATACACAGCTAACTGGATGTACAAATATCTGGGTATCCAGACATCTAGATACCTGAGTATTCAAATATTTTCATTTGGTATTAGAAGAATATGGATGAAGTCGTCAAAAAAGTAGCGGCATTGGGATTGCCTGGGGTGATTTTGGTAATCACAATGGCAACGACATTGGCTGGGATAAATTTTTAAGGCAGTGAAATGCGAGTTGTAGCGTGTCAAACTAAAAGATGAAAATTTGACAGAGGTTGTTCAGGATTTTTCTTGTACTCCTACTGAGTAGATATACTTTTTTGCAAATAAGTTTCCCAGTCTTCTTTTGCCTCCGAGTGTCTTTCTAAAGCAGTAAAAGCAATTGCTCGATTTTGATATAGGTCAGCAGTTTCTGGTGATATTGCAATCGCTTGATTTAAATCATTCAGAGCATCTTGATAACGTCCAGCCTCGTAATGGAGAACCGCGCGATTTGCCAGAACTAATGGCTGATTGCTATCTATTTTTAGTGCTGCATTATAATCTGCTAACGATTTATTTACTTCATCTAGCATTTCTAATACCTGGGCGCGTGCTACCAATACTGAGAATTGATTAGGTTGTAAATCTAGAGCATTGGAATAAGCATCAACTGCTTTCTGAAATTCACCTAAATGTCGATAGCATTGTCCAACGTTCGCCCAAACTTCTGGATAAGGTGGGCTTAATTCAATGGCTTTAAAATAGTCAGATATGGCATTTTCTTTTTGACCCATTTTGAAATATAAATTTCCCCGGTAATTGTAGTACTCCGAGTAATTTGAATCAATTTTTATGGCAGCATTAAAGTAATTAATAGCTTCTGTATAATTGCCAGTAAAATCATAAACTTGAGCAATGTTAAAAAGTAAAACTGAACGATAAAGGAGATGTTGTTCTGGTTTGATAAAAGTATTAACTTGCTCATAGCACCACTGACAAAGTTCGATAGCTTCTTGGTGTCTGCCTTGACGATAGCGAATAAGTGCCAAGCCATTGCGGTTAAAAGTTGTCTGAAACAGTTTTAATTCTGATGATAGATGGCAACGAGTTAATTCTTGTAAACCTTGCTCTAAATATGATTCGGCTTTGGTGATATCCTTTTCTTCTAATTCACGAATATACAACATCGCCATCATGAAACAGCCTTTAAATAAATGTTCGGGATTATTTGTTCTATTCATGGCTTGTTCCATTACCTCAAAAGCTTCCAGAGGTTTATCTAAAGCAACGTAGCTAGTGTATAGCATTGAATCAATTAACCAGTGTTTATCGATGTCTAAAGGGCAATAACGCTTTAACTGTTCCAATGCATCTAATGCAAAACTTAGCCCATCTTCATAAAAACCTTTTCTATTATAAATAGTAGCGGCTTTAATTTGGTAATCTAACGCTTTTAAATGTTGGTTGCTCTTGAGTAAAAACTGAATTAGTCGCGGCAAATAAATTTCTTGCTCAATCGGGTCATCCTTTAAGTTTTCTTCGATTTCAGCAGCAATGTTTGCTATGTCTTGTACAGATTGCACAGAAATATCTAAATTATTTTTACTAGGTAAATTGAGATGTATATGCTTCAAATCATCTTGATTAAATTTGCCAATAATATCTGGTAAATTTATTTTATTGCCCATTATATTTGGAACTGTAACTATCAATCTCAAATTCAGTTTTTGTGCGCTGCGTCGCATTAATTCAGCAAAAAATATTCGGACTAAACCACCAGATAATTCATAGTTATCGCCAGCAATAATTAAGCTTGGAGTTTGGCAACGCTCAAACCAAGCAGTAAGAAAATCGATAACCCCGTGGATAATCCGAAATGCGCGGTCTGCTGGGTAATTACGGATTTGCTCTTTTTCGACAGCCATATCTGTTAAGCTTGGATAGCGCACGGATATCAGGTGTCTTAATGCTGGTAAAACTCTGGTTAGTTCATAATCATGCTTAACAATTAAATCTGGTGCTTGTACTTGAACTTGAGGAAGTATATCGGTTAATAAATCTTTTAACCCAGCCCAAGGCCCTTCCATAGTCTTATCGCAATTCAACAACCAAGCCTTCGTTCCACTATCATGAGCCTTTTCAATAATTTGTTGTAAGTAATTATAACGACATTGACCTTTTGTTGCTTCTAATACTATTACCTGTCCAATTTCTGGAAGCAAATTTTGAAGGATACTGGTTGAATCAATACTTGAAACCATAAGATTTTACCTATTTTTTTTAGAAAAACTACGAATCCAAAGTGTAAAACCAATTAACTGAGGTATGCAGGCAAGTGATATTAGTAAGAGTGCATCAACAAATGCATAAGGATTAGTAAAAAAACCAGCACTCAGAACGGTAAAAAGTTTTATGCAATAGTGCCATATTAAAGGAAGTGTAATGAAAATTAAGGAGGCAATTGCAATAGTTCGCCCTACTAACCATAAAACTGCGTATGAACGAATTATTAACATTTCTTTTGCCGGAATATGGGATTGGTCTACTCGATGTACTCTACGAGTCAATCGGCTAATTTGATTACGAACAAATACCTCTGTATCTTTCATCAAGTTTTTGCAGTGAAAGAAATTAGCAATCACGTAATAAAAATCTGTACGTACAAAGAAATAACACTGCCATAACAAACCCAATAAGTAATTTAATAACAACGCACGACTTAGTTGATAAACAACTAGAGACATAGTAATCCACTTATGATTTTCAGCAAAAAATATGAGGATGAGAATAGCAGCAGATACTAAATCTAGAAGTGGCCCAGCTAAAAATGGAAGATAACGCTGCTTTCTATTTACGTTCCAAATACCAGTCATGTCAGTTTCTGCAACTAACATCCACATACGATTGCTAATACCTATACGGCAAGAAACACCAAGCGCACGTGCTGCAACTAAGTGAGCCATTTCATGTAAAAATAGTGTTACGCAGTCCAGAACAACTAATGCTACAATCATCAATGTTGTATTGTTAGGAAAATAATAAGCTTCCCAACTAGGAATAAGCGTAGGGTCTGAAAAGACAGCAAGAAAAGCTAAAGCGAATAGAATATAGCAACCAATTAAAACAGGACGACTGAATAATTTTTGAGCAAGCGATTGTGGGAAATTTTGAAAATGGTAATGTACTTTTGCAGTATGTTGTACTGAGGATTTTAATGTAGACGTTAAAACATTATAATTAGCTTCAGATTGAAGTAAAACTTTGACAAATCCTTTATTTTCAAGAATATGTAGTAAGTCTTCAATATCAGGAAGCTCACCATACTTTTGTTGATAGATTAATTGAGTCTCGCCAATCGTCTTTCCTAATGCTAAATAATCTAGGATTTCTACAGCATCAAATGGTAATACCAAAAAAGTATCTGTTTCTGTATGCCCGATAATGACTTCTTCACCATCTACCTGTCTGGTAAACGGGTAAACCGCTACTAGAGAATCACTTGTATATCCCATTATGATTACCTTAAAAAATTAATGAAAACCGCCACTTATTCAAGTGGCGATTTCATATATTAAATGGGAGAAACTATCAATTAAAAATTCCAAATTGAAAATAGACTGTTAAGCCAGAGAAATATATAGCTTTGCCGATTCTATTTTCAATTTTGAGCTATTAGTTGCCCAAATTAACAACCACAACAACAAGCACCATAATATGATGGTCTTGTTGTTTTTAGAGTTTCAGCCTCACGAACAACAAACTTTTTCATCCGCTTGAGTTCTGGTTTATCCGTAGTCATCATAAATTTAATCTCCTAAAATGTAACTTGATAGAAGACTTGAATTAGTCTTTATCCGAGAATTAATACAGACCCAAATATAATAATTTCGCAAAAGGCTGCTCTTAACTTTTGTTAAGTCTTTCCTAAATCAATTCTGCTCTCGAATCACTCATCTGCTGAGGGCAAACGCTGGCGGTTATCCTCATATCTTGTACCTCTCCGTACAAACCCAGACAACGTAAAAAGATACTCAATAAAGCTACCTAATTTTTATTGGCTGTTCTCGTTAAATCAACATAGGCCAGCACCGTAAAAAGCGGCTCTATGCCTTCTTATCCTTCCTCATCAATCGGTTGATCTTCAGATAGTAATTCAGAAACTAGAACCCATTGGCAGTCTCCATCTGTAGCTATCTTTGCCTTTTCCTGCGCTTCCTTAAGTTGCTCGTCGGTCATCCAAGCGTACTCGGCAGCAGATCCCCCGGCCATAAGTGCATAATACTTTTTATGTGATTTAGACATTATTGTGTTGCTCCTAATTCTTTAACAATAATCGTCAAAATTGACAATCATTTTATTCTCAAAAATCCTCAAAATTTCTAAATTGACATTCCTAAATCAATTCTGATATCGAGTCACTCATCTGCTGAGGGTAAACGCTGGCGGTTATCATCATATTTCAACACCGTTTGCACCTGGACGTGTCTGCTGAATCGCACAGTTGCGCGGTAGTTGCCATTAAAAAACGTTTTATCGTATTTTATCAGGACTAGTATAGAAACTGGTACAGACGGGCGTATATATACAAACTCACTCAAAGCAGGTAAAGACTACGGCGCGAGATTGCTCTTGCTCTTGCAGAAGGAGTGGATTATCAACTGGCTTGTCCCATATACCACACACCCGCTATCAATTTTGATATCAAAAGCCGGAAATTACAGACCTAGCATGATCAATTGACACCCTATCACTTCCGCAAAACGGATTTAGGTGTTCATGGATTGTAAAGATTAATGCTCCTCCCTACCGAGGTATGATAGACGTTATTGGAAAGTTGTATTATCAATAACGAGCCTGTGAGCAATTATGCTTAATCAGCCAAGTTGGGGGGAAATAGTCAAGGTCGAGTTAGAAGCGTGTTTAGATGCGCCAATCACTAGGTATTTTGACGCAGAACTTGACAAAGACCCAGACGTGTTAGCGCAGTTGTTAGCAGACAAGCGCAACCCCAATACTCGACGTGCTTACGAGAAAGATTTACGGGATTTTTTTCTGAAGATGACTTTGATGCCGCCGACAGGGGATAGTGTGTTGGAGTTTTTGCACTTGCAGCGAGAGCAAGCGGTGATGGTGGTACTGAAGTACAAGGCGAAATTGATCGCGTCGGGACTGCGGGAGGCCACAATTAATCGGCGGTTGGCGGCGATTAAGTCTTTGGCGAAGATGGGGCGGAAGCTGGGAGTGTGCAACTATTCCCTAGAAGACGTGGAAGGGGAGAAGGTCAAGGCTTATCGAGATACGCGGGGTGTTGATAGCAAGACGATAGCACTGGTGCTACAGCAGTTTGATAGGGAGACTTTGATTGGTAAACGCAATTATGCGGTTTTTTTGGTGCTGTGGGGTTTGGCTTTACGTCGTCAGGAGATATGTCAGTTAAATGTGGGTGATTTTGATTTTTATGGGCGCAAGTTGCGGGTTTTGGGTAAGGGTAAGGGAACGAATGAAGAATATTTAGATATGTCTAGTGATGTGGCTCAGGCTCTGGCTGATTGGTTAATTGCCAGGGGAAATTTGAATGCAGATTTACCAATTTTTACGGCGTTAGATTTCCACAATGAAGGGCATAGATTGACTACGGATGCTATCTATAAAATAGTGTCGGCGGCTTTTAAGAAAGCGGGTGTAAAGAAACCGATGTCACCCCATAGGGTTAGGCATTCGGCGATTACGGCGGCACTTGATGCGACAGATGGGAATATTAGAAAGGTACAGAAGTTGAGCCGTCATGCTGACCCCAGAACGTTGATGATTTATGACGATAACCGGAATAAAGATTTGTGGGAGATGTCGGAATTGTTAACGGGTATGTTGAAGGATTCCAAGTGAGAAAAACTAATAAATTGACTAACTATAGTCAATTTATTTTATTAATTATCTAGGTGAATTTTTTGTATGCCTCGATTAACAATAGGAAACTTAAAATGAAAATTTTTGTGACGGGTCGTCTTTGTTTGTTCGGAGAACACAGCGATTGGGCAGGAGAATATCGCCGGATTAATCCTAATATCGAAAAGGGTTACACCTTAATTGTTGGTACTAATCAAGGAATTTATGCAGATATCAAACCTAATCCTACTGAGTTAATTATTCGTGCTTCTTTGGGTGATGGCAGAAGTTATGAACCGTTCAGATTACCTATGGAAAGTAATACTCTAAAGTGCGTAGCGCAAGAGGGCGGTTTTTTTAGTTATGCTGCTGGTACAGCTTATCAATTTCTAACCCACTATGGTGTTGGCGGACTTGAGGTTGACAATTATCTAACTGACTTACCTATCCAAAAGGGATTATCTTCAAGTGCTGCCTTTTGCGTTCTTATGGCGAGGGGATTTAATCGTTTGTATGACTTGAAGATGACAATTCGTTCAGAAATGGAGTTAGCATACCAGGGAGAAAGAACCACTCCTAGTCTTTGTGGTCGAATGGATCAGGCTTGTGCTTATGGAAATCGCCCAATCTTGATGATATTTGATGGTGAACAAATCGACATTATTGAGTTGAAAGTGGGCCAAGATTTATTTTTTGTGATTGTCGATCTCGGTGGCAGCAAAAACACACAAGAAATTCTCAGACGATTGAATGAGTGTTATCCAATAGCTACTAATCCAATAGAGCAAAATGTCCAAAAATATTTGGGTTCCATTAGCTCAGAAATTACCCTGGCTGCCGTAGAAGCAATACAACTTGGAGATGCTCAACTTCTTGGAGCTTTAATGACAAAAGCCCAAGCTGAATTTGATCAGCACGTAGTTCCGGCTTGTCCAGAAGAATTAACTGCAAAGAAACTACATCTTCTTCTCAATCACGAGCCTCTTCAACCTTATATCTACGGAGGAAAAGGTGTAGGTTCTCAGGGTGATGGCACTGCACAACTAATCGTTAAAAATCAAGAGAGTCAAACAAAAGCTATCGAAATTATTCAGCGCGATTTTCAAAAAATGCAAGCGTTACAGTTAACTATTTCAAAACTCCCCGTATGATTGACCACACAGGGTCAGGCACTCAGCGATTACGGCGGCGCTTGATGCCACTGACGGGAATATTAGAAAGATGCAGAAGTTGAGCCGTCATGCTGACCCTAGAACATTGATGATTTATGATGATAACCGGAATAAAGATTTGTGGCAGATGTCAGAATTGTTAACGGAAATTTTATCGTCAATGATATAGTCGTGGTTATTTCCACATAGAACGCCAGCCTAATGTGTACAAAAAGGTTTTAAAAACACCAATTATCCCTTGAATTTTGTACGCTAAGTATACTCTTATTCCCCATCCTTTTACTTTGCTTTTAGGAAGATAGATGAATATACATTTGAACATTGCTCTTATACCTTGGGTTACATAAGTAACATATAAAATCTCAAAAAAACTTTTGAAAAATTTAGTCTTCTTATCCCCTAGCCATAAAAGTGGTTCACTGTTCCAAGGGTCAAAAACTGTAAACTTAGTAGAGAAATCCCAATGGGGTCTAACAAATATTCTTCCCCGCTCATTCAACATACAGGCTATAAAGCTGAAGTTGCTATTACTAATACAAACTACTTCGCACTTGCTTAAAATAAAGAAATCAATGTAAAACTCTATGTTTAAATCTTGCATACTTTCTGGAAGCTTTACTTCCAAATCTCTCCAAATCACCGGAGAAAATTTTTTAAATTCGGGAAGAATACTGTCAAGCTCATCACTACATAGAAAAAGAACTGGGTTGTCTAATTCGTTCCATATCCCGTCAAGCCATTCGCAATACCATTTTGCTGGAAACGCCAATGTAAAGCCCACTTGCGGTTCCGTAATATAGTCACCTCGTCGAATGTGAATTCCAACTATCGTTTTCCCCTTAGAACGAAGAATATTTAGACCATCCTCTAAAGGAGATTTTAGCTCCCTAACGGGTTGGAAAAGTGATCTAAAGTATTCCTTGTATGGTGCGAGTAATCGGGGATGAAATTGAAAGAAACCCCATAGATCAAAGTTAGTAATACCATGTTCAAGAGCTTCTGAACCTACGCGATAACTTTTAGCATCCGCTATGTTTTCAAGATAAGGAATGAATTCAGGAATAATATCAAACAAACTTTCTCCTACATCCAAACATTCAACTGCTGGAGGTAATCGTTGAGAAATAGGCGCATCTTGGTGTCCAAACAAAGTCTGACCAATCCAAGATGGACACTCTACTCGTGAGCCACTTTTTTCTGCACAGATTCTCAAGAAAGCATACTGAAACAGTTGGTTTCCGAATCGACCTAATTGCCCAAGACAGGACATTGTTAGAACTGGCTCAATGGAAGTAGCAGTACCGTCTGTTGAAGTAGCAAGAGAGTTAACTGCATCTTTTTGGAAAGTATCAAAGACACTGAAAACCCTTTCTGTTTCGCTTTTGGTCGAGTATTTAGATTTTTCCATTGTATGGAGTGATTTTCAAATTTTAGGTTGCCCTTAAAAAGTCAAAGAGCTTTGCTGTGTTTGCGCTCTTACAGGTTTACCTGTGGATACAACTTGCTCGACAATATCAGCAGCACGACTGACTCCCCCGGCTTTTTTAATTGCCTGTTGTAATCTAAGCGCGTTCTTTTGATAGTTTTCTTCTGTTAACACCTTTTGAATAGCAGTTCTGAGCCTAGACACATTCAACTTCTTGAGAGTTACGGCTTCACCACATCCTGACCAAACTATACGTGCCGCTACCCCTGGTTGGTCATTGGCAATAGGAATAGCCACCATTGGCACACCCTTTGTTAAAGATTCCAATGTGGTATTCATCCCTGCATGGGTAATGGTGAGGGTTGTTTTTTCTAGCAATTCCAGTTGGGGTGCATAACCAACCACCAAGGGATGTCCGGGTAATCCTTGTAGAACTTCAGGGCTGGCAGAACCACCCAAAGAAATTACTAATTGCACATCTAACTCACTACAAGCTTCTGCAATACAGTGAAAAATTTCTAATAAACGATTTTGGATAGTTCCCATCGAGGCGTAAATTAGCGGTTGCCCAGTCAACTTGTCAAATGGGAAAGGTGTTGGTTCTCGACTGGCTGGGTTATTGTAAGCTCCTGTGAAATGGAAGCAATCAGGTAAATTCTCTCTAGGAAATTCCAACTCAGCAGGTTGTTGACTTAGTTGTGCTATTTGGGAGTAGGAGTCATTAGGGCTAAGATGAAGCGGTAAATTCCATTGACTACGGTACTCATTAATCACTTCACGGATTGGTTTGCCTACTTGGTTTAATAATTCATAACCAGCCCAATTGCGTACCTTTGCCCATGTTGCTGGACTATAACTCCAAGAAGTATTAAAAGGAGGAACACTGACATCCCGATTAATCATCAAGGCACAAGCACAGCTAATAAAGGGAATATCAAGTAACTCCGCAACGCTTCCTCCCTCTGGTGAAACTTGATCTACTATGAGCGCATCTATGCCTGCTTCTTTTACCAGTGGAGGCAATTCGCGCAGATTCACTTGTGTCCCTTGCTGTATCCAATTGATTGTGTATTTTAGTGCTGACAATCCGCTTAATTTTCCCAGTTGGGTAAACATCTCTTTCATGAACCCTGGAGGAAAATCAGACTCACCAACTGCCCGAAATTCTAATCCTGCTGCTAGTGCTTTTGGTTGAGCATCAAGTAATCCGAATAAGGTAACGCGATGACCTCGTTTTTTTAGCTCGTAGCCCAAGGTTGTCATTGGGTTGAGGTGGCCAGATGCCGTCGGACAGATTAGCCCATAGTGAGTCATCTTACTGTTTCTGGTTAATTACAACGCTGTTGAGGTTTATACCACAGAATGGGTATCTATTTATATAAAAATGTAAAAGCGCGTTTTAACCACTGTACCTACTGCAACTTATTAAGTAGACTTGTTCCCAGGATTAAATCTCTACGCATTTTTAGAATGATGTTACTTGAATTAAATTAGTCTGAATTTTTAGCTATCTTCTTAAGTAAGCGCGTTACTACCCTTCACTGCCGACCGCCAGACTATGAAGCAGTATGCGTTCAGTCTTGCATATAGTGCGAAAATTCATGTCATTGTCGCACTATGTCTTGACACGGGGGGGGGAGGGGTTTGGGAAGTATTTGTCAGATGATTGACAGTCAAAGAGGGCGATAGGGAAAGATTTTGTTCTATGACTGTGTAAGGGCTGACAAGGAAGTGCGTGATTTGACGGTCAACGAACGCCATTATCCATCTTTCGGGTTTATGGTGTTCCAGAGCATGTTGAACAGAGGTAGGGGTATTGCAACGATTCGTGAAAAATTACGCCATTTGGGCTGAAATGCCTAATACAAGCCCTTTTCAACAGTTAAGTAAGCTGTGTCAGGCTCTGAGCGAGAGAAACATTCTTTGCCTAAAACGGAAGCTGGCATTAGTTCTCGGAGGTGCTTAAAATCCTTGATTTGCTTGAATAATAGTTATTAAACATTGCCTAAATTGGGTCAAACTAGGCAATGTTGATTCATAGCTAATAAGTACCGTATAGCTAAAGACTGAAAACGTTTCCAGAAAAGGATTTCAAGTGATATGGCGGAATTTTTCGTGAATCGTTGCACTACCCCAGGTAGGCATGAAAATTGTTGATAGCAATATTGCTATCGTTATTGTCTATACTTGCTTCTATACCCCTGGTTAATAAATCAGGGGTTATCGTGCCATTTTGGGAAAAATGTAGGCTAACAGATTTAGATAACCTGACAAAGCTTTGTTTAGACTGAGTTACAGCTTGTTTGATTTGAAAATTATTGATAACTCAAAAACATTCATTACCACAGACCATTACGACTGTCGGGATAACGGCGAAATATATATATATATATTAGTAATATCCTTATAAGATTGGTTTGTCTAAGTTCTTCGTCTAAAACTTCAGCACGAGTGAAAATATATAATAGAAAAAATAAATTTGTTTGTGTTATCGGTAGAGTTCTTTTGACACGAATCCAAAAATTTGATTGATGCCAAGCAAGGTAAAAATCAGGATAAGGTGTATCTTGAGCGCATTCCCAGATGAATTTGTATAGTTGACTATCTAATAACCAACTGCTAAGAAATTTAATTGCCTCCAAACGATGATTGTTATTTGTAGCGATTAGTGGCAAAGTACGTTCTGCCAACGAACGATTGTAATAATCATATACGTTTTGAGATTTCAGAAGTTGTAATAAAGTCTTGATTGCTATTTCATTACCTATGGCAATTTTACCTAAGCTCCATGCTGCCTGCCTGCGGATATAGAAATTTATATCCTCAGATTTCATGATTTTTAATAAAGCATTGATTGCTGTTTGATTATTTCTACCGATTTTCTCTAAGCTCTCTATTGATATTTCTGTCCACTCATCCGATAATTGCAGAATTTCAGCCAAAGAATTAATTGCTGTTTGATTATTTTTGCCGATTAGCCCTAAGCTTTGTATTACTAGTCCGCGAGTGTTGTAAGTAGTATTTGGAGATCGTAGAATTTGCACTAAAGCATTTATTTCTTTGTTATCACCTTTTCCTATTTTTCCTAAGCTATCAACCGCAAGTTCATGGGTGTACTGATCTACATCGTGGGATTCCAATAATTTTACCAAAGCGTCAATCGCTATTTGATTTCTCTTGCCGATTATGCTTAAGCAAAAAGCTGCTAGATAACGGGTATCATCATCAAATTTTTGAGATAGTAACTGTTGTATTAAAGCAATGATAGCTGTTTGATTATTCTTGCCGATTATACCTAATTTTCCTGCTGCTAACTTACGGGTTTCGTAATCTAGTTCTTCTGATTGTAACAGTTTTATTAAAGCATTAATTGCTATTTGATTATTGATGCCTATATTGCCTAAACTTCTTATTATCGATGAAAAATTATCCGCATATATGAATGAAGTCCAGTAACTAGTTGTCCAACCCATCCTATGTTGAGATTCTAGCCTTTGCTTATCAAGCGGATATGGGAGTTGCAAAATTTTTACTAAACCTCTTATTGCTATTTCACTACCTGTACCAATTTCTTCTAATCTTCTTAGGGTGTTATCCAGGCTTCCATAGTCTAGCCAAGTGACATTCATATATTGGAAGTGCAGTTGCTGTACTAAAGCATGAATTTCTGGATCATCATTATGATAAATTTGCTTTGGATTTCCTACTGTAGCTCTATAAATGTCTTGATTATATTTCACTGATGCTGATAGCGATAAATCTTGAATTATGTCATCATCATTGTGAATTGTTTCTGAGCTTTCTATAAGGTATTTACTGACAAACCGGACTTGCTGTGATTGTTTCAAAACAATCTTTTCTTTAATCCCTGTTTCTTTACTTTTACCAATTGATACTAATATCTTTGCTGTCCGGCTGATAAGTTCATCATTTATAAGTTTAGAATCTTCCAATTCAGGAACTAAATGAATCCAAACAGGTAATTGCATCAAAGTTGCACTATCTACAACTTGGTATTTTAAGAGTTGGCCCAAAGCGGCAATAAATTTTTTATTTTTTCTACTAATTTCTTTGACATTTAGTGCTTCCGATATACGGGTTTCCTTATCTGTATTTTGGGATTGTAGAGGTTGCAGTAAGCTAACGATTAGGTTGATCAAGTCTATATTTTCTGGAAATAATAAATTTTCTTGATAATTTAGAATCCAATCTCCGTCTGAAACAACCATTCGATTAGGAATAAATATTTTTTTAATATACCAAATAATTATTTTCTCTAAAATTTCATCAGATCTGGAATAATCTCTAAACTCAGCAATACCTTCGGCTGCTAAAAAGTAAGCTCGGTATTCATAAAAGCTTTTGCCTATAAATAACGGACATTTACCACATCCATCTTTAAAGTTGACCAAAGCATTCATAAACTGTTGCTTTTGCTTTCTTAGCTTGTTGTCTGCTCGTCCTAACCAAAATAAGATTGTCTGTTTCCACTGTGGTTCAAAGATACGGTATTTCTTATTTTTAACAGGTTTATTTTTATGTTTACGTGGTAAAAAAAAGTCCCAATCCTCAATTACTTGGGCTGCAAAGAATTCTTGAAATGACGTATGGAAGAAAGCATAAACAGGTTCGCTATCGTTGTTATATATTCCTACTTGATTCAACCAGCCCAGTTTTTTTGCTAATTTTAGCAAAGAGTCATCATTGCCAATCATCAAGGAACGATTAACCAAGTATTGACTTAAAACAAAAGGGTTATTTTCTTTTTCTAAAGCTTCTTTAGCTAATTTACCCAGCTTTTTATTAAGTATTTTACGTTTATCTATTTGTTCTGTAAATTGGTCTTGTGTCCATGTATATAAATCATTCACAAATAGTTGATAAAGTCCTGCTTGTGTATTAGGTAAATTACCTTCTTTTGATAACCAAGTCCGACAGAGCAAAGTCAGACATAGAGGATTTCTCACTAAGTCCTTAATCCCAGCTTTATCTTGCTGCATCAATGATTGACATAGCCTTTTACCACTGGCTTCATTTGGTTCTGGAATACTAAGAAACCACTTATGAATAAATGTCTCTACCTGATCTGGATAAGAAAATTTGAGAGTGCGAAAAATATCAAAGTTGTCTAGTCTATTGAAGGAGCTTCCATCCCACAAATTAACCCGGCAAGTTAGAAAAATTCTCGCTTTTTTTATTATTTCTCTTTTATTGATTTGCCATGCTATTTCTGTAATGGGATTGCCCCTAGAAACTGACATTTCATCTAGTCCATCTAGTAGCAACAAAACTTTACCATCGTTGAATAGAGATTTAAAACTTCTTGTTAATTCCTTGCTGTCTTCAGCCTGATTGTATCTGTCAGCAACGTTCTTAAGCCAAGTATTAAATAGGTATGATTCTAGTTCTTCTCCCCGTAAATCAACTAAAGATACCCAGATGACAATGGAATCTTGGATATTTTCATATCCCCAATCGGCTATTCGCTGTAAAAGTGTTGTTTTACCTGCTCCTGGTTCACCAATAATAGCAATACGTTCACCCTTACTATTGGGGGTGTTCTTTTGCTTTAAAACTTCTACGAGAAACTCATCCTGTTCAAATGTTCTTTTAATTTCTGTATCTCTATAAAGTTCTGAAGCGTGTTCTAAAACATCACTCCAAGGCTTTGGCCGTTGTTTACGTTCTCTATCACTGGTAAATTCTGAACCTTGTTCTATAAAATCATCATCTTGACGCTTAGACTGTTTTTTACGTTCTTCTAAACCCAAAGGTACATAAACATCATCAACCTGTAGGTTTACACCCTCACTTACAGTCAAGGGATTAGTTGTCAGCCTTTGACGTTCTGCCAACATTTCACGACAGATTTCACGCCAGTCATCGGGAAACTTTGTCATATCCTCCCCTGGAGACAACTCCGAGGAATTTACCTGGTTGACAATAACTTGATTATTATTTCCTTTGATTTGTACGAGATTGCCATTTACTTGCCCAAGCTGTAACTGACTTTCTAGAATTAAGGAGTTTTCAATATTACCTTGAACTACTGTATTATTGTCACCTAAAACAGATTGATTCTCATCACCTTGAACAACTCGATTTTGATTCCCCTGAACTACATTCTGAGGTGCAGAAATATCAGCCTGTTGTAAGGGATTTACATCAGGCTGTTGTGATTCTAAATTCTCAGGGTGCTGACTCATAAATCAGTTCTACAATCCCAACAGAGATGAACCAGCCGCCGCACCTAACCAAGTTGCAACTTTCACAATAATCGGCTTGGCTGTTGTCCAAAGTTTCTTACCAGAATCCACAGTCTTAGTTGTTTTCTCAAGTGTTTCTGCCACACTTGTTAAACGGTCTAATGCACGTTGTTTATTTGGTTCTTCTTTCTCTGTGGCTTTCTTAGCAGCACTCAAATCTTCAACTACTTCTTCTTTGGTATCTGCTGGTAATTCTGCCCCTTTAATTAAAATTTCAAGCTCTGCCAATAACTTGACAACATCTTCTTTAGTGAGTGATTCTGTGGCATCAGCACCCACTTGGTTTTGTTGCGTAACTTGATTGTTGTCACCCAGGACAGCCTGATTATTATCTCCTTGAACTGCGCGGTTGTTATCACCTTGAATATTGTTGACGTTGCCGCCAACTGAACCACCAATTGAGAAACCACCGGGGTTGCTAGTCATAGTACCTACCTCTCGTATTTGTGTACTTGAATAAAAACTAGGACGTTGTAGTGCTGTCGTTATCATTTTTTGTAAATCAGAAATTCTGCTATCCTTTTCTGCTATTAGTGCTTTAACTTCTTGTTCAGCCAAAGCTTTGAGTTGATTATAAGTATCAAAATATTCTTGACTCAATTCAGATTTATCAGCCGTTGCTGCGGTTTTGGCACGAAGTAAAAACTTATCCTGTCCCCGTTTCTCCATTGCTACAATTTCTAGTTCAGCTTCCGGGTGATTCTCTGCCAACTGTTTTAATGAAATTGCGATCGCTCTTGGGTCAACGCCCTGGTTGTGGTAAAGGTCGAGAGTGTCAAAAATTGGTTGAATAAAATCCCCAAACTCCCCATCTGCAAACACCTCCTTGTGGTTATCTGGTTTGCGAAGCGGGTCAGGGTTCTCTTTGGTGGGGAGTCGCATATAAACATATTCACACCGCACCCCATCAAATTTAGTGTCGGTGGTAATTCCCCAGTCCTCAATATATGCTCCGGTGAGAGTAGCGCCTGTAAAATTAGTTCTGTCCAGTTGTGTTTGTACTAATTTCGCCCTTGATAAGTCTGCATCTTGTAAATTGGCATAGCTCAGGTCTGCGCCAATAAAACTTGCATCAACCAGATTGGCTCCAGTAAAATTGACTCCCCGCAAATCATCACGGTCAAAATTCAAGTCTTGTCCCTGACCAGTAACTAACACACTTACCACTTTTGCTTTTTGCAGGTAAGTTGTTCCTGGGCGAACACGGTCAAGTTTTTTAGTTTCATGAAAACAGGTGCGAATCAGATTAGCTTTTCTAAAAGTTGTACTTTTTAGTGTCGCAGATGTGAAATTACTATCAGTTAAGTTGGCATTGCGAAAGCTTGTACCACCAAAGGCGGCAAAGGTGATGGCAATGTTTCGGACAAGTGTATATTTTTCGTCTCCTCTTATTGCTTGGCGAGCAATATAATTACTAATTAGAGCTAAAGCAAAGGCTCCAATAAAAAAGGCTCCAGTAAAGCCAATGCCAATGGCAACGTCGGCAATCAACGAGGTAGTTGTGTCAGTGCTAATTAAACCATTGATGTCAGTTCTAATTAAACCATTGATTCCTAGAAAAAAAGTAAAAAGAAGAGCGAGGCTAGAGGCACAGGCAAAAGCAAAGATAATGAAGGTAGTAAAAGCAATAGTCCCAGCACCAGCAACAATTACAGTTATGACCCCAGCAATACTTCCAGTTATAACTCCGCCAACGGTAATAAATCCAGCTATTGCAACAGCTACGGCAGTAACAAAAATAACTGAAAAAGTAACTAACAAGGAGAATACTACTCCGTGGCTGAAGCCTTTAACGTAGGAGGAAATAATGAAAGCAAAGCTACTAATAAAAGCGACGAAAACAGCAATAGTAAAAAAACTAACTCCAGTAATGGTGACAGGGATGTTTAATCCTCGACGGAGGATAAATGTAAGAATAATA
Source organism: Nostoc sp. TH1S01 (assembly GCA_018993265.1). Classification (GTDB taxonomy): domain Bacteria; phylum Cyanobacteriota; class Cyanobacteriia; order Cyanobacteriales; family Nostocaceae; genus Nostoc_B. Next base: position 28,668 of record JAGKSW010000074.1, read on the forward strand.
ACTAACGCAATTAATACAATTAAAGTAATCCACCCTGTTAGATGATTTTGTAAGCTATTAACAAGTGAATATATGAGCGCACCAACAATAGAAAAGAGAAAGCCAGCCACTCCAGACAACAACCACGAAATACAGACTAAAAAAATAGCCCAATGCTTTTGCAGTCCTGCTTGAGCATGACTAAAGTTTGCACCTGTTAAGTTAGCCCCTGTAAAATCTGTACTGCGAATATCTGCGCCACTAAAATTTGCTCCCTCAAGGTTTTGACCTTTGAAGGAGCGTCCTCGGAGATTTTGACCTGAGAAATCCTGTGGCATGGTTGGGTGCAGCATCCAATTTTGTTTTTTGGATACAGATATACCATGAACAATTCCGTAATTACAACGCTTTAAAGCGATTCTCTTTTGTTACAGCGAGTTTTTATGCTTCAATCCCCGACTAAATCCTTTCGCTCTCCTGATCAATACATCATTCATTCACAATCAAGTTATAGTCAATATAACCAAGCACCGCCCCTCTTTTTATCGCCTCATAACGGTTCTTGACATGCCATTTACTGTACAAATCACTCGCATAATGTTTGACTGTACTAACAGAGAGAAACATTTCTCTGGCAATCTGTTCAAAAACTAAACCCTGAGCCAGTAAACGCAGGACTTGTATTTGTCGCTCAGTGGGAGATTCAAGCAAGTTTTTCTCAGCAAAATTAGAGTCAATATATCTATTTTGATAAGGGCTTTTTAAGAGTTTTTTAGTTAGCTTAGGGTCGAGCAAGGATTCATCAAAAGAAGCTCTCTTGATGGCTAGTTCAATCAATTCTACATCAGCACTCTTGAGCATATAAGAATCAGCCCCATGACGGAAAGCCGAGTTAATAAAATCTGAATGAGTCTCATTAGTGAAAATGACAACTTTACTATTAGTCTTTCTTTTAATTGAACGAGTAAGTTCTAAACCACTCATGTCGGGTAATAGTAAATCGACTAACACAACATCAGGATTTACTTGTTCAATTAACTGAAAACCTAGCTTTCCACAACTAGCTGACCCTGTAACTTCTATATCAGGAGACTGTGAAATAGCTCCTTTGATGCCTAAGAGCGTGAATGTTTCTGGTTCAACAATTACTATTCTCAGCATGATTTTATTAAATCTCTAATAATAAATGGCTGTTTATTGGCGGATTTATTATTGGTGTCCCTGCCGTGACTGTCCGTCTTGCCGTGAAGCTGCCGTAGGCTACGACCTATACAGTGTATGGATTGCCGTGATTGTGCCGTATGCCGTAGGAACCCATTAAAGCCCTTTAAACATCCCTCCTACTCAGTACGGCAGTACGGCAACACGCTCACCAATTGGGTAGAGAGTAGTTATCATTGCCATCACAATTTATCTTCTCTCTCTCTACTAATTCAGCTAAACCGTCAATTAATTCTGGCTCTGAATACCCAGATAATCTATCAGCCTTCTTCAAATCACGTAATGTTTTTGGCGTTTTAGACTTGACATTCTGGAAATATTCGTAAATCTTTAATGCCACATTAGATAATGGTTTAGTGTGGGGAGGATGAGCAGCAGTTAAATCAAATTCAAGCTCATATACTCTATCAAGATATTCCTGGTTATCTGCAATTGGATTGGTTTGATTAGATAGATTAGGCATTAATGCAACTACAAAACCACCCACAGATGCAATCATGACTGGACGGAGATTTTGATAAGAAACTGCTTTAACTTCCTGGTACTTAGATTTAATTTGTTCTCTTTCTTGTTTACCTGGAATAATGTCACCTCTATTTAAAATTAGTTCTAGTACACCATAAGATTCTTGTTCTCGACCGTTCTTAATATACTTGTTACCTAACAGCAGCAAATTGAGGCACATTCTTGTTTGAGCATCCATCTTTTCAATGCCCAAAGCCGCCAAATTAAAAGACTGTAGAGAAGCAATGAATTTAGTATTAAACTCTCGACCAATCAGCAGAACATCAAGTAATTTACTTCCATAATTCCAATCAGAATAAAGCTTACTTAAAGAGTCAGCAATTACTAGCCAATCATCCAGGATTAGAATTAATGGTGGTAAGGATTCGCGCTTTGACTCTGGTAATTGCTTACGCTGTTTGTAGCTCTTGTAAAAGTTATCAATTACATCTTTAGCTAGGTCTGGGTTTTCCTGATCAAAAACAATTACCCTTTCTTTCTCTCGTAAACCGCAGAAACTATCATTCTTAGCACTAATCACCCAGATATCAGCGTTGGGGCAATCTGCAAGGATTTTCTCAATCAAATAATTGAGGGTGACTGATTTACCGCTTCCGGGTGCAGCGACTAAAGCAGTGGAACTATCGGCTTTGGCTAGGGCTTGCAAAGTATTGAGGGCAAGAGATTCTGATGGGTGAAGACTTCCACCGCTATTGTGTTGTAACGTCGGCTGTTCACTGCCAGTTACTTTATCGTCGCCCCTGGCAACATCCTGCATTGACTGTCCCGGCAAAGCTCCGGCTGGCTGTCCACTAGCCTGTTGCAGTTGCGCCCGTGCTTCTGCCTCTGCCTTTAACCTCACCTGCTGCTGAAAGATGGCTAACTCTTCGGGTGTCATCTTTGATAATTGTGCGGATCTTAGCCGTCGATTCTCAGACCATTGGTGGAATTCGTAGTCTAACTGCGCGGTGTAGCTTTCTTTGTGGAGTCTCAAGCCTTCTCGCATTTTACTGATCAACCAATTGGCTTTTAGCTCATTCCTAACGTCTGGTAGCAGTTGCATCAATCGCCATTCCCTAGCTTTGGATAATGCGAAAGCTCCACCTGTGGCCACAACTGCCGCCAGACCCCAAAGCGGCTTATCTGGGTTGCTTGGGGGAATTATTCTGAGTCTGGTTGCCTTAGTTGGCAGGAAGCTATCACGCTGAAACTCCGGGTTAGCTGGGGCGTATACTTCAGCATTAAACTCGCTTTCGGGCATTATGTACCGCTTAGAGGGTGTGCAGTACCGCAAACGGTTCACTGGGTTTTTTAGCGTTTCGGGGATAAAGCAGTATTCAACCAAACTAATCTGTGTGCCTGTAAATGACTTTGCCCCACAAATCAACCCGATGGCCGCCAGCACTCCAACAGTAATATTGTTGGCAGTGCCAGAACGCAAGTATGACTCGAATTGCTTATGTTTCATTACTTCCCTCCCTTGGCCAAAAATGCGATCGCCAACAACCCAAAAGCAGCTAACCCAATCGAGAGCCAAGGTGTTTCATTTTTGGGAGTTGGCTTAACTTCGTAGCTTTTAATCTCTTGATAGAACCGTGTTTTACCTACACTATTGGCCTTAGACACTGCCCTATATTCATCAAAGGCAATCCACAGAGAAGCTCCTACACTTGTGGTCTGGGCAGTCGCTACCAAAAAATCTTTGTCAATGTGGATTTGTCCGTCGTATTGAAGTTTGGTAAGGGTATTGGCGAAGAATAGCCCCAGTACAATGCTGCCCAGTGTGCCAGAAGCCATCGCCCCAATTCCCAAACTCGTTAGTAAACTCACTCCAGCATTGGCGGTGAACACTCCCAAGAATGTGGCTAGGGCTTTGTTGAGCAGTTGCTTGTTACTGAAAACATCACGAATGGATTGCTCTAAGCGATCATTGTCTTCTTCTTCTGGGGTTTTTTGCTGTGGTGACTGCTCACCCCAAAGGATAGGCTCAGACTGGGTGTTAGCCGTTTCAAACTGTGATAATAGGGATTCCATCTCATTCATACTTACCTCGCCTGGGGTGACACAGAAAAAGCCAGAGCGTGAAGAGGCTTCGGGGCAGAGGGGCTGGGGAGCAGAGGAGAGAGTACCTTCATCCCCCCTTGCACCCCTGCACCCCTGCTCCCCTGCTCTCTTCTGTACCCTGGCTTTGTACTAACTAAGGTTTAAATGCCCATGAAATTGCGGAACCACTGCCCTACACGGCTAATGCCAGCAGTGCGGCTGTAGTTAGGCTTTGGTATGCGGTCTGTCTTAGCTTCACTACCGTTTGTCCACAGTGCGCCTGTTACGGCAGTTTCATAGGCGCGATCTGCTGTGTCTTGGGCTTCTGGTACTTTGTTAGACGCTCTAATTAAATCAGCCTCATATTTTGCTAGAGCCATGAGGTCGGCGGTGGCCCCCGATATCTGAATCAGTGATGACCGTTGAGCGTGTCGGGTTGCCTCGGCAGTCGTAGCGTTGACGTGTTCTCCCTGCATCTCGGTCATTTCATTTTTGAAACGCTGTTCCCCTTGTTTAGATGAGTTGATGGCTTTGAGCGTTTGCGTTCCGTGCTTCTGGGTCAGCTGCACCAACTCCGCGTAGGCTTGATTAACGTCCCCGGTTGTCTCGATAATCTTCCGGTATGCCTCCAATGCCTTGGGTAAATTGGCTTTGGCAGTGTCCGACAATCGCGCCATATCTGCAATTTTGGTAATTACTGTTTGGTCGCCCTGTACGGCTTTGTTGAAATCTTCGGCAGAGACATCAAACAGCTTGCCCATTGCGTTGAGCGTACCAGGGGCATTGTTGGGAATGTGGTTTTTCAGTTTGGCGGTTCCATAATTACGAGCCATGTTTCACCCCTAGCGTTGGTATTTGAGTTGATTTATCAATGCTTCCGCCAGTCCCAGGTGTTCGCCTATTTTGACTCGTTTATGAATACCTTGGACAATTGGAGAGACTGTTGAAAGTGCCTCTACTGCTGCTGAACCACCTTGAACATTTATCTCTGCACTCAAAAGATTTTGGACTATAGAGTGTAGGAGCAAGAGTTTTTCTACCTTGCCCAGTTGTTCAAGTGTGCTGCCGTACTGTTGCTGAAGCTCGTCCAGGTAGGAACCATCTCCCGGCATGGTGCTTGTGAAGTAGCCTATGGGTTTATTCATTCTTGGTAAAATCCTTGTGTAGTGTATTCAACATTCGCGGGGATACATTCATCGGTGGGTGCGATCGCCAAGCTTTGGTCGGCAGATGCGATCGCTCTCCCCATCACTGAAAAAAGCCTTCCCTCGAAACATCAACAATTGAAGCTGCGGCCTCCCATTGCAGAGTGTTGAAAAACTGAGTGACATCCCCAAGCGTTACATCGCAATCAAAATTTAAGCCTTGATATTGTGGATGCTGCCGAATTTGGGTTACTAATTGTTGGGCTTGTGCAATTAATTCGGGCAGTGGTTGAGTGTTCATAATTCACCTCAGAAAATCGATAATTGCAATGATTCTTGACTGATGACACTTGCACTAGTTGACATTCCTGCGACTTCATAACAGCGAGTAGTTAAACTCTTGTGATTGAGCAATAAATCAGTCTTTTTTCGTTGTCCAGCTAAAGGGCGAAAGTGATATTTGGGATGCTCTCTTGTTCCGGTTTGATCTAGGTATTGGTAGAGGGTTCTGTCAATTTGGTACACTTTGGAACTGCTAAGTAATGTTGAGCCATAGACAAGATTTAAGTTATTCATTGCTGCCTTTTAAAGACTTAACAAGGGTGTCACCGTAGTTAACCAACAGGATGGTAAATAGCTGAGAGTAGGTGTTAATTCCTGTTTGCTCAATAATTTCTTTAGCTTTAGAAATGTACTTTTCGTCCAGGACTACGCGCGTTTGACTCATAATTTAAGACTCCTCATCAATGCTTGACCTTTCGGTTTTTCTATTGCTTGTGTTTGCTCAATTGGTGTAATTTCTGTCTGAATTTGTGGCTGTTGAATCACAGATTTATAAACAGGTGTTTGAAAACTGCTTACATTTCCTGCCAAGTATTCAGAAATTAATAAATTTGTGGCAGAGGCTATGTTTATTCCTCTTTGTGAACCATATTGTGACAACCAGTCTAAATGGCGTTTATCTAGTCTCACTCTTGTTTCGTTTGTCTCAATCTGTGACAAGTCAGAGAGTTTTAAGTCCCATTTATATTTGATTGCGTCCAACAGCAGATTTACGGTATCACTCAGCTTTGAATAGTCGAGTGATTGTCTGATTCCCTCAACTTTTGCAGCTACAAGTGCTGCTAAACGTACTTGCATTTTTTTACATAGCTAACAATGCTTGAATGTTGGACAAATGAGGGTCAACAGGAATATAAAATCCTGGTTTTGCACTCAATTTATGGCGTACTAAATTGGCACATCCACCAATCAGCATGATGTTTGTGACATCGGCCAAGTAATCATTTGCTGCTGTGGTAATGCCGTCCATCAACCCGTTAAACCAGTTCTCTAATAAGCCAGGGAAGACTGAACTGAAATCATACTTCCGCCCGTATGTGAAAGAACCGTCAGCGACTGCATCCATCATCTTAGCCACTTTGAATGCAACGTTATCGCGCTTGGCATAACTCTGCATTAAGTCTGAGTTGATGATGTCGTTAGCCAGGGAGACACCACCCACCTTGGGAATTGAGCGACGGGTCAGCACTTCACCAGAAGATGTCATCACAACATAGTTAGTAGTGCCGCCGCCGATGTCGATGCCGAGTGTATCGCCTTCAAGGTTGAGAAAGCCTTTTTTATAACCGTTGGCCACTGCTACATCAGTTTCTAGGTAAAACTCAACATTCTTGATGCGGTGTTTATAGCTTCTGCCGTTAACTGTGACTTGATGATCTGCAATCAATGTTTGACGAATTGTGTCTTCTTCCCAATGATTACGCTCTGGCACTAAAAACCGCACCGTCCCCTCAAAATCTTGCCGCAAGCCTGCCAGGGTGAAAGGTTTAACAAATTCCGGCAACTGTTTGCCTCGCTCGGCGGCAGTTTGTGGGTTCTTCTGCTTGGTGGCACGTTCGCCTAAGACCAATACTTTATTGTCTAGTTTGACGCTGGGCGAGTCTTCTGTGTCGTAATCCCTGGCGCTGGTGTAGGTCACGTCTTGAAAGACTGAACGCATCACACGGGGCTTTTCACCTTTGAGAGCAGTAATACTGGTGAAGTTGCCAATATCTGCAAAGTAAATGTTAATCACTTGCATTCTCCTTAAAAGCTAGTAGCAGCCGTTGTTGGCTGTTGCTAACCGTTGAGAGTGGTTATGTGGGTTGTAATTCTCAATTCCTAAAACCTGGATAAGCCGAAGCATTACTCACGCTTGAAGAAACAATTTACTCAAAAATAATTATTAATTCCTGGTTGCTATGCTTCGGGTTAAACATATCCGCTTTTCGGATGTTAATGCTATACTACACGTTAACTAGTCAGCACGTCAACTAGTCTAAAATGTAAACTAGTTTGCAGTAAAACAACTAAAAACGTAAACACGCTCGTATCATTTAGGAAGTAATGAATGATAGATGATGTTGTGGCACGAAGAAACGACCCAAGCTATGCACAGCTGAGTGGATACATCAGTAAGGAGGTAGTCAAGGAATTCAAGATGGCTTGTACTGACTTAGAAATTGCCCAAGTTGACGCAATGGAAGAGGCTGTCAAGTTATGGTTAGAACAATACAAAGCTAATAAAGCTAAAAAGTCAAAATCATCAGAATAGAGTAATTACACCCTATGACTAAAACACCAACCAGAACTTAGAAATAAACATTAACTCTTAGGTTTTTTCTTCAAAAGCAAAGGTGCCATTAAGTAATGTTACGAAGAAATTTGTCTAAAAGTTGGATGAAAAAATCGTACTTTCGGCGATGAAAATTTGTATTTTTGGTTGATGTCAAGGGTTCAATTGTTCTGTAAGATCAGGCAAGTACTGAAATGAAGCGTAAAAAGGAGGTAAATATCAAACAGTATCAAAAGATAAATGGACAAAAGCGCCACTAATAGGTAGTGACGCTTTATCCAAGAGTAAAACTCATATTCTCTTTATTGGAGCCGGAGAGAGGATCTCAAACCAACCAAAACAGTGGCAGAAAAGTTGGCACTAGAAAACCACTGATTGGCGAACTGAGATTAAATCCGTGCTGCCTGCATTTTATTATATCCATAGCTGTAACAGTTTCATAATGCTTCTGGTGACAGATTTTGGTGAAAAAAGTCATTAATTTTTTATCTACCTAGCCAAAATTGGGAAAAAGCAAGCTTTAGAGCGAATTTTGGAGAAATAAAGTGTAACAGTGCGGATTTACCTCTCGAATACGAAAAAACAAGTATTCAGGGGAAGAATCTGTGATTAACAACAACGATGCACTTCAACCAACAAAACTTAATGGGCAGTATGAGATAGGATCTCGCCCGACGACAGACAAACCAACAGAAGTTACCAAGACTAACCCATGCCCGCACTGCGGAAAACCAGACTGGTGCTACTCAATTGGTGAATTAACAGTCTGCAACCGAGATGCTGAACCAGCTAGTGGGTGGGAAAGGACAAATAAAAGCGATCGTAACGGTAAGCCATACTACGCACCAGCCACACTTAAAAAATCGCCACGCCCTCAAGGTAAGCAGGAGTACGTTTACACCGATACGGCAGGCAATCCTCTAATCAAGGTAGTCGTCATTCGTCCTGGGAGAATCAAAGATAAAGATGTCTTTCAGGAATATTGGAATGGTACACATTGGGTCAAAGCTAAGGACTTTCCCACCGAATTGAAACGCTCCCACCAGCAACAAGTCACCATCTATCGATATACCGAAGTCCAAAAAGCGATCGCGGCGGGTGAAACTGTATTTGTAGTTGAGGGTGAAGGTCTAGTCGATACGCTTTGGGCGAGAGGCATAGCTGCCACTACCAACATCGGCGGTGCTGGCAAGTATCGCTCCTACGGCAACTACCAAAGTTCTCTGTTAAGTGCTAACCTAGTTCTCTGTCCCGACCGCGACGAACCAGGTCTAAAGCACATGGAAGATATTAATGAAGACTTCCCAGATGCTAAATGGTTGTATGCTCCACCCAGTGATTTTTACTGGACACACTTACCCAAACATGGCGGGTTGGATATTGAAGATTGGATCAATGACGGAGCCACAACCGAAGATATCCTGCAAGCAATTGAGGATAGACGAGTTGTTGTTGATGCACTCAATAAAAGCCTAGAACTGGAGGCCGAACGGGATAGACCCACCGAAAGTAAACTGGAGCAAAAATTGAATGCTATCCGTGCCGTCTGGGGCGATCGCCTGCGTTGGAATACCCTCAAAAAACAAGTTGAGTTAGACGGGCGAAAACTACCACTTGACCGCATTGATTTAAAAGTGGCGATTCATATTCATATCGATATCAGCAAGGAACAAGCTAAAAGTGTTGTCTTAGAACTAGCTCTAGCTAACCCATACAATCCAGTGGTTGAGTATTTACAGTCAGTAGAAGGACGTTACCCCAACGTAGATGTAAGTTTGTTAGATAAGTTGGCCGAACGTTACTTCGGTACTACTGACCCACTCCACGCTGCACTGATGAAGCGGACTTTAATTGCAGCTGTAGCTAGGGCATTTGAGCCGGGGTGTAAACACGATGAAATTACCATTCTCCAAGGTAAGCAGAAATCCCTCAAATCAACATTCTGGGAAATTCTAGCAGGAGAAGATTTTTTCACCGATGACCTCAACGGCACGGAGAAAGACGAAGTTTTAAAGATTAGCCAGTATTGGATTTTAGAATATGCCGAGTTTGAGAACGCCTATAAGAAAAAGGATGTCTCACAACTGAAGGCGTTTTTGTCGAGAAAGAAAGACTCAATGCGCCGCCCTTATGGTACTGATATTGAGGATTTCCCTCGCCCATCAATTCTAGTGGGGACTACTAATTTAGACGAATTTCTCTATGACCCCACAGGTGAACGTCGCTTTTGGGTGATCAAGGTTTTATTCAAGAAAATACCCATCAACCTGCTCAAAGAAGAACGGGATCTGATTTGGGCGGCGGCTGTTGCGGCTTACCGCAATGGTGAGCAATGGCGACTCACCGATCTTGAGGATGAATGGTTAGATGCTGCCAATAAACAATACCAAAGCACTGACCCTTGGGAAGCGGCGATCATGGCTTGGGCTGAGTTGCAAAAAGAAGTATCTGTGGGTGAAATCCTCAGCGATGTTCTCAAAATTGAGTTAGCCAAACAAACTAAAGCTGAACAGAACCGAGTTGCGGCCATCTTGCGCTCTCATGGCTGGACAAGCTCTGATCGTAAACGAGTCAACGGTCGCTTAATTCGTCCCTGGATTCGACCGACTCAAGAGGTGGAACAGCAGGTGGAACGGGAGGTGGAACGGGAGGTGGAACAGCCTAAAGCCCTTGCAGAAACTGACTTACAGAAGGAGTGTTCCACCTGTTCCACCAATTCCCCCCAAACTTTTCCAAATTTTGATAGCAATGATGAAACTACCCAAGAAACACAGCCCCAAACGGCAGTACCAGAAGTAACACTGCCAGAAACAACACCGATAGAAGCAAATGAAAAAAGTTTAGAGGGAACTGGGGTGGAACAAAGAGTAGATGAGCCTCAAACCCAATCAGCGCAAGCACTACAAGAGTGTTCCACCTCTCGTTCCACCCCCTGTTCCACCTCTGGTTCTGCTCCCAAATTATCAAGTGAGGAGAACCTGATGGCCAATGTAGTACTGATTAAAGAGTGCGTTGCGGATCAATCCTGGGACTTAATCGCCGCGCTGACAGAAGAATGGACGATTAAATTTAAAGCTGCCGTCTGGAAACAGTTAACCGCAGAAGAACGCAAGGCAGTTTGGCAACTTAAGCCACAAGAACAAACTTGATATCAACGTTAGAAATTCTGTGGCTGTGCGATCGCTTGCTGTTGTAATTCTGAGTTGCAGATTTGACACGCAGAAGTTTGTTAATAGCTGGTAGTTAAGCCCTCTGAGCCAAAGTTGGCAGAGTAGATAAAAACCAGCAAGTACGAACATGGGTGAAATATTTGACGGGAATAAAGATTTTTGGCTAAAAGGAGGGCTAAATGCAAAAAGCTAACAAAAACCCCACAGATTTTGTGGGGAAAACAGAACCAGGGTTAACAGAACAAATGTACTATATACGGAGATAAGAAGCAAGCTTTCGTGCATAGATGTTTTGATAACTTTCGTAGCATTACTGAAAAGCTACTGAAATCAACCGTGTTGCTCGTTGACAGTTTTAAGAAATGCAGGTGATGCTTTTTCTTAATTGCAATGTCAAATCCAGACAGAGAGAGCCTTTTGAGAGCCAGTGTTGTGTATCGCTGTTGCGAAGTCGCGGCTAGTAAGTGCGCTCGCGTGGGGGGGGAAAGGAGTTGCACCGTGCCTCGCCTCCTTCCCCTTGATTTGATTATCATTACCATGCAAGTTTTTTACAGCTTAAATATGAGATTAAAAAGTATTGTCACGACAGAGTAGCTTTGTAAAAAGTGGGCAACATTGTTATGTAAATTCAATGATTAAACGAAGTAATGAAAAGTTTGGTCTACCATCATACCCAAGCGACAAAAACAAAACTCTAACTATGTACACAAACAGAATACTCCAATTTTCATCGTTCTCAAAATACTTCAGGAAAATTCATGTAGTTGATTTTTTACCCGCCCACCTTTAGCAACATTGAACTTACCCACGACTAACTCTTTAAAAATTGTAATTGGCTTTTAAAGCATCTATAAAATCGTGATTATTTGAATTTAAAAATAACATATAGACTTTGGTTTAACTGGGCAATTTTTGCCCTTAATTAGATTGTCTGACAGGTCAACTAATCTCAATTTATTTAAAGGAGATAAAGGTTGAATATTGCTTATTTGATTCCGCGACAGGTAGAGTGTTGTA
>JAGKSW010000238.1 GCA_018993265.1 Nostoc sp. TH1S01
AAGGAGTGGCTCAAAATTAAATTAATAGCAGGTGCTAACTCTGTTTGAATTGCACTATGTTCTCCTTGTGGCATCGGTTTTTGAATAATGCGTCCATCAATATATTCACTTGCTGGTGCTGTCTCTGGTAAATCGAGGAATTCAGCGAGAGTAAAAGTTTTAGCAGGGATTTGTACCATTTAATGCTTCCTTAAAAAAGCTACGTTGTACTACTGCTATTTGTTATTTTACAAATTGATAAATCAGTTGGCGATTTTTTGTGGGAGTCATAACCACTTTTACACCTTTTTTTCAGTCACTAAAGTCAGGCTTACCCATTCACCTTTATCGTTGTAGGTGCGAACCATGCGCTGGCGTAAGTTAGGCTGAATTAACCAACCTACTTCTAAAAATAAGGGTTGACGTAATTTTACTTGCAATGGCGATGTGGCTGAAGCGCCGTTAGGTAATAATAAAATTTGTACTTGCTTTTGTGGATCTTGGTCAAAGTGAATGAGAGAACCTTTGATAGTTGCTGTTGAAGTGATGGTTCTTTCGCCAAAAGTCAAACTCTGCACTAAACGTCCAGCATTATCTAAATGTAATTTTAAAGTTGAAGAGAAAGTATCGGGCGATCGCCAGTCAGGATATATTGTAATCGCCTCACCGTGCCATTCTCCTAATAAATCATTTACCGTTAAGGAAGGATTTTCTACTGGTTCGGTTCCGGCTAAATGTTCTCGTATTAAAGTTAGTTTATCTAGCTGACCGTTTTTATCAAATAATTGCACTAAACGTAAGCGGCGATTTTCATGAATTAAACCAAGTTCTGCACCAAATTCGGTAAATGGTGCTAACTGAATTGAACCTTGGGAAAATGCACCATTTTCAAAGAATAGTATACTTTTAGCTAAAGAACTGTATTCTAAAACTAAATCTTCTTGTCCTTCGCGGCGGACAATTTGACGCATAGTTTTATTTTCGTTTAATCCTTCAAAGGAAACAACACTTTTAATATCTTCTAAGAGTTGACCTTGGGTTGAAAATCGGGTGAATGAACCTCGCCACTCACCGAGATTTTTTAATAAATATTCCCATTGAGATGTCATGTTATTTGTCCTTGGTCATTTGTCATTCGTCATTTGTTATTTGATCAATATAATAGACAACTCCTGACCCTTCGGGTTCGTCAGTTGCTTCAAGTCGGGAAACCCGCCCAACGCACTGACTCACCATTAACTAAGCCTTAGCAAATCGATGTACTGCAAATAAGCTACCTATTAATCCTACCGTTGCACCGAAACTTAAGAGAATCAACGGTAATAATAAGATTTGTGAGGGTGCAAGTTGCAAACCATTGGCAATGAATTGAATAAACTCTGGTTGATTAGCTAAGAGTTTACCTAAAAATTGTTCAATGACTGAAATGAAACTCCAAGCGATCGCACCACCAACTAAACCAAAGGAAATTCCTTGTAAAATAAACGGTAGGTAAATCCACGCGGAAGTTGCGCCGACTAGTTGCATAATTTCAATTTCCCGCTTACGTGCCAGCACAATGAGGCGAATGGTAGTAGTAGTAACAGCGATCGCAGTTAAAGTCAAAATACAGGTAATTGTCACAGTAAACCAGTTCAACCCGCGATGCAACTGAGCAATCCGTTTAACAGCTTCATCAACATACTGCACCGTATCAACACCCCGCAACTTAGCCAAATTTGTCGCTAAAACTGGCACAACTTGAGAGTTCCGCGCTTTTACCTTCATCTCATCCACTAAAGGATTTTCCCCTAGCTGCTGAGTCGCACCATCAATATCTGCAATTCCCAAATCTTTGACTAATTTTGGCCAAGCTTCTTCTTTGCTAATGCTTTGCATAGAAACAACTTCTGGCATTTTTACTACCAAATGTTCAATACTTTTGGCTGGAACTCCTGGTTCTAAATATACGGAAACTTCCAATTGGCTACCGAATTGATTGAGGAGTTTTTCTACTTGCCAAGAAGTTTGCAGACTCAAGCCAAACAGAAATAATAATACTGCCACAGTGCTAACAGCAGCCCAATTCATCCAGCCGCCACGCAATAATCCCAAAAAAGTTTCTTTTAGTAAATAGTCGAGTTTAGTGAGAAATTTAAACACAGATGACCCCAACATCACAAAAGTAAATCGTAATCACTCTTTATACTCGATGTGATGAAGTTTACCCATGCTATTCTTACTAAAAAAGTGCTGAGTCAGAAACACTCAAAACTTTTAACTCAGCACTCAGCACTCAGCACTCAGCACTCAGCACTTAATAATGCGTAGCCGACTTACGATGATGCACCGCCGTCACACCATCTTGATTCAAAACCTTACCGTCCTCCACAGTTGCATAAACTAACCAATGGTCGCCCGACTCCATGCGGTGCTGTACTTTACACTCCAGATAGGCTAAAGCATCAGCCAGAATCGGAGAACCATTTGTACTTTCTTCAGTGGCGACATCTGCAAATCGGTCTTGTCCTGGGCCGAAGGGTTTGAGGAAATGTTTCATCAACCCTATGTGATTGCCCTCTTTAAGAATATTCAGGACAAATTCGTTACCTGAGTGGGTCAGTGGTTCTACTGCCCGTTCTTTAGCAACGGCGATAGTTAACCCCGGCGGATTAAAGCTGGCTTGGGCTACCCATGAGGCTAACATAGCACTGGCTCTATCTTCTTGTTTGGCTGTCAGCACACACAGAGAACCAACGATGCGTCCTACTGCTTGTTCGACATTGGTCGCGGGGACACTTTGCGATCGCACTTTTTTGGCTTTCTTCAAGGCTTGAGCAAAGTCGGTTCCGGCTTCTTCGCACAATTGCAGGGTAGCATCATCGGGTTTAAACTTGACGCGGATGGTATCAAAACCAAAGCGATAACCAGCATCTTTGAGTCGGCTTTCAATTAAATCGACCGCCTCACCACTCCAACCAAAAGAACCAAACACACCCGCTAGTTTATTATTCGTTGCGGTGGAGAGTACAATCCCTAAAGCTGTTTGTACGGGTGTGGGTGCATGACCGCCCAAAGTTGGCGAACCCATGACAAAACCAGCCGACTTTTCTACAGCCGCGCGGATTTCTTCTGGTTCAGTAAATTCGCAGTTAATTGATTCTACCGCCACACCAGCTTTTGTGATGCCACGAGCGATCGCTTGGGCTAAGGTGGCAGTATTTCCATAAGCTGACGCATAAATTAACGCTACTGTCAAGTCAGCAGATGTTTGCTGTTGACTCCATTGACGATAAGCTTTAGTTAGCTCAATTAATCCATAACGCACCAAAGGCCCGTGTCCCGTCGCATACAAACGTGCTGGAAAGTCTGCGAGTTTTTCTAAAGCTGTTTCGACTTGTCGCGCGTGGGGAGCCATGAGACAGTCATAATAATAACGACGGTCTTCGTTAATTACTTCCCAGCCTTCATCAAATACTTGGTCGCCGCAGATATGCGCCCCAAATAATTTATCTGTGTAGAGGATTTCGGTTTGCGGGTCGTAGGTGCAGAGTTCATCAGCGTAGCGGGGGTTCGGTGTAGGAATAAATTGCAGGTTATGTCCCTTACCCAAATCTAGGGTTTCTTCCCCCCGCATGACAATAATTGGTAAGTCTGGATTTTCTAAAGCACCGCGTAAATTTATCGCCCCTGGGTTAGAACAAACAAAGGTAATTTGCGGCGCAATTTCTAATAAAGCTTTTAAAGTGGCGGCGCGGTTAGGGTTGATGTGACCGAGAATGACATAATCAATTGCTTTGACATCAATACGCTGTTGCAACGCATCCAGATAAATTTGCGTGAAAGTCTCCCCAGGCGGGTCAATTAAAGCAATTTTGTCAGCTTGAATTAAATAAGAGTTTGCTGTAGTCCCTTTAGCTAAGGCATATTCTATTTCAAATCTTAACCTTGCCCAACTGCGCGATCGCATTACAGTTGTATCGGTAGCAATGGGTAGAATCTGCACGTCACGCGGTTTAGTATCTGGCATAATTTTTGAATAAATTCTTTAGTTTTAAGCATTTATCTTGAATTAAACAGCAATTGCTACATAGAAGTCCACAATTGCCGCACAAGAGTACCCATTTAAATTAAAGCTTAATTGAGTTGATTAAATTTTTAGCTTTTCTTATGAAGAGGATAACAAAATTAATTGCAGATATCTGGCGAGCGCATCTTTCTGAGATTGGGATTTGCGAAAGCGATCGCTAAAAACAACGCTGTTACAATAAAGCCATACTCGCTGCCACACTCATTCTACGGTAACAACTCACCAAAAGATTGAGACCAATATATTGACTCAACCCAGGCGCAGACAGTGATTCCCAAGCCTAAGATTACAGCCCGTAGAAATCCTCATCCAGAATTTGCTCGACTGAAAAAGGACAAACTATTGGATACTCACTTTCCTCCGGGACACTAACCCCAAATTTAGCCAGCTTACCTGCTTTTATCGCCAGCTTTCGACCATCTGCATAAGCTTTTTCTATTGCTTCTACCAAAAAATTTTTGAGAGAAGGAGTATCTGACAAATTATTCAGAACTCGTTGACGATGTTCAAGCACCGAACTGTACTAACTTCCTTTCATCATATCGGGTACATCGTGTTGAACCATTAACTTGAGTAAATGTGCCAACAAAATAGTCAAATTGCTCTTTAGAGCATTTTTCTCAGCTTTCCCCAAATCAACCAGTTCCTCAATTAAATGCTCAATGTCAAGTGACTCAAATTCACGATTCCGTAACTGTTGAATTGTTTGCTCAATCCAACATTGTAAATCGCGATCGTATAAGTTATTAGACATTATTGAGATTAGCTCCGTTTTATTTCAATCATATTTCTACACCATGAAGTTTAAAATAAGGTCAGATAGATGTAGACTGGTTTTTATAACTTTTGTAAAAAATGACTACAAATATTCAGTTTAACGCTAAAGTTAACAACGGCATAATCGAGATTCCCGTTGAGTATCAAGACGAGATACACAACGCCGAAATAGTGCAAATTGTGATATTGAAACCCTTGTCAAAAAAGAAACGTTTTCCACAAATGGGTATCATAGCCCAGTTAACTGCAAATCCTATCCAGATTGATAATTTCAAACCACTCACCAGAGAAGAAGCAAATGAACGCTGGTGAGATGACACGATGCTTTGTTGATTCTAATATTTGGCTTTATCGTTTTATTTTGAACTCTAGCGAGCCAAGTGCAGTACAAAAGCAACAAATAGCTACAACCGTTACAAGTCAAGAAAACCTACTTGTTAGTACGCAAGTTATCAATGAAGTTTGTGCAAATTTAATACGTAAAGCAGGTTTTGATAATTCTCAGATTCAAAACTTAATTGAAGATTTTTCAGAAGGTTGTGAAATCTTGCCTGTCTCACTAGAAACGCTTCAGTATGCAGTTAAATTGCGCGATCGCTATTTGCTATCGTTTTGGGATAGTCTGATTGTGGCTAGTGCAGTTTTAGGGCAAGCAAGTATTTTGTATTCAGAAGATATGCAATATGGCTTAATGATTGAAAACTCCTTACAGATTCAATACTTCTCGGTTAAGAATT
>JAGKSW010000239.1 GCA_018993265.1 Nostoc sp. TH1S01
TTTCTTTTGCCTTCTGCTGCCATTCATCACGTTGGGCGCGAGCAGTCATCAACAACTGTTTAAGCTCATGCGAAGATGCAGGTTCTTTATGCCGTGAGCGTAGGTGGTTGATGGCATTGTCATCATTAGAATCTCTGCGATCGCTTCTCCTCATTGGCATAATTTTACTTTCTACGTAGTAAATTAATAAATTTAAGTATAAAAATACAGTTTAGCTGAGATAACCTAGTTGAAGTGTGATTTGGGTCTGCTTGTAACCAGCATTTGCTTTGTAAGCAAATGTTGACAGTATAGTAACTGTTGAAGCGATCGCTTCTTTGGAAAAACTAAACCAGTGTTAATCTGAAATAGTCTCAGTCAGTTTCAGAGCAGCCACAGCCCCCAAGCGCAAGCCTAGAGCTAAATCAACCCCGAAAGACTCAGTGCCGACATGGGCACCCATCGCGTCAGCAACACTACTCGAAATCCATTACAAGTTACAACAAATGTGGCATCGTCAGCAAGAAGGGTGTGGGGTGTCGGGGGTAGGGTGTAGTGAAGACGGCATTGGACAGAGCTTGGAACTCCGCCCAATGCAATCGTCCTGAAAGACGGGGCTTGTATCCGTGGGGTGGTTGGGGCTATTTTTTCCCTCACACCCCACACCCTACACCCTACACCCCGCCCCAACGGGGCTTGGTCACAGGTATCACAGTCCAAATGTGTTTAGTAGAGCAAGTCAACTAAATATTATGAACTCATTACCAAGAACACAACCAAAACTAAAAATACCTTAACTGTAAGAGTAACCGATCTCGCTCAATAGGAGGTAAAGCCTTATGATAACAAGAAGTATCTTCAAAAAAACCTTTTCCTGCTGCTCCTTCTATAACTACAATATCATCTGTAGAATAATTTTGTTCTATTATTAAATCAGGTAGTCTTGCACTTCGATAGAGCATGAATAATTTTTTATTTTTATGGCTAGATTTGACTAAAACATGAGCGCCACTTTTAATATCAACATCTGTAATATAGAAGCTGACGTAACAAAAATTAAATCCATGCACATCATAGTGATAATCAATAGTCTGAAACTGTTTACGTCTATCTTGAGAACTTAAATTATCTGCAAAGCTCCACCACAATTTAGCGGTACATTTTTCTGGATAATATCCAAGATATTTTTCAACAACACTTAGAATAAATTTGTCATGCCTTAACTTGTATATTTCTTCGATTTTTAAGGGTTGGCTAACATGAGCCATTGCCAGTTTTTTAAAAGGCTTAATTTTTTCAGCGTAATCATCATAAAAAAAAATCAATGTTGGCTCGGATTTAGCTATTAAGTATCTAGATTTTGCAGATTTAAGTATAGACAGGACAGTACTTTCTTGAAGATATAGCTGATTGTAGTAGGAATCCTGTTTGATCTGAGAAACTATACTATTCACATCTAGCTTTGAATGGTCGCAGATTTGACTAATGAAAGTTTCTTCTTTTTTAACTTTTAGCAATTTTTGCTTGAGGTATTTATAAAGTGAGTAAAATCTTCTAAAAAACAAAAATCTACCTATAAAATAATCTATATTGCCTACTTTAAGGCGTTGAAGCAAATTTTTATAATTAAAACTTGGATTATCTGATGTATCATGTTTAATGTTTAAATTAGAGATATTTCTAGTAAGAGTTTTCATATTGCTTGTGTAAATTTTGAATTTTTCAAATCTTTAGCAATTGGCATTATTTCTGCATAATAGCTTTACAATGCATAGATAAATATGCATAATTGATTGCTTAATATTTGCAGATATTGTAATAAATAAGTTTTGTTACGTTAGCTAAAGACATAACCTAAATAATTAAATTGAATATTTTGACAACAGAAAATATCTATTAGCTCTTCTTTGCTTATGTTATATGAAAAACTATAGGCTTTAGCTGTAGAAAGGCAACGCTTAACAATTAATTTGCTAATTCTTTATTATCAATAGAATATTCTCGGAGATAGACGTTTAATTTTTGACAAATTATACAACTCTTAGGTTTGCTAATCTTCGTGAAAAGCACAACTTCCATCTTCAAGAATAAAGATAAAATTTCATACTTTACGCACCAAACTTCACACTTAACTTTTCAACAATTTTGTATGGTGAGTTTCATATTGCATAATAGCTAACAACAAACCCTAAGTAGATAAGCGTAAATAATTTATTGTAATTTCTATAGAAATGTCGATCACATAGATAGAGTTGCTATCACCTGGGCAACTATACTGGCCCGTCGAGAACATGGGGATTCTTTGGGGGCGATCGCACTTGATTTGGAAATGAAACCGGAGACGGTGAAGACTTACGTGAAGCTGGCTCGAAAAGCTCTTAAGCAGGAGTAGCTAATGAAACTATTGTAAAGTCCAACTTCTTAATTGCGAATTGCGGATTGCGAATTGTGCGTGCGTGGGCGACTGTACTGGCACGTCGAGAGCATGGGGATTCTTTAGCAGCGATCGCGCAGGATTTGGGAATGAAACCTGAGACGGTGAAGACTTACGTGAAGCTGGCTCGGAAAGCTCTTAAGGGGACTGATGAAGGGGCTATTGAAAATCGTCAGTAAGCAGCGAATCGAGGCGATCGCTACAGCTATGGCTTACTTAGACTAAAATTGCAGAATTAGCAATTAAAGTTAATCTTGCTATACTTAATAAGTTAAAAAATCTAAGTGTTCCCCCGATAAGGCTTGCAATTCTTGTGGAGAACCTTGCCTTTTTAAGCGTCCTTTATCTAAAAAAACAATAAAATTAGCACGCCTAATTACTCTGGGACGGTGACTAATCAAAATTGTAGTTTTATCTTGGCGATAATTTAAAAGTTCATCGAGAACTTGCGCTTCTAGTATCGGATCTAATGCACTAGTTGATTCATCTAAAATTAATATTGGTGGATTTGCCACAATCGCTCTAGCTAATGCTAATCGTTGTTTCTGTCCACCTGACATATTTACACCAAATTCACCTAAAATAGTTTGATAGCTATCAGGTAACTCCTGAATAAATTCATCAGCACCAGCAATTTGGCAAGCTTGAACAACTTCCTCAAAAGTGGCTTGTGGATAGCTGAAATAAAAGTTATTTAAAATTGAGCGACTCCAAAAGTGAGCTTCTTGCGGAACTAATATGACTTGTTGCCGCCGGCATTCCAAAGATAAATCTTGATAATTATAAAGTCCGAATCGAATATTGCCGGATTCTAAAGCATATAAACCAGCAATTAGTTTTGCTAAAGTACTTTTACCACAGCCTGATTTACCAATCAATGCTGTAACTTTGCCGCCAGGTATAGTTAAGGAGAAATCTTTTAATAAATCGGCTCTTCCAGGATGGTGAAAATTGATTTGATTACAAATAACATCAGCATCATCAGGAATTTTTGTCCAAGATTTCCCCGACTCATGTTTATCTTCAGGTGTACTTTCAATAACTTCTGTAATACGTTGGGTTGAAGTCTGGACTCTAGCAAATTCATCTACAAAACCAATTACAGTAGCAATTAAGATATTAAAATTATTGTTCATGGCATTAAATGCCAAAAGTTGACCAATACTTAACTCTTGATTAATCACTAAGCTGCTACCAAACCAAAGTATAAACAGATTACTAAGACTTGATATTAATCCAGAAAATACATTATTAATAATTCCAATTTGAACGGTGTTGAAAGCTAAGTTCGTCAGATATCCAAAACGACTTTGAATTTCTTCCCATGCTTGGGGAGCAGCATTACTAGTTTTGACAGTAATAATCCCTTTAAAAGTCTCAACAAGCATTGCTTGATTGTCTGCTTGAGTGACAAGAACATCACGAACTTTCTGCTGTAAACTTTGCAGAAAAAATAGTGTTGATAAAGACATAATTCCCGCCATTAATACTGCAACAGCAAGTAATTTACAGCTGTAAAAAAACATACAACATAGAGAAATCGTTGCAATAAAAAATTGACTAGGTAAACTAACTATTGCTTGAGAAATCAACTGATTAATTTCCTCAATATCACGCAAACGACTAATAATTTCGCCACTACGTCTAGTTTCATAATAAGTCAGCGGAAGGCGCAAAATTTGTCTCCCAAATTCTAGAGTTAATCCTAATTCTAAACGTTGAGCAAAATGGGCAATTAAGTTAGATTGAATTAACTTTAAACTGCTACTAAAAATATTTATAGCTATTACCCCAATTCCCACAACTGTTAAAAGTTCTATATCTCCTCTAACAAGTACATCATCAGTCAAAATTTGAATTAATAATGGAGCAGCTAGAGCCAGAATTCCTAGTACTAAATTAATTAAAAATGCTTCAGTTAAAATATTGCTATAAGGTAATATTCGCGCTAAAAAACGACCAAAACCGTTAATTTGATCTGATTGTTGTTGATAAAAGCGAACTGCATCAGGAACTAATAACAACATGACGCAATTTGCCCAACATATAGCTAATTCTTCACGACTGATATAACGGATACCAACCCTAGGATCGGCAATTACATATTTTTTCCTTTTTTGACCGTATAAGACTACCCAGTGAGACCCTTTCCAGTGGATAATGGCAGGCAGAGGTGCTTCGTGGAGATTATTAATTAGCTGTGGCGTAGCTCTGACTTGACGCGCATTAAATCCCAGGTATTCTGCACCACGTCTTAAACCAACAAGAGTTGTACCTTGTGCGCCTGTACCAACAGCTTCTCGAATACGGTTAAAAGAAAAGTTGCGTCCATAATGTTTAGCGATACTAGCGATGCACGCTGCGCCACAGTCTTCCTCACTGTGTTGCAGAACAATCTTATATCTCATTAAAAATAAGGTTTTTGGTAAGATTTTATTCTAAACTTTTATCATGCTAAGTTTTATAAGAAAACCATACTACTGTAAATTTTTTAGTAAAAACTTTTATATTTAAAATTTTCCTTAAAAGTTAAATACAGTTTAAAAAAAATTAAATTCTTGTAACTTGCAATATAATAATTCCCGTAATAATATCTTCAAAGGTATAGATTTACATCCAAAATTACATAGGAAAAACTTATGTCTGAAATGCAACCAGAAGATTCACAAGTATTTCCATTCTTCGCTCGGTTTCTAGAAGGTCAAAACGCTGAAGAACTTTCGGACGAAGCATCCCAAGCAATCAGCGGGGGAAAAAAAGACGATGGTGTCACTAAACCTAAAAAGGATGATGTTGTTTTTCAAACTTTGAAATTTCCTTCAGATGCAGAAGATATCCCTGTGTAATCTCATAAGATTATACTTTGAGTAAGTCAGAGTTACAGTCTGTAGAAATTTATCGCATAAATACTATATAATTTGCCAACCTTTCTCAGGGGTTGGTTTATTAATATTGCTGGGTAAATAGACTATTTACATAAATAGAATTCAGAATTAAATTTTGTAGCACATATAAATGAATAAAGGTAAAATACCAAATCTATACTTTGCTCAGGGCGAACGCATCTAAAGTATACTTAGTGACTACTGAAATTGAGAATCAACGAAAAAATCAGCATTTATCATTTGAACCACTGTCCAAACCTCAAAGCGATCGCTAAAATCTTGGTCAATAAGTATGGCTTAATGCGATTATTTTTGAGCCTATTGAGAATGGTCTAGCCTTATTGACATGATGCGGCCGCCCTGATACTTTGCTAGTCTTCAGTTACGGGTAAAATTTTCATCTATTTTCTGATTATTAGCCCTAAATTATCTTTTAAATTATTCTCTTTATAAAGTAATCGCTAATTTTCTACTCGTGCATAATGCTCTAAGTTAACTGTTAATATGACTATTTTAATAATCACTCACAGCCAAGATAACGAGAGTGTTTCTTTGGTGAATCAAGCAATAGAATCTTATGGAAAAAAAGCTTTTAGATTTGATACAGATCGATTTCCTACAGAAATACAGCTAGATGTTCATTACGACAATAGTGAACAAGTTATTCTTACAGCAAATAATCAAAGCTTAGATTTAAGCGAAGTATGGGCAGTTTGGTATCGGAGAATAGATATTGGGTCAAAAATTCCTAATACTATGAACAATCAACTACGATATGCTTCTATTCAAGAATCTCTAGTTACTATTCAGGGAATGATTGCTAGTATTAGAGGTTTTCATCTCGACCCTGTGCCAAATATCCGTCGTGCCGAAAATAAGCAACTCCAACTACAAGTAGCAAGAGAATTAGGTTTAGATACTCCACGCACTTTAATTACAAATAATCCCCAGACAGTTAAGAAATTTGCCCAAACATGTGAGCAGGGTATAATTTCAAAAATGCTTTCTGCTTGCGCTATTTATGATCAGCGAGGACAAGAGCAGTTTGTATTTACTAATCCAATTTCATCTGAAGATTTAGAGAACCTTGATGGTTTGCGTTTTTGTCCCATGACATTTCAAGAGAAAGTGCCAAAAACTTTAGAGTTGCGAACAATTATTGTCGGAACGCGTGTAAATACGGCTGCGGTAGATTCACAAGCTCTAGATCAGGCACGTTACGATTGGCGGAAGCAGGGTATTGTTTTAGCCGACGCTTGGCAACCTTACACTTTACCTCAAGACGTTGAAAAAAAGTTGTTAAAGTTGATGGCTAATTTCGGGTTAAACTATGGCGCAATTGATATTATTTTGACTCCTGATAATCGCTATGTGTTTTTAGAACTTAACCCAGTGGGGGAGTTCTTGTGGCTAGAACGTTGTCCTGGCTTACCAATTTCGCAAGCGATCGCGCAAATTCTCCTTACTCATCCATAATAATTCTGATGTCTGGTGCAGATTTACCATCACCCTATCGCCAACCAGAAGGAGTAACTAATCCCAACTCCCTGCCCCTTGTTACTCCTAACGAATTTTTACCTCCCATTAGCTACTGGACAACAATGGGCGGAATTGCCATGCTAGGCATTTTTGGTGCTACCCTTGTCCTGATTGGTAGTGTCAAATACAAAGTTATAATTAAAGCTCCAGCAACTATTCGTCCAACGGGAGAACTGCGTCTTGTACAGTCGCCAACGGCAGGAACAATTAAAAGTATTGCTGTACAAGTAAATCAAGTGGTGAAAACTGGAGATATCATTGCCTTAATGGATGATCAACGCTTACAAATACAAAAAATTCAACTACAAACAAATATTCAGCAAGCAACGTTGCAACTATCGTCAATTGAGGCTCAAATTCGTTCCATTGATGTGCAAATTACCGCTGAAAAATCTCGCAGCGATCGCTCTGTGGCTTCGATTCAAGCCGAACTCAACCGCAAGCAAAGAGATTTGCAAGATAAGCAAATCACTTCTGTTACTCAAGTCAAAGAAGTAGAAGCAAATTTAAAACAAGTTCAGAAGGAATTACAAAAAGTTCAAGCCCAATTAAAATCTGCCCAAGCTAACTTAAAATCTAGTGAAGCTTCTTTACAAGCAGCCATAGCAAAAAAAGATAGATATCAACCTTTAGTGAAAAATGGCTCAATTTCCCAAGATCAATTTCAAGAAGTACAACTTGCAGTTACACAACAACAACAACTTTTAGAAGCACAAAAAGCTAGTGTTGAAGAACGTCAACAAGCAGTTTTGCAACAACAACAAGCAGTAGAAGCAGCAAAAGCGAGATTGCAAGGAGCATATACAACGCTTAATCCTAGCAATGCTGATGTGGCTATTTCTCAGCAGAGAATTGCTGCCGAAAGTGCTATTGGTAAAGTTAGCCTAGAAAAATTAAATCAAGAACGACAGCAGTTAATTCAGCAAAAAGTTGAAATTCAAACACAAACAAACCATGCTTTCGCAGAATTACGGCAAATTAATCTAGATATCGCAAATATAGTAATTCGCTCTCCGGTATCGGGGATTATTCAGGAATTAGCTTTGCGTAATACTTCACAAGTGCTAAGTTCTGGCGATATTGTCGCACAAATTTCTCCCGATACTTCACCCTTAATTATTAAGGCATTAGTCCAAACTCGAAATATTCGTCAGGTAGAAAAAGGGCAAGAAGTACAAATGCGAGTTTTCGCTTGTCCTTATACTGACTTTGGTATTCTCAAAGGAAAAGTGAGTGCAATTTCTCCAGATGTGATCCCGTCTATAGCTAAAAATGCAACTGCTAATTATGAAGTAACCATTCAACCAGAAAAGTTAGTCTTAATTGCCGACGATCTCACCTGTACAATTCAATCTGGTATGGAAGGTCGATCTGATATTATTTCTTCTCAAGAAACAGTGTTGAAGTTCCTTCTGAGAAAAGCGAGGTTAATGACAAATTTATAGTGTAATCAGTTCTGGGATTCGCGTTTAACTGCAACAGCCTGTCTCCTTAGCCACTTCTATGTCGTCCACGGGGAATGATGAGGGGGCTATCGAGAATCGTCAGTGATCGACGTATTATTTTGTAGAGCCTAGTGAATTGAAGGAATCAACAGATGAACGATCTGACTTTTCCCGTTAAGTCTCTTTTGCAAGCTGCCAACCCTCACAGAGGTCGTGTAATTTTAACCAACCGCGCCAAAGTACTTGAATACCAATGGGTGTTTTACTCCGATGTTCGAGATAACCGCCAAGTCGAGCAACAGTTTCAACAGCCCAACTAACTGTGAAAACTTTGGGTGGTTTGGGAGACTTAGCTTTTAAAATCTTGAGTTCAAGGGGATTGAAAATTTCAGTTGCGCTTGCCCAAGGCTGGGTGCGATGGAGATAAGTTAAGCGTAAAAGTTCAACAGCAATCACACTTAAGAATCCAATTAGGGTTTTCATGCCCTCAGCAGCAAGCCTGTATTTTTCGACCTGACATCCCGACTTGAAAATTTTATGGTATTCTTCCACACGCCAACGGTACGTATACCAGCGTAAAATCAGAGAAGCTGTTTGGATATTTGCAACAACTTCCGTAGTTAGCAACATCCATTCTACAGGTGTTTTACCGTCTGGACAAGCAATCTCAGTGGCATAAAGAGCGTAGATGGCTAAAGGGTCACGGTGATCAAAACGATAAGGTGTACGAAGATTAACCTGACAAAATCTTAAAGCAATGCTATCGACATTGCACGCTCATTTAATCGGCGATTGCCCAGTTCTATGGTTGCAAAATTCTTCTCCCACCAGTCCAGCATTGCTTGTCACCTTTAGCACTCTATTGCAATTACTTTACCGTATTTGCTGTGCTGTTTCTTAAATCCTTTACTAGTATGCTTTTCAAGACTTAACGGGAAAAGTCAGAGCAAGTACCAATTCACAAAGTCTGCCAATTCATTTAACCCAACCTCATACCAGTTGAGAGATTTGGATTCTAGCCAGCGCCAAAAGTCTACCAGTCGATAAGCGTATGTACTGACTGTGTTAGGTGCTAATTGTCGCTTTCTACAATAGTTCAAAAACCTTTGGATTGGTTCTATAGGTAGGCAGGTTTGCTGGTCAAAAACACAACTAAATCGTGACTCCGTGTCAGGGGATATCGCCCATTCTACCTTGACCATTTTCTACGTTGTGGAAATTAAGTTGTTTCTACCCTAACGTAAACAATGGGACTGTTGTTGTTGTTATTTCTACGTTGTAGAAGCAGTTGTTGTTGTCTACATAAAGCGGCTGTCACCTTTATTATCATCGTTTTGGACGCGGCAACATTTCTCCTGGGCAGTTATCTTTGTTTGACGAACAAAAGGTTGGTTGATAGCTGGTTACTCGTCTGGTGGTTGAATACGCGCTCCAAGTTGAAGTATTCGTCCCAAGTCATCAGCATTTCGCCAAGTTTCAATTATTTTTCCATCCACAATCTGATGAATAAATGTGGCTGTAAAAGTCTGTTGCTTACCATGTGCAGGTATACCAAAAAAACTTTCTTGGGTGCAGGTATTAGTTGCTCGCACGACAACCTTATCTTCTTGGGCAATCTCATCTTCAATTAGCCACTTCTGCTTGATTTCTCCGAATGAGCTAAACAATTGACGTACTCCATCTGGGCCTTGTGCCAGTTGTGGTGGGCCGCCATGCAATTTCCATGTTGAAGCGGTCATTGCACAAATAGCTTCAACATTATGCTCGCTAATCAGTTCAAACCAACGTCGAGCGATGATTTTGTTATTCTCAATCTCAGACATGATCATTCCTATTTCAGGGAGGTGAAGAACTACTCAACTCCTGCCTAAAATTGTAATTAAACACACAATTTTCTGCTAAAACTTGATTGTCTATGTCTAATCAAACATAGGTTTGGACATGATAGGAAAGCAAAACCTATACTTATTATTTATCTACAGAAAAATACAGGTATCTGATGCCTAGCAAAGAAATTCAAGTCCAAGAGTACACCGTCCGAGCGCACAAACGATTGATCCACACGCGCACCTTTAACTTCGTCTGTAAGCAATGCGATCAGTCAACTTCTCGTGAAACTTACGGCCCACGACCTCTGTACTGCGAAACCTGCCGTCCTCCAGGGCCACCGAAGAAGTCCGCTGTAGCTGCACCTGCTAAGAAGGGTAAGCCCAGAGCTAAGGTTTATCGGAGTGATGTTGATTTTCAGAAGTCTTCTTGAGCGATCGCGGACTATAAGCAAAATGCTTCTGGTTAATACGCACCAGAAGCATTGAATGTAATTTGCTTTGAGCGATTTCAACGTTAACAGAACAAGTGTACTATATAGTAGTATTTTGTTAACAGTCAAACGCTTTTTTGAAAAGCCCAACGTTAAAAACCGTTTTCTGCCATCTGAAGCGTATTAATAGAAGTGTTGCAGATCAGTGAAGACACTGGAGCCAGTTTATGGCTAAAATCTCAGTTAGATTATCAAGTTATCTGCGAACGCACTCTTGCCTAGCAGAATGTATATCTACTACCGGCAGAGGACAAGGCGATTGATTCATTTGTTTAGGAACTCGAAGCTTTAAATTAGTAAGAATTACACACAAATTCTCTCAAATTTTATTTTTGTGTAACCAAGTTAAGATTATCTTCGATAATTTTTACTGGTTTAGTATATCTTTAAAAAGCGATATCCTAGAGCGAACAAAATCTTTGTGCGAATATAGCACTGATGAAGATATTGTTTAATTAAGCTATTTATAGTTTTCATGAGCCGATGAGCAAGATCATTGCAATTTTTAATCAGTCTGGTGGTGTTAGCAAATCCACTTTAACCATGAATCTCGGCTATCATTTGGCTCAAAGCAAGCAAAAAGTTTTATTAGTAGACATGGATCCCCAAGCATCACTAACTGCCTTTATGGGATTAGAACCTTCTGAATTGGACAAGACTGTCTACAATGCAATTTTAGGGGAAGAACCATTACCGATTCTTCAAAATATTCATGGAATAAATTTAGCACCTGCCAATATTAATCTAAGTGGTGCAGAGTTAGAGCTAGTCTTAGCGGATATGCGAGATATTCGGCTAAAAGAAGCTCTTGAGCCTGTTTTATTAAACTACGATTTTATTTTAATTGACTGCCCACCAAGCCTAGGTATTTTAAGTTATATCAGCTTGGTTGCAGCTACATATGTACTTATACCTGTTCAAACTGAATACAAAGCTTTAAAGGGGACAGAGTTATTGCTAACTACGATTGCACGAGTTCGCTCTCGTGCCAACCGCAAGTTACAGGTTGCAGGATTCGTTCCAACGATGTATGACAATCGAACTGGGCAGGGATCTCAGAGTTTACAGTCAATCACTAACTCTTTGAATAAAATCGGGACAATTTACCCACCTATTCCTCGCTCAGTAGCTTTTGCTGATGCTGTTCAAGAACATTTACCATTAGCCCTTTACAATCCCAAACATCCATCTGTTACTATTCTCAAACAGATTGCTCAAAGTTTAAAAACGCTATCATGACTTCAAAAAAGCGTACTAGTGAACCTTATCAAATTAAAGGTGTTGATGCCTTATTTGGCTCTGATGAAGTAATAGATGAGGGTGCGGCTGTACATATACCAATTGAAAAAATTGTTTTACCACAGCAACAGCCGCGTCGCTACTTTGATCCTCAAGCTATGCACGACTTAGTAGAGTCAGTCAAACAGCATGGCATTCTTCAACCTATTCTGGTTCGCCCTTTAAAGAACGGCTTCTATGAGTTAGTTGCCGGAGAACGACGGTTTCAAGCTGCTAAAATCGCTCAATTAAAATCCCTTCCATCTGCAATTCGGGCGATAACGGATGTAGAAGCAATTGAATTAGCGCTTTTAGAAAATTTACAAAGAGAAGACTTAAATCCTGTTGAGGAAACGGAAGGAATTATTTCCCTTTTGTCGCTCAAACTCAATCAAAGTACAGAGTCAGTAATTGCGTTACTTCAATCAGCCGCTCACCCAGAAAGAGAAACTGTGGATAACGTTATCCACAGCCCTGAATGGCAGGAAATACTAACAGTGTTTCAATCTATAGGTAAGTTTTCGCCTGAAAGCTTTAGAACTAATCGATTACCACTTCTTAAACTGCCTCAAGATATTATGGAAGCACTAAGGGCAGGACTAATTGAATATACTAAGGCTAAGGTAATTGCACGAATTAAAGATGAATCATTACGTAGTTCATTGCTATCAGATGCTATAAAAAACAGCCTATCTTTAAGTCAAATAAAAGAGCGTCTAGCTACAATTCAAAGCTCAACCCCCAACACATTAAACAAAAAGCTTCCTACGTTACGAAAGCAGATCGATGAAGCTTATATCAAAGTCAAAAAATCAAAAGTTTGGAATAATCCCAGCAAGCAGCAGCAATTACAAAAATTACTAACAGAACTGGAGGCATTAATAGTAGAGTAAAGTACGCTTCTTAATGCTAATCATATATACTCCCTTGTTTGTTTCCTCAGTTGCTTAAGATTTTTTCTTGAGTATCGGTTTAGTCTGAGGATTGCGAAACTCTGTACTGTCAGTTAATTTATTCTTTTTGAATGGACGCTGCTGTTTGGGCTGACTTTTCTTTGCCTCTTGCTGCACTGTGGCTTTATCTTTTTTAGAAGCTTTCAAGTAACGGGGTGCAGTTTCTTGCGGTGGTGCTGTCAGTGCTACAAAACCGAACACATCTCGCCCAGGCAGAAATTTGGACTTTAAGGACACAAATGCTCTTTTGCCTTGCTCATCTTTCGCCACTCTAGGGTTAAATCTAAAGGGTATCACTGGTGCATCCTTCCACAGCATCGGTATATGGCTGGCTTTCATGTATCTGACTTTTTGAGATGGTAGAGCTTGTTTAATATATTCCAGCCTTTGGTTGCTAAAATTTCGGAACACTGAGATACACGGCGTTGAGCAAAAGGGAATAAACTGCCACAGCCCTGATAGCTTAAACTCTAAGTCTTCTAATTCCTCAGAAATAGTTTCTTTAAACAATCCCTTGTCAAAACCCACTAGCTGAAAAGCCATACGATGCGGCTGCTCTTTTTTCGGGAAGTGAGTAACCTTGGGATACACTACTAAACGTTGAATAGAATTCCCACTATTTTTTATTTCTCGCTTGAGTGCCTGAAATACTTTCAATTTATGACGCGTATACAACAGGTCGTATTCATGACGACCAATACTAACTGTGCTTTTACCATCCTCACTCTTCTTTGACCTCCCCAGTAATTATGCCAACAGCCTGAAATATTGCTCCTGATGCTTCGATATCATCTATTTGCGACTCGACATCAAGATTGATTTGCTCATCACTTGGATCTGCTTCTGAAGTAACTACCTCATCAGAGGTTATCAAAAGTTCTTCCTTGGTCTGAGTTTTTGGCTGAATTCGAGCTAAGTCTGCTGGGACTAGTAGTTCACCAACCCAAAATTGCAGTGTAGGTCGAGCAGGGGAAGCGGGGGTAGCAGGGGGAGCAGGGGGAGAAAATTCTTCCCTCCCCAGCCCCCCAGCTTCCCCAGCCCCCCCTGCCTGCCACCATGCAAAGTTCTCTTGGCAGACTACTAGTTGGGTCTGGGGTGATTGATGGGCTTTCGGCTTATTAGGAAGATCAAAGGTAGATGACATGACGCTTTTCAGGGGGCATGGGGATTTAATTTGATTTTAAACCGTACGCTCTTTATCTACATCTAGAGCAACAGTAATAGGTGTACTTGTTGCTACGCTCAAAGTCAGAGGCATCAAAACTTTGATAATAGGTGAAGTTAAAAACTGGGTGTTGGGTGTTGGGAAGACAGTGTTGGAGGGGCTGGAGCTCCTACCAATACAATCGTCTTGAAAAAACGGGGTTTGTCTCCCAAGGGTGGTTCGATGCTCTCTCTTCCCCCGCAACCGACACCCTGCCTAACGGGGTTTGGTCAGATATATTAGACAGAAAATCGATTTTGTACCCAAGTCTAAACTGCTGTCTGCCAAGCCAATAACTTCAACCAATAACATTGGGCTATGCCATCAGAAATTATAGGTTAATCAATGTTCACCTTTATTCATTTATTTTCCAAATTATGAAAAATAAGTAAACAAGATAAAAAATAAAAAATCGCAGATAGGGGTTATTTAGGTGTCATATAACCCCTAAAAATAAATAATTCTAGATAGGGGCTAAATGGGGGTTATATAGGGTACAATTAGCCCTCATTTAGGGTATGCTCAAAAAGTCGTGATTTTATGCCGCAATTAACCCCAATGACTTTTTTTGAATTCAAAATGCGCTCATTCAAAATTCACGTAGGGAGAATGGAAATCATGCGCGAATTAATTAATCCTTCAAGGTCATTACCACCGCCATAATATGCAGATTTGCTGAGCCATCCCGGTCTTGTTGTTTCAACAAAGAGGGAATGGCGAACCCGAAGGGCAATCAACACTTTTAGTGATGAGTTCAATCGGACAATAATTGTCTTTAATTCTGAACTTTGAATTTTGAATTGGAGCAAAGCGACATGACAAACATTCACGCACTGCAAAAAATTTTCCCAGCAGGCTTTGATAATGGCTATGGAAGTTTGAAGCTGCTGGTCGATGGCTTTGATGTTGTAAGAGTCCCCAGCTACATTTCCACAGCAGATATGGAAGACGTTCCAGGTAGAGTAGTGTTTAACGGGACAGCATACACAGTCGGAGAATCTGCTTTCCGAGCCGGAGATCATTTTGAGCGCAACACAGACAGCAATGAAAACAAGATCAAGAATGCACTGACTACTTTGTTGGGAGCATTAGCACATTTGCCACACCGCAAAGCATGGCATTTAAAGTTAGTCGTCAGCTTGCATGATGTCGCTCTGGCAAAAGACTTAACGCAAGTCCTCAATGGAGAATATCAAGCGACACTTGCTGGCAAACCCTCAGAGATCAAAGTGGAAGTGCTAAAAGTTGTTCCTGAAGGAATGGGGGCATTATTTGGGCAGGCACTACCTAAAAAATTAACAGTTATCGACTTTGGTAATGGCACAACACTGTATTCTCGATACACCCAAGGCAAGCGGGAAGTACACACACCTTACCCAGTCGGTGTAGAAGTTCTCATTGATGAAATTGCTCAAAAAATGAAACATCTCAATGGTGGCAAGCTCGGAGATCCGTCGAAAGTGCGATATGCACTGGAAAACGGACATACCAGATATAGCCGGGACATCGATATTAAAGATGTGTACACGGCTTGTTTTAAAGATTGGTATGAGAAGTACTTGAAAAAAGTCGTAAATATGGCACTGGATGCTAAACACCAAGGCGATGAAATCTGGGCGATTGGTGGCGGGTGTCTATTGCCAGGGTACAAAAAACTGTTAGAGAAAAATGGCTTCAAAGTCCTGGACAATCCGGTAGAGGCTAATGCAGTCGGGTTATTGGAGATGGCCAAAGCAATTGTGAACAGGGTGTAGGGTGTAGTGTTTAAAACAATTAAATTTTAATTGCGCTTGGGAGTTCACATATTCTTAATTCCCCAATACCTGCAACCCCACACCCCACACCCTACA
>JAGKSW010000075.1 GCA_018993265.1 Nostoc sp. TH1S01
CCCCCTCAACTGTCCCCTTTGTCAATACTCTGTTACCTGAATCCTTACTGTGAATATTTAACTTGGGAAAAACAATGACGGCAAAAGTGTTATTGTATGGTGCAACTGGCTATGCAGGAAAACTAATAGCTGAAACTGCAAAAAGTCAGGGTGTAGAGTTAATTTTGGCTGGAAGAAATCAAGGTGCGTTGGTATCAGTCGCCGAGAAATTAAACTTTGATTTTCGGGTGTTTAGTTTGAATGACGCACAGGCGATCGCACACGCCCTGCAAGATGTTATAGTTGTTCTCAATTGTGCCGGGCCTTTTGCGAAAACTGCCAAATCACTAGTTGATGTATGTTTGCAAACTCACACCAATTATTTAGATATTGCTGGCGAAGTTCCGGAATTTCAGACTTTAGCAGCACGAAATGACGAAGCGAAAAATGCAGGAATTATGCTACTTCCTGGTGTTGGGTTTGGTGTAGTCCCGACAGATTGTCTTGCAGTGTACCTCAAATCTCAGTTACCGACTGCCAACACCCTCACCTTAATCTATGAAACTGAAGGCGGTGTCTCTCAAGGAACTGCTAACACTGTTTTGCCGAGCTTACATGAAATGGGTGTCGTCCGCAAAGCAGGTAAATTGATTCAATCTCGACCAGCCGAGAAAAAACGTCAAGTTGATTTTGGTGCTGGTTTAGTAACAGCCGTAACTAACCCTTGGCGTGCTGATCTTGTTACAGCATTCCAGAGTACTAATATTCCTAATATTGAAACTTACACAGTCTTTCCCAACCCTGTAAGTTTCCTCATGGAAAAAAGCCAGTATTTAGGCTGGTTATTTAACTCATCTCTTTTTCAAAGCACTTTAGCTAATTTAATTAAAAAACTACCACCAGGGCCAAATGCAGCAGAACGCGCCAAAGGTAAAGTTGGAGTTGTCGGTATTGCAGAAGATGAATCTGGTCGTCAAATAACAGCGAAACTCATCGGCCCCGAAGCTTACGATTTTACGGCTTTAGCTGCTGTAGTAGTGATTAAACACATCATCCAAGGTGAAGTCAAGCCAGGATTTCAAACCCCAGCGAATGTTTATGGCGCTGATTTAGTATTAGAAATACCTGGAGTAAAAAGATGGAGTGATTAAACTGTGTTGTTTAATTGGTTTGGAAAAACTGCAACTACTGGATTTATTTTTGAGTACCCTATCAAATTTAAGATAAATCTGTAGTTAAAAACATCACAATAATGCAAACCGTGTCATCTGAACTCACCTTAGAAAAAGTCAACCAAGCCGTTAACGCTATTCTGGAAGTCTTAGGAACTCCTGAAACAGAATTACATCGCCAAGCTTTAGCTGCTTTCCAAAGTGGTGATCACCAAACTGTTAAACGTTTAGCTTCTACCAATCTGTCTGATTACTACGTCAAAGCTCTTGGGTATCTCGGTGGAGCATTAAAGTTAACTCCCAATACAGATACAATCCTTGCAGAATCTGCACGTTCCGCCGCTGATTTTGCCAAAGAAAAAACCCTCAAACAACTTGGAGAAGCATTAGCGAAAGCTTTGTCTTAGAGTTTGAATTACAGGACTTACGCATAATTATGAAAAAACGTAGACGCACTCCTCGGCTTCCTAAAGGGTAAGACACGAAGTTAAGAGGATTTTAGAGGGTTATTGCGTAAGTCCTAATTATGTTGAAAGCCCAGATTCATAAATTATTTAGAATTTCTATATGCAGTGTCTTTGTACTTTTAACTATTCACCTGTTTTGTTTGTAATTGCTGCATCAACCAATTAGCGGCTGCGGTATTAGTTTCTTGGGCTAATCTTTCTAGTGTTTGTTCTACAAGGGCGATGGGTAAACCAGTCAACACCTGAGAAACTTCGATGGCTTGATAGATATCTGTTGCTGTTAAACCAAATGCAAATAGTCGCATTCCTTTAACATCAATTACCCAGTATTCTGCAATTCCTAAACTAGCATAAAGTCGCTTTTGTTCATCCAAATCAATACCTAAAGTTGTATCAGCAATTTCTCCTACTAAATCGGGTAGACGATGACGGTCAAGAATAATCCGACTTGGCTCACCTGGATTCCATTTCGGAATATCTTGACCTTTGTACAATACTAAATCTGGCGCACAGGCGTGGGTTTCTGGATTTTCAATTAAACAGCGTCCGTAGGATTGTAATACTACCTCTGGATGTAAGAACGCCACAAGTCCAATGGAGTGTGATTTGCGATCTATGATAACGCTTTGACCAGATTCCAAGTTTATGCGATCGCTCTTATTAAACCTGCAAAACTACAAGGGTTTTTTAGCAGCAAGATCAAAACCATATAGTAACTTGTCTTCTTTTATCTGTTGCTCAGGAAACTGAAAATCTTCCCCAACAATAAACCTATTTGTATTATCGGCAGGATAAGTCTTAACATAAATAAGACAACCATCTTTTGAAGCAGGGCGATAAGGGCAATTGGGTGAGTAACGTACCCAACTGTAAGTAGGATAATCCCCGAATTCGTCACTCCATGTTCCTTCAATCACAAAGATTTCTTTAATCATAGTCTCGACCGCATAAGATAGCTGGGTACCAGGCTGCCACTGCTCAATCCAGACTTTCTCTGGGTAATCCATTTGCTCATAGAGTGGTTTAACTTGAACTCCTGGGATAACTCCGGGTTGCCAGGGCAACTCGAAAATATTGACTCTCACTTGCTGACGAGTTTTTCCCCCATGTTGCCTTAATTTCACAAAGGTTAGACATCCTTCATCACTGTAGGGACGGTGGATAAAACCCTCCGGATTTAACATATAACTTCCTGAAGGATGCACACCGATTTCGTCTTTAAAGAGACCTTGAAGAACTAAAATTTCTTCTCCACCAGGATGACCATGTAGTCCAAAAAAGCCTCCTGGCTCAAATTTAGTCAGCATTGTCACTGGATGATTTTGGAGTTCTTGATCAGACTCAAAACAGCCAAACAAAATCCCAGTATGAAGGGTGTCATACCAAGTTAAAGAATTGTATAAAACTGCTGTGTGGCTGAACAAATTTTCATTAATTTTTTGGGGTTGCCACAGAACTGAAGAAGATTCCATAGTCAGATTTGAGTTGTACTTAAGAACGTAAATTTCGGAGTCTTAAATCAATGTTGTAAAAATGGTGATCAATTGGAATTTTTGAGCAATTAACCACCTTAGACTTATTAGCTTGGTTTATCTTCAGTGAAAATGCTGAGAATAAACCAAGCTAATATGAAAATATATAGCATTTTGCTGGTTATTACATACATTACCTTTAAAAAAGGTTACTTGCTACCTCTTGGTACAGGAAACCGTCGCATCTTCTCCAGCAATTCCACTACCTACCCATAGGGGATGTAAACGACCCCACGTGACATATCAACACAATTCTCTTCCGTCGCGCCTACTCAAACCACCTAATCAGGTTTTAGAGAATAGGGGTGTAGGTAAGCAAAAACCCCTACACCCTTACACCCAGTTTCAACAGACAATCTTTGTGCGTAACTCATACTCAAGTTTCCACATCAAAACAGACTGGTGAACTATACTCAAGATTCTTGGAATACAGACTTTAGATGTAGTATGTGATACTGTCAAAGCATCTGGAGGATTCAACCTTTCCAGTGGCATTTTATTCTTAGAATTCACAAAAAATCTTATGTATCGCTTCCAGGTTAGTGCATATACACAAACTGGTGAATCTATTGCTCTGGTTGGTTCTACTTCCGAGTTGGGACTGTGGGATATGACTAGATGTGTTCACCTCCGTACCAGTGCCGATCGCTATCCTTTATGGTGGACAGATGAAATTGATATTCAGCCATCTTGCGAATTAAGCGATGATCCAAGAGTGGAATATAAGTATGTGCGTTTCGATGCAAAAAGTCTTGGCCAATGGGAAGCTTTAGGTTCCAATCGTTGGGTGCCAATTAATCGTGAGCATTCCAGTACTATTATTGTGGATGATGGGGCATTTGGTTTTTTGCAGCCTTATCCTTTCGGATACTTTGAGCAGTCAACTACAGACAAACAGGTTGTGAAAAAAGAATCTGACAGTTTAAAAATTGTGGTGATTGGCAGTTCTGTGGGCTTGGGTCATAAAGCTTGGTTGTTGAAAGGCTGGGTTAGTCTACTAGCAGAGGCTTTACAACAAAAATATGGACATAAAGTAGTCAATGTTTCTGAAGTAGGAGCCAATGTCAGCCGCACGATCGCTCGCTTCGCTTCCGTAGTTACACCAGAACAACCTGATGTAGTAATTATTGCCTTATCTCTGGGTAACGAAGGATTAGCTTACTGTGCGTCGCACGAACGGCGAGCCGTACAAAGGCGGTTTGAAAGCGGCTTGCAGCAGTTGGTGAAAATGACGCGCCAACTGGGAGCATTACCAATTCTGGGGGGTGTCTATCCCAATAATGATTATTCTTCTGAGCATTATTGGCTGTTAAAGGATACCCACAATCGAATGTTAAGTTGGGAAGTACCACTTTTGAATTGGTTGTCAGCCTTAGATAATGGCCAGGGACGCTGGCGAGATGGGATATCTTTTGATCCGGCGCATCCTAACACCGTCGGTCATCGCTTGATGTTTGAAGCCATCGACTTACAATTATTTGATATCGACAAAGCCAAATTAGCCAAAGAAAATAAACATTTCTGGCAACCGAACGAAATCCCGATTTATCTTGATAATGCGGGATTTTATGTTTGTGCCTGTATTGCAGAAAAGGGTTTGCGAATTAGTAATCCATCACCCTACAATTACACCATTGCACCTTATTGGCAAGAACTCCAAACTGTTCTGCAAAGCAAAGCTGGTTTACTTGCTGGTATTTACATTGCCAAAAATCCCCAACCGGGAACACTGCCCTTTTTTGCTGTGCAAGAGGATGGTGCGATCGCTACAACCGTAGAAATACCATCAGGCTCTGATTTAGAATATACAGCAGCTTTCAATTTATTTGCCCCGAATGACTCCCAAGTTTTGTTTTATGATGGGCATCTGGGAATCTTGCAAAAAGATGAACGCCACCTCTGGGTAATTAATGAGTCAGACCATGAATATAATATCCATCCCATGTGGAAAGAAGTACGGCAGGCACTAAAAACTGTACCAGCAGGTGTTTACGAAGACCCATTACACCCTGAGATTCCGTTCCGCACGATGATGATTGGTAAAGATGGTCTGGAAAGTCGGGTGAAAATACCATCACAGTCGGCGGTGTTATTTCAATATCAATGTAAATTATCAGACATTAGTCGGATTGCAATTGTGCCATTAGGCGATCGCTGTGCGGTGCGGATGATGTTATACAAAATGGAATATGATGGCCCGGCTTTTCCCTTTGACTTGACCCGCACTACTAAGATTGCAGACATCGCAGATATCATCGAAAATCGTTTTTATGATATGTGGAATCCTAATTACCTGGATTACAGTCCAGAAGCAGGGAGAATTTATCACAGCAAATGGTCTGGGTTATCTTTTGCCCATGAAGTTGAAGCCACAGACAACCCTGTATACGATATGTCTCCTGTGTATGAACGGATGCGGGTACGCTATACAGCGCGTTCTCAACGGTTTTGGTACACAATTGAAAATTGCGACCAAGCACTTTTTGTTCGCACGGGCGTTGGCGATCGCGGTGGCGTGATAGATTTAGTCAAGAAGCTAGAAAAACACTGTCAAGGTAAACCATTTCAACTTTTGCTGCTTTCGCCTCAAGAGTCTGATGAGTTTTTAGATATTCCCAATGTGCTGCATTACAATGTCGAGTTTAACCCTGACCGAATGTATGATGACTTGGGGCATTGGATGTACTGCACAGAAATTATGCGCGGAATTTTAGAATCTTTGGGTATTTCCAGCAAAAATTTGTTTTGGTGTCCTCCCAACGTGCGCGTTAAGGAATAAAAACTCGGCTTGTGCCTGTATAGTTGCTAATGTAAATCACAATTTCTACAAGACGATCAACACAACGTTCTCGGTAAATAGAATCAGTTAAAACCCGGTCAGCATTGCCAATTGTCACCACAGGTAATGAGGTCGGGCTATTTTCTTCACGCATAACTTGTTCAAGGGAGTCTTCACGTTTATGCGATCGCTGAAATAGCTTTTGCGTTTGTAAAAATAACAAATGTGTTCACCGAAATAGCTTTTGCGTTCGCAAAAATAACAAATGCGTTCACCGAAATAGCTTTTGCGTTCGCAAAAATAACAAATGCGTTCACTGAAATAGCTTTTGCGTTCGCAAAAATAACAAATGCGTTCACCGAAATAGCTTTTGCGAACGCAAAAATAACAAATGCGATCGCCTTGATTGCAACAATTGAGATTCAAAATCAATCTGCACGAAATAACTCAACCACTGCTGGCTTAGTTACTTTCCCCATTGCGTTGCGCGGTAACTCTGCAACTGTGAGTATTTTAGTAGGGACTTTATAAACTGCTAATTGCTCTTTTGCCCAACTCCGAAATGATTCTAATGTTAACTGGCGTTGGGGATGCAGTACTAACGCTGCACAAACTCTCTCACCCCACTCAGGATCAGCAACTCCAACCACTGCACATTCTTGGATATCGGGATGATTTCTTAACGCTTCTTCAATTTCTAAGGCAGATACTTTATAGCCACCAGTTTTGATGATATCTACACTCATTCTGCCAAGAATGCGGTAATTACCATTTTCCACTACAGCTAAATCTCCTGTGCAAAACCAGCCGTCTTTAAAGGTTTTAGCGGTTGCTTCGGGATTTTGCCAGTATTCTAAAAATACACCTGGGCTTTTAACTTGAATTTCGCCTGGTGTTCCTGATGGTACTAGTTCTCCACTTTCATCAACTAATTTAACTTCTACTTGCGGTAAAGGCTGACCAACATAACCTGCATAACGTTGACCGTGTAAAGAATTTGACAACGCCATACCAATTTCAGTCATTCCATAGCGTTCTAGTAGAAAATGACCGCTAATAGTTTGCCATTTTTCTAAAACCTGCACCGGTAAAGCGGCGGAACCAGAAACCATCAGGCGCATTTTTTTACAACCTGCGGTCATACTTTGTTGGCGTTCAGCAGTGGCGTTTTCCCAAGCTGCAATTAATTTTACATAAATCGTTGGGACTGCCATAAATAAAGTTAAGTCACCCTCGCAAATACAATTCCATACAACTTCCGCATCGAATTTGCTTAACATATAACATTCTGCCCCAGCCCATAAAGCACAGGTGAGGACGTTGATAATGCCATGAATATGATGTAATGGGAGTACGTGTAAAATGCGATCGCTTGATTTCCATTCCCAAGCTGTAATTAAACTGGTAACTTGCGCTTGAATATTTTGATGGGTTGTCACCACACCCTTTGGTTTGCCTGTTGTACCACTTGTGTAGAGAATTAAAGCACGTCTATTAATATCTATTTCTGGCAGACTAACAAGATGATCCGGTAGTGTTTCGGAAGTAAGGATGAATCGGAGATTGTGTTCAATTGCAATTGGATGTAATATCTCCTCAAACTGCGGATGGGTAATAAGAATCGATGCGCCTGAATTTGTAATTACATATTCTAATTCTGGTCTTGGATGAGAAATGCAAAGCGGTACAGCTATCCCACCAGCCCGCCAAATTCCCCACTGTGTCGCAACATACTCAAACCCAGACGGGATAAGAAACGCAACTCGTTGTTCTTGTAAATCTGCTGTATTTTGTAATAAATTTGCCGCTATTTGACCGGAAGCTTGTAGCAAATCCTGATATGTAAATACTCCTGTATCTGCAATAATCGCTGTTTTCTTGTTATGTGCTTCAGCACGAGTAATTAAAGGGAGATTCACTTTTGTTTACCAATTTATACTTAATTTAGTTTAATTACTGAAAGCATATAGCACTTTTAAATACTTTTTTGAACTTTTTAAACTTCATTTATACTGATTATTTTTTTGTCTCCCTTGTCATCCTTGTCTACCTTGTCGCTTTTGTTCATATCCCAAACAAAACTGATATCATTTTTCCATAGACATGATTTTTTCAAATCTTTGACAAGTTTCTGTCACATCAACCTCTTACCTTAAGAAAAGTTAATTCTCAAATAGAAAAGTGTATCTAGTTATCGCTGGATAAATTTTAGCGAATACTTAACCTTTTATATTTAGGATACTAATCATTTTCTGCTAAACCCAAAAATTATTATAGGGATGATAGAAAAATGAAATACCTATCAGATAAACCAATTGACGTAAACGAAGCAAATAGAAAGTCATTGTCTCAGGCTGATTTGGTGCGTAGTTATCTTCATGAAATTGGACGCATCCCTTTATTAAGTCATGAACAAGAAATCAAACTTGGGCAGCAAGTTCAACAAATGATGAATTTACTGACTGTTAAAGAAAAATTAACGGTGCAGTTACAACGGCAACCAACACAATCAGAATGGGCAGAATATGTCCAGCTTAGTGAAGCAGAACTATTGCAACAACTCAAGCAAGGTTATCAAGCTAAGGAACAAATGATTAGGGCTAATCTGCGACTTGTAGTTTCTGTTGCTAAGAAATATCAAAAACGCAATTTAGATTTTTTGGATTTAATTCAAGAGGGAAGCTTAGGTTTAGAAAGAGGTGTTGAGAAGTTTGAACCTCAAAGGGGATACAAATTTTCTACTTACGCTTATTGGTGGATTCGTCAGGCTATCACAAGAGCGATCGCAGAACAAGCACGCACTATCCGCTTACCAATTCATATTACGGAAAAACTCAATAAAATTAAACGCACTCAACGGGAACTAGCACAAAAATTAGGTCGTACTCCTTCCACAGTTGATATCGCTCAAGCATTATCTTTAGAACCGCAACAAGTTCGAGACTATCTTCTGTTAGCACGCCAACCTTTATCGTTAGAATTACGAGTCGGACCCGAAAGAGATACACAATTATCTAGTATGCTAGAAGATGATGGTATGTCTCCTGAATCATACGCTGACCAAAGTTTTCTCAAACAAAATATCCAAGATTTATTATTAAAATTAACTCCTCAGCAACGCGAAATCTTAACCTTAAGATTTGGCTTGACAGGCGGAAATACCCTATCTTTATCTGAGATTGGCGAACAGATGGGTATTAGTCGAGAACGAGTCCGACAAATAGAATTACAAGCTTTAAGCACTCTTCGCAGACACAAAGATAAAATCAGCGGCTATTTAGCTAGTTGATGACTCCCGCAAAAATGCTTGAT
The DNA here is from genome assembly GCA_018993265.1 of Nostoc sp. TH1S01. GTDB lineage: Bacteria > Cyanobacteriota > Cyanobacteriia > Cyanobacteriales > Nostocaceae > Nostoc_B. Next base: position 9,242 of record JAGKSW010000075.1, read on the forward strand.
TTGAATTTATGCAACCATTCTGCTAGTCAATCACGGGAAAAACCCACAACCAAACATGAAAGAGAGACTCTTGACTCTTGACTAGATATTAGGATTTTTACTCAGCAACGCTAGTCCGCTCAAGTCGAGCCAGCGCGTTGCGGTGAAGCACTTGCGGTGGACGGGTTTCCCGGCATAAGCAAAGTGGTTCACCCGAAGGGAGGTTCCCTCCATTGTAGCGACTGGGGTGGGAAACCCGCCCATGCGGCTGGCTCCTCAGCACTTTCAACTCAGCAGAGGAGATAAGCTTGATGTTACCTGTTTATCCAACTTGTTCTAGATATTGGTTAATGTCTTCAATGAGTCGAGTGAGTTCAGCTTCCGTTGTTAAGCGAATGGTGACATCTCGCACTGTCAACAAAACTTTAGCTGCAAAGGGAGTCGGCCAGATATTAGGATTACAGAAAATTTCTAAAAATACCTCGCCAGTGTAACGATATTCCAAAGGCGGTTGGGGGGTGACTTTACCACCAGTCGCAGGTTTAGCCGCAACAGCTTTCAGACGTTCCATTAACTGATCAATTGCAGCTTTCAATTCTTGTGCAGCTTGGGGTGAAAAACTGAAGGACACAGAACCTTCAACTAAGTTTAATGTCAAAGGAGTTGAAGACATGAGCTTGATTAAATTTGTTTGATACCTACTTAATAGTACAGGAATTGACTGGAGTATTCATCTAAAAATAAAATTAATGAAAATTTTTCATTAATTAATGATAATAAGTCACTTTTGATAAAAATTAATTCATTCATAATAATAGGCGTATAGCTGACATTAATTAAAATTAATCGCAACAACTTCTACAAAGTCTTTGAGTCAATATAGACAATTATTCTAAATAAGCAAAAAATCAGTGTATCTGATTAACGTTTTGAGTTTTACACTTATAAGTCATAGTACTTGCTGTTAATAAATACCTATGACTTTCGATAATCGCAAAACTGTAAGAAAAGTTTTAATAATTACCCTAATTCTCAATCTGTTCGTTATGGTATTAAAGGCTGTTGTGGGTTATTGGACTGGTTCTTTAAGCTTGTTAGCTGATGCTTTGCATAGTGTGACAGACAGTGCCAATAATGTTTTAGGGTTATTTGCTAGTAAGTTTTCTTCGCCACATCCTGACCGTGAACATCCTTACGGACACCAAAAATTTGAAGCTGTAGGAGCTTTAGGAATAGCAGCTTTTTTAGGTATCGCTTGCTTTGAAATTCTCCAAGGAGCAATTGAGCGGATTATCAAAGGTGGTGAGCCTGTGCGGATTTCACCGCCTGAGTTATGGCTATTACTAATAGTGTTGGGCGTGAATATTTTTGTGGCGTTTTACGAACGAAAAGTAGGTCAGCGGGTAGGTAGCCCAATTTTAATTGCTGATGCTATGCACACCATGAGTGATGTTTGGGTGACAATCTCGGTAATTGGTGGTTTGATTGGAGTTTGGCTTGGTTATCAGTGGTTAGATATAGTCTTGGCGTTTCCTGTAGCTTTGTTGGTATTTTGGAGTGGCTGGTCAGTATTACAAGCTAATTTACCTTGGTTATTAGATCAAATGGCGATCGCACCAGAAGCAATCCATGAAATCGCTACTTCTGTACCGGGAGTGCTGAACTGTCATGATATTGCTTCTAGAGGAATTTTAGGTAGACAAGTTTTCATTGAAATGCACTTAGTTGTAGATGCACCAGATGTCAAAACTGCACACCGTGTGACTGAAAATGTTGAAAGACTCTTGGAAGAACGCTTTCATCCTGTGAGAATATTAATTCACGTTGAACCACCAGAGTATAAATCTGAACAAATTAGCTTTAGTTAGGGAGATGTGGCGGATATGGGAGACAAGGGAGATATATTCCTATCACCTCTAGCCTCTAACCTCTAACCTCTAGCCTCTAACCTAATACTTCTCACAGTTAGTTGCCGACTTGGCGACGATCGCTACTAGTTCATTTGGGTCAACTGGCTTGGCAACATGAGTTTGAAAACCTGCTTCTAAGGCGCGGATACGATCCTCTGTATCGCCGTAGGCGGTTAAAGCAATTGCTGGAGTTCTTCCACCTTGGTCTGGTTTGAGCAATCGCACTTTGCGGATGAGCGTGTAACCATCTTCCTCTGGCATAGCAATATCACATACCAAAACTTCTGGCTGTAGCTGGATCAACGCTTCTAGTGCAGCGGCGGCTGATCCTACTGCGACAACATTGGCTCCATCTGTTTCTAAAACGGTAGTCACGTAAAAGCGGCTATCATCATCATCATCAACTACCAGGACATTTAAGCCAGCAAGAGGTAGAGGAGCTTCCATAAAATCTCCGTTAACTTTGAAAAATGTTGATTTTTCCAAGCGAATTTGTTGTTTTTCCTTAGTGACCATACTATTGACAATTTTACTGCGCTCACAGCAGATTTTACATAAAAAACCCTAATTTTATCTGGTATGATTGCAATTTCCTAAGTTTTACTTGCTGGCATTTTTATTTACCACATTAATTAATTTTTGTGAATAATTATTTACTGATAAAATAAATAATACTCTAATCAATATTATGTTTAATAGGACATATTAACAAAAGTGATATTTCTCTAACTAGAGTCGTACCTCTTAGGATATATATCGGTAGTTGTAGTCTAATAATCTTGAAAACACTCGTAATTATTTTAACTCAGATGTGAATACTCAAGATAATAACATTCCTTTTCGTTTTTTATTGAATAACTGTGACTGGAGCCAATTTATATCCTTGGTTAAACTCAGCCACATAGTAGAACTTGAAGAATATAGCAATCCTACATAACTTGTAAAAATTGAGAGGCTCAGATCCCCGACTTCTTTAAGAAGTCGGGGATCTTGTTGTTCACAAATGATTTATGACTGCTATATAACACCATAAATAATAATTATATATATTACTTTTCCTACTTTAAATATATTGAATAATACCTAAATAGAGTGAATCTATCAGTCTGTAAATAAGTAACTTAATTTATAAAAAACAATCTGTTCAAAGATGATTTATCTTAATAAAAGATAAATGCTTTTGCTGACATAAGTAGCTCAGTGTTAAAAATTATCGTTATGGAAAGGCAGAAGGCAGGAGGCAGGAGGCAGAAGGGAAGAGGATAGTAGCTTTGTTTACTTTTCTTAACTTAGTGTTGTTTTTTCACACCGACTTACTTAACTTGTCACGATTCACAAGAAATAAAAAATTGTTGCACGATATAGCAGTAAAATTTGGGTAGCTTCTAACTACAGTGAAGTAAGACTTTCTCTTTCACTCTATAAGGAGTATTTTGGATTCATGATTGGTAATCCTACTCAATATCTATAAATGATTCAAGATAGTGACGAAGAGTTTGAAGCGTTCTGTCGCATCATACAGCGTCAAGCAGTTGCCAATTTCATATTTTCGATATTATTGGTTGGATATTGTGATTTTCCCTGATGCTGCCAGTAACTAGTCATGGTGCAACCGCTGACAATTTTAATCATAGACGATTCTCCCGAAGACCGTGAGGTTTATCGTCGTTATCTGCTGCAAGACCAGGAATATAGTTACACGATTCTCGAATCATCATCGGGAGAAAAAGCCTTAGAACTATATCGGCAATCTTCCACAGATTGCATTTTATTAGATTTTTTATTGCCAGATATGGACGGGCTAGAATTTTTGGCAGAGTTGCCGAAACTCGCAAAACCAGTTATGCCAGCAGTGATAATGTTGACTGGGTATGGTAACGAAGCCATTGCTGTTCAGGCGATGAAAAGCGGTGTTCAAGATTATTTGGTCAAAGGACAAACCACCGCCAGACGTTTGCATTCAACAATTCACTCAGCAGTCGCACAAGTTAAGTTGCGTCAAGAACTACAACAGAGTGAAGCACGCTTGCGCGAAAGTCAGCAGTTCATTGAACGGATTGCGGAAACAACACCGGGAATTATGTACGTCCATGATTTGCTAGAACAGCGCAATCTGTATCTCAATAGTCAGGTTAATAGATTGCTTGGTTATACTCCCCAAGAAATTCAAGATTTGGGGACAGAATTTTTGATAAAGCTCATGCATCCAGAGGATTTGCCTCTGTTCTTTGTGCATCTGCAAAAAATAGCAACGATTCAAGATAACGAAATTCTAGAATTTGAATACCGGATGCGCCATGCTGATGGTCAATGGCGTTGGTTTTACAGTCGAGATGCTGTATTTACTAGAAATGAGGATGGTTCGCCGCGCCAGATTGTCGGAACAGCTTATGATATCACCGTCCGCAAACAGCATGAAGCCGCACTGCGTGAAAGTGAAACCAAGTTCCGCAGAATCATTGAATCGAACGTGATTGGGATTTATTTTGGTGACTATAGCGGTCGCATCTATGAAGCGAATGATGCTTTTTTAGAGTTGTTGGGCTATACCCGTGCAGAATTGAAAGATGGAAATCTGCGTTGGGACATTTTAACTCCACCAGAATATTATGCTCTTGATCAACAGAAAGTACAAGAATTGCAGATTTCTGGAGTTTGTACTCCGTTTGAGAAGGAATATCTTCGCCAAGATGGTACGCGTGTGCCAATTCTTTTAGGGATTGTGCGAATTGATGATACAGATAAGAAAGGTTATAGTGCTTGCTTTGTGCTGGATCTTACCCAACGCAAACTTGTAGAAGCAGAACGTCAGCGGTTGTTGCAATTAGAACAAGCCGCCCGTGCGGAAGCTGAAGCCGCCAACCGCGCTAAAGATGAGTTTGTGGCGATGGTATCACATGATTTGCGATCGCCTTTAAATGCGATTTTGGGCTGGACGCAATTACTCCGAACTAGAGAGTTTGAGAAAGAAACCTTCAACCGCGCCCTAGAAACAATCGAGCGCAATGCCCAATCTCAGGCAAAACTTTTAGAAGATTTACTGAATATGTCTCGGATTATCCGAGGCCAGTTACAGCTAGAGTTGAGACAAGTTCATTTAGGAGCGATTGTTAGCCAAGCTATCCAGGCTGCTTACCCCGCAGCCAATGCCAAAAATATTCTTCTCGAATCTGTGATTGATCAGTCAATCCCAATGATGAGTGGAGATTGCGATCGCTTGCTGCAAATTTTCGGCAATTTACTCTCTAACGCCATTAAGTTTACTCCAGCAGACGGACGCATAGATGTAAAACTATTGCGTCACGAATATCATGTAGAAATAACTGTCACTGATACAGGTATTGGGATTAGCCCAGAATTTTTGCCTTATGTGTTTGAACGCTACCGCCAAGATCATCGTATTTCCAAACAAGGCGGTTTAGGTTTGGGTTTAGCGATCGCTCGTCATTTAGTAGAACTTCACAATGGCACAATTCAAGCTGTCAGCCTCGGAGAAGGACAAGGTTCTACCTTCAGCATTAAGTTACCTTTGCCGTAAATTTCCTGAGAAAACATCACAAATAAATTTCAGTTGGTCAATATCTCTGTCACCAATGACCAAGGACAAATGACTAATGACCAAAAAACTACTTATCTATACTACTCATAAAAATTAAGTAAAGGTTAAAATCGAGATTTTGTTACCAAATATACAGTAATACTTGGTAATTAACTTTTGAATACATAAATAACTTTGTAATTAATTTGGAATGATTAAAAATAAAGCTCTCTCAAAGTTTTAATCATGGGGATCATCTCATTTCTAAGTACAAACTACTTAACCATAAATTTATATATCTAAAGTGGGATGGTAAAAGCACCTAAAGATTAAGATAATAAATAAAGCCATTACAAAAGTTTCCTAGCTAAAATTTTTCTTAAGAATATCAGCCAATATTATGGCTGTTTGTTACGTTGGTTAAGACTAACACCGCAGTTTAAACTAACAGTTCTAAAAGCTAAAAAATAGTTACATCCAGGGGTTTTAAAATGCAGACAGTACACAAGATTTACTGCCCAAATTGTGGTAGTAATGCAGAGCGTTATTATATTTTGGACAGCGAATTAACACGTACCCAATGCTCAAGTTGTGATTACTTGATGATTAGTTGCACGCGTACTGGCAAAGTGGTTGAAGCTTACGCCCCTGGAATTCAACTAAGTAAAAGATAAAAAAGTGCTGAGTGCTGAGTGCTGAGTGCTGAGTGCTGAGGAGCCAGTGCGTTGGGCGGCTTTGCCAACTTGAAGCAACTGGCGTTGCTGAGTAAAAATTCATTTCAGGGAGTCGTGAGTGGGGAGTAGGGAGTACGAATATTATTTATGAGCGCAACTTAAGATCAGTTTCTCCTAAAATGAATTAATTTCAGAATTCAGAATTCAGACTTCACACTTCAATTTACTTTTTATTCATTCTCAATTGTCCACAAGCAGCATCAGCTTCTAAACCGCGAGAATAACGCACGCTAACAGCGATTTTTTGTTGTTGGAGAATGTTGACAAAAGCTTGAATGCGATCGCGGCTAGGGCGTTGATAATCAACTTCTTGAATTGGGTTATAAGGAATCAAATTAACATGACTTTGAAACCCGCGCAGACGTTGTGCTAGTTCTAAGGCGTGTTCTGGCAAATCGTTCACACCAGCCAGCAAGATATATTCAAAAGTTACACGGCGGCCTGTCATCGCTACGTATTCTCGACATTCAGCCAGTAAATCTTCTAAAGGATAGGGGCGGGCGCTGGGGATAAGTTGTTCTCGCAGTGCTTGGTTGGGTGCGTGGAGACTCACCGCCAGAGTAACTTGCAAATGGTGTTGGGCGAATTGACGAATGCGATCGCGGATTCCGACTGTAGAAACAGTTAGCATTCGCTGTCCAATACCCACATCTTGATTTAAGGATGTGAGTGCAGCTAAGACATTATCTGTATTTAGCAACGGTTCACCCATACCCATGAACACCACATTGCTGACTCGTTCTTGAAAATCTTCTTGTACAGTTAAAACCTGATCGACAATTTCGTGAAGGGCGAGGTTGCGTTTATAGCCATCTTTCCCTGTGGCGCAGAAATCGCAAGCCATCGGACAACCCACCTGGGTAGAAACACAGACAGTTAATCGCTTATCGGCGGGAATACCCACAGTTTCAATAATCTGCCCATCAGCTAGTTGCAGCAGATATTTGACTGTACCATCCGATGCAACTTTGCGATAGTGGATGGTAGAACGACCAATGGGGATATCTGCGATTTCTGCACGCCATTGTTTAGGAAAAACGGAAATATCAGCAAGCGATCGCACTTGCTTATGATAAATCCAATCATGTAACTGTTTACCTCGATAAGCTGGCTGTCCCTGCTGCTGTACCCAAGCAGTTAACTCGCTAACCGAAGCACCGAGTAAGGGAGGAATTGCTAATTTTTTAGTGGCGGGTGAGTCAACTGGAGAAATTGATGGCGTAGCAGACATAGGGAGAGACTTACGAGTTGAGACTTGGATCTCTATCCTAAGCTTTTACGCTAGGAAATTGCATATCTAATTAGAGTATCCACTGACATACTTAATTACTGGGTCTGTTTGGATCACCCGATTATTTTTGATAATATCTAGACTCGCACCATTCACAACATATTCGTAGTTTTGATTCTTAACAACATACCCTGTGCCTTCTTCTGTGTAAGCACGTAGAGAACGAACACCTTTACCGTTCAATTTAGAGATACCTGTATAAAACAGCTTCCCACTTTTGTTACAAATATGAATATAAAAATTGGTAGTTTCAATATAAGCTTCTAACTGTCCCCCTCCTGCATAGCGAGGGCAAGTATAGGCATTTGCAATTATTTGATTACTTACTGTTTGTGCAGCACTCGCAGATGAAGAAGTTCCGACAATTCCTGTTAATAGTAAACTACCTACACCGACCTGAGTACAGGTGCGGTGTAGGCTTTTTAGTAGCCCTGAACTATCCACGCTGAGTTCACAGCATAAACAGTTCGAGCCTCTGGGCGAGTTTACAAAATTCACCCCAATAGCAGCAATATTTTTTGCTCCGTTTAAATCAGCATCACCACTCCAAGAACAAGCCTCATTGATGCACTTGAAACGCTTGTCAGAACGCATCCCAATATGTAGGCATTGATGACACATTTGACTTGTCCAAGCTGGAGGAACAGCAATTATTTTTACTCCAAATTGGATGGCTTTGTATTCCAAGAAAGAACGCAATTGGAAAAAAGACCAAGAGTTAGAACGCCTACGTTCTGTTTTACTTCTTGTCTTTTGATTGGTTCTTTCACGAATACCCGTTAAGTCCTCAATTGCCACGGCTGCATTATTTTTTAATGCGTTCTGAATTATAGACTTGCTGATGTTGTGGTTTAGCCATTGCTGAAATCTTCTCTCCTTGCCCGACAACCGTTGCAAAATCTGCCTTGCCCTGCGGCGAGTAGACCTTGTGCCTTTCGTAGCCTTTTTCTGGAGAGATGCCCTCACTCTAGAAAACTTATCTCTAACATCGTTGATTTGCTTCCCATCCCACTTATCCCCATTGCTAGTTACAGCAATGTCTCTGCGACCAAAATCAACACCAATGACATTATTGAGCCACTGCGTTGCCGGGGTTTCCCCGGTTGAAGCAAGTGGCGTAGGTTTGATTGGTTCTGGTACTTCGTCTTTAATTTGGATGTGGATGTAGTAGTTACCGTCACGATGTTTACATAACTGTGCTGATGTTGGTTTTCTACCTTTTAATTTGCCTCTTTGATAATTACCAGCATCAATTTTGATATGTTCCCTGCCATTCATTAAAGTTAAGCTAACAGTCCAGTCCTTCTCTTTAAACGAGAAGATTCTGGCATCATAATCAGCCGATGTTGGCTTAAATACTTTAACTGGCTTGTCTTTTAGTTTGGCAGTTTTGCGATTAGCCCCAACCCTGGCACAAGCACGAACAGCTAAATTTGCGCTTAACCCAAACAAAGCACGAATCTCGTTATAAACCAGATTCTGAATAGTCATCTTGCTGGTTATCTGAGGCTTAACTTTCTGATTGGCATAGTTACACGCATCAGCAAAAGCTGTCAGCAACAATTCGATTTCTTCTGATTGTTTTTGGGAGGGGTTGAGTTTGCAAACTAGCGTCAACACTTGTTCCATGACTTCGACCTAATCACAGATGAACATAATACATCAAAATAATCGTGTTGTATCAAAGACTTATTTGGGAAACGCGAGGGCTACCCTCTCCCTAACTTCGCTTACGCTCAGTATCGGTCAAGGGATGTTTCGCATTTCCCCCGCAATTCCTCTCGCCGCTTCTCTTCGAGTAAGCGGGAGCCTTCTTGCGGGAATAGGTGAAGCTGCGCCACAAGCACCAGCTACAATTAGCGACAATGATTTATTTTGTATTTGTTGAAAGCTGTTCATAATTAGTTTTGAAGTTTAATTATTCTCAACTTCAAACTCAACTTACATTTTTTCGGAATTGGAGAAAAAAAATTTTGCGCTCTTTTTCTCTGCGACTCTGTATGACTCACAATCGCACATTTGTAATGAAATGTATCGCTAAGTTGCCAATAACGCCAAGAAAAATTTTAACGCACTACTGGACTGACACGACTAAAATAGTGCATTAGTAAAAATGTGAAAAACATTGATTTATCTCAATTTTATCCAAAATCTATTACAACATTTTAGCTGTGTCAATCCACTACGCATTATCAAACCACCAAGGGTCTTTATGCGAATTGGTTTTAATTAAAAAAGCTTTTTTCCGCAAAAACCGTTTGATTGCGGCTGCACCCATACGTGAACCTCCTAAGCCGGAGAATTTGAAAGCGTTTTTCTCACCTTCGTGCATAATGGAGGTGAGACCAGCATCATTAATACTGATAGCACCTGCATCTATTTGTTGGGCAACGGCTAACGCTTCAGTTTCCGTTTCAGCAAACACCGCAGCACTCAGTCCATAAATTGAATCGTTGGCTAAATTAATTGCTTCCTCAACTGTGGCAAAAGGCATGACTGGCATAATAGGGCCAAAGGTCTCTTCAGTCATCACTTTCATTGTATGGTTAACTTGAGTTAACACCGTAGGACGACACCACCAACCACCGCCTAACTCCTCAACTTTACCACCGCAATGAATTACTGCACCTTTTTCCACAGCATCTGAGATATGTTTGTTAATTACGCCTGCTTGTCTTTCGGCAATAATTGGGCCGATTTCGCCACTATCAATTGTGGGATAGGCTAGTTGTAGGCGATGAGCTTTAGCTACTAGTTGATGGTAAAACTTTTCAAATATAGATTCGGCAACGTAAATTCGCTCAATTGATAAACATGACTGTCCGGTATTGACGACAGAACCCCATAAAATTGCTGATGTGGCTAATTCTAAATTGGCTGATTCTAAAACGATCGCCGGATCTTTGCCGCCCAATTCCAAAAAAGCGGGAATAAACTTTTTAGCTGCGGCTTCTGCTACTTTGCGTCCAGTAGTGTCACTACCTGTAAAGCAGACTAAATCTACATTCTCAATTAAAGCCGCCGCAGTTTCTCCAGATCCTTCCACAAAACTTAAAATATCACGCAATGCGGGAACTTCATTGATTGCAGCTGTGAGTGGGGCGATGAATCGTGGCGCAATTTTACTAGGTTTGACAACTACTGCACAACCCGCCAGCAGTGCAGGAATGGTATCAATGGTAGACAACAATAACGGTAAGTTCCACGGACTAATGACCCCAACTAAAGGGTAAGGCGTTGATGTTTGTTGTAAGGCGATAAACGGAATAGATGTATTTTTCGCCGAATCTTGTAATAATTCTGGCGCTAACCCACACCAGCGATCAATACTGCCAAGAAATGAGTCAATTTCCAGCACCGAAATAGATAATCTACCCGTATCATTTACTAAAGCATCTGTGAGTTTTTCACGCCCAGCCAATATTGCTTGCTTCCATTCTTGTAAAGCTGCAACTCTTCCTTCTACACCTAGTTTTTGCCAACGCACTTGCGCCCTTCGCGCCCTGTTACATTGCTGTGCCAGCAATTTCGGCGGCGGTGGGATAATTACATAATCATATTTTCCCGTTCGGGGGTTACGGACTTCGATTGGTTTTTTCATTGGTCATTGGTCATTTGTCATTGGTCAGCACGCAAGAATCAAATTTCATACTTCACACTTCACACTTCATACTTTTAAATCACTCCTAGTTGAGATAGGCGTTCTATAGTTTGTTGCTGTGTTTGGATGAAGTGTTTGCGATCGCATTCTTTATTCAGCATAGTGTTTGCTGGGTAAAATTGTGCCTGACTGTAACTTTGACTGTATAATTCAAATCGCTGGCGAGAAAGTATATTATTTAACCCAGGACGACGGCGATCGCGTCTTAAAGCTGCTAAATCTATCTCTGCAAAAGCTGCCATACTTTCGCCTGCACCTGTTTGGGCTAAAACAATACCGCGATAGTCTACAATTTTTGAGCCGCCATCAACAGAAGCAATGGGAATAGTACTATTAGCTAAACCTGCGGTATTACTAGAAACAACGTAAGCCATATTTTCGACAGCGCGAGAAATTTTTGCCGCCTCTTTGGGCGTGAGATTTTGATTGTAAACTTCGGAGGTGGAATGCAGAAAAATCTCTGCACCACGCATTGCTAAACACCTTGCTACTTCCGGATACAAAATTTCTTCGGAAGCTAAAGCCGCTAAGTTGCCAATTGCTGTTTTCGCTACAGGAAAAACCCCTTCTAAACCATAGCAATCAAGATATTTGTCCCAAACATCACCAGGTGTCGGTGCAAATAAAGAATTTAGCCGCCGATAGCGCAAAACAATAGTGCCAGAGGGGTCAATGACAAAACAAGTTTGAAAGTACAAGCCGGGAAAGTTGGGGTCGAGTTCGTAGGCGTTACCAGCTAAAAATATCTGATGTTTTTGAGCAATTTTACTTAGAGCTTCATACTCGGCACCATACATTTCTATACAAGCTTTTTCTCCCCACACAGCCAAAGGTTCCCCCATCGGAAAACCTGTGAGGAAATATTCTGGTAGGACAATTAAGCGACAGTCAAAACCAATAAAAGCAATGCTGGCGGCGATTTGTTGTGCCAAGCGGTTGATAGTATTGTGCATCATCACTTGGGCTTCTTGGCGATCGCTGGCTTGATTTACTGCATGGCAAGTAACTTGCAGTGCCAAGGCACGGTATGATGCGATGGAATTTGTAGTATCTGCCATGCTGTTTGCTGCTCCAAAACGCCACACTATTCAATTTACCGAAAAAATGGGTTTAAAGCCTCGCCTTCAAGGGCGACTTTGTTTATTTAGCTTCAACCGACATTCATCCCACATCTGACCGAAGGCAGTGTGGGATGAATGTCGGGGTGATGACGAATTGACCCGCAACCAATTCAATCCGTAGGATTGACAGGGCAGGGGGTCGATGTTAGCGAAGCGGTAGCGACGAAGGAGCGTCGGAATCACCATTTTCTGGTCGGTCTTGCGATTCAATGTATTGTTTCAAAGTTGAAATGGTTACTCCTCCACAACTAGCAATAAAGTATGAACCATTCCAAAAAACATCTTTGGTGTAGAAACGGCTCAGATGTGTTGAAAACTCTTGCCTAAGTCTACGGGATGTTGTTGATTTAATGTTGCCTACTAGTGTGCTTAATTGCAAATCGGGGTGATATTGAAACAATAAATGTACATGGTCGCACTCACCGTTAAACTCTACAAGCTTGCACGTAAAGTTAAAGGGAGCAAATCAAGGAACAAATTCAGAAAACTTTTAGCGAAGGTTCATGAAAGAGTATCAAATTCCCGCCAAGATTTTCTGCATAAATTAAGCAGAAATCTGGTTAACGAGAGTCAAGTTATCGTTGTGGAAGACCTTAACGTCAAGGGAATGGTACGGAATCGCAAACTATCTAAATCAATATCTGATGTTGGGTGGGGGATGTTTGTCAATTTCATTGATTACAAGTTAAAAGCCAAAGACGGTCAACTTGTAGAGATTGGTAGATTTTTCCCTAGCTCAAAAACCTGCTCTTGTTGTGGACACATCGTTGATGAATTGCCTCTAGATATCAGAGAGTGGGATTGTCCTGCTTGTAAAAATCATCATGATAGGGATGCGAACGCAAGTAAGAATATCAGAGTAGAAGGCATACGGATATTATCTATCGGCGGAGGGAACCCCGTCCTTGCCGAGCAGAGGCGGAGTAAGACCAATAAGCCGCAAGGTGGAAAGGCATCTGTCAGTGAAGCCGGAAGCCCACACTTACTGCGTCAGCAGAAGTTTGGGTAGTTCACGATGATATTTTGTTAACTATATGTAACTTCTGTTGAATGCTACTTAGAGAAATTTGGCACTAATAAATACTTAAAACCATAAAATTGTAAATTTTATTCAAAGCTATCTGAGGTTATTACTTAACTAATATTGTATAAATATTACGAATAATTTATTAATGTTGTTTTATTCACAACATTCTCATATTTCATAACTATCCTCGTAAGTATAGACAGTTAGTTGAGTGACGACAGTTTCATCAAGTGGCTGCCTTACTTTTAAAAACCACCTTTATATCAATTAATTGTAGAAAAATATGAATTACTGTCCTTGCTGTTCCGAAGTACTGTTACAACATGTGCGCGGTACTGAAATTGCCTGGTTTTGCCGCCACTGCTGGCAAGATATGCCTGTATTAAGTTGTAAGCGTTCTGGTTTGTTAGCAGAAGTTCTCAGAGAAGAAATACCTAGTAAACCTGAAATACCAGAAAATATTCCAGTTACAAGTTATGTCAGTTCATACAAAAAAATAACTGGATGGATAGGCGTTAAAGATGCGCTAAGTAGAAGCGATGTTTAGCGATATCTAATTGTGCGTTGACACATTACTATTGCTTATTTCATTTTACGACATCCTCAAATTGAGCCAACTCTTGTATCTCATCTCATATATATTGATGAAGGCAACTTTAATCTTGAGGAAATATAACAGTCTGATTTGATTGATGAAAAAATTTAAGTACGTGTAGGGTGTGCTAGTGAAGCATAAAACACCATTGGAAGCTTGCGCTACGTCAGGGCTTACATCTAACAACCCTATGTGTATCTCAAAAATCAAAAAATCAAATATAGTAATCCGATTGGATTTCTGAACTTACTCGTCAACGTAGGGAACACTTCGACAAGCTTAGTGCATTGCAGGGAATAGAAAGTATACTAAGTTTTTTTCAGAAATCAAATCGGTGCGTTGCGCTGTGCGACAACACACCCTACATTTCCTAATGTTGTTTTATGTTTCATTACTTTGACTTAATTATCTTTAAAATTAGTGTAAGTTTAATTACTCCAGCAACATTTGCACAAAAATAGAATACCTTTGAAGAAATGATGGAATAATTATGACAGTGCTAATTAATAGCAGACTGATGATCATGCACCAGGCTCGATATCAGTCTGCTAAACTTTTTTCGCATTAAGTGTAACTACTGTTTTATCTATTTTTTCCTTTAGCATAATATTTATCTGGCTGCAAATATTCTCTTGACCTCCGAAGAAATAATAATTTAATCATTTTTAGGCAGTATATGTTTGAGAAAATTTAAATACCTTTCAGAAGGATGAATTATGAATCAAATACAAGTAACTATAACTTTAGTTATTGCCTATCTGCTCATGACAGGCTATTTCTTTGGCAACTGGCTGAGATTTTCCCTACGTAATCCAGCATCTTCTCCAGAAGAAAAATTCTTGTCTTTTATTGTATCTTTAATTACAACTGTCTTTTGGCCTTTGATTATTCCTATATCTTGTTGGCAACTAATCAAGAAGCGTAAGTTAGAACTAGATCATTTGATTCCTGTAATCTTAGCAATGTTTGCTTTTAGTATTTCTTACTGTCTGACTTATCTTTATCAATAACATTTCTAGCCTTACCCATTTTAGGTAAACAGGCAAGTTATATGCCTGGTTCAAGTTTATATGTACAGCGATAAAAGTCTGACATCATAAGATATATGCACTACCTCGGTGAACAACCTACTTCTCTGTGGCGGTAATCTAGCTGACATTGTTAACAGAGTGGCTTGCATCTGGTTAGTCCTCACTAGTGACTCTATAGTGGAGTCTCAGGTTCTCTTGGGGAGTACGGGAATTTGCTGATTTGCCTGTGATTGCCGTTAACTTGGTGTAAGGGACTTCCAGAAATTAAATTATTCAACCGACAGCAAAGATATTGATCAGAATCTTTTTCTCTCTCTGCACCTCTGCTTTCTCTGCTCCCTCTGCGGCCTTAATGATAAGTCTTTGACCGGACACAATATCAAGCCTGTGATTCAGGACATTGAAGGGCTGATTTTCAACCAGGAATCTGAATAAATTGAAAATTTTCAACTAACTGCATCAAGGTTTGCCAATCTTATCAGAATATAAAGATTGATTAAGATAATGGCGTACTGAAAAATATGATAAAGATGTTAGCTGAAAACTGGACTGTGATTGAAGCAAATTTACAGATTAATTGGCTGCTAGTAAATACCTGTTTGCAGTTTGCAGCTTGGGGAGTTTTTTCGCTGTTGCTGGCTGAGGTACTCAGGGACAGCTATCACGCTTTGTGTCACAAAGTGAGCAGGTTGGGTAAATGGCATAACAAGCATCATGCGGCATATCGCCGCGATTTATCGGTAGTTTCTCTCAAAATTTATCAAGAATCTCAGCTTTACAATGATGTTGTAGAGTCAGCCCTTTTAGTTTTCGTTTTAACGATAGTTGCTTTATTAAGCCACCAATGGGGGTTATGGTTAGGAGTAGTCTATGCTTCCACCTTTTTGTATGGGGCATCGGTGCGATATTTTCAAGGGAAAATTGATACTGACTATAATCACTTACCTGGCCCTTTAGAAATTATTCCTTCGACTTGGTGGGTGAATCGTGCTTACCATTGGCGACATCATTTCGATGATGTTAACGCTTATTACAGTGGTGTGTTTCCGCTGGTGGATAAAATTCTGGGTACAGGACTTTCTCTCAAAGGTAAAACCATTGCCATAACTGGTGCATCTGGAACTTTGGGACAAGCGTTAACAGCAGAACTTATCAAACACAATGCGAAGGTTGTAGCTATTACTACTAATCCAGAGAAGTTAGCCAGCCAAACAGGAGTAATGGTGCTTCCTTGGGAATTGGGGAATGAGGCACAACTGCGAGATAGATTAGAAAAAGTTGATATTTTGATTATCAATCATGGTGTGAATGTTTATAGCGATCGCACACCTCAAGCCATCACTTCATCTTATGAGGTTAATACCTTTTCGGCATTGCGGTTGATGGATATCTTTATGACAACGGTGACGGGGCCACAAGATAAAGCCACTAAAGAAATTTGGGTGAATACTTCGGAAGCTGAGGTATCACCAGCCTTGAGTCCACTTTATGAACTGAGTAAACGCACATTGGGAAATATTATTACCCTCAAACGCTTAGAAGGTAATTGCATTATTCGTAAATTAATTCTCGGCCCGTTTAAAAGTCCCTTAAATCCTTATGGGGTGATGTCAGCCACCCAAGTGGCAAAATTCATTGTATTTTTGGCAGTCCGAGACTTTCGCAATATTATTGTGACAATTAATCCTCTGACTTATTTGCTATTTCCGATCAAGGAAACTAGTACATGGCTGTATTATCGCGTGTTTAGTAAAGCTAAGAACTAGAATTAATGCGATCGCTAATCAGTAAGATGTATGATGGCGATCGCATGTATAGCGGTTCTCAACTCGGTCAGGTACAAGAACAAATAATTAACCGCAGATAAACGCGGATGAATCTGTATTTCACACCAGTAAAAATAGCTATCTAATTCTGACTCGGTTCTAGCCGATAAAATGAAACAAAGAAAGGCAACCAGCTAAACGGAAACTATTATGAGTCAAGCTATTGAAGGAGTACGCTGGACAATCCACGATATAGAGGTTCTACCTGAAAATGAGTGGACACGCTACGAAATTATTAATGGAGAACTGTTTGTGACTCGCACGCCTCACCATCGCCATCAACAAGTGTGTGTTAAAACTTCTCGCCAGCTTGATATTTGGTCAGAGTCTAGTGGTTTGGGCGTGACAATTATATCTCCAGGGTTAATTTTTTCGGAAGCAGATAGCGTTATACCCGATTTAGTTTGGGTTAGCCGAGAAAGATTAGCCCAAATTGAAGATGAAGCAGGACATTTAACAGCCGCGCCAGAATTGGTAATAGAAGTATTATCTCCCGGTACACAAAACGAGCGTCGAGATAAGGAAGCAAAACTGAAACTTTATTCAATTCATGGTGTGCGTGAGTATTGGATTCTGAATCGCTTCACGAAGCAAGTGGAAGTTTATCGACGAGAAAAAGCCCAGTTAATTTTAGTGGCAACTTTGATAGGCAATGATGAAATAACTTCGCCACTTTTACCAGAATTTTGTTGTTCTATCAGTTGCTTTTTTCCTGAATAATCAAATCATATTCAGCCAATTGGTAGGGTAAACCAAAATGTTACGCCTGTTTCTAATCCACTTTGTACACCAATTTCGCCACCATGAGCTTGGATGATTTGTTTACACAGATATAATCCCAAACCTAAACCTAAAGAATAAGGGTTATTCTTGCCACGGAAATATAAATCAAACAATCTTTGGCTTTGTTCTGGGCTAATGCCAACACCATTATCGCTGACGGTACAATAAATTTTTTCACCTTCAACTATGGCGTTAATTGTAATTTGCAATCCTGGCAAATTATGTTTGATAGCATTGCCAATTAAATTAGAAAATACTCGCCATAGTTGCGTTGGGTCGGCGTTGATTAATGGTAAATATGCGGTGACAAGATTGATGAGAGTAGTTTGATTTTTTCGCAGCATTGATTCTAAATCTGCGATCGCATCTGCGACAACCATATCTAATTGCACAGGTTGACGCTGTAAAAATAAGCCTTGCACGTCGTTGACATGGGCTTCCATCAATGAATTAATTAAATTTAATTGGCGATCGCTACTCTGCACCATCCGTTCTAAAGTGGTACGCGGTACAGAAATCACATTACTCCCCTCTCCCCCATTATCTAGCAAATTCTTCAGCACCATCAAACTACCCAAAACTGGGTTACGTAAGTCGTGAGAAACTGCATGGAAAAAGACTCGCAGTGCTTCTTCGCTACGTTGGAGATCGCGTAGTGCAGCTTGAAGTTCGCTAATATCTAAAATTATGCCGACCAAGCCGCCCAAAGAACCATCAACTTTAGAAAAGGTGGCTTTGTAAAATATGACATCATGTTTGGTTTGATCAGCAAACACCAAAAAACTTTCGTAAGTTTGCACTTGTTGCTGCTCAAACAAAGTTATATCTGCGTGATAATATTGGTCAGCAAGTTCTTTGGGTGCAAGGTCATAATCAGACTTGCCGAGAATTTGTTCTTTCCGTAAACCAAGAACTGCTTCAAAAGCTTTGTTGCAACCAAGGTATAAACCTTGAGTATTCTTATAAAAAACTGGAGTTGGAATTGTATCAATTAAAACTTGTAAAAAATCTAATTGTTCTTGTAAGGCTTCCTCGGCTTGTTTGCGTTGGGTAATATCTTCAATTAACCCTTCATAATAAAGTAGTTGTCCGGCTGAGTCACGCACAGCATAAGCTTTTTCAGAAATCCACACAATGCTGCCATCTTGGCGATAAATTTGTGATTCAAATTCGGAGATAATACCATACTTTTCAATTAACCGCACAAACTCAGCCCGGCGGTTTGGATCAACATACAATTGATTTTCAATATCTGTAAAATTGGCTGTAACTTCTTCTGGCGAAGAATATCCATAAATCTTGGCTAGTGCAGGATTAGCTGTAATATATCGACCATCCGGACTACTTTGGAAAATGCCTTCAATGGCGTTTTCAAAAATACTACGATATTTGGCTTCTGCTATGACTAATTTTCTATTAGCTGATTCTAATTCTTTACGGGCGTAAAATTCCGAACGTTGTAGGCGATCGTATAAATAAATCCCTAAATCGCAGATAATACAAAACCAGAATATATACAAAACAAATGTCACATTATATATTTCTGGATGTTCTGGTTTAAGTGTTTTTAAACCCAAGGCAGTATTGACAATAAAATAATAACCTAAAATACTTACCTGAGATATTAAGTGGAGCGGCCAGCGCACTGGCATGAATATAGCTTGACTGAGAAATAGTAGTGACCAACCAACAATATCAGGTAAAGCAAAACCTTTAATAGTGGCGAACAATTGAGATGCAAAACCAACTGACCAAGATGTGCCTAAAAATAATCTGCCTGGGTGACGATGACCAAAGCGAGTTTTATGTAAAGTAAAACAAAAACATAAACTCAGCAACATGGAAACGTTAATCGCCAGTCCCTGAATTCTGATTATTCTTGGTAGCTGTGCCAACTCTCTTAAAGAAAAGAATAAGTCATAAATATCGCGGACAGTAAAAGTTAATAAACAAATAAATGCCAGCCATAACCACAAGCGCAATCTCTGCCATAAAAAATGATTACGCCATGATTGATATTCAGCCGTAATTACATCTATTTTTGGTGCAGAAAAAACTTGTTTCCACCAAATTCCAAATTTTTGCAATAAGTTAGCCATTAGTTTCTTACCAACTTTGACCATACCATCGCAGGTGTTTTTCTATTTTGCCGCAATTAGCACACCCTCGTATTTATTATGGTGAGTTATGGGTACATTGTGACGACTAATCGGCTACAGACAATGTGAACCAAAATGATAATCCTCGTTTGCGGTTACTAATCACACCAATTTCACCACCGTGTGCTTGAATAATTTGGCGACAAAGATACATTTTCAACCCTAGAATTGTGGAACAAGGTGCTTGGGGTTCTCTCACATATAAATCAAACAGGCGATCGCTATCTGCTTTACTCATTGTGACACCGTTATGTTCAATTTGAATTTTGATCATCCTTTCCACAACGGTGGCTGTTAGCGAAAATTTCAATCCTGGGGGATTTTGTTGCAAGCTATAAATCAACAAAGTTAGCAACACTGTTTGTAACTGGGTGGGATCTGTCTTGATTAATGGCAAATCTTCGTTGATTAAATTTTCGAGTGTTGCCTGATTTTGCCACAAAAGTGGTTGTAAGTCGGGAAGAATTTTTTCGAGGAGTGTGTTTAAATTTACCTGCTGAGGATGTATGGTAACACCTTGCTCCATACAGCAATGAATTTCTAACAAAGAGTTAATCATTGCCAATTGGCGATCGTTTCCTTGAATCATCCGTTCAATAATTGAACTAGGTACAGGAATTGACTGCTGAGAAACAGCAGGGTAAGAACTTTCTGATAGCGGCGTAGAGGAACAGAGGAGGACAGGCGGTGATTTTTCTCCAACTCCCGACTCCCGACTCCCGACTGCCCCATTTTCCAGTAAATTCTTCATTACCATCAAGTTCCCCATAACTGTGGTGCGTAAATCATGGGCGACTGTATGCAGCACCACATCTTTGACTTGTTGCAGTTTTTCTAATTCCTGCATTTTTTGTTGCAGTTGGGCGGTGCGTTCTTCTACTTGGCGTTCTAAATTAGTGTTAAGTTCTGCGAGTTCTTGGTAGAGTTGAGCTTGCTGAATGGCGATCGCTAATTGTTCTGATAATTGCTGGAGTAAGTCTATTTCTATCGGTCGCCATTGACGCGGTGCAGAACATTGGTTAGCTACTAAAGCACCAATTAATTCTTCACCTAACATAATCGGTACAGCCAAACTTGCCCTGGTCTGAAATTGTTGATAATGGGCTTGTAATTTTGGTGATACTGTTATTTGGTTAACATCTTCAACTACACGCACGCGATGAGTTGAAAAAATAGTTTTTAATTCTTGTAAATAACTTTTATCCTCTGGTGTCCAACCTAATACAGAGGGATATTTGGGGTCTACTGATTCAGCGATTGTTTTGACTGTTACCTCATAATCATTCAATCCAATAAAAACGCGATCAGCTTGTAAAAATTGCCGAACTTCTGAGACGGTAGTTTGGAGAATTTGTGCTAAATTCAGCGAAGAGCGAATTCTCACTAGCGTTTCCGTCAACAAGCGATCGCGTTGTGCTGTCAACCGCATTTGGGCTTCTGCTTGCTTACGGGCGGTAATATCATGATTAATGGCTAAAATACATGGTACGCCATCTAAATCAATCACATCGGCAGAAAGTAGTGTTGTGCGTACTTCGCCGGACTTGCGCCGAAAAGTAAATTCTAAGTTGCGGATGGCTCCCTTGGTTTGTAAATCTGCTAATAATTGAGTGCGATCGCCTTCATTTACCCAGATTTTTAAATCAAAATCTGTATGACCAATTACTTCATTTTGCTCATAGCCTGATAGCTGGATAAAACTATCATTAACTTCGATGAAGCGTCCTTCTTTGAGGGTACTAATACTAATTGGATCTGGACTGCAACTAAAAGCTTTAGCAAATTTTTGTGCTAAATTTCGCAGCGAAGTTTCTGCTTGTTTACGCTCGGTAATATCCCTCACAATAGCTAACACTTCATCAGTGCCGCTAACTACTAACCGCGCCTCAAAATCACGGATACCTCTGGGTGTTGGTAATTGATATTCGCAAGTTTGCAAAGTTCCAGCATCCAAAGTTTTCGCAATGGTTTCTTGTCCAATTAAGGCTAGCTCACTTGGTAATAAATCTCGCATATTTTTACCAACTATCTCTTCTTTAGTTAAAGTGAGACTGATACCATCACCTTTCAAATCAAGATATTCACCATCACGGCTCAAGCGAAACATCAAATCCGGAATTGCCGCCAAAATTGCTTGATACCTCGCCTCACTAGTGCGTAACTCTTCTTCGGTTTGTTTTCTATGGGTAATATCTATAACTAAGCCATTACAGAGAATATCTCCGTTGGCTTCGGGTTCTAGTTGGCAAGCTCCTTGAATCCACTTGAGTTTGCCACTAGGAGTCATAATTCGACCTTCCCAATGCCAAGGTTTAAGTGTTGCAAAAGCAACAGCCAGAGATTTCTTAAACTTGGTTCTATCTTGGGGGTGAATTAGTTGGTATAAGATTTGCCAGTCTGCTTGGATTAATTCTGGTTCTAATTCTGACAGTTCTCGACAACCAGAACTTACGTATAAAACAATTTGCGAACCATCCGCCTGTTGTCGGAATTGAAAAATCATCCCTGGTAAAATAGCAGCAATTTTGTCCAACAAAGTAATAGTCTCTGGCGGAAATTCTAGTTTACGTAGTAATTTTAAGGCTTCATCCACTATTTCACCCTTTGATACCCAAGCAACTGACGCGATTTGTCAAGAGATGGTAACTATGGCGACAATTTCGCTGCTGTGAACATCAGTGCTAACAGCAGCAAAACATAGCCTTATTTCAGGTTAATTCTTGATGGGGCGATCGCATTCACCCAATCGGGTGAACCAATTACTCATCCCAATTTCGGATTTGATATTTTCTAATTAGAAAACTAGGGAATTTGCATAGTTGTGGGTTGCTGATTTTCTGCCATCAGCTGTTCGTAATCTTGGGGCGTATCCAAGTCGATTAAACCTTGGGGAAACGGAATCGCCAGAACTTCTTGAGCATAGTTTTTGATGATCTGTTTTGCACCCACTTTACCACTGAGAGTAGTTAATTTGGCAAATAAAGCACGGTGAAATAAGGCGGGAACCCCCATTGTATTGGCATATTCGGAAGCGACAATTAGCTGATGATTAGTCTTATGTACTTCAACGAGCTGATTAATCAGTTGCGAATTGACAAAAGGTTGATCGCACAGCATGATCACAACGGCTTCTACATCTGGATTAATAATGTTCAAAGTTTCTACACCCAAACGAATTGAGGTACTCATTCCCTCATACCAAAGGGGATTTTTGATAATATTTACTTTTAATAAGTCAAGCTCTGGTTGAATGCGTTCAGCGTATGCCCCCAGTACAACTATAATTGGTTGACAAACAGAGGCGAGCGCCACTTTAACTATGTGACTAAATGAACTACTCACCCCTACTT
>JAGKSW010000240.1 GCA_018993265.1 Nostoc sp. TH1S01
AGTTTGGTTTAGGTTAAAGAATTTAGCTTATACCACTGGTCAAACTATTTATCAAATCAAGCATAATTTGCTGTCTAATTATTTAATTCAGCAACTAAAACGCCCAAGTATTCTTATGTGCTTGGTTTGATTTAAATTGTCCCCTGGTAGGGCTGCGCCCTGCCCACTATTTGTGCCAGTTGCGTAAGTCCTGTGATAGTTAGCTAAATACATAAAAAATTCGCATATTTATCAGCAAATATCAAGTGAAGTTACCTATCTTAAGCTTGATTTTAAATAATATAACGCCTGTTTATTTGTGAATTGTTATTGAATAAGTCAAGTATATGTTTTGTTAAAAAGTGTGGATGGAAAATTACATATTATCTACCTTAAGATTGATTGACGAAAGCAGTAGTTATTTAGTTCACAACCAAAAAGCAAGAGGAAACTTATACTCTACTAATGTATTTTCTATAGTTAATGCTGAGAAGTTTAAAGTAAGAATTCAGGACTCGTAAGCCAGAATTTATAAAAGTCTTGGTATTTCAAGTACATTTGTGGGGAAGCACTTTGCGGAGGTTACAAGCGTTTTAGTGGCTGCCTTGAGTCAAGTGTGACTTGGAGAAGATTTTGGACACTTTTTGTCAGGAGAAGTTGGACAAGTTGCAAGCTGAAACACTTATAACTTCGTTAAGACATTAATAAGCACGATCGCCACTTTGGATAAAGAAAATGGACATAATAACAAAAATGGAAGAAGGATATGGCCGCAAATCGAACCTAATACTACTCAGATGCCAACTTTTACCTAAATCCTGGGATTTCTTACGCTTGGTTGCGATCGCTTGCCGCCCTTGGCATCGCTATTAGCAAAACCTTTATCTTGCATACAGAGAGATAGTTTGAGCAGTTTGGCTTTCTTTTATGTTATTTTTTGGACGTTTTTGTCACGTAAAGTTGGATATCCATTTTTGTCACGTAAAGGTGGACAACCTGTCCAAAATCTTCTTCAAGTCACATCAATATATTTGATACATACTATCAATAATCTTTCTTTTATTATCGTGGCAAAACTCAAGCTATAAAATATTTTCCTAGAGATAAGCGATGCACAATCTTTTAGTTATCCTCAACCTCATCTTCATCTTCGTCCCAGCCCTCGTCTTCGCGGAGTTCCTCAAGACGGTTGATAAAGTTACAGTAGCGGTCAAGGATAATGCCAGAAACTGCGCCAACGGCTGTCCCGACAACAACAGAAGCAATAACAGGCTTCCAGTCGTTATTCCAGATGGCATCGAAGTTGAACCTGACCCAGAGGATATAGGCAGCGATCTCAACTAAGACATTGAAAATTGCTAGGACAATAGGCTGGGGAAAATACTGCTTTTTGAAAACAAACCACTGCACCGCGAAAGAGATCACCCCGAAGATAAGTGCAAAAATACTCCAAAGGATGATGAGATCGCGTGAAATGAAAATGTCAAGTTGGGCGTAGAACCAGATTGTAAGAGTAACAATGCCAGCAACAGACCCAGCAATAGTAAAAGCAACAGAGTTAATGACGGCCCACCAACCCCAGCTAAAACTGAATTGTTTTCGTAAAAGTTTATCTTGAACAATGTTGATGCAGTTCCATAAGAGGACTGCCGCCCAAACAAAGCCGTCCATTGATTAAAGGTAGTATGCTAAACATTCTTAGAATACGCGAAACTCATCTCTAGGCGCACAAATTCTTAGGATGACGAGCGCCCTAGCCACCACCCGAACACCAACCGCCCCTCACCCAAAATCTCACAGCCGAACACACGAGTATCAAAAATAGCTCCTCACACTTTCGAGAGAAAAAACTGCTGTGAGTGCTACTGGGATTAGAAAAAATGGTTACAATTTTTTCTAATCCCAGTAGAAACCCAAAACAAATCAGTAGCCTACTTTAGCTGACTACTGATACGCATACATGATATATGAGTTAAATATTGCAACTATCTCAAGATAGAGTATTAATCACAAAAACTATCAACCCGTAAATCCCGCCAGATGTCAGAAACCTGCCAGCCAGTGTTGCCAACAGATTGAAGAACGGGATAACTTTGCGCTGAGGAGTGGTAAGTCGGAGATTCTATGACAGGATAAGCGATTTCTTCTGCTGGCTGCTGCTGTTCGACGGGTTCGATAGTAGCGGCAGTATCAACTAAAGGCAGTTCTTCTGTAGCTGGCTGTGGCGCAACAGACTTTTTGAGAGCGCGGAGTTCAGGTTTTTTGATAATGGGGTTCATGTTTGTTCAGGTAGTAAAAGCTTGATATTAAAAAACTAGATGCAGCGAAAGTTGTCTCAATACCCTATATATAGTGGGTGATTAAACAGCGCAAGGCAAGTAGTGAAAACAAGGTAATCTGTTCGGTCTATGAATGACGTGACCGACAACAAATGCAAAGATAGAAGCAGCAAACGAAAAACCCCAGCCCTTTTGAGCGGGTTGGGGAATTGTATAAAAGACTATTCTCATCATGACACAACTAAAAACTTGTTCCACCATCTTCAGTCTGGAGGTGGAACAATGACCAATCCTCCCTCTCGCAAAAAGACCGCCCCAGCTTCAACTAAACCAAAGCGGACTCCTAAAATTCAACAACAGGATGACCAGCCATTAGAAACCATTGAGGTGAAGGCACATGAAGTAACGGCAGTAGATGTGATATCAGATGTTACTTCAGAAGAGTTGACAGCGGATGAACAACGCGATCGCTTGGTACTAGAGCGGAAAGTCGAACACGCATTTTACGAAGCAGGCAAAGCGTTAATGGAACTACGCTCACGCCGCCTTTACCGTTCCACGCACAAAACATTTGAGGAGTATTGCAAAGATCGGTTTGGTTATAGCCGCCGACAACCATATCTATTAATAGATGCAGCAGTAGTGTTTGATAACCTGAAAGAAAAATGTGATCCAATGGATCACATTTTGCCGACTAACGAAAGACAAATACGACCAATGGTTCATTTAGAACCCCAGCAAGCAGTCCAAGAAGCAGGTAAGAAAAATCCCTCTGGTCGCATAGTTCAAAGTATTGTAGATAGGATTCGTGAACGCACTCCTGTCCCCAATCCCTACCACGAAGGCGAAATCTGCATACTTGTTCCTAGAGATAACCCAGACTTGAGAGGTAAAGGCGGTTGCTGGGGTGTCATCACTCACGTTGGCGATTACAGTTGCACTGTCCAAACTTGGGACGGGGAATACACAGTCAAAATTGAACACCTAAAATCGTTAGAACTGCTAGATGATGATTGCAAGTCTATGCAACAGTTATGTATGCGATTGCGGCGGTTACATCAAGTGGCAGACCATGACCCATCTGTGGATTGGCTATTGCAGGGGTTGGGGAAGCAGGCGAAGCCGTATTTGTCAGCGTTGCAGGCGAGGCTGTTGGGAGCGATGGAACGAGAGTATGGGCTTGATGGGAAGAAGAAGTGATGCAGGGGAATGGGAGCGATCACGGTTGTGAAAAACTAACTGTGACTTGAAGAAGATTTTGGACAGGTTTTGGAAGAAGAAGTTGGACAAGTTGCAAGCTGGAATACTTATAACTTCGTTAAGGCATAAATGGCGCGATCGCAACTTTGGATAAAGAAAATGGACATAATAACAAAAACGGAAGAAGGATACGGACACAAATCCAAGCTAATAATACTCAGATGCCAACTTTTCCTTAACTCCTGGGATTTCTTACAGCGTTGCAATCGCTTGCCGCCCTTGACATCGCTATGAGCAAAACCTTTATCTTGCATACAGGGAGATAGCTTGAGCAGTTTAGCTTTCTTTTATGTTTTTTTTGGACGTTTTTGGAACGTAAAGTTGGACATCCATTTTTGGAAGGTAAAGGTGGACAAGCTGTCCAAAATCTTCTTCAAGTCACACTAACGTTCTTGAAATAAATAATCCAATGCCAGCAATGTTCATCTAGTCTAGACGTTGAATGGATTGGTATCCACTTGAGATAACTGTTGAACTTTCGCCTCAAAAATTCGTAATTGAGAAGCACTATCAAGCCAATTCGCAATTCGCAATTCGCAATTCGCAATTAAATCAGTCAAAGCTTGAATCCCATTACTGATTAAAGTTCCACACTCATCAAAGATAAGCGTGATTGCTTCCGCTGATTGACAATTAAACAATAAAAAGATTTCTTTTAACTGCGAATTGCGAATTGCGAATTGTCAATTGTTTATGGTTTTCCCATTGATGAGGATGCGCCAGCATATGTTGAGCTATGGCTAAGTTTGATTCGGCTTCCACTAGCTGAAAGTCGTTGTCGTACATTCCTTCGTCAATTAAAGAGGTAACAAGAAATAACGGCATAATCTGACATGAAAGCTTAAATAGAGTTGAATAACAGTTGACAATGTAAAGTAGTTTAGATTTACGTGTAATTTTAACTTTGACAGTGGGCGGTATAGTTATTGTGCCAATTGTCAGCTAACAAGCGGATTGTTTGAAGTTCTTCCGGCGAAATCCGCTCTAAGTTACGTAGTATTTGAGTCATACGTGGCTGATTTTTAAGCTGGTTGTAATGACGAGCCAAGAAGTCCCAGTAAAAAAAGTTAAAAGGACAAGCATTATCTGTACTACGCTCACGATGGTTGTAAGTACAATTTTTGCAGTAATCGCTCATGTTGTTGATGTAATTTGCAGAAGCAGCATAGGGTTTAGAAGCAATCATTCCGCCATCAGCAAACTGTCCCATACCAAGAACATTAGTTTGCATGACCCAATCGTAGCCATCAATAAAGGCGGCATGAAACCAATTCTCAAGTTCTTGGGGTGAAATGCCAGCAATCAAAGCAAAGTTGTTAAGTACCATCAAGCGTTGAATATGGTGAGCATAAGCGATTTGTTTGACCTGAGTTAAAATTTGGTGCAGACAATTCATCTTTGTCTCGCCAGTCCAGTAAAAAGCAGGTAGAGGATGAGTGTGGTTAAACCAGTTATTTTCAGAGTAATCTTGCTGAAAGTAAACATAAACACCGTGCATATACTCTCGCCAACCCAATACTTGGCGAATAAAGCCCTCAATGCTGTTTAACTCCCATTGCTGCTGATTTTCTAGATATGCTTGCTCGGCTTTTTGAACAACCTCCAATGGATGAAGCAGTCCCAGGTTGAGATAGGGAGAAAGCATGGCGTGCCACATGGTCTGCTCTCCTGTAACCATTGCGTCCTGATAAGGGCCAAAGGCAGACAGCCGAGTTTCGACAAAAAATTTCAGCACTTGTAGAGCCTGTTGACGCGTAACTCCCCAAAGGAATGACTCAATTCGCCAATAACTCTGGTTATTCTTGAAAGCTTCAGATTGCTTAACGAAGTTGATGACATCTTGTGTAATTGAGTCTGGTTCAAACCATAGGGCTTCTGGTAAGGTTAGCTTGCCTTTGGGTGGCTTGCGATTTTGCTTGTCAAAATTCCATTGACCGCCAACAGGCTGATTGCCCTCCATGAGAATGTTGAAGCGCTGTCGTCCTTGACGGTAAAAATCTTCCATGAGCAAGCGTTTACGTCCCGCCGCCCATTGTCGGAACTCCTTATCGCTCCAAATAAAGCGATTATTAGGGGTGAATTGGACACCAATTGGGAGATTGAGGTTTTGAATTAAATCGATAAACGGGCGATCTGTTGGAGTCATCACGCGCAGTTCGGTAATTTTGTACTGCTTAATCCACTCCAGTAAAGGTGTGCGAAAGTCTGATGCTTGAGCATAAGTAACTGGCCAACCAACACAACGAAGTTCAATAGCAAAGTGGCGCATGGCTGACCAGACTAAAACTAGCTTTTGCAAATGATAAGGACGTTGCAGAGCATGGGAAAGCGATTCAATCAAAATGACAGGAGTTTGGTGGTATAGATGCACACAACTTTGTAATGCGGACTGTTCAGCCCAAAGTTGATCGCCAAGAACCCAAACACCAATAGTCATGTCGCTTTGCTCCAATTCAAAATTCAAAATTCGCGCATTAAAGACAATTAGTAGGGGCTTGAAACCCACGCATTAATTAATTCAAAATTCTTTTTGTTAGTCATTTTGCATTTTACATTTTGCATTTTGAATTCAAAAAAGGTCATGCTCTTACTTCCTCTGTTGCGGTGCGTTGTCAATGTGGTGGCAAAACACTGTCTTGTATAGCTTAACGCTATTATTACAACCTTGTTACAAAGGCAGATACATAAATAAGTAGGTATAAACCTGAAATAGAGTAGTGCTGGTGTACTATATTAAAGGGCAATTTGTTGAAAGAATACCGCAACAACTAAACTGATGCGGAAGATAATACACACTGATATGGATGCGTTTTACGCATCGGTAGAGCAACGGGACAACCCAAAATACCGAAGTAAGCCATTAGTAGTTGGTGGCAGTCCCAATCAAAGAGGTGTGGTCGCAGCCGCCAGCTATGAGGCAAGGAAATTCGGCATCCACTCAGCCATGCCCTCAGTAACAGCAATGGCTAAATGTCCTGAGTTAATCTTCGTGCGACCGAGATTTGATGTTTACCGAGAGGTTTCGGCTCAAATCCACGAAATATTCAGACGCTACACCGATGTTGTTGAAGGGGTAGCCTTGGATGAAGCATATTTAGATGTGACCGAGAATAAACAAAATATTCCCTACGCTTACACCATTGCCAGACACATCAAAGCTGCAATCAGGGAAGAAACCCTTCTAACAGCAACAGCCGGGGTGTCGATTAATAAGTTCCTGGCAAAGATGGCATCAGGACAGAACAAGCCCAACGGATTAACGGTGATTTTACCGGAGGATGCAATCGCTTTTGTGGAAGGGTTAGCAATTGAGAAATTTCATGGCATAGGGGAAGTAACAGCAGCCAAGATGCACTCTCTAGGGATTCATACTGGCGCAGATTTGAAGAGGCGATCGCTTGTCGAGTTAACAAAACATTTTGGGAAGGTGGGGCATCATTATTACAAGATAGCGAGGGCAGAGGATGACCGCATAGTTGAACCGAATAGAGTTCGCAAGTCGGTTGGTGCAGAAACATCATTTGCGGTTAATCTGAGCGATCGCCTCCAAATGTTATATGAACTCGAACAAATTGCTCAAATTGTCCAGCAAAGGTTAGAACAAAATTCTACAAGGGGACGGACGCTAACGTTAAAAATCAAGTTTTCTGATTACCAACAAATTACGCGTAGTAAGACTCTACCTGATTACACCCGTGATTTAGATACCATAATCATCACAGCTACAGAACTGTTTGAGGTAGTTGAGCTAGAAAACCGTAGTATCAGATTGTTAGGAATTGCATTATCGAATTTAGAAAACGCGAAACAAACGCTCATTATACAACTGCCACTGTTTGAATATGTGGTGAATGAGTTGTAAGCAACCTCAGAGGAATTTGGTACAAATGTATTGTAGGCAGAAAAAGTTGAAATATGCACCTTCTTTGGTTCCGCCGAGATTTGCGGCTAACGGATAACGAGATAGTGACATTAGCAACTGCTGACGGTGCAGCAGTTTTACCATTGTTTATCATTGATCCTTGGTTTTATACCTGGGCTGATGTGGGAAAAAGTAGAGTCAGGTTTTTGTTTGAATCATTAGAAAACTTAGACAGAAACTTAAGAAAGTTAGGAAGTCAGTTGTACTTATTTGAAGGTAATTCTAGAGAAAGATTGCAAGAGTTGACCCAACAATTATTGCAGCAAGCGTATAGACCAAAACTTTGGTTTAACCGAGATGTGCAAGTAGAGTATGGAATTAGTCGAGACAAAAGCATAATCGATATTTATAAAGAATTAAAACTTGATTATCACATTGGGCTAAACAACTTTCTGCAATTAGAAGAGAAACACGAATTGTGGTTTGCTGAATATTATAGTTACCAAAGACAACCCCAACACAAAATACCTCCTGTTATCAATACACCCTCATTAAACGTTCAATTACCGCAGTTAACATTTGAAGAACTGAAACAGAAGTACCATGAATTTTGGGAAATTGAAAAAGTTTATTTTTTAGGAGGAGAAACGCAAGCAGTCTCAACATTAGACTCATTCTTAAAAAGTAGATATCAAGGTTATCACTGGAAACTATCACGTCCAATGTTGTCCCAAATGGGTGCAACATCACACTTATCCCCCTATCTAACTTTCGGAACTATTTCGGTTCGCAGTGTCTATCAAAAAACTAAACTTAGAGCCGAAGAACTAAAACATCAGCCCAAAGCAGAGTTTTCATTAAAAGCATTCCGGGAGCGTTTGCGCTGGCATGATAGTTTTACTCAAAGACTATATTTTCATCCGGAGATTGCTTACAAGAATCGCTATAAAGAATTTGATAATTTATACACCCCAGAACCGTTGTCACTAGAAAAGCAGGAACTATTCGAGGCATGGCAACAGGGTCGGACAGGTTTTCCTCTGATTGATGCAAGTATGCGCCAACTTAAAACAATGGGATGGATGAACTTCCGCATGAGAGCGATGTGCGCCACATTCTTGACAATTAACTGTGGGATTTCATGGCATCACGGGGCTAAACATTATATGAACTATTTAGTAGATGGTGATTTAGCAATAGACAATTGGCAGTGGCAAATGCAAGCAGGTGTAACTAATCCATTGAGCGATACTTTTAGAATATATAACCCCAACAAAAATATTTCCCAGAAAGACCCAGACGGAAGTTTTATTTATCACTGGATACCAGAATTAAAGGGTTACAGCTTACAAGACATTCTGACTGAGAAATATATTAGTAATAGTTCTTATCAGTCACCAATTTTAGACTGGTCAAAAACGCGTCAAGTGAATGGAAAAATAGTTTCTGATTTACGTAAACACTCCAAAGCGCGACTAATCAGCCAGGGTGGAGATGAATATGAAAGTGCTGTGGTTGCTAAAGAAACTGTAGATAAATATTGGCAGCATAAAAATCAAGAATATCAGGAATATCAACAAAGAATTACCCAAGCAGAATAAAGCGATGGCTACGCCGCCAACCTCTAGCAGCGATGTCTTACGACAAGCTGCTGTAATCTACGCACACACCCACCCCCAATCCGATAAAATTCATCAGTAGAACCGAAGCAAAGCCCAGGAAGATCAATTGACCTCAAGTTCACCCACCCCACCAAGCCGAAAACTGAAGATTACGATCCTGACAGTAGGTTCTAGGGGCGATGTGCAACCATACTGTGCATTGGGCATTGGCTTGAAACGTGCGGGGCATGAAGTAACAGTTGCAGCGAACGAAAACTTTGAATCATTCGTGAAACAGTTTGATTTGGAGTTTGCCCCTATAACTGGGAATATGCAAGAGTTTCTGCAATCGAAAAGGGGACAACGACTAATAGCTGGGGAAAAGCTCAAGCTAGAGACTGAAGAAAAACAGTTGCTTCAACAGTTACAGTCGGCGATCGCTGCTTGCCAAGAAACTGAAGTAATCATCTACACGCCGTTGGCTAACTGGGGATATCACATCGCAGAAAAATTAGGCGTACCCTGTTTCTTTGCATCGGTTCTGCCGTTGACTCCCACAGGCTCGTTCGGTTTTTTGAAATTCGCTCGAACAACAAAAAATCCGCTCAAGAAAATCATCAACTACACCAGCTATTTCATTGCAGAGTTACTATACTGGCAGAAATATCGCAAACTAATCAACTCTTTCCGAACCGAAACATTAAAATTGCCCCCACTGCCATTTTTGGGCAGTCGCTTTAGACGTAAAACCCCAGCTAACGTTTCCCGAATCCCCGTGTTGTATGGGTTTAGTTCGCACGTTATCCCAAGACCCCATGACTGGCCAGCTAGGGCGTATGTAACTGGATTCTGGTTTATTGACCGTGCAGAAGAATACGAAGAACAAGCCCCTGATGAACTGTGGGATTTTCTAGGATTCAAACAAGCTCCTCTATGCTTCGGATTCGGCAGTATGACCATGCCTAACCCAGAATACCTGACCTACTACATCGTGGAAGCCTTAAAGAAAACCCATCAAGGCGGCATCATACTGTCAGGCTGGGGTAATGTGGGCAGGATAGTTAATCCCAAGGATTCGCGGCGAGTGTTTGTCATTCCCGATGTTCCGCATGATTGGCTGCTGCCGCAAGTGAAAGCAATGGTACATCATGGTGGTGCGGGTACAACGGCGGCGGTGTTACGTGCAGGTATAGCTTCAATCGTCGTACCCTTTGTTGCGGATCAACCGATTTGGGGACAAAAGTTAGTTCAATTAGGAGTCAGCCCCAAACCATTACCATACAAGGAAGTAACAGAAGACACTCTAGCGGCAGCGATTGAAGCTGTACTGGGTGATGAGGGGATGCGGAAGAAAGCCCTTGAGTTGGGGGAGAAAATCAGGGGTGAAGATGGGGTGGCAAATGCGGTTGAAGCTTTTCATCGGCATTTGGGGTTGATGGGGTAGGTGAAATGATTATCTAGCGGGACAATCAAGAGCAATAGCGTTTTCTAATTGGCTTTGCTGAATGTCAAAGGTGATAGCACAATAAATTGACAGTATGCACATTATTCGGGATACTGGAAAATCGTCGCTATCCGGGATAGGTGCTAATTAAATCTTGGCAAAATTGTCTAAATGCATATACCTTGATATTGCACTTTTTGACGGATATAACGACAACGTTGGGAATTGTTGATTGAAAAGTAAAATTTGCTGCACTGCTTAAATAATGACCGAACAAACCAGATTAAACAGCTTAGATAACCTTGAATCTCTTGAATTTTATCAGCAGTGCTTAAAAATAGCTTCAGAAACAGAAGATGAAATAGGGAAAGCCAAATTTTTAGCGAAGATAGGCAATATTTATCAATGCTTAGGAGAACAAGAGAAAGCAATTCAAGTTTATCAGCAGTGGTGGGAAACAGCCATCAAAATGGGAGATACAGATGCACAAGCTAAGGCACTATCAGGATTAGGAAATGCTTATCAATGCCTGGAACAACCTCAAAAAGCCCTTTTGTATTACCAGCAATGGTTGAGTATAACCAGAACAATAGGTGATTCGATTGGAGAAGGTATTGCATTAGGTAGCTTAGGCAGTAACTATGAATTGCTGGGAGACTATCAACAAGCGATTCATTGTTACGAGCAGTGGCTAGAGGTCGCAAGAGCAATCGGCAATCGCCATTGGTCAGCTATGGCGTTAGGTAGTCTAGGTAAAAGCTATGAGTCGTTAAGCCAATACCCAAAAGCAATCCAGTTTTACCAAATGTGGCTAGAGAGCGCAAGATTAATTGGTGATTGGAAGAGTGAAGGTATCTGTTTATCTGGAATGGCAAATGTGTATGAGTGCTTGGGGCAATATCAAACAGCAATTGAATACTATCAACAATCTCTAAAGGTAAGAAGAAACATAGGCGATGATTGTGGAGAAGCGAACACTTGGTTTCACTTAGCTGTAGTGTTAGAAGAAATTAATCAAGGAAGTTCAGCACTAAAGGCTTATGAAAATGCCCGAAAGCTGTATCAGGAAATAGGATTTGACCAGGAGATACAGCATTGTAATGACGCGATGGAATTATTAGCACCTAGCTTTGTATTCTGGCGAGGTATAAGCAAGATTTGGCAAGCACTCAAAAGTTGGTTTTAGCAATTGCTCAATTGCGTTGTAAAGCGGAGTTTTGTCTTAATCGGTAGTCGTAGGAGTACGATTACTCAAGGGTTTCAATCCCTGATAGGGATTAATTGAAATTGCAATCTTCCTATCATACATCCTCCGTAGCTCTTGAAACCGATTGTGGGTTTTGGCTTGGTGCAGCAAGTGTAGAGAAAAAAGAAGCCCAATCGTCAAAACCTAGACTTAGCCTTGTTTGTAGACCAGAGCGAATATTTTGATAAGTAAACCACAGGCATATGAGCGAAATACCCACCCACACTCAGGTCTAGCTGACGCTTGATTATCGGTTTCGACGCTGGACTGAGTGTAGACAGATGGGTGATGGGTTAAAAGTAGCGAAATCGTCAAAACCAATGATCGCAACGTTCATGAAGGTACGAATAGACATCATCCTTTAAGTGACACAACTTGTCCAATTTCTTCTTCCAAACCTGTCCAAAATCTTCTTCAAGTCACAAAATAGGACGCTCCCAAGGTTCACCGTACTGTTGATAACCAACTCGCTTGAAGGCAGAAATCATCCGCTCGTTACCCACCCAAGTATCACAAAACACTCTCCAAACGCCTACTTCTTGTAATGTACGTGTTCCTTGTGAGAGAAGATCGTTGGCAAAACCATGTCCTCGATACTCTGGAAGTACACCAATATCGTAGATAGTTCCTTCCTCTCTACCTTCTTTGGCACATTCTGTAAAGATAACCGGAAGCACAAACCCTACAATATCGCCATTTTGATTAATTCCAAACTGCCACCAGTCATCTTGATACCAGAAGCCATCTTTGGCTGAATTGAGATATTTCTCAACTTCTTGGTACGGCGAGATAGCAGAAATTTTTCGTTGATGGCTGGCATCCATACTAGCTCTATGGTTTCTCGAA
>JAGKSW010000076.1 GCA_018993265.1 Nostoc sp. TH1S01
TAATGCAAAGCTGTACTTAGTTTTGAAATAAAATCATGTATCTTGATTTTTTATAGGGTAGGCTTTGATAGCTTGCCCTAATTTTACTTTTAATTTTATTTTTGAAACTTAAATCCCCGACTTATTAAAGAAGTCGGGGATCTGATTTTTATGTCCAACAAAAAATATTAATTATTGACCAAAACTTCCACTAGATAGAGATAAGAAATAATCTCTCAAGTCAATATATATAGATATGCGATTAACTTCGATGCGCCCTGCAACACACTAATTAGAATTAGTGGAGGAAATTAATTATGGCAAAGCTTTTAAATCTTGCAGTGGAAGAAATTATTGAATACATAAAACTTTCTTGTCAAATTCCGAGTATATTAGATGCGATCGCCACTCAAAAAATTATTGCCGAGACAGTTGAAAAAGTTGGGATTACTGTCGAAGTCGAAGAACTACAACAAGCCGCAGATAATATGCGTTTTGCCAACCAACTCCTAAGAGCCGAAGACACTTGGGCTTGGCTAGAAAAACATTATCTTTCTTTAGATGATTTTGAAGAAATTGCTAAAGCCAACATTTTATCTACAAAATTAGCAAATCATTTATTTGCCGAGAAAGTTGAACCTTATTTTTATGCTCGTCAATTTGAATATTATGGTGCAGCAACTTATGAAGTTATATTAGATGATGAAGACTTAGCTTTAGAACTATTTTATGCACTGCAAGAAGGTGAAATTAGTTTTCAAGAAGTTGCCCGCCAATACATCGAAAATCCTGAAATTAGACGTGCTGGAGGTTATCAGGGAATCCGCACCCGTGCTGACTTACGACCAGAAATTGCCGCCGCCGTGTTTGCTGCTACTCCGCCACAAATTCTCAAGCCAATTGTCACACCCAAAGGAGTACATATAATTGCCGTTGAGGAAATTATTAAACCGGAATTAAACGAGCAGTTACGTCTGCAAATTATGGGAGAGTTTTTTACAAACTGGTTACAACAACAAGTTGCAAATTTAGAAATAGTTGCAAAGCTGCCAAAGAATTCTTCATCATCCCAAAATTTACAAAGGCCTGCTTAATTATTAAGCTTTCAGCTCCCCGACTTCTTTGAGAAATCAGGGAGCTTTCTAGGATTGCTATGAGAATTACGATAAAGATAAAGGCATATAGATATCGTGAGAATTAGCGTTCAGATAAGGGCGTTGTAATTCCACTTGGGATAGAGAAAATTGTTCCAGAATTGCTGCTATCCGATGGGCTGGTGTATTATTGCCTTGCTCCCAAGCATCTAGCAAACCATTAGCGATAATTTGACAACGATGAGTCCCAAAACTTTCTTGTTCAGTAAATCTGTGGTTTGGTTCTTCTGCGATCGCTAACCCCGGTGCTATAAACTTAGTAAATAAAGGTACGTCTGGCTGAAAATAAGACTGACATTCGGCATACACCCTTTCTAGTACTGAGTGAACCGCCTCATAATCGTTTTTATCAAAGTAAAATACTGCGGAATCGTAACGTTCGTACTCGGAAGGATTATATAAGGCTTTAAATGAAAAAGGAATCTCTAGAAAGTTGAGTTGCGTGGTCAAAGTATTCATAACTGCAACAGCACCTTCTGGAGTTAAATTAAAGTAAACACGCACTAATCTGTCTCGATTTGTCGCAGTTCCGGCGTTCGCCACCGCCATATAAAAGCCATTCTGCACCAAATTTTTCGGCATTTTGACTGCTACATACTTACCTACACTTGGATATTGATTGTGCGGTAGTAAATGACGACTGCGCTCAATATGCAGAGTTAAACCATCTTTTTGTACTGCCAAAGTGTCATCGAGATTTTCTTTGACTACCTGCCAATTGTAATACCAATAGCCATCGCCTTGATTACTTTCGTGCAGGCGATCGTAAAAAGCTACATCAACACCCAGCAAAGTATTATTTTCGAGATTCTGATTTAAAGCTACAGTATCACTCTCTGTATTAGCAGCCAGAGAACTTTTTAAAGAGCCATTGTAATAAATACCATAAAGAAAACCTCGCATCTGCATACTTAAAAATTTCTTTTGTAGAGCAGCAGGTAATTGTTGAAAGCGGGAAATTGCTGATTCTGGCAGTTGCAATGGTTTGTAATTTGGGTGCTTAATACAATAAGCAGACTCAATTTCAATGTTAGAAACAATATCTTGTAGCGATGTCTGCAATGATGCAGGAATTTCGGAAAATTGAGTTGCGAGAGAATCTAACATTTGCATAAAAGCTTACCTGTAATTGAAGAATTCAAAAGTCAGAATTCAGGAGTTAAGAAGCAATGCTGATGAAAAAATTCACAACCATCAATCAAAGAGGTGTTTAAACTATTCCCCACTCACTACTCCCTACTCCCCTCTAGAGATGGCTAATTCTGATATACGCTTGACGGTAAAAGTTCTAAAGCTTCAACGCCAAAAATTGTTTTCATCGAAGCTTGGGGATTACATAGTAAACTCTTGGCAACTTGCAGCATACAGATTCCGACATTCCCAAAAGTTTTTTCATGCTGGAGTCCGGCTTGAATAGCTGTAATTAAAGCTAAACCACAAAATTGCATAACTCTTTCTAAGAAATCTGGACGAGCCTGCAAAATTGCTGGGAAATGAGCTAAATAACTCGACATCAGCGCCACAATTGAAGGCTGAAGTAGTTCTAATGGTGTTGTTGCTAGACGCAATGACTCTTCAATAGCCATCGATTTACTGGTCGTCATACTATATAACCAGAATTGCAAATAGCTGGAAATGAGCATTCCTAAATCATGAGCCGGATCTCCCCAAGCACCACGTTCCCAGTCAATCAAGCGAACAATACTTTCACTTGAGAAAAAGTTATTTGCAACTGCTTCTTGCCAACTTAAAGATAAAAGGATATTGTTCAGCTTTAGGTCATGATGAGTTAGACAATAGCTAGTATAAGAACGATTTAAATCTGCGATCGCCCGCCCCAAACTATCGTAACGTTGATAAAGGGTAAAAAATTTCAATCCCTCACTAGGAACTATACCAAAAATTTCTGGGGTAATTCTATCTAGTCCTAGATTCAGGTTGGGATTGTTGAGGTTAGATCCCTGATCAGCTTTTTGAAAGAATGCTCCATAGTCTGGATGTTCAATAGTGGTACGGTGAATTGATGCCAAAGTCGCTCCAATTACTTTAGCAATCTCAGTCGGAAAGACATTCTCTTTTAAATAAAAATCAGCCAAATCCCGATAGTTACTGAGATAATTAAACACAATGATGGAATTTTCTGCATCAAAATGAACTGCTTCTGAGCAAAACAAGCGAATGTGACTAATATCTGGAAAAGTTTGAAAAAACTCATGCACTCTCCATTCTTTCAAAAATTCCCCAGCAGCTTTTCCTTCTCGATTGAGGCGCTCTTGTTTAACTAGAAGTTTTCGCTCATCTGGTAAAGTAACTAACAGGTTAAAGTTTTTAGCTGGCTTTAACTCAATCTTACTTAATGACTGTTCTGCTTGAGTGCAAAGTCCAACGCTAAGCAAGTATTCCAGAACATTTTGAGAACTTAATAAAAATGCCATAGTGTTAGATGTGAAGAGTTTTTTCAAAAATTACTTATGCTTGCTATAGAGCGTTTCCTAGTCTGCTAATGAACTGATTTATCTGCGTGCATCTGATGTTAGTTATTCTTGCCTGTACCTTATTAGAGTAAGAATCGCTATAATCACTATATTAATTGTGATATGGCAATTAAAATAAGCTAAACACCGAAGGATATATTTAGACTTAGGAATTTTGAATGGTTTTGTTATTGATAAAATGCTGTAGAGTCTGTAGAGATATAACAAAACCTAAATATAGTTTGCTCTTGATTATTTATTAATAGTTGAATGTGGTTTTTACTTCACTCCCAAGAGAGTTATTTATGTTAATAGTAAACGTAAGAATTAAACACTCAGGAGTAATACCGTTTCACTTTAAAAATGATACAAATGGACAAGCAGCGCCTCGACTTCGCTCGGTGACTGGGAGCAGAGGAAGTGAGTTGTATTAATAATTTCGTGAATTAGTATCAGTAGTCATAATTTAAGAAAAATCTCCAAAAATTGAAATATTTATCAAATTTTTTCTTGATTTTTAAATTATTCTGACTACTGAATTCTGGCTCCTGGATTCTTACTAGTAAAATACAAAGCTAGTAGTAGAGAGACTCTTTGAATGATGTAGCTATTCTGTAGATATATTGGATAGCGTACACATCAACAATAGCCTCAATCAGCTTATTCAAGATGCTGACGTATGAGCCGGAGCTATAGCCAAAGTTGTAAGGCTGAAAATTATCTCCACCATACGCAGCGATCGCATCAACATCACTCAGGTTATCAAGAAAGTTTTCCACATCTTGGAAAAGTAGAGAGTCAGCAACACTTAGTTCTGAAAGAGTGATATGAGCCATAATGTCATCCTTAAAGTGGTTTAATCAGGTTTTTTGGCAGAATATGAAGCCAAGGCTTAATTATGAATATGCTGATTCATCTAAATTCTCTGTAATGTTGTATTTTATCTTTGCCTCAAGTTAGATAAATACAGCCTGCATACTCTACAGGAACGTCTGATGATAAACAGAACTTTACTGAATACAGGCTGATACAATGCATCTTGATAGAGAATTGCTATTCAGTAGTTAACTATAAAGCTAGTAGATGCTTAAGCTGTTAGAGTGAGACTTACTGAAAGATTTAGCTATGCTATAAATATGCTGGATAGCATAAACATCAACAAAGCTTTCAATCAACTTGTTAAATCCGGAAAATTCGCTGACATGACCGCCATAGTAAGAACCATCAGCACCATTAGCCGCGATCGCATCAATATCACTTAGGTCATTTAAAAAGCTTTCAGAATCTTGAAACAATTGAACACCAGCAGTTTTTAATTCCGCAAGAGTGATATTTGCCATGATTTACTCCTAGTACAATTGCTTGTAACTGATTGATTATTGGTTTTGATAATTTAGCTATATTTCGCTTAGTTAATAAGTGAAATATAGCTGCTTAATGAACTACTAAAGCATTATTAGTAGTACTTATTAGAGTAAGACTTGCTGAATGACTTAGCTATGCCATAAATATGCTGAAGAGCATAAACATCAACAAAGCTTTCAATCAACTTGTTAAATCCAGAAAATTCGCTGACATGACCGCCATAGTAAGAACCATCAGCACCATTTGTAGCGATCGCGTCAACATCGCTCAAGTCATTTAAAAAGCTTTCGGAATCTTGGAACAATTGAACACCAGCAGTTTTTAATTCTGAAAGAGTGATATTTGCCATGATTTACTCCTAATACAATTGCTTTCGACTGATTGATTATCGATTTGGTTAATTTAGCTATATTTCACTTAGTTACTAAATGAAATATAGCTGCTTAATGAACTACTAAAGTATTATTAGTAGTACTTATTAGAGTAAGACTTGCTGAATGACTTAGCTATGCCATAAATATGCTGAAGAGCATAAACATCAACAAAGCTTTCAATCAACTTGTTCAATCCAGAAAATTCGCTGACGTGACCGCCATAGTAAGAACCATCAGCACCATTTGTAGCGATCGCATCAACATCACTTAGGTCATTTAAAAAGCTTTCGGAATCTTGGAACAATTGAACACCAGCAGTTTTTAATTCTGCAAGAGTGATATTTGCCATGACTTACTCCTAATACAATTGCTTGCGACTGATTGATTATTGATTTGGTTAATTTAGCTATATTTCACTTAATAACTAAGTGAAATATAGCTGCTTAATGGACTACAAAATTATTATTAATAGTAGCCATGAGAGTAGTCAGACTTGCTGAAAGACTTAGCTATGCCATAGATATGCTGAAGAGCATAAACATTAACAAAGCCTTCAATCAATTTGTTAAATCCGGAAAATTCGCTGACGTGACTGCCATAGTAAGAACCACCCGCGCCATTTGCGGTGATCGCGTCAACATCACTTAGGTCATTCAAAAAGCTTTCAGAATCTTGGAACAATTGAACACCAGCAGTTTTTAATTCCGCAAGAGTGATATTCGCCATGATTTACTCCTAGTACAATTGCTTGCGACTGATTGATTATTTATTTTGATGATTTAGCTATATTTCACTTAGTAACTAAGTGAAATATAGCTGCTTAATGAACTACCAAACTATTAGCCATAGTAGTTATTAGAGTAAGACTTGCTGAAAGACTTAGCTATGCCATAGATATGCTGAAGAGCATAAACATTAACAAAGCCTTCAATCAACTTGTTAAATCCAGAAAATTCGCTGACATGACCGCCATAGTAAGAACCATTAGCACCATTTGCGGTGATCGCGTCAACATCACTTAGGTCATTCAAAAAGCTTTCAGAATCTTGGAACAATTGAACACCAGCAGTTTTTAATTCTGTAAGAGTGATATTTGCCATGACTTACTCCTAATACAATTGCTTATCATCAAGTAGTTTTTGCGGGCAATTAAGCTGTGCTTTGCTTAACTGTTAATGCAATTTTTATTTACTGGAACTATAAAAGTCAACGCTATAAGCTCCTTTATAAAGACATAAATAAATATATTGTGTCTCTTTGAAAATTAAATTTTGTAGTGTTTGATTATTTTTTATCTGATAGTAATATCAATATTTGAAAAGGTCTGTATATCGAAGTTTATAAAGGTGGTTTTATGGGTAAATTACACAAATTGTGCAGTTATGAATCATTTAGACTACAATAACAAAAACCACGAGTCTTCAAAAAAACCGTGGTTCTGAGTGGCTCGGTTTTGACAAAACAGTAAAAAATCGTATGTTCTGATTCTCTTGAAATACAAAACATACGACTATCTAGAGAATAATTTATACCAATTGAAACAAGAATACGACACATTGCTATAATTTAGAGACGATTTATAAAGTAAATCTTAAGTAGGGTGCGTTATGGCTTCAGCCTAACGCACCGCCAGATTATAATGGTGCGTTAGACGCTCTTATCTAGTTTTTGTGAAGAATTAGCTCACAATTTGCGCCTAACACACCCTACGAAAATTTTATTTTTACTTTATAAACATCCTCTTAGAAAAATCTGCTTGCTCATGCATTAATAGTCATGAGCAGCAGCATAAAATACACTGAAATTGAATGAGTCAGGAGACAGAGTTATTGCTTTCTCCTGACTCTTTTAATTCTGAGCAACAACATGTTTCCCAGAATTAATAATAATCGTAATAATCGTCATATTGTGGTCGCCGACCATTACCATTATTAGATTGTTGTTGCTGTTGATAAAATGTTTGCTGTAGTTGGTCAGATACATTCCTAAGAATGCTATTGAGATTTTGTTGTATCTCTATAAGGCTGCTTGTGTCGATGGTTATTGTACTTGAGCTTGTACCTGCTTCTACCTTTTTAGCTTCCCAAGGTGTTAGTTCAGTAATATGCTGCTCGTCACTACTTGGATAAAGGTCTGAGATGGTTATCCTTGCCATTTCTTTGCCTCCACAAAAAAGATGATGTTAATTAATACACATGGAAATAGAATCAACGCTGCAAATCTGAAATGTCTCTCTTATATTGTGTATTTATATCTTCGTAAATCAAGGTTTTATAGCTCATCTTTTAGACACAATTCAAGGAGTTTCGTCTATAAAAGCAGGAATATTTTTTTAATGTCAACGTTTAAGAACCAAATCTAATTCTGGACATAAAATCCAACAGTAAAAGATTAACCAAAAAAAATAGAGGCACGATATTTCATGCCTCTCAAATACAGGTATAAGGGAAAGAATAAAAACGACTATGACATAGTTACAAATTAGTACTCTTCCCCTACACCCCACACCCCTATACCCTTACACCCAGTCCTGACAAGGTTTTCACCTTTACAAGCGTGACATTCAATTCTTAGCCTGTGATGGCGAACCAGGAATTGTTACATCTATGGGTGTTACTTGTTTGGCTAAACCTGTTAACGGTGGTTGAATGGTGGTTTGATTTCCGACAACTAAAGTTATCAGGTTGTCTGGTTTGAGGTATTGCTTGGCTACCCGTTGCACATCGGCGGCGGTGGTGGCGGCGACGGCTTTTTGATAACGAAACAAAAAGTCTGATGGGTAGCCGTAATATTCATAGCGCATTAACCGTGATAAGGTTTGGCCGGGGTCTTGAAAATTAAACACAAAAGAATTGAGGGTAGATTCTTTGGCAAAAGCCAGTTCTTGGGCTGTTACAGGCTGTGCTTGAATGCGCTTAATTTCGGCTTGTAAGGATTTTACAAACTGGACGGTAGCATCAGAACGGGTTTGTCCGCCAGCCAAGAAAATACCGGGATAATCAAAGCGGGGACTCCAGTAACCATATACAGAGTAAGCTAAACCTTGGCGCGATCGCACTTCATTAAATAAGCGTCCACCAAAACCATTTAACACCCCATTCAAAACATCCAGTGCGGCATAGTCGGGGCTGTCGAATTGTCCGCCTAAATGCCCTAGAAGTACACTACTTTGAGTTAACTGGGGTTGATTGACAAAAAATACTCCGCCTTTGTTGGCTGGGGAAACCTCTGGTAACTGGGGTTTAGTGATTTTGGGGTTACGTTGCCAATTACCTAATTTAGCTTGAATGAGCGATCGCATTTTTTTACTATCAAAATCGCCCACAATCCCCAAAATTATATTATTGGGGTGAAAGTATTGCTGGTAAAACTGGACTAAATCTTCCCGGTTAATTTTATCCAATGTGGCATATTCCACAGTCCGCGCATAGGGACTTTCTTTGCCATAAACCAATTTCTTGAATTCTCGACTAGCAATCCCATTAGGATCATCATTGCGTCGCGCAATCCCGCCTTTTCCCTGTGTCTTGGCTAAATCCAGTTTATCTTGGGCAAATACTGGTTCCCGCAGCACTTCTGCAAACAGGCCAAACACCGTTTCCACATCTTCAGTTAACGCATCAAAACTAGCACTTCCTGAACCTTCACCAATACTAGTTTCTACAGATGCAGCCCGTTGTTCTAATATTTCGTTGAGTTCATCTGGTGAATGCTTTTTCGTTCCCCCAGT
Source organism: Nostoc sp. TH1S01 (assembly GCA_018993265.1). GTDB lineage: Bacteria > Cyanobacteriota > Cyanobacteriia > Cyanobacteriales > Nostocaceae > Nostoc_B. The sequence continues at coordinate 9,077 of JAGKSW010000076.1, forward strand.
CCGCATGACTGCACCTGTCATACCAGCTAACCCAACTTTATCGGCTGCTTCCCAACGGCTACCAGTCCGCACCAAGGCTGAACCACTTACTAACGGCAATTCATGATCCTCTACTAAATACACAACTAGGCCGTTTTGTAAAACAAAGCGTTCATATTTGGGTAACTTGACCGCAGGTAAAGCTGGTAATTTTAAATCTGTGTAATGTTTGGCTGCTGTTGTCGCCGCTAAAGAAAAGTCAAAAGTCAAAAGTAAAAAGGCAAAGGCAAACATGACAACATAAATTAACCTTTTACCATGTAATAGTTGGAATTTCATCGACCTCTTACCCTTCACCTGATATTTATATCTGTGCATATCTCTTCCTTCGCGCCCTTTGCGTCCTTTGCGGTTCGTTTTCATCCTTGTTTCGACAACAACTTACCAATGGTGCGATTTTCGGGGGTAAACGCTGCTTTGGCGACTCGCTGAATATCCGCCGGAGTTACCGCCGCAATTTCATCCAATTGCTTGAACAAGTTTTGCCAATCACCCGTTTTTACTTCATATTCCAACAACAACTGTGCCATTCCTGTATTAGAATCAAGGCTGCGGAGTAAATCGGCTCTGGCTTGAGTTTTCACCCGCTGTAATTCAGTGGCTGTGACTGGTTGAGTTTTTAGGTTATCAATTTCTTGACGTAAACCTGTGGCTAACTCATCCACAGTATGTCCAGGAGCCGTCAGGGCATAAAATAGCATCAAATTAGGATATTTATCTCCGGGAAAACCGCTATAACCTTGGGCTGTCAGGGCTAATTGTTGTTTTTCAACTAAAGATTTATACAACCTGGAAGTGCGCCCTTCACTCAACAGTCGGCTGATAATTTCATAAACAGCGTTATCTGGATGAGTAATTGCCGGACGGTGATAACCTTCTAAATACCAAGGTTGGGAAGGTAATTCTAAAGTGACTTGGCGTGTTTCGGTTTGCTTGGGTTCTACAGGAACTTGGGATTTTGGTTTAGGTTTGCTGGGAAAACGCCCAAAGTAAATTTGTGCGAGTCGTTTGACTTCGTTAGGGTTAACATCACCGACAATTGCGATCGCTAAATTATTTGGTGCATAGTAAGTATCAAAAAACTGCTTTACATCTGTAGGTGTGAGGTTGCGGATATCTTCGTCATAACCAATCACAGGCCTTCTGTATGGATGAACTTTATACGCCGCATCGATGAATTTCTCCACCATCAGCCCGATAGGTGAATTCTCCACCCGTAAGCGCCGTTCTTCCAAAATCACATCTTTTTCTTTATAAAACTCCCGACTGAGTACAGGTTCTAAAAATCGCTCAGACTCCAGGGACATCCAAAGTTCTAACTTATTAGATGGAAAGCTGTAAAAATAACGGGTGGCTTCGGTGGAAGTATTAGCATTTAAGCCTACACCTCCCGCTTGTTCCACAATTTGCCCCATTTCGTTTTGCTTAACTAGCTTGACGGCTTGGGCTTCCACCTGCTTAAATTCAGCCTGTAACCGCGCCACATCAGCTTTTTTATTATCTGCCTTAGCGGTTCTAATTTGGCTATCTAACTGTTCTAGGCGTTCTAAGAGCGGTTTTTCAGCTTTGTAATCTGTAGTACCAATCCGTTGCGTACCTTTAAAAGCCAAATGTTCTAGAAAATGTGCCACGCCTGTTTTACCATCAGGCTCATCCACACCACCAACATCAGCGTAGGTCAAAAAAGAAACTACAGGCGCTTGATGGCGTTCTAAAACAATGAACTTCATCCCATTGTCCAATTGAAATTTCGTCAATTGCTTGACTACTCGATCTAAATAAGGCTGAATCGAGCTTTTCTCTGGTGGTTTGCTGGGTTGGACGGTGCGTGGTGGCGGTGGTGCAGTTTGAGTTTGCGCCACCGCCATTTCTGGTAAAGAACCCGAAACTAAAATTGTGACAGCAAAAAAGGTAATAAACAGCCGCAACAGTTTTAGCGATAGGTGATTTGACCAATTTAAAACTGTTCTCAGGCTACGCAAATGATTCATAAGCAATAATTTGGTTGAAGTATGAAGTATGAAGTGTGAAGTCTGAAATATTGTATCCGCTTGATTACTTATGCCAACCTTCAAACCCCACCCCGCCAAAGCTGTGCTTCGTCTCCCCTCCCCGTGAACCTAACGTGTACACACAAGCCGAAATTGTTAGGTTGAAGCCATTCCCGCCTAGAACTAAAGTTCCAGGCTCATAGCCAAAGTCTACTGAAGTAGACTGGAATAAAATTTTTATTGAGTCCTCTTGAGAGGACTTGTGCTATGAGACTCGGAATTTATTCCGAGGCGGGACAGATGCACCACACGAAGATTTTGGTCTACACCGTAGCCTTTTTAAGGCGGGATCAAAACGCTACTAGGCAACTTTATCAGACTTGTGTGTACACGGTAGCCCCGTTCACGGGCAAGGGAGAGGTTTGGGGGTGGGGTGCAATGATTGTGGAAATCATAACTAATCAACTGGACTTGATAGAACAATAAATTTTATCTTTCATCTTTTACACTTCAGACTGGTGTTGTCAAATTCCCCATCCAGAGAAACAGGCAAATAATTGGGCAGGGCGTTAATCTTGTATTAAGCTTTCCGTGCTTTTTGTACTCGACGTTAGACAATAATGCTACCAATCGTGTTCCGGAAATCACACCGTAACTGTTATGCGAGTTTTTAATTCTCCCCCACCTTCAGAAGCACAAACACGCACCCGCATTTTACAAGCGGCCAGGCGGCTATTTGCCTCACAAGGATTTGATGGTACAACTACCCGCGATTTAGCCCAAGCTGCTGGCGTGGCTGAGGGTACGTTATTTCGGCATTTTCCCAATAAAAAAGCAATTTTGGTGGAGGTAGCGACAGCTGGCTGGGTGGAGATATTAACGGATTTGCTAACAGAATTGAGTGAAATGGGCAGCTATAAGGCCGTAGCGCAAGTAATGCGCCGAAGGATGTGGAATTTCCAGAAAAATGCTGATTTGATGCGGGTGTGTTTTATGGAAGTGCAGTTTCACCCCGATTTACGCGATCGCATTCAAATCGAAGTTATTAATAAAATGACAGATGTAGCCGAAGCCTTCTTTCAAACGGCAATGGATAAAGGCATTTATCGCCAAACCGATGCCAAACTTGTTGCTAAAGTATTTTTAGGGATGTTTGCGATCGCAGGTTTTTCTAACAACACCCTCATGGAACCCGACGCTTCTCCCCAAGAAATGCAGCAGATGGCCGAAGGACTCGCTGATATTTTTCTCAATGGAGTATTAGTGAAGGAGTAGGGGAGGAGATGAGGGAGACAAGGAAGACAAGGGGGAGCCACTGCGTTGGGCGGCTCTGCCGACTTGAAGCAAATGGCGTGACACAAGAGAATACCTGAGTGACAACTCAGCACTCAGCACTCAGTACTCAGCACTCAGCACTCCCTTAGCTTGTTGACTCCATTGCTGGACTAACTCAATTGATGGACACAAATCTCGTCGTTGCAAGGTTGCTACTTGCAAACGCATAATTTGTCTGTGCAATCTATGGCTGGGAGTTTGCACTAATTGCGCTACAGAACCGATTCCTGCATGAAGCAACAAGCCACAATATTGTGTACCAACACTAGGAATGCGAGATAAATCAGCTAGTGCTACCCATTTATTGACATACTGAAGATGAACTTGTAATTTACTAGCTAACGCTAATCTAGCTTCCAAAGTTTTGCCTTGGTGAAATAGGCTGCGTGTAGTTTTAATTCCGCAAATTTGTAGTTGAGATTGTTCTTCTTGACTCAATCCCGGTAATTGTTCAATCGGCCAGTCGCTAGATTGAATCAAACTTCGGCTTCTATCTATAGGTTTAGTAGACATTGTTGACAATAAAGTATGGGTTTGGAAATAGGGAGTCTACAGTGTACATACAAGCCATTCCCGCCTTGAACTCAAGTTCAAGACTAATAGCTCAAGTCTACTCAAGTAGACTCAAAAACATTGGATATATTTAGTCATCTTCAGATGACTTTTGCTATGAGCAAGGAACTTAAGTTCCTTGCGAGACATGAGTTATACGTTAAGTCACCTTCCCGCAGGGTACAGCCCGCCCATACACTCTAACACCCTTCAGATTTTCACTTCTTCCCTAAATTCCGCTTCATTTCTTCCAACTCGTCTTCTGTTTCCCAACGGCGAAACTTTTCTTCTAAGTCATCAAAAGTTCTCGAACTACTTGTAGAAGAATTCCACCAACCATTAGTTTCTATACGCTGTTGTTGAGCTTGAGCTTGAGCGCGTGCTGTTTGTGCTTCTGCGGCTTTGGCTTGAACTTCCTGTCTGCGTACCTGGATTTTTCGCAATAATTCTTGAGATTGATTCAGGCGTTCTTTCAACCCTTGCATGTGTCCCCATTTTTGGTTTCCTTCCCGCAATAGGGCTGCTTCTCGTTCTTGGGCAGCGGTGGCTAAATCTTGCCTACCCGCATCTTTGGCTTTTTGCACACGAATGTGCCAACGCTGAATTTCTTGGGCGGTGGAGAGAATATCATCTTGCGATCGCTTTTCTTGGACTTGTAAATCTGCTATTAGCTTTAAAGTATCCTCTTCTTGCTGACGTAGTTGCTCTAACAGCGCCTCTAACTCCAAATGTGGATTATTACGCAAGAATTCTTCTAAACGGTTTTCTAAAAACCGACTCAAATCATCAAATAAGCCCACTGCCAGAACTCCAGGGTTGGGTGTGACTATTTTATTGTAGTAATTATCAACGTGGACGAAAATCACTCTTGTGATTTCTAGTTGCGGTCAACGATACAGGACTGACGCAAAAATTCCCACAAAGCTTAATTTATCGTAGACGTGCAGTAGCTTCCCATAGGGTGAACGCCAAGAAATCATAGAGTCTGCGTACGTCCTAGATATTTATAAATGCTGCTGTAATAGACCAATCATGACTTCTGGTAATTCTAGATGAGGCAGTACTCCAGCATCAGCGATCGCATAAAATTTTGCCACAGTATTTGGATTCAAATTTGCCAACCTCCGCCCTAATTTTATACTAGTAAATTGTGCTTCTTCACCCCAAAAAAACACAGTGGGAATTGTTAACTGTTGCAGATACAAACTTAAATCAAAATACAAGTCACCCCGCAAAAATGCCAAGGCGGCAAATCTGGCATTAGGTTGTTGTCCAGAAGTTAAATAAGCGGCTACCATTTCTGGTGAAATACGTTCGGGTTTAGCAAACAAAAAACTTTGTAAAAAATTCTGTACTGCCAATTCATTTTCTGCACCCAAAGTATAGATTAAACTATCTATCAGTGGTGTATTAATCACAGAAAGTGGTAGCCTGCGTCCAGCACCTTGACCAAAGTCATCAAACCCAGAAGGACACACTAAATATAATGATTGAAATAATTGTGGCTGAGTAATAGCTAAACGAATAGTTAAAGCAGCCGTCAGCGATGAGGCGATAACTGTTACAGGTTGGCGACAAGTTTGAGTAATAAATTCAGCCAGTGTCGTCAAATAATCCTTAATTTGATAATCGCGTACAGGGTGTGCAGAATCTCCCCAACCAATTAAATCAGGCGCTAAAATCCGATATTTGGCTGCAAAAGCTGGGTACACCTTCGACCATTCATAAGCCGAAGCCCCACCCCCAAAATTATGTAGAAATAATAGTGGCGATAAATCTTCACTATCAGCATTTAACCAAGGTGCAGATGTCTGAGTATAATACACCATCGCTCCCAAGGTAGTATGAATCACTTTCTGCCCAAAGCCAGGAGGTTGAAACTGAAGCATAAAAAGTGTGAAGTATGAAGTGTGAAGTGTGAAGTATGAAATATGAAGTCAAGATAGTCCTAAATAATTTACAAACATCTCTCTCCCTTCCCTTGTCTCCCTTCCAGCAAAATGATCAAAAATCTAGCGATTATCACGCGTAATATGAGTTAATTCATTTAAATTGTCGCCACTAATTTTATAAGCATTGCCAAAACCAAGCACAAAACGGCCTGAACTGGGAATGAGTAGAAAAATCCGAAAGTCACCCAAGCTTTTTAAAACTTCAATCATTTCGCCAAAGCGTTCTTGAAGTTGGTCAACAACTTTATTCCAAGTGTCTGTATCTCGTTCTATTAAAGTCGCAGTACAATCAAAAGTTAAACGACGACGAGCAAAAATGTTATTACTTTTTGTTTCATCTTCAATAAATAAAATACTCACACGGGGATTAGCATAAATATTTTGTGTGTGGGCTGCCAAGTCACTGATATAAATATAAATATTTTTGGCTTCGTCACTGACGAAAGGTGCATAACTACTATTAGGTATGCCTTCTGGACTGACAGTGCTAATAATGACACTTTGAAACTCTTGCAGAAAACTAGCGTATTCAGCTTGAGCTTTTTCTAGTTGGCTCATAAGTAAGTTTTTGTATGATTAGCAACATTTAAGCAAGTATTTTAGCGTTTTTGGGCGATCGCAAAAACACCAATTTATTGTACCTACTTCCTCATCTTGAAGACCAAATCGGAATTAGCTATAGACATCGCCAAAATCCTATCAATGATTGGCAAGTTTTGACGAGATTGCGAAAACCATTATTCCTTAGATGTGCCTACACTATATCTACCCTAAAATATAGTACCTAGTGCTATACTTTAACCAAAGATACTATAAAATGAAAATTTACAAAAACCGTACTTTTGACCGTTGGGCGCGAAAGGAAGGCTTAAATGATCTTAGTCTCTGTAACGCTGCAAACGAAATGGCAGCAGGGCTTTATGATGCTGACCTGGGAGGTGGATTGTTTAAAAAACGCATAGCAAAACCAGGGAAAGGTAAGAGTGGTGGATTTCGGACACTAGTAGCTACTAATAATGAAGATCGTTGGTTTTTTATTTTTGGCTTTTCAAAAAACGAACGCAGTAACATTGACAAAGATGAAGAAGAAGCTCTGAAAATGTTATCCAAGCAATTACTTGCTTATACACTAGAAGAGCTTGAGCAGGCGAAAAATAGTAATGCGTTAATAGAGGTGATTTGTAATGCGGAAGAAAAAATCAGCAATTCTTGAAGCAGTTCATGAGACAGCAAAAGACCTACACAAAGCTGGGCTAATGAATCAAACTACATTGCGCGACTTTGAACACCTATGTCTACCTCCTATTGAGCCTCTAGAACCTAATCAAATTAAAGAAATACGGGAATCATCTCAAGTCAGTCAAGCTGTTTTTGCACGTATTTTGAATATAAGTCCTTCAACAGTTCAAAAATGGGAAATAGGACAAAAGCGTCCTAGTGGAGCATCTCTTAAGCTACTTCACTTGGTAAAAAATCGTGGGTTAAATAGTGTATTGTATTAAAATTTTTGGCTCGTAAAACTTACTTACGGGTTATTCCTATAATTTAACTTGTAAACCATTGTTCACCTCTGGTCGCTCAAAAACTTCAATGAGGACGCAATTGTGAATGACAAAAATCTTTCCCAATGGGACTTAGGCAGGTTTATCAATACTCTGTCTTACTTCGAGGTTATTCCTTTTCTCAACTGTATACAAAAACTGATCCAAGGTCGTCCCCAAGACACACAACATAGACCTAATGGAGAAAAAAGCGTGGGTGTAATACTAGTAGCGGGTGCAACGGGTGGACTGGGTAAACGAGTCGTGAGGCGACTTAGACAACGAGGTTATCAAGTGCGCTGTCTGGTGCGTGATATTGAAAAAGCCCGGTCAATTTTGGGTAATGATGTTGACTTAGTAGTTGCAGATATCACCAAACCCGAAACTTTAACCGCATTAGTCATGGCTAATATCCAAGCCCTGATTTGTTGCACAGCCGTGCGTGTCCAACCAGTCGAAGGCGACACCGCCAATAGAGAAAAATATTATCAAGGCATTAAATTTTACCAGCCTGAAATTGTTGGCGACACTCCCGAAAACGTCGAATATCAAGGTGTGAAACACTTAGTCGAAGCAGCCGCCAAATATCTCCCCGCAGCGAATGAAAAACTCATATTTGATTTTACCCATCCCTCTGCTGAATTAAGAAATATTTGGGGTGCTTTAGATGATGTTGTGATGGGGGGTGTTAGCTCTAGTAATATTCAATTAACGGAAAATACTGCTGTGTTTGCTGGTAATGTTTCTACAGCCAACTCAGGAGGATTTGCATCTGTGAGAACCAAAAATTTTGACCCACCGTTTAATTTATCTGGTTACACAGGTGTAGAAATACGAGTTAAAGGCGATGGACAACGTTATAAAATATTTCTCCGCCCCGATGCAACTTGGGATGGTTTAGGTTACAGCTATTCTTTTGATACTGTAGCTAATACTTGGATAAATATTCGCATTCCCTTTGCGGAATTAACGCCAGTATTTCGGGCAAAAACTGTCAAAGATGCGGCACCATTAAGTACTAGTAGAATTAGCTCATTTCAACTGATGTTGAGCAAATTTGAATATGATGGGGCGTTAAATCCCAAATTTACCCCTGGTGGTTTTTGTTTACAAGTGGAATCTATTAAAGCCTACGGTGGAAAAACCTTACCCCAATTTATTCTTGTCAGTTCCGCAGGTGTCACCCGTCCCGGAAGACCAGGAATTAATTTAGAGGAAGAACCACCCGCAGTCCGATTAAATGACCAGTTGGGAGGTATTTTAACCTGGAAATTAAAAGGCGAAGATAGTTTAAGAGATAGTGGTATTCCTTACACCATTATTAGACCTTGTGCCTTAACTGAAGAAAGCGGCGGACAGGAGTTAATCTTAGAACAAGGTGATAACATTCGTGGCAAAATCAGCCGCGAGGATGTGGCAGAACTTTGCGTACAAGCGTTAGAACAAAGTCAAGTGCATAATGTCACTTTTGAAGTGAAAGCAACAGAAAATAAAGTGAACTCTCGCAATTGGGAGACACTATTTTCTGGTTTGCAACCTGATAAATAAATCAATACTCTATAGATTGATCAATATATATCAGCATACTTTGTTGGGTGGAGCGATCGCACCTCCCAACCTACCTTGTTCAACTTTGCTATATCTTCTTCCTTCGCGCCCTTAGCGTTCTTTCTAACTTTTCACGTCATGTGGAAAAGCTAACGCAAAACCTAACCCCCCAGCCCCCTTCCCTAGTAGGGAAGGGGGAGAAATCAAAGCCTCTCTCCTTGCAGGGGAGAGGTTTGGAGAGGGGTTTTTCAGATACCGTGAAAAGTCAGAGCGTTCTTTGTGGTTCAGACAATGAAAAAAATTCAAGCACTAGGAATTGCGGTAGCTTTAGCCATTATTATCTGGGCTGGGTTATTCTCTAACACCGCATCATCACAGCAAATCGAATCTCGGCTGAATAATTTAGAGGCCGATTTTAATCGTATGGAGTCGCGGTTAAATCAAATAGAATCTCAACTCGGAAATACTCGCCAGTCTCCTAACTCTCGAACAACGATTACCGTACCACAGTCAACTAGACGAAATTTATCACAAGCAGAACGGGATAAAATGTTTGACCGTTTAGCAACTTTAGTGGTTGAATTAAAACAACAAGTGAATACTCTAGAGCAACGTATTGCTAAGTTAGAATCTCGTTAATTAATATGACAGAAAATATTTCAAAACCCATGACATACGAAGGTGGTTGTCATTGTGGTGTGGTACGTTTTCGAGTTGTAGTCAATAACCACAAAGTTGATGATTGTAACTGTTCGATTTGCCGAAAAAAGGGCTTTTTACACTTAATCGTCCCACGGGAACAATTTACTTTATTGCAAGGTGAAAACGAGTTAACAACTTACAAATTTAATACAGGAGTTGCTCAACATAAATTCTGTAAGATTTGTGGGATACATTCTTTTTATATTCCCCGCAGCCATCCTGATTGTATTGATGTCAATGTCAGCTGCTTAGATGGCGATGTCATCCCAGATTTTGAAATTGTGCCTTTTGATGGGATGAATTGGGAAGCAAATATTCACAATTTGATAAATTAATATGTTGCCAATATAGCGTTTTTAGGTTGAGTTCAGTACAAGTTGATAGGGGATAGAGGCGCTTAGGCTAGGAGCTAGAGTCTAGATGAATGTACGTCATTGGAATGAAAAATGCTGTAAGTAATTATAGTGGTGTTCATAATTGAAATTGGCTTCCTAAATAACTCGGATAAATAAAAAAGATGGAATAGGAAATAAAAATCTACTGAATTGTTGCAAAAAGTAAACAATCAAAACATCAGATATCTGAACGTTTTGCAAAATTTGAGGAGCTAATTTTTCACAAATTATTTATAACTGCTATAGTATTGATGTATGCTCTAGATTCACGACAGAGAAGTTATCTGGATTTTATTGTTTTCTGAAGAAAAAACACAAAATATATATTTTTGTAGAGCAATTGCTAAAGAAATATGAGGAAAATGCAAACACAGGCAATGTAGATTATATAAAAGTTGTACTAGGAGTGAATGGATGTCTCATTAGCCTGTTTTACAAGCTGATATATCTGAATAAAGGGAATCTCATCAATCAAGCAAGCATAAAAAAATTATTCAGTTTGTATCAGTAATTAACCCTTTGGAATTAGGGAAAATTTCTATGAATCAACCATATCTCTCTCCCGATGATTTACCTTCCCATAAAACAACACTAATTAGTGAAGTATTACTTAGTCAATTAGAAGAGACAGTCAAACAAAGGTTTTTTTCAGTTTGCGATCGCACTGTCCGCGTTTTATTATCCAGTTGTCATTGGTATTTCAAAATCAATAGCGGTATTCTCATATTAATTATGGTTTGCCATGATATCGAAAGCTATCAGAACATTATGATGACTGTGCCGCATTTAGCGGAAAAATTAAAGAAGTTTGCCAACCAAGCCAAAATTAGTATTAGTTCTCCCGTCAACCAAGGCATTCCTTGGGTAATAGGTGTTAATGATATCTTTTTTGGAGAAGAATCATCACAGAGTTGACTTCTCTTGAAGAAGAATTCAGAATCAATTAGTGGGGGAACAAGACCCACCACTAATTGAAAACCGCTAAAATGTACTGGCTTGGCTACACAAGCAAAACCCACCAAGCTGCTAGCGTGTCTCCGTTTGTGTAGCCTTCAACTCCAGTCTCAGAGATACAAACTTAAAAATCTAAACTTGGCCAGTCTGTTTCACGATAATAACGTGTCATATCATCAAATTTTCGCAATTCAACACGGTTGACTAGCAATTCTGGAGAATTTTCTAGCCACTGTTGATTTAACTCAGAAAGCAAGTTACTGAGTTTGTTGCGGTCTAAATCTGGCGAAATATCACCAAAATAGCCTAATGTAATATGGGCTGTAAGGTGATAGTGTTGTTCAATCCCTAATGCAATCAACTTGGGATTTTGATAAATTGTGCGGCGGAATTGAATAATTTGTTCATAGGAACTTTCATCTTTGGGTACTAAACAAACCCCCAAAGCTCTTGGCATAACAACCAATCCCAGCATTTGCCAGTAAATTGGGTTACTTCCCGGTGTTATAGATTGTTGATATTGTTGACAGATTTCCGCAAAGCAAGAGCGTAATTCTCGCTCAAATTCAGGATTTTTCTCACAAGCATCAAGATAAGCATGATCCCAAATCAAATCTGCCAAAGTTAAATGAAAGCTAGCAGGTGGTACAGGGACAATTAAATCATGGTTAACAGGCAGCTGTAAAAGTTGCTTTTGGTAAGTTGTTAATGTTGCATAAAAAGCAGAGTTTTCAGGTGCTTCCTCTGCTGTTGGCGTAATTAACGTATAGCCAGGAAAAGGCGCTGCTTGTCTTGTTCCAGAAGAAGGCTGGAATTTAGAAGACTCTTGGATATGCTGAACTTGGGTTTTATATGATTCTGGTAGCATCATTCTTGCTACCCGGTTCAGGTAAGTTTGGTAGTTGTCGTCCAATCTTGAATAGCCTCACGTTCTTACTTGATAGATTTTAGGGAAAATTATCCAGTTGTGACTAAGTTGACCTAAAAAGTATTTAGCATTTTGGAACGGAGTGGGGAATGGCTTTCAAGGGTAGGTTTTTCAGAATCTCAAAAATAGTTGAGAAAATTCTCAATTGTTTAAGGTGGTTTAGTCACTTCAAAATTTAAGCATAGGCTGTAATGCACTAATTTTTAAAAAAACTTATTGCAGCAAATTATAGTACGATTAAACGCAAAAAATGGAAACCATCAGAGGTGGTATTATAATTGCAATGATTAGCCCGAAATTTTCAACACGATTTGGGTGACAATCAGCGATATTTAGGTTTATGGCAGAGATTGTTGCAGCCGATTTGTTTAAGCTTAATTTAGGACTTACGCAAAAAAACTCTCAAACTCTTATTTCTCTGCGAACTCTGCGTCTCTGTGGTACCCTCTGGGAAGCCCGTCGGGTTCAGCAGTTGCTTCAAGTCGGGAAACCCGCCCAACGCACTGCTTCACCGCTTGCGCGTCTACGATTTTCCGTGGACTGTGCGTAAGTCCTAAAGCTTAATTAATTGAATTATTATGATTGTTTGCTTCCTCTAAAAATTCTTGTAGCGTTCGTAAAGTTCTCTGTGTCGAGTCAATGAACACTAATTGAATGCGAGCTTCAACTGCAACTAATAGATTTTTTTCTCTGAAAAGTTCAATAGATTGCCAAAAATTTGCTTGGTACTGAGCTAATTTATTAGCTTCTTCTAACTTGGTTTTAATTATTACATCTTCTAAAATAATTTCTTTACGAAAATTAACTTCAATACGAGCAATAACTGGAATAATTTTTTGTTTAATCTGTAATTTGTGGTATTTTAGCCAATCCCAACGACCTGTTTCTAAATACTCCAATACGGTAGCATTGTTAACATGACCTAGACTATCTAGATCATTCGGACGTACTTGTAGTTTTAAGGAAACAAGTTCAAAACTCATTAATTCAAAATCTCTCAATTTAGATTGTTTGGCTAGATAAATTATTAGTTGACTATATGTTTAAAAATTTTTTTGATAAAATAATTACAGATAAGAAAAAAATCGAGCATTTAGTATAAAAAACGACTATATATTTTATTTTCCTCCACCTGCTTTGAGAGTTTATTTGAAAAGTCTGACAGGTTGTAATTAGGTAGGATCAAAAACCTGAACTAGGGAGGAAAATTTATAAACACTAAATGTAAAGTTTTATATTTTTTCTTTTACTAAGTTAATATTCCGGAAAAGTATAATGTGATAGACTAATAATGAGTTTGGTAAACCTGACTACTGCTAAAGTTTCAATTATTATTCCCACTCTCAACGAAGCCGGGAATATTAAAGGAGCGATCGCCAGCACTCAATCTAGTACAAATATAGAAGTGATTGTGGTCGATGGTGGCTCTAGTGATGACACAATCAAAATTGCTCAGTCATCGGGTGCTAAGGTTATTTCATCATCTCCTAGTCGTGCGGTGCAAATGAATGCAGGTGCGGCGGTGGCGAGTGGTGAGATATTGTTGTTTCTCCATGCTGATACTCGTTTACCCATTGAGTTTGATGCAATGATTCGCACGGTACTGGAACAGCCTGGAATTGTAGCTGGTGCGTTTGATTTACAGATTGATGCTTCAGCTTTAGGTTTAAGGTTTGTAGAATTGGGGGTAAAATGGCGATCGCGCTTTTTACAAATGCCCTACGGAGATCAAGCAATCTTTTTAACTCAAGAAGTTTTTCAACAAATTGGTGGTTTTCCGGAATTACCCATCATGGAAGATTTTGAATTAATCCAGCGATTAAAATCCCAGGGACGCATTGTCATTATCAGTACGCCAGTAGTAACTTCTGCTCGGCGATGGTTACAAAAAGGAGTTGTTAAAACTACCTTATTAAATCAAATTATTATTATTGCTTATTTGTTTGGCGGTTCACCAACACGAATCCGTAGTTGGTATCGCCGATAAAAACTTAAGATTAATAATGCAATCTGTATCTTAAAAAGCTTTGTAAAATATTCTTTTTATATAACAATTACTATAACTAAAGATAGAAAAAGTTGTAAATAGACCTTGTGTAGTCTATTGTATAAATTCTGTTATCGTGAAAGTTGAATGCATAAGCACCCAAATAATATGTATTGCTAGTGCTATTAACGCTATCAGTAATATTAATTAAATTAACACTTATCTCACCTCCTAATACAGACTCACATTGGGATGGATTTAGGTATTGCATTCCATCTAAGTTATCAGGTTGGGAATCAGAAATTACAATCTTAGCCATTATCTTAGTTTTTATCAAAAATACAATTATTGTGAAATTAATTATTTTTTGTTTTAAAGTGTAATTATTAAGGTTTAAATATAGGAATCCGATTTGATTAATGAATATATTTGCGTAGGAAGGGAACAGGGACAGGGAACGGGGAACAGTAAAAAAGGGATTTAGGAGTATACTGAGTTTTTTCAGAAATCAAATATGAGTCCTATATATTAAATAAGTAATGTGGTAGAAAAATCTATGAAGCTTAACAGTAAACTTCCTTAACTAATCGTCCGTCTTCTATATGAATTATGCGATCGGCTATATCTAAAATTCTATTGTCGTGAGTTACCATTAAAATAGCAAAATTTTGTTCCTTAGCTAATATTTGCATTAGGTTAACAATATCTCGTCCTGATTTACTATCTAGTGCTGCTGTAGGTTCATCAGCCAGAACTAACTTAGGATGATTTACTAAAGCACGAGCAATTGCTACGCGTTGCTTTTGACCCCCAGAGAGTTCAGATGGATAGTAATTAACTCGATTTCCTAGTTGAACAGCATGAAGCATAGCTTCTGCTTTTTTGCGAGCTTCCCATTTAGGAATACTATTGTCTAATTCAAGTGACATTTGAACATTTTGTCGGGCTGTTAAAAAATTTAGTAAGTTATGAGATTGGAAAATATACCCAATATGGCGGCGTACTTGGACTAATTGATCATTACTAGCACCATTAAGCTCTTGATTGATAAATTTGAGACTGCCATGTTGTACAGAACGTAAACCACCAATTAAAGTCATTAGGGTTGTTTTCCCTGAACCCGAAGGGCCACTCAAAGTTACAATCTCTCCATATTTAATAGTAAGATTAATGTCAAATAAAATTTGAATTTTTAATGTTTTCTCGCCAAAGTAATGATTGAGATTTTTTATGCTAATAAGAGAGTCTGTCATAATCATATTACAAATTAAACGAATTTAATTAAATAAAATCAGAAAAAATTCACTGGGTCTACATTACGCAGTTTGATTGTAGATATAAACCCAGATGCCAAGCACATTAAAATGATAAATAATAATACTATAGCTGCTTTATCTATACTCATGCTGAGTGGTAAGTTAGTAGAACTTTGGGCTAAATCATATAAACCTAGGGATAGAGTAAAACCCGGTATATATCCAAAGGATGCTAATATTAAAGCTTGTTCAAAAACTACAATTAATAAATATTTATTTTTAAAACCCATTGCTTTGAGAGTTGCATATTCAGCTAAATGACTAGCGATATTACTATAAAGAATTTGATAGACGACTACTACACCAACAATAAATACCATAGTCACCATCAATTGAAACACAAAACCAACAGGCGCTCTCAGTGTCCAATAGTTTTTTTCTAAATTAATAAATTCTTGGCGAGTAACAACTATTACATCTTTGGGTAATGTGGCGCTTAAAGTAGCCAATACTTGTTGAAGATTAGTACTGGGTTTGAGGTTTATTACACCTATATCTACATTTTGTGGTGAACGACCTTGGAATATTTGGAAAAAGGTAGACGCACTAACAATTAGATTTCCATCAACTGCAAAGGATGGGCCAAGGCTAAATAATCCACCAACTTTTACCTTGTAGCCAATTGATGAAGTATAATTAAATATTTCAAGTACTACAGGGTTTCCTTGTTCAAATTCCTGAGATATTGGGCCAAATTGCGACCGAGATTTGCTGTCAAATAAAACTGTGTTAGGTAATTGTAGTAAATTACTTTTTTCCTGAATACTGGGTAATTTAAAAATTGCCCTATCTGGATCAAAGCCAAGTACATATATGGGAAATTTTAACCCATTAGTTGAATTTTTAAGCTTGGCAAACTGCATATATAATGGGCTAACTGATTCTATATCATCACACCCTAATACCTGATATAAATACGAGCGTGGAAAGCTTTCATTGAATGTCAAGGATTGATATTGAGTGCTGATAATGAATAAATCGCCTTTGAGATTGTTATGTAATTGCGTAGCACTGGTATATAGAGCATCTTGAAAACCTACTTGGACAAATAATAGTACTGTAATAAAAGCAATTCCTGTCAAAGCTACAAAAAAGCGAACGTTTTGTCGGGCTAATTGTAGCCAAGCTAGAGAGATATTAAAAATCATTTTATAAACCTAAAGTGATATATTTTTTTGAAAGTTTAGATGGAAATACGAATCTGCACCTGTAAGTTAGTAAGGGCTGTAATTTGTTGGTTATCTTTCATATTGCTGATCTGAATTTTTACTTTGATGACTTTGTTGTCTATATCGGCTTGCAAATTATTGAACATATTTTGTTGCTCGACTTGTAGACCAATATCTGTGACTGTTCCCCGTAATTGCTTTGGTAAAGCATCGCTAGTAATAATGACTGACTGACCTATACGTACTTTTTTAATATCAGTTTCATAAATTTCTGCTACTGCATACATCTGTTGTGTACGACCCAAGTCAGCTATTCCTGTAGTCCCAATAATTTCTCCGGGACGAGTATTGATTTTCAAAATTTTGCCAGTTATGGGCGATCGCACAGAACTCATATCTAACTCTGCTTGAGCTTGTTTAACAGAAGCTTTGGCACTTTCAACATTAGCTTGTGCTGCTTGCACATCAGTAGCACGAACTTCTGTAATACTTGCTAACTTAGCTTTCGCCTCCATCAACTGCTGTTGAATTGTTTCTACAGTTCGATTGTGAGAAGCTTTAGCTTCCTTATATTGTTGTTGCAGAATTTCGACTTGCAAACGCCTAGCTTCTGACTCAGAAGCCGAAATTGCACCTACTTTGTATAGCTGCTGATAGCGTTGATTTTCGCTATCAGCATTACGTAATTCAGCTTCTAGACGAGCAATTGTTGCTTGTTGTGCAGACATCGCTCCAGACAAATCAGCTTCTAGACGAGCAATTGTTGCTTGTTGTGCAGATATATCTCCAGCTTTGGCTCCCGCTTTTACTTGATTCAGGCTAGCTTGAGCTGCTAAAACTTGTTTTTGTGCTTTTTCTAAGGCTGTCAGACGGAGATAATAACTATCAAGAACAGCAACTATTTGTCCCTGACGCACCCAACTTCCTTCTTTGACCAAAAGTTTTGCCACTCGAACACCCCCTTGAGAATTAGGAGCAGATAGACGAATAACTTCTCCTTCAGGTTCTAAACGTCCTAAAGCAGTAACAGCAGTCATCGTAGGAGAACTGCTGGGAGTAGGTGAGTCTAATTTAGAGGTTAACTGAAATCGTGAAAAACTGTAGAGAGAAACTGTACCAGGAACTACAGCCATAGCAATTGCTAACGTAAGCAGATACCAACTTACAGGCCTTGTTAATGGCTGCCTTTGTTTGTATACCATAATTATTACTTCCCAGTTAGTGCGTACAGGTTGTGCATTTAATTCGCTTCAATAGGTACAGCAAAATTTAGGAGTAAAACAGACTTTAAATCTCGCTTTGTTTCTTAAAATTTGTGCTTCACCTAAAGTTTAATTAGCAACAAAGTCTCACCCTAATAATCTTTAAATCCCGTTAGTCCAACTTATAATCCTTGATAAGCCTGAAGGTAAGATAAAGACGAAATTAAGAGTTAATCTTGAAAGGTCAACCGTAAAAAGTTTGTTACCATCTATAGAAAACAGACTGAAGCTATTTGAGGTGTTACCTATACCATCCTGAATGTTAGCCAAATTAACACCAGTAATACCGCCTAATACGGACGCAGATTCTTCGGAAGAGACTTGGGTGAACAGGTCATTATTTTCGAGATCAATAATTTGCAGCATATTGTGCAATTAATAGCATTTTTAGAAAAAGATAGTTGCAGCAAGATTATGAAATTTTGAATTCATCAAATTTTAAACTTTTATTTCTGAAAAATAACTAAAATTTATCTACAACATCTAGAGATTAAACCGGTGGAACATTTTCGTTAATTGATTTCCGAATTTCGGACATAATAGAGTAAACTCCAAAGGCAATTAACGCACCAAAAATCCCAGCAGTTGCTGCGGCTGCACCGAAAATATAGGATGCGGCTAAACCACCAATAACAGTTGCAGATTCTTGATGAGAGATTTCGCTAAATAGTTCGTTATTTTCGAGATCAATAATTTGCAGCATATTGTGTAGTTAATGGAGCATCAGGTTAAGAGTGAAGTAGCACTTTTTTAGAGTGAAAAAGTACACACATTGTTGACAGTCATAAAAAGTAAGTAATTTAGGACTTACGCAACGCCGATAATGTCATTGCGACCGGAACGAAGTGTAGGGAAGCAATCCCAGCGTCAGGGGAGATTACTTCGCTATCGCTCGTAATGACGGAGTTACGTTATTTTTGCGTAAGTCCTGTAATTATTCACTCCCTTTCTTTTAAGAGGTTGTTTGAAAAGTATTATGGTTAACATTAAAATCTTGAAAACCTAACTCCATGAGCCGCCCCTTCCCTACGAGGTAATGGGTATTTCAAAGCCTCTCTCCTTGCAGGGGAGAGGTTTGGAGAGGGGTTTTTAGTATATTTCACAACTTTCCAAACATTCTCTAAAAAGTTGTCGAAAAACTTAATTGTTGAGAGTAAGAGAAAGGAGGCAAATGTCTATGATTGTAAAAAGTTGAATAACCTGTTTACTTAACTCAGTTTTAAGCGGTGAGTATCGGATTATGCTCTAATTTCTTGAAACATGGATAGCGTTATTTACTTCAACTTATGGAAATGCTTAAGGAATCCAGGGGTTAATTGCAAGGGCAAATAATGCGGTTTGTACAATTCTTGAGAGATTTGGATTTTGAGGGTTATTAAATATGCCAGCACTTAGTGCAATGAAACTTCCGAAGGCATAAGATACGGGGCCACCGCCACTAACGGTAGCAGATTCTTCATGAGAAATTTCGCTGAACAGTTCGTTATTTTCGAGATCGATAATTTGCAGCATATTGTGCAATTAAAAGTGTCAGGGTTAAGAGTAAAGTGGCACTTTTTCATAGCAAAAAGTTACGCACTTCATTTGCAGTCACAGTTCACATCAAGGTCAATATCGAAGTAAGAACTAAATAATTATCCACTCCCCTGCCTCTAAAAAATTGTCGAACAACTTAATTTTTGGTAGAGGCGTGGGGGAAGTGAACAGTTAAGGAGGCAAATGTCTACGGTTACAAGAGGTTGAATAACGCGCCCACTTTACTCACTGTTAAGTGGTGGTATCGCATCTGAGCCAATTTCTTGGAACATAGGGCGCGTCATTTATCTCAAATTATCGAAACGAGCTTAGGGGATAGTATCGTTAACTAAGAGCGCAGCTAACGCAGTTTGTGTAAATTGGTTACCAAAAAATAATCCACTGCTTAGTGCGAGGAAACTTCCAGCGGCAAAGGATGTAATAGCACCACCACTAACACTAACAGATTCTTCAGAAGAGACTTGGGTGAACAGTGCGTTATTTTCGAGGTCGATGATTTGCAACATAAATTTGTCTTCCTTCATTAACAGCATCAGGGTTAAAATGGAAGTGGCACTTTTTTAGAGCTAAAAGTACGCACTTCATTTCCATTCGTTCACATCAAATAATATGCAAGTGAAAAAGAAGTAATTATTCACTCCCCTGCCTCTAAAAAATTGTCGAACAACTTAATTTTTGGTAGAGGCGTGGGGGAAGTGAACAGTTAAGGAGGCAAATGTCTACGGTTACAAAAGGTTGAATAACGCGCCTAATTCACTCACTTTTCAGCGGTCGTTATCTGAACTGCTCCAATTTCTTGGAACATAGGGCGCGTCATTTACCTCAAATTATCGAAACGAGCTTAGGGGATGGTATCGTTAACTAAGAGCGCAGCTAACGCAGTTTGTGTAAATTGGTTACCAAAAAATAATCCACTGCTTAGTGCGAGGAAACTTCCAGCGGCAAAGGATGTAATAGCACCACCACTAACACTAACAGATTCTTCAGAAGAAACTTGGGTGAACAATGCGTTATTTTCGAGGTCGATGATTTGCAACATAAATCTTGTGTTCCTTTATTAACAGCATCAGGGTTAACATTGAAGTGGCACTTTTTCAGAGCCAAAAGTACACACTTCATTTCCAGTCACAGTTCACATCAAGGTCAATATCCAAGTAAATTGTTTGTTGATAGTCAAATTTGCTTGTCTATTGGTGAACTTAGTAGTGAACTGTTCCTATTTCCTTTAACGAACTCCCTATGCAAAATATTCCAAAGTTAGATATTCATGTCTGCATTCCTATTACTTAAGCCTCAAAAGGCTCAATATATAAAGCTGATAGAAAAAATATTGTTCCCCTCGTGGCGCATAATTCGACGGACTTAAGATGCTATTAAAGACTTTAATAGGCTGTGAAATTAATTATGCAAGATATAGGAATATTTTGCTTTGGCTATTCGTTAAAGAAAATAAGAACGGAAGAAACAGAGATCATTCAATTCACTACTAAGATTACTTGATATCTATTTCTGCCGTGATTTACTCCTATTACTTGCTTTGTCAAGCCTCAGTAATTTTGCTGGGGTTTTTTGTTGAGTTCTGTCAAGATAAGCTATTCAGCGTTTAATTTACAGGTTGATACCGCAAGGGAGCCGAGGTGCAAGGAATCTGAATATATTTAGTAAATACACAAACCGGATTTCTCTGTAATAAGAAATCCGGTGCAATATCTAAAACCTTGTCAATAAATTTTTTGTGTAAGTAACTCGTTGAGAATAAACCTAACTATGTAACAGAATGTAAAATCGACATAACCCTTGCGATTGCTTCATTCCACTTCGTTTCATTCGCGGCGGACATAGCGTGGATTATTTAAGCCGTTCTACTTAACAGGAGCAATAATTATGGAATAGTCAGAAAAATTAATTGTATATTGACCTTGAACTGGTTCTTGTATGGATATTATTATCATGAGAATTAATTGAACCTATACCTCCACCGTCAAATCTTATACTCTTGTCAACAGCATCGATATAAGTTCTATCAGAAGAGTTCATTATTTCAAATCCATAGGGATAACTACCTCCCAATATAATTTCTGTTTGGTCTGTATTGAGATTGTAAATAAATGTTTCGCTGGCATTATGATGTAATGTATATATTCCGATTTTATTCATAACTTTTTCTTAACTAAGTAAATTTAATTTTTAATTTATTGCGTTAATACAATGGCTTACTAATTATTATATTAATAATACTATATAGTAATCAGGTATTTTCAAAATTTGATAGGACATAAATTCTTTTTTATTTAAAAAATATATCAATACCACTATTTTCTGTCTTGTAAAAATTTGCAGAAACAAAAGTAGATTTCTCGTAAGGATTCAGTATAAAAATAAACTTATCTTTGAATCAATGATTTTATATAGAAACCTAGAAATTTTAAAGGTAAAGGCAGAAGATACATGATATCTATTACTAAAGGTCAATATTGATTTCTCTCTTTAGGAGAGTGGAATTTTAAAAGTATTTTATAAAATTCCACTCATAGGTATTATATAGTTTAATTTTTGCCAAGGGGAAGTAATAAAACAATGGCTGAGACAACAAATTTAGAAAGTCATCAAATTGATGCAGAGTTACTTATGCAAGAAATAACTGTCATACAGGCTGAGACTATATTGGGTGGTTATTGTCAGTCTAATGAAGATTATCCTTATGCTTATATAACTAATGTTACTAAGAATCCAAGTAAGCCTAAAAATGAGCCTAAAAGCTCTGATAGCTTTGAATACAGTGGTAAAAAAATCAACAGTATAGATAATTCTAGAAAAATTTACCTAAATGGGGTGCCTATTCAAGGAGAAAGAAATATTCTTATCATACACTGAGAGGATGTCTGAAAATTTTTCGGTATTGTATCTGAGACTAGTAGATCCCCCATTATCCACGCCACTTGCTACAACGGAGGGAACCTCCCTTCGGGTGACGCTCCTAACGTCGCTAACGCTGCGCTAACACAGTCGCCTGCGGAGGGAAACCCTCCCTCAGCGCTGATTCACCGCAACGCAGTGGCTCCCCTTAAAAAGGGGGACTTCGAGATAATTTCCCCCCTTTTTAAGGGGGGCTAGGGGGGATCTAGCGAAATATTTAATACTTATCAGACATCCTCTGAGGAAAATAGTGACCTGAAAAATTTTGCGATCGCTAATCATATATGTTGTGTTTCCAGCTAATATCTCAATACAGTTCAGTTAAGAAGATTAGCCATAACTGAACCGTATTGGCTGACATCTTTTATTTTAATAACTAATAAAAAAATCTATTGTAGATTGACCGTGAACTGGTTGTTGTATAGATATTATTGTCATGATAATTAATTGAACCTGCACCTCCACCATCATATCTCATACTACTGTCAACAGAATTGATATACGTTCTGTCAGTAGCATTCATTATGCGAAACACATAAGGATAACTACCTCCCAATATAGTTTTTGCTTGCTCAATATTTAGATTTTGTATAAATACTAAGCTGGAATTATCAGGTAAGTTAGAGATTACAATTTTAATCATGATCTTAGTGAAAAAAGCAAATACAATTGGTTTTTAATTTATTTAAATACGTAACTGTTTCCCCTAAATATTATAGATAACAATCCATGTTTTAACTAGAGATACAACAATATTTATAGGACATTAATCATCTGTTGTGTCTCGATAAATATTTTTAAAAATAGTACTTTTGTCCAAAATTTTAAAAATAAGTAGATATTCTTAAATATAAATTAGCTATTTCAATATTCTAGACTAAATTCTTTCAATATTGTCTTATAAATAGTCTTCAAAAATTTAAAATAATACTGGATAAACCAGCATAAGTTATCCGTAACCAAAAATTCAAAGTATTCCATTCTCATGGATAGCACTTTTTAACATTTTTTTCTGTCTTATTCCAAAAAACAAGAACAATAATATATGTACTATTGTCTATTTTGCTGAGATAAGAAGATTATTTTTTATTTATTTTGCATTAAATTTATTTTAGTAACTTAATTCAATTTGCTATACATTCACTAGAAAGTTACTTTAAAACACTAGTAATTAGAATTGAAAACACAGTAGCTAAAACAGAAATAATAAATCGTTCAGTATAAAGTTAGTGTGTTTTTAAAGTGTAAATGCAATTGAATAACAAAATTAATTTTGCTTAATAACTTATGCTATTAGAACAAGAATCATTATCTTCTTATCAAGCAATTTTAATCAGTTCAAACTATCGGCAGAGATTAGAGAAGATTGCCCGTAAATACACGAGAGGAACAAGTTTATATTGGGAAGATGCGGTTCAAATTGCCCACTTAAAAGTTTTCCTAGCTTTTCAAGCAGGAAAGTTCCGCCAAGGAAATGTGGAACAATTTTATTACTGGGCTGTTGCTGTAGCTAGATGTGTAATTATTGATTCTGTTCGTAAAGAAAGTTTACGGAAGTATCAAAGTTTAGATGATAATATCCCAGGAACAGATATGTCTTTACTAGACACAATTCCTGATGAATTTAGTACATTAGATGCAATAGAACGTGGGGATTTAATTCTGCAAGCCCTAGAGTCTATTTATCAACTTGATAAATCTTATCCACACCGTAATTATCTTAAATTATGGCAAGGAAAAGTGGATGGAAAAACACAAACTCAAATTGCTGCTGAATTAAAAATTAGTCAGGGTGAAGTTTCTAAGCGATGGCAAGAACTCTTAGGGCGTATTGCTGAGTTATTAGGTCTATTAGAAATCAAAGATATGAAGAATAAACTGCAAAAAATTCACCAGCAGAAAATGGCAGATAATCGCTCCACAAAGCAGTGGTAAGTCAATAAAATGT
This sequence comes from Nostoc sp. TH1S01, assembly GCA_018993265.1. Classification (GTDB taxonomy): domain Bacteria; phylum Cyanobacteriota; class Cyanobacteriia; order Cyanobacteriales; family Nostocaceae; genus Nostoc_B. The sequence continues at coordinate 33,148 of JAGKSW010000076.1, forward strand.
TGCCTTAATGTCTGATGATCAAGATTAAAAGCAGTCATCGTTTGAAGCGTTGAATCGTTAATGAATATATGGATCGAATACCAATAGTTTTTGAATTTTTGCTTGTGAATCATTGTTGTATTGCAGTAAAATTATATGCGATTAAATTTGGGTAAATTCATTTTTTGGAATCAGCATAGATATAATAGCTTAATGCCACAACCTGGAGAAATTTGGCAAGTTAATTGCTTTGTACAAAGTCCTCTAAATTTTACAAGTCAAGAACAGCAGACTTTGTACTCTTCCTTAGCACAAAGTTTTTTGGCAGGCAACTTACCACCGCGCTATGTAATGATTGTCAAAGAACCTGAATTATCTGAAGAGATAGATGAGCAGTGGTTGATTGTTTATGTGATGTTACTTTCAGTAGAAACAGATTTTATTAGTAACATAGATGTGCTAATTCCTGCCAAAATATCAGGGTTAAGTCAAGATTTATTGGCAGAGACTTGGCATATTCTTCCTGCCCTGGCTTGTAACTTACTACAGCCAGTTGGTAAACGACTATCACGCCAAATTTATGACTATTTACTAACCGTTGGAGACTATCATCATAAGTCAATTTATCAAGTGCCAGAAATAAAAGAAATCCAAAATTTAGGTATTATACATGAAAATATAGACTCGGCAAACAGCTTAAGAATTCAAGATTTTCATCAAGCAGAAAAAGCTTGGAGTGATGTATTAACAGTGCCAGTAGCAGCTTATTATACTTATTTGAAAAGTATAAATTTTACAAATGCAATATTAATTGAAGCATTGGCATTAGAACAAGACCTGCAATCTGAATATTGATAATTGACAGCGATCGCCCTCTTTATAACCTTTACAAATCCATATTTGGTATCGTCAGGAAAAATTTAAGAGAATTTCAGCTATTTCTAATTTAAATAGCGTATCTTAATTAAAGTGTAGATAAGGAACCATAGAGAGAAGTTGCGTGCGGTGAACCACTTGCGTTGGACGGGTTTCCCGGCATAAACCCGAAGGGGGTTTCCCCTCGGCCTTGCAAACTTCGATAGACGCGAAAAATTTAGGATTAAAAAATCATGGTGACAAAACCACAGCAAAAATTCAAGGTAAATCTCAAATTTTTACTATTAGCTATACTTGTAGCCACCTTGATAATTGCTACTAGATTTGTTAACTTACACGCAATTTTTCAGACTTTAGTGGCTCAAGTCAATAGTCTTGGAGTTTGGGGTGCGATCGCGTATATAGGCATTTATAACTTAGCAACATTATTATTTATTCCTGGTTCGGTTTTAACTGTAAAAGCAGGTTGCTTATTTGGTTTATTTTGGGGTTCAGTATATGTATTAATTGCTGCCATTATTGGAGCAACTTTAGCATTTTTGATTGGACGTTATCTATCGCGGGATTGGTTATCACGTCAAATTGAGCGACATCCTAAATTAAAAGCCATTGACGTAGCAGTTGCCAAAGAAGGATGGAAAATTGTTTTGTTAACAAGGTTATGTCCCTTATTTCCTTTCAACTTATTAAATTATGTTTTCGGTGTCACGCAAGTTTCTCTGAAAGATTATGTATTCGGTTCTTTTGGGATTATTCCTGGGACAGTTATGTATGTTTATCTTGGGACATTAGCGGGAAATTTGGCAATGAATCATATACCCAGTCAAACACTCACTCCCGAAGCAAGAACTTATCAATTGATTCTGCAAGCAATTGGCTTAATTGCTACTGTGGCTGTAACTATTTATATTAGTAAAATTGCCCAAAAAGCTTTATCTGAAAGTATGTCCGTGACAGAAACAGTTCAACAGAAAAACAACAAATATTAACTGCTTACTTAAGAATTGGGTATCTAAAACCCAAAATTTTTCCTAAAAAATATGAAAAATAAAATTTTATCAAATAATTGTAATTTGGGAAGCTTAGTTAAAGCTTCCCATTTATCAATATTAGCTTTAATAACCGTGGCGATCGCTATCTTCTTGCACCCAGAAACAGCCCTTGCCCAAACAGCCGCACAAACAACCTCATTTAATCCCCAAGTTATTTTACGTGATGCTTTGCAATGGATTGATAATCAGGGAACTGTGGGAGCCATAGCTTTTATTGGACTTTATATTATTGCTACCGTTGCTTTCTTACCTGGTTCCATTCTTACTTTAGGTGCTGGTGTTGTTTTTGGTGTAGTTTGGGGTTCTTTATATGTGTTTGTGGGTGCAACTCTGGGCGCTACCGCAGCATTTTTAGTTGGACGTTATTTAGCTAGAAGTTGGGTTGTCAATAAAATTGCCAATAATCAAAATTTTGCAGCAATTGACCACGCCGTCGGTAAAGAAGGATTAAAAATTGTTTTATTAACTCGACTTTCTCCCATATTTCCGTTCAATTTATTAAACTATGCCTTTGGCGTGACAGGAGTTTCGCTCAAAGATTATTTTATTGGTTCTGTCGGTATGATTCCTGGCACAATTATGTATGTTTATATTGGTTCCTTAGCCGGGAATTTGGCACTAATTGGTACTGAAGGTCAACCGAGTAACCCTACCGTGCAATGGGCAATTCGGGTAATAGGCTTGATTGCCACAGTTGCAGTGACAGTTTATGTCACCCGCATTGCCCGGAAAGCTTTAGCAGAAGAGGTAAAAATAAACGATGAAGTCTGAAGTCTGCTAGAGAAAATTTAACGCCGTGTGCAATTTTCTCTCAAACCTCTTCCCCAGGAGGGAAGAAAAAATTAAATTTTACACTTCATACTTCAAACTTTATTGAGATTTCATACTTAAGATTATGTCGAATTCAGAATTAGAAAGAGTAATTGTTCGCCCAGTGGATGAGTATAACCAAAAATTAGTGTCTTATGTACATCCACCAAATTGGGTAAATCCACAGCCTGCTGATTGTTATGATTTGGTAGTTATTGGTGCGGGAACAGCGGGATTAGTCGTAGCGGCTGGTGCAGCCGGGTTAGATTTGGGTTTGAAAGTTGCATTAATCGAAAAGCATCTCATGGGTGGAGATTGCTTGAATGTAGGTTGTGTACCATCAAAATGTATTATCCGCTCATCGCGGGTGATTGGTGAAATTTGGCAGGCGAAAAACTTTGGAATTAATATTCCCAAACAACAGGTAGAAGTTGATTTTCCCGCAGCTATGGCCAGGATGCGACGCATCAGGTCGGGAATTAGTCATCATGATTCAGCAGAACGTTTTCAAAATTTAGGTGTTGATGTTTTCTTGGGTAATGGTCGATTTGCTACCAATAACACTGTGGAAGTAGGCGGGCAAATTCTGCGGTTTAAAAAAGCGGTAATTGCAACAGGTGCTAGGGCTGTACATCCAGCGATTCCGGGAATTGAGAATGTTGGTTATTTGACCAACGAAACAGTTTTTTCTTTGATTCAGCGACCGGATAAGTTAGCTGTAATTGGTGGGGGGCCAATTGGTTGTGAATTGGCACAAACCTTTCGGCGTTTGGGTTGTGAAGTCACACTGTTACATCGTGGTTCTCATCTGTTAAATAAAGAAGATGCAGATGCAGCCGAAATTGTGCAGAATGTTTTAATTCAAGAAGGCATTCGTGTAGTTCTAAATTGCCAGTTAGAAGAAGTAGTTGCTGTTACCGAAGGAAAACGACTTTACTTTTCTACTAACGGTTACAGAGATTCGGTGACAGTAGATGAAATTCTCGTCGGTGCAGGACGTGCGCCTAATGTGGAAGGGTTGAATTTAGAAGGTGTAGGGGTAGAGTACGATACCCGTCAGGGTGTAAAGGTAAACGATTATCTGCAAACAACCAATCCGAAAATTTATGCGGCTGGTGATATCTGCATGAACTGGAAATTTACCCATGCAGCTGATGCAGCAGCGCGAATTGTGATTAAGAATACTCTGTTTTCTCCCTTTGGTTTAGGGCGTTCTAAACTCAGCAGTTTAATTATGCCTTGGGTGACATACACATCTCCAGAAATTGCCCACGTGGGGATGTATGAACATGAGGCGCAGAAACAAGGTATTGATGTAGCCACAATTAAAATTCCTTTTAGTACTGTAGACCGAGCGATCGCTGATGGTGAAGAAGCAGGATTTCTCAAAATTCTGCACAAAAAAGGATCTGATCAAATTCTCGGTGCTACCATTGTTGCTAGTCATGCAGGTGAGATGATTTCGGAAGTTACCACCGCAATTGTCAATAAAATCGGTTTGAGTAAATTAAGCAGTGTCATTCATCCTTACCCCACCCAAGCTGAAGCAATTAAAAAAGCCGCCGATGCTTACCGTCGTACTCTCTTAACTGCTAATACCAAACGCCTTCTAAGATTTTTGACTAAGCTTTCATAAAGCTGGATCTGAAGCCACAATTTTACGGTTAACTTCTATTACCAAAGAAACTAAGGGTAAATTAACAGTGTATTTGCTAGTTATAGTCTCTGGGAGTGAAATTAAAGTAAAAAAAGCTACAGCCTTTAAGGTTTTATCTTCCGGCATTGTCTCATAGACTAGGGGCAGCAACCTTATTAAAACTGGCAGAGGAAAGTGGAAATTGACTGAGACGAACAACTTAAACTCTACCTTCCAGGATGTGTCCCGTAGAGAATTGCGAGATTTAGTCAGGACTCAACTGCAAATGCTGTTAGAAGCAGCAGATTTACAAGCAGCAAAATCAATTCTTGTACCTGTACAGCCGGCGGACATTGCGGAGGCGATTGAAGGTTTGCCAGAAGCGATGCACGCTTTGGCTTTTCGCTTGCTTTCTAAAGATGAAGCGATCGAAGTTTATGAGTATCTTGACTATAGCGTACAAGAACGGCTGATTGAGGAATTAAAAAGTCAAGAAGTGCGTGATATTGTCGATCAAATGTCCTCGGATGACAGAGCTAGGCTATTTGATGAATTACCAGCAAAAGTTGTCAACCGCTTACTAGAACAATTAAGTCCTACAGAACGTCAAGCTACAGCTTTGCTGTTGGGTTATGAACCCAATACAGCCGGGCGAATTATGACCCTAGAGTTTATTTCCCTAAAAGAAAATATCACAGTTTCTCAGGCTCTAGAGCGGATTCGTCGTTTAGCTAATGCCAGCGAAATAATTTACTATCTCTACGTTACAGATGCTGAAAGACGCTTGACAGGGATTGTATCTTTGCGAGATTTGGTAACATCTCAGCCAGAACAAATCATTGGCGAAATTATGACCCGTGATGTTGTATTTGTTCGCACTGATACAGACCAAGAAGAAGTAGCGAGAGTTATCCAAAGATACGACTTTTTAGCTGTACCTGTAGTAGATAAACAACAGCTTTTAGTTGGTATTGTTACAGTTGATGATGTAATTGATATTTTGCAAGAAGAAACCACCAAAGATATTTACGCTTTAGGTGGTGGTGTGCAGTCGAGTGGTGATAATTATTTCCAGATGAATTTAATGGAAGTTGCTCGTAAACGAGTGTTATGGTTGTTTGTTTTATTAATAACAAATACTGTTACAGGCACAATTATTAAATCGCAGGAAGATATCTTAACTAAAGTAGTCACACTTACAGCATTTATTCCTTTATTAACAGGGACTGGCGGTAACGTCGGCGCGCAATCTTCTACAGTGGTAATTCGCGGGATGAATACTGAAGAAATTCGCTCCCTTGGCCCATTGCAAGTAATTGGCAGGGAAGCGATCGCCGGGTTACTCTTAGGTGGTATGCTGGGAATTATCGCTACAATCTGGGCATACTTTTTGCAAGGCAGAATCGAAGTTGCGATCGCAGTCGGTAGTAGTTTAATTGCGATTTCAGTTTTAGCTTCTGTTTCGGGTTCAACACTGCCATTCTTATTTCGGACGTTGCGTTTAGACCCAGCTTTGATGTCTGCACCATTTATTACTACAGCAGTCGATGTCTTAGGAGTGTTGATTTACTTCAATTTGGCACGGGTAATTTTACAGTTATAAATCATATCGTGTCCGGTAAAAGACTTATCATGAAGACCGCAGGGGAGAGGCTTTTCCCGTTTCTGCACAGATGACGAAATTATCACTGCTCACCCGGACATGATATGACGGGCGACTACAGAGGTAGCTGGATGATAAATTTAGTACCTTCCCCTAACCTAGAGTCTACCTCAATCACTCCTCCATGTTTTTCTTCAATAATTTGTTTGGCTATGGCTAATCCTAAACCTGTCCCCTTACCTACTTCTTTAGTAGTAAATAGATGCTCAAAAATCTTTTCTTTGACTGCTTCATTCATCCCTTGAGCATTATCAGCAATGATAATTTGTACATATTGATCTAGCATTAAGGTTGTAATAGTAATCCGATTAAGATTCGCTTGAATTTCTGCAAAACTCCGGTTAATATTTGATTCTTCTAGCGCATCAATGGCATTGGCGATAATATTCATGAATACCTGATTTAACTGTCCAGGAAAACAATTAATTTGTGGGATATTGCCATACTCAGTGATCACTTCAATAGCTGGGCGATTTTCATTAGCTTTTAAGCGATGTTTGAGAATTAAAATTGTACTATCAATACCCTCATGGATATTAAATTGTACTTTGTAATCTTGATCGGCGCGAGAGAAAGTTCTTAAACTGGTACTAATATTTTTTAATCTGTTACACGCCATATTCATAGCATCTAACATCTTTGGTAAATCTTCTAAGCTATATTCCAAGTCAATTTCTTCACTATGGGCGATAATTTCTTCACTGGAATGAGGAAAACTTTCTTGATAAAGATTTAAGTGTTCAGTAATATCAGCAATAGTGGGTTTAGCTTGTTGGAGAGTTGCAGAAATAAAACCAAGAGGATTATTCATTTCATGTGCGATTCCTGCAACTAAGTTACCCAAGCTAGACATTTTTTCAGATTGAATTAATTGAATTTGAGTATGTTGTAGTTCTGATAAAGTGGCTTCTAATTTTTGCTTTTGTAGTTGTAATTTAGCTTCTGAATCGACAATTTGACTAAAACGAGTCAATAAGTTGAAACTTCTATAAAAACTCAAAAAGAAGATAGCAACAATCACAGTTATCATATCTGCTATTACTTGTAAAAGCATTATATTAGTTAGTCCTAAAAGTTGGGCCGCATGAAAACTGTGACCAAGACCACAACTAAAGAAAATTCCGGCGATCGCAACTACTATCCAATCAATACCATGTAACCGATTACGCCAAATACTATAAGCTATGCCAGAAGAAATAATAAAATAGCAAATAGCAATAATTAAATTTTCACTTTCTATTAAATTCGTTAAATTTTGTGGTGTATCTATTGGATAAATCATAATAAATCCTTGAGCAAAAACTGTTGTTAAATTTTGGAATTCTAAGAACATAGGTTAATAAATACAAGGAAATTAGGCATCTATATAAATGCTATGAGTGCTGAACAATATTTCCAACTTTTGGCAAGCATCGGATATATTATCCGCAGATTTCAAGTGAGTGAAGTAAACAATTTACAGCAGGTTGTATATTCGTGGAATACTGTAGAGACTTTACATGTAACGTCTCTACATGGTTTTGGGTTTTACTTGGGTTTTACGCTTGTACCTCATTCACCCTAAACACGCTGTAAGTAGGTCAGTGGGAAAAAACAAAACTATGTTAAGAAAATCCCTATTTCGCAAAATTTCTGTAGAGAGATAGGTTTGGAGGATTTGAGGATATTGGTAAAGCTATATTGATTGCAAATTTGCACTAATTTGCTAAAGCTAGAATAAGCATAGTTTGGTAGCTTGATGACTACAGATAATGAATCAATCTCTCGAACTGCTCGATTATCAGTGCTTCTTGAACCATCATACAGTTCTTCACTCAGACGATATTGGGAAATACTCAGCATACAGCCAAATCTTGAAGTACCAGATTTAGTATTCCCATACAAGGAAAATATTTTATCAATAGAGCAAAAATATATACTTTAATTTTTAGATGCAGATATTTGGTTTATGAATCTGAATGTTATTTTACTTATTATTTTAAGGTTTTTACCAAATTAATTAGATATTCTATTATAGTATTTTCACAAGAAACTTGTAATTTTTTATACATAAATATTTTCATGAGAAATATTGTAGTTGGAGTCAGAGAGGTCACGGGTACTAGTGATGTCTTAATCTCAGGAGGACACTTGCGAGCAAACTTATCGCCGGCATAGCCGGAGTTAACCCACATGACTTCAACTTTTCCAACAATCCTGGGCGTTTCTCAATTAGATTTAATTTATAAATAGCTTCTAAAAATCAGGATTTTTTCTGCAAACGAATCAATGTATTATAAATCTGCCTTTTTAAGTTATTATCATTTTGAATTTCTACAGTAATCTTATTAAAACGCTCAATGGTTAAACCATTTTCTTCCACTATTTTTTGGGAGCGATTACAGTAGTTAACAGCAATATCTCTAGCTTTGCGTGGTAAGCTGTTGATGCTCTGAGGCTCATTACAAACAATTTGGGGAATTTCTCCACCACCGATTAATTTTTTAATTTCGCTGAAGGCTTGTTGACGCGATGGCTCCATTGCTAAGACGGCTTGAGCATAGCTGATGATTTCATTATTGTTCACTGTTGGGGTTTGAGCATCAGCTTTGGCTGTAAATGTTAAAGTGCTGGCAAACAAACTAGCACTAGCCATAACTCCAAAAAAGAAAGTTCTCGGTAATAAATTTTTCAGATTATCTCGGAAAAACAAATTAGTGATTTTATTCATAATGTCTGTGACACAGGACTCAATATTAGCTGGCTTTATTGATTGTGAATTATTTTGGCAATGAGAAGTTCCAATGACATTTCTGTGTACCGAAATTTTATATGTATCTTCAGTTGCCTTTACATATTTGACAAAGTTCAATTACTTTGGTTTGGAGTGTGGATATTTCCGCAGATCCTTGCTTCAGGCTGACTTCTAACTCCAAGAGTAACGGTAAACACGAAATTAGTTGCTGCACAGACAGTAATTTGACTTCTTGTTGTAAAAAGTAGATACGTTTAGGATTGCTAACATCAGCAGCTTGAGCGATCGCCTGTGGGTTCCGCTCACCGCTATTTGTTACGATTTTGACCCATAACCAAGTGCGAAATTGACCAATTAATGTTGCCACTATCCGCAATCCTGGTTCGGCTGCATTCAGCAAGTCAGTCAACACAGTTAAAGCTTTGCCTGTGTCGCCTGTTCTAATTGCTGCTGCTAATTGTAAACTATTTTGCGTAGTATTTCTGACTAATTTACTAACTGTATCTACATCTAAAGGCTTTTTGCTATCGAGATGATACAGCCGCAATTTCTCTAACTCGTTGTAAAGCAACCTTGTATCATTACCCACAGCTTCGCCTAACAGTTCAGCAGTTTTCGCCGTAAGTTGCACTCCGACAGTTTGAGCCGCTTGCTGAACAGCTTGCACAATTAATTCAGTTTTCCACGGGGGAATCAGAGAAAATTCCCGAAACTCCGTGGCGAATTGTTTCAGCAATTTTGTCGATTTCAGCCGTTCATCTGGTTTGTTGCGGCTGGTGAGCAATAAAAAGGAATTTTCGGGAATTACTGGTAAGGTGCGCGTCAATTCCGCCAAAACATTTTCAGGACATTGTTGACAGAGATTTGTATTCATCAGCCAAACTAAACGTCCACCAGCACCAAAAGCCGGAGTCATAGCTTGATTTAAAGCGGAAATCGCTGCATCAGATTGATCAGGCGCAAAATAAGAAGAGTTAAAATCCGTCCACAGAGGATCTAAAATGCGATCGCGCAACGAATTAACCGCTTTTTCCATAGCAAAGTCATCTTCACCCCAGTAAACAAAGACTGGCATATATTAACCTCATATTTTGATCAGGGAGTGAGGAGTGGAGAGTGGCTTTCAAAGGTTTAATTTCATTCTCCCATACAGCCGTAAATATACGTAGTCAGTGGCGTTCATATACAAAAGGCGTATCGAAATAAAGCCACAGCTATACCCGTTTGCGTTAATGTTCGCATAATAAAGGCCTTCCAGCCATAAGGCGCACACATCTCTTACAACCCAATGACTAGTAGCATTTTGCGTGTATGTAACTTGATACTATCTTATAAAAACCGGGGTGAACGAAAAAAGGTGTGGGAGATTAGTTAGCGGAGACTTTACGCTAACATAGCTCTTGATACTATGCAACCAAACTACCCATGAACAACCTCCAATCAATTCTGTCTCACATCAGTGACACAATCAATTCCTTACCGGAGTGTCACCATTTAGAAGAATTTGTGAGCGAATTCTACAGTATGTGGCTAAAATTAGGGAAATTTGTGCAACAAAGCTTATTTCAAGCCTTAATTTCAGAAAAAGAAGCCGAATACTCGCATCCGAGAACTAAGCGAGAAAAAAGATATTACACCCCATTGGGTGAAATGGTGCTTGTACGTAGAGCTTATGTCACAGAAGATGGTATTAAAGTCAAGGTTGATGAAGAGTTAGGGCTACCAAAAGATAAATGACTACCAATGGTATTAGAATTAGCCTGTGCCTTGGGAGTTAGTAGTGAATTTCCAAATTCTCACTCCTTG
>JAGKSW010000077.1 GCA_018993265.1 Nostoc sp. TH1S01
GGTCAGTGTAGGTAGTTCACTAAATGGTTTCTAAAATAGAAACAGGACTTACGCACAAGGCATTAAAAATCGAACCACAGAGGCACAGAGAAGCCAGTGCGTTGGGCGGCTTTGCCGACTTGAAGCAACTGGCGCGACACGGAGAAATGAGGGTTTGAGAGGTTTTTTGCGTAAGTCCTAAGAAATTTATTTGCGTTTATCAGCAGTTAATTTTTGGTGCCTGCCATATAAAAATTACTATAAGCTAGATTTATAAAGGTTGAGGTGCGACTAGTAAAGTTAACGAATGAAAACTATCAGTACACTTTTTAATGCAGAACGTAACCAACTACAGATAGAGATTGATAATCTAACTAGTGTTGAACAAGTAGTTAAGCTAGTTCAAAACAGACTCGATAATTTAGAAAGAATTTATATTAGCGAGCTAAATTTGACGCAAGTACGTTTAGCGTCCTTTTTTCTGGAGATGTTGCGACAGTTGATCGCTACTTTGACTGTAGTTAATCAGTCTCAATTTGTGCCGCCAGAACAAAAGCAAATTAGTAATTTTACTACAAATGTTTCACCCAAAAGATTAATCCTAAAACTGCTCAAGATACTGATTTATGTGGGCATTTTAGGTTCTTTATTTTCCTTAAATAAAATTAGTATTAGTGCTTGGATGGGTATCTTACTAACTTCGCTGCTTCTAGGTTTAGAAGTTGTATTGCAACTGGACAAAACTAATGTGACTTCTGAGGAATCAGTAGAGATATCCCAACCTTTGCTGCGGGTGGATAGCAAACTTCTTTTAGATAACTTAGCTGATGCGTTGAATACTATTGATATAGCAGTGGCTAGGTTTGCAGAAGGAAACAAATTAGAAGACGATCGCACCTTAGAAGAACTACCAGAGTTGTTGAACTTTCTCCAAAGGCTGATGGGTGCGTCATTTCTCGAACAGCCACAAATGGCGATCGCACTAGCCAAAATTCTGCCCCAAATTTTAATGTCTCAAGGTATCCGCGCTCAAATTTACCAACAGCAAGCACCACAAAATGAGCGAGAATATTTTGACTTTGAACCCAGTATTGACCCAAATACCAAAGATTACGTTACCATCACACCTGCCTTGTTAAAAGGCGATCGCTTACTCCGGCGCGGTAGAGTGATTGAGCCAGCGTACTCTGAGGTTCGGGAATAGAGGCGAGAGGCTAGGGGTTAGGGATTAGAGGAAAGTTGCTGTAAAAGTATGAAAATTTCAGAAACAATTGGTTTTGATTTGGGACATGGTGAGACAGCCGTAGCGAAAGCAATAGTCGAAAGCATCGAACCGCCCCAAATGTTGGAAATTAATAATAAGAAAAATCAAATTACTGCTTTAGGTTGGCATCCCAAACTTGGTTATTTGGTAGGAGAACAAGCCTTAATTCAAGCTGGCGTAACTCAACTGACAATCTCATTCAAGCAAAAACCTAACCACGATCCTAATTACAGAAAAACAATCTCAACTTTTCTCGCTACCTACTATCACAAACTGCAAGAAAGCAAACAAATAGAAGGCGGTGAAAGTGATTATTTTTACATTGGTTGCCCTTCAGGATGGTCAATGAGCGATCGCCAAGCATACCAAAAACTACTTCAAGAAGCTGGTATTCCCCACCTCAACGTTATACCCGAATCTCGTGCAGCTTTCATGCAAGCCAAAGAAGGCGGAAAGCTGGAATATGAGAAACTTCTAGCATCGGTGCTAATTGTCGATATTGGCTCTTCCACCACAGATTTTACCTTGGTAAAAAGCTTACATGAAATTCCGTTAGATTTCGGTAGTAATGCTTTAGGCGCATCCTTAATTGATAAAGCGATTTTTGCCATGACTCTTGCCAAACACGACCAAAAAACATTACTAGAAAAAGTATTTCAAGAATATCCTCATCATCAAGCCCGTTGTGAACTAGCTTGTCGCAAAGCCAAAGAAGATTATTTTTCTAATGAACAGTTATATAACGACCCGCAATCTTTTGCCCGTGGCTTTGAGTCCATCAATGAACAGATTTATTTTATTCCCCAGGTCAACAAAGTGATGATGGAGGAAATTCTGCACCAACCTTTACCCGAACTGGGAAATAAAAGTTGGGTTCAAGCTTTTCATGATGCTGTCAGCGAAGCCAAAGCCAAATTAGAACAACTTGATACAGTCCCAAAACTAGTGCTGATGACTGGTGGTGCATCCCGAATGAAATTTACCCACCAAATTTGTCAGCAAATGTTTCCCGAACCAGAAACTCTGCTGCGTCCTGATCCTGAACCGGAACGGTGCATTGCACTCGGTTTAGCGCGAGTCGGAAGATGGGATTTACGGGCGACGGCTTTTCAGCAAGAAGTGAATCAACTTTTAGATTCACAAAAACTCAAAGAATTGATTGCTAGACATATCCCAGAGTTAATTGAATTGTTGGCTCAACCATTAGCTGATAATTTGATTGAACAAGCTGTCAGACCAGGAGTAAAAGACTGGCAAACCAACAAAATCCGTACTCTGGCAGATTTAGAAATATCCATGAAAAATCGGGCAGAACAGTGGTTAAAAAGTAATGTCGCCCAACAGATAATTAACAATCAATGTATTCTTTGGTTTAACAACAAAATTCAACCAGACTTAGCAGCAGTTACAGATCCTATCTGCCGGAGGTTTCACATACCCAGAAGTAGTTTAAGGTTTGAAGATAGCATTGAACCCGCTTTCGTTAACCCAGAACTACGAATTGGTGATGCGATTCTAGCTGACACAGTAGCGTTTATCGTCAATATCGTCATTGGTGGCGGCACTGTTGCTAGTCTGATTACCCTCATTCTCACGGGACACTTGACTTGGCCGATCGCATTAGTTTACGGTGCTTCTGTGATGGCAGCAGGTATGGAACTAAACCGGAAAACTGTCCAAGAAACAATCAAGAAAAATTTCGATATCCCCAGTTGGATTCGTTCTAATTTGATGAATGATCAGAAAATTGCAGATATGTGCATTCAAATAAAACCAGAATTAGAAAATGTCTTTCGAGAACAATTAACTAATAATCAAGCAGCTTTTGAACAACTCACCGAGAAAGTTGAACAAGGTCTACAAAAAGCACTGGCAACGAAAGTTCAAGAGGCGATTATTTTAATTCAATAATAAAGTAAAAATACGGAATGAATTTGTTTCACGCAGAGGCGCAGAGACGCGGAGAGGAGAATGAGTTTAATATTTAAGTAAGTGAGATTTTATTTCTTAATTTAGCAACACCTCATAAAAATACCTATCTGCGTTTATCCGCGTGCATCTGCGGTTAATTTTATTGCATTTTTTTAAGTAGGGCGTGATGATTGATAGTTCAGCAATCAAATCGTATTACTATATCAAAGACTAGAATTTTAGTTATGGTAGTCAAAGCATAGTTTATGACTATTTTTGTGGCTAAAACTCTTGAAAATACTTAGTTATTACTCAGCACTCAGCACTCAGCACTCAGCACTTTGCCATATCAAAAGCATCTATGCCGAAACGCCTTCTAGTTGTTGAATCTCCTGGGAAAGTCAAAAAGCTCAGTCAGATTTTGGGTTCTGATTGGATTGTGCGAGCTAGTTGTGGTCACATCCGCGAACTGAGTAATACGGGGGAAGATTCTTTAGGTTTCGTCATTGATGATGGTAGTATTAAGTGCAACTATGTACCGCGTGACCAACGATCTAAAGAAACTATCCAGCAGCTAAAGGCAGTTAGCAAGCAGGTTGATGAAGTTGTTCTCGCCACTGACCCAGATAGGGAAGGTGAAACAATTGCTTGGCATTTAAAAGAAGTGCTGGGACTGCGAGAACCGAAACGAGTTATTTATAGTGAAATTACTGCATCGGCGGTGCGGAGTGCGATCGCAAATCCTCGCAAACTAGATTCTAACTTGGTCGGCGCTGGACTCTGCCGTGATTGTCTCGATAAGTTGGTTGGTTATAAAGGTAGTCCCTTGGTTTGGGCATTAAATAATGGTGCGAAGAGTGTCGGCAGAGTTCAAAGTGCGACGTTGCACTTAATATGTCAGCGAGAACGGGAGATTGTCACGTTTGTACCCCAAGACTATTGGAGTGTATGGGTAGACTACGCTGAAGGATTCCGGGCTTTTTATAAAGGTACAACCAATTCTCTCAGCGATGCGCCAGAACCAGAAACGGAAACCCACGACGATGCAGCAGGTAATAACACCCAAGCGCCAGAGTCCAAGCGGGTTCTTTCGGAAGCGGAAGCCATACGTTTAGTTGAAGAAGCACGTCAGCATCCCCATCAAGTAGTTCATGTTGAAGGTAAAACTGTTTATCGTCAACCACCGCCACCTTTTACTACTTCCACTCTGCAACAAGCAGCCGGTTCTAAGCTGAAATTAGCCCCCGACAAAACGATGGTTTTAGCCCAAAAGCTGTATGAGGCTGGGTTAATTACATATATGCGGACAGATTCAGTCATCTTAAGTCCTGAGTTCTGCGCTGCGGCTCGTAAGTGGTTGGAAGAACATGATCCGCAGAATGTCCCACAGCAAGTTGCCAAGCATCGCAGCGCCAAAACAGCCCAGGAAGCTCATGAAGCGATTCGCCCCACAGATGTGTTTCGTCCATCAGTCCAGCTACGGCAAGAATTACCGCCTGAAGAATTTGATTTGTATGTGATGATTTGGAAAAGAGCGATCGCATCTCAATGTCGGGCTGCTCAACTCCGCAAAACTCAGATTATCACGCAGTCTAATTCACTGTTGTGGCAAGCTAGAGGGCAAGTAGTGGAATTTTACGGTTACGCTCGCTATTGGAATAACCTCAGCAAAGATTCTGTGTTACCTGTTGTCCAGCAGGGACAACCATTAACTCTAGAAGATGCCAATTTCGAGAAAAAACAGACTCAGCCGCCACCACGTTACAGCGAACCGAAATTAGTACAACTAATGGAGCGTAAAGGTATTGGTCGTCCTAGTACTTATGCTCCCACGGTTGCAACCTTAAAGAAGCGGGGTTATGTGCAGTTAACCAAGGGCAATCTTCAACCGACAACATTAGGGCTAGAAGTTGATGATTTTTTACAGAAAGCTTTGCCAGATTTACTAGAAGCAGAGTTCACAGCCAAAATGGAAAGCGCCCTTGATGCGATCGCAGAAGGTAAACAAGGCTGGCAGCAATACTTAACAACTTGGAATAAAAATTACTTCGTTCCAGCCTTAGCCAAAGCCAAAACTGTTGCTGTAAGTCCTTCAAATACTAAAAATACAGTATTTGAACGCAAATATGATACTTCTAAAACTCGCTGTCCTGAATGTAATAATTTTCTCGCTAAAATTCCCAGCAGCAAAGTCAAGAAAAAATATTTCCTCAAATGCACCAGCGGCTGTGCAAATATAGTCCTATTTTGGAGTGACTTCAGCAAATCTTGGCAACCACCACGCACCCAAGAAAGCAAGCCAGTAAATCACTCCCCAACTCCTGCTAAATTAAGCTCATATCCCTGTCCAGTTTGTAAAAAACCACTAGAAGAGTATAACTACACCAAAGACGGACAGCAAAAAACCATGCTGCGTTGTTCTGCTGCATCTCGTCAAGATAAAAAGCATAAAGATGTAGCTTATTTTAGTACAGCCAAAGGTTGGTGGAGTCCTAAGTTTGGCGAGTTGACTCCAGTAGGGAAATGAGTAGAAATTTCAAGAAACAGTGTCTAAAACCCTTTCACCCAACTTTCACAGACAACCTTTGTGTCAGTCCTGATGACCAAGTTTATTTATACTACATTCGTCTTAATTTTGTAGTATATTAGGAACTTGTTGCTAATTATGGTGTAAGTGATGACACCTTCATTTGAATACAAGACTCTTGTGGATTTTGAAGACGTAAAGAACTTGGGGTCAATTCTCGAACAAGCTTTTGTCACATCTGCTGATAATAGAGAAAAATTCTTCAACTCTATGGGGTTGGAGAACTTACGTGTGATTTGTCGAGACGGGAAAGTGGCTGGCGGATTAGCGACTTTATCAATGGGAATGTGGTTAGGGGGTCAATCTGTACCAATGGTAGGTATTGCTGGTGTGGGGATTGCGCCAGAATATCGTGGAGGTGGAGTTGCGATCGCACTTATCCAAAACATGTTGCAAGAATTATATGCACAGGGAACTCCTATTTCCGTTCTCTATCCTGCTACGCAACAACTTTACCGCAAAGCCGGATATGAACAAGGAGGTCATTATTGTCTTTGGGAAATTTCTACTCAAGATATCCGCTTACACAAGCCAAGTTTATCTTTACAACCGATAGCAAACCTCAATTGTGAAATCTTGCATCATTTATACAAACAACAGGCAAAACTAATTCATGGCTATTTAGACCGAAATTCAAGTATTTGGGACACATTAATTAAACCAGAAGAAAAAGAAACTGTTTATGGTTATTTAATTGGAAGTCAAGAACAACCCCAAGGCTATATTATCTTTAGTCAGCATTTCCAGACAGATCAGACAGTGATCAAAATTAGAGATTGGGTAGTTTTGAGTCATGCGGCGGCACAAACTTTCTGGTCTTTTCTCGCTAACCATCGTTCTACAATCAAAAAGATACTTTGGAAGAGTTCGCTTATCGATTCTCTTTCATTGTTATTACCAGAACAAACTGCCAAAATTAAACATCAAAAACGTTGGATGTTGCGGATTGTAGATGTATACAAAGCACTGCAATTGCGCGGTTATAAATTAGGAGTAGAAACAGAATTACATTTGGCAGTTAAAGATGATTTATTAACTGCTAATAATGATAGATTTATTCTTTCTGTTGCCAATGGGCAAGGTGAAGTGAGACAAGGTGGTAAAGGAGAATTACAGATAGATATTCAAGGATTAGCCTCTTTGTATACAGGTTTATTTACTCCTCATGATTTGAAATTAGCAGGAAAATTAGATGCTTCCGACACGGCAATATTAGCAGCGACAGAAATTTTTACTACTTCTTCGCCTTGGATGCCTGATTTCTTTTAAACCGTTTAGCTTTATGAAATAATACCAATTCACTAAAATCTTGATTCAAATAAAAGAACTTGTAGGGGCGAACGGCCGTTCGCCCCTACATCTGTATTTGCATCATTTATAAAGTGAAATGGTATAAGCCGTTATCAACTTGGTATTATTTATCAGTAAAAGCAAAGTGAAAAAAATTGGGATAGTTCTGTTAAAAGAACTATCCCAAATCCAAAGTTTAAATTATTACCGCACTTGATTAAGCAAAGGCGGCAGTTTTCACATCATTATTTGCCAAAATTTCTTGCAATTCTTCGGCATCTACTGTTTCTTTATCAACCAGCATTTGGGCTAACTGATCAAGGATGTGACGGTTGTTGACTAATACTTCTTTGGCGCGGGTGTAGGCTGTATCTACGAGTTTCCGCACTTCTTCGTCAATGGCAGCCGCAGTTTCTTCGGAGAAGTCGCGCTCTGACATGATATCGCGTCCAAGGAACATATTACCTTGTTGACGACCCAGAGCAACAGGCCCTAAGCGATCGCTCATCCCAAAGCGAGTGATCATTTGACGGGCTACTCTTGCTACTTGCTGTAGGTCGTTAGAAGCACCTGTAGTTACTTCTTCTTCACCAAAGATAATTTCTTCCGCAAGACGACCACCTAATGCCACAGCCATCTGATTTTCCAGATAGGAGCGACTGTATAAACCTGTGTCCATCCGGTCTTCGCTGGGGGTGAACCAAGTTAAACCACCGGCACGACCGCGAGGAATAATACTAATCTTTTGTACTGGGTCATAGTCGGGCATCAATGCACCAACTAAAGCGTGACCAGCTTCGTGATAAGCTACCAAGGTCTTGCGTTTTTCGCTCATTACCCGGTCTTTCTTTTCTGGGCCAGCTAACACGCGATCGATGGCATCATTGATTTCATCCATCGAAATTTCGGTTAAGTTGCGGCGTGCTGCCAAAATTGCCGCTTCGTTCAACAAGTTAGATAAATCTGCACCTGTGAAACCAGGGGTACGACGCGCGATTTTATCCAAGTCCACATCTTTGGCTAAGGTTTTGCCACGCGCATGAACTTTCAGGATTTCGCTACGTCCGGCGTAGTCGGGACGGTCTACTACAACTTGGCGGTCGAAGCGACCAGGACGTAATAAAGCTGCGTCTAATACGTCGGGACGGTTGGTAGCAGCAATGATAATGATACCTGTGTTACCTTCAAAACCATCCATTTCGGTGAGTAACTGGTTGAGGGTTTGTTCCCGTTCATCGTTACCACCGCCTAAACCAGCACCCCGTTGACGACCAACTGCGTCAATTTCATCGATGAAGACGATACAAGGAGCGTTAGATTTAGCTTGTTCAAATAAATCACGGACACGGGAAGCACCCACACCCACGAACATTTCCACAAATTCGGAACCAGAGATAGAGAAGAAAGGTACACCTGCTTCACCAGCCACAGCACGAGCTAGAAGGGTTTTACCTGTACCTGGAGGGCCGACTAATAATACTCCTTTAGGAATTTTGGCACCGACTGCGGTAAAGCGATCGGCATTTTTTAGAAAGTCTACAACTTCGTTTAATTCGAGCTTGGCTTGGTCAATCCCCGCAACATCACCAAATGTCACCTGAGTTTGAGGTTCCATTTGTACTCTGGCTTTAGATTTACCAAAGTTCATTGCTTGGCTACCAGGGCCGCTTTGAGCGCGGCGGAGTAAGAAAAATAAACCAACTAACAGCAGTACAGGGAAAAATAAACTGCTCAGTGCCTTAAACCAAAAGCCTTCGTCGGTTTGAGGCAATACAGAAATATCAACGCCTTTAGAGGTAAGAGTATTGATCAAGTCGGGGTCGTTGACTAATGTAACTTTAATATTAGTTCCATCCTGAGACTTGACGATCGCTGTAGAACGATCTGCACTCAGCCTAACTTGTGTAACTCTACCTTTTTCAACTTCTTGAATAAATTGACTGTAGCGCCATGTTTGTGTGTTTTGTGGTTGTTTGTCAAAGAATGCTGTTCCCAGCGCAATGACAACAATAAACAGTAGCGCGTACAGCCCCGCATTTCTCCATCTTTTATTCACTGAGGTCTATCTCCTGTATTTTCTGTGCTTTCGCGGAGCGTCTCTGTATGAGAGGGCATTATTAAGAATTATGTTAACTTATCTTAAGGTATCTCAAAATGGCGCGGCTGTCATGCTAAAAAGCCTCCTAATTTGTCGAAAATTCGTATGGTAGGGATTATATTGTAGCGACCCTGAAGCTTGCTCAACGGTATGAATGGGGATAATTTGCACCACACTATTAGTGTAGGCGATCGCTTCAAATCCCGTGACTAACTCAGGTGTCCAAGGTTCTTCTCGCACTTGTATCTGCTGATTTTGCAGCCATTGAATAATTTGCGATCGCATAATTCCGGGTAAAATCCCGACATCTAAGGGCGGTGTCCACCAACAATTATCTCGCCATCCCCAAAGATTGCCAGTAGTGGTTTCTAGCCAATTACCCGCCACATCAACTAAAATCGCTTCTTGGGCGGCTAAAGTATGCACACTATTTTTCGCTAACCAAGCACCTAAATAATTACCTGTTTTATGAGAAGGCAAGTTGCGCGAAAATTCTGGTTGTGCAATGGCGCATTTCACCCCATATTGTTGTTTTTCTAATAAATCTGCTGGTAAATTTCTGCCAGTTATCCACTCTCTACCATCAGGAAACAAGGTAATTCTCAGAACGGGGAAATGTTGGATGAGAAATTGTGCGCCTTGATATACTCGCTGCCAATTTGGTTGTTGCCAAGCAAAGACTTGTAAACTGAATTTGAGGCGATCGCAGTGTGCCTGCCAGTTAGTTAAACTACTATCCAGGGAATTCTCATAAACCCGCAGTGTAGTAAACACCGTCGCACCATAAAGTAACCCCGGATCGTTAATATCTAATTCCAGGGTTTGAGACTCAATTAATTTGCCGTTGTACCAATAAATAGGTTTACCCACCTGTAAATAAAAACTCTGCGTACCCTTTGCGTTTGCCTCAGCGATACTCTGCGTTTAAGAATGTTCCTCTAATACTCCCCTTTCCGGTGAGTTCAGCCAATGACCAAATTCTGCCAAAAAGGAATCGTTTAATATTGCTTGGCGAATCTTTTGGGTGAACCGAATCAGTTCGGTGATATTGTGAATGCTGAGTAAAGTGTAAGCTAAAATTTCTTGCGATCGCACCAAATGAGAAATATACGCCCGACTGAAATTTTGACATGCATAACAAGGGCAAGTTTCATCCATTGGTGCGAAATCTTCACGGAACTTAGCATTTTTTAAATTCCAGCGTTCGCCTTGCACCATTGCTGTACCATGTCTCGCCCAACGAGTTGGGATGACGCAATCAAATAAATCTACACCAGAAGCGATCGCGATCGCCATTTCGCGGTAAGTCCCCACACCCATCAAATAACGGGGCTTTTCTGGTGGTAATAATGGTGCAGTAGCTTGGACAATTTGAGCCATTAATTCTGCGGGTTCCCCCACACTCACACCACCAATAGCATATCCAGGCAAATCTAACTTAGCCAACTCTACAGCCGCTTGGGAACGCAAATCTAAATACACTCCCCCTTGCACAATTCCAAATAATGCCTGATCTTGACGTTTATGGGCGACTATACAACGTTCTAGCCAACGGTAAGTCCTTTGAGTCGCCGTTTCTACCTCTTGGCGAGTTGCAGGGTAAGGGGGACATTCATCAAATGCCATAATCACATCCGCCCCTAAAGTATTCTGAATCTCTATGGAACGCTCTGGTGTTAAATTGATAATCTGCCCATCGTGAGGCGAACGGAATGTGACACCTTCTTCCGTAATTTTCCGCATCTCACTCAAGCTGAATACTTGAAACCCACCAGAATCAGTGAGCATCGGCCCATCCCAGCCCATAAACTTATGTAAGCCACCACCACCTGCGACAATTGCTTCTCCTGGTTGCAAATGCAGGTGGTAAGTATTGGATAATACCATCTGTGCGCCAGTGTCTTTCAACTGAGCAGGTGTGACTGTCTTGACATTAGCTAATGTCCCCACAGGCATAAATCTTGGGGTTTCCACAACACCATGCGGCGTGAAGAATATCCCGGCTCTGGCTTTTGTTTGGCTACAACGAGCTAAGGATTGAAAAGAGAAATTATCGCTCAAAGTAAAAATTAGATGATTATACTAAATGATTGTCATTGGTCATTTGTCCTGTGCCCTTGGTTATAGCAATTCTTAATACTATTAGTTTAGTTCACACAAACCTAAGAATTTGCACCACTACTAATGACAGATGACTAATGACAAATGACAGATGACAATTCTAAAACGAATCAGAGCAGTCATCATCCATTTCTGCATCCCATTTGGCAGAAAGAACTTGTTCCATCATGGCTTCAATGGCGCTAACGTTGAAGGTTTTCTCCCGACGCTCTTGTATGGGGGTAGTGAGGGGTATTAGGCGCAGACACATTCCTTCTTGCATCAAATCAAAGCAAGTTTCTTGTTGGGATAACTGCTTCAATTCAATATAATCAAAACTATACACGTTTAAATAAAGCGCGCTGTTAGCTACTAAAGTAGAACGTTGCGGATTAGCGAATACTTCTATGACATCTCCTTCACCCTCGCTTACTACCTTGTCTCCGTGGGTGTACATATAATGAACTCGACCTAAATCAGACAGTAATCGCCGCATATCGAGTTTATTCACAATCACGCCCGTGTCAACAATGCACGGAGCCGGTATCCTGGTGTCGGGTAGATGATGACTCATAGGAAATTTAAAGAGAGAGAAAAGGTGAGAACACAGCTAAAAACAACTTAGATGAATAGCTTAATTAGTTCCCTACATTTAAAAAATATCAATTTTGTGGTGCGATCGCTTCAATACTCTCGATCTAATTTACTAGCTAATGAATACACGAAATTTCGCGCTAGCCTTACGTTGTTAAATTTATTTTTTTATGCTATTATTGCAAACTAAAAAATTTAGCTTAACGAGTCCAGCATAGCAAAATTTTTCAGAAGAGTCTGTAAACTAATAGCTATCTTATCCAAAGCTTTAAACTTGTCTCCTAGTGGTTGTACCACAGTAATCAATATTATCCCGGAAATAGCTTTTCAATAAATGTAATCAAAATGACTAATTTTTTCCAGTGGTGTAAAACACCTCTGTATAATCTGATTGCAAGTGTAATATTTTACAGCATAATTCCTTTGCCTTATATCAATGGTTTAGATTTTCGGGGAGTAGCTCGCTTAGCGCCTCTAGTTGGATTAGTAATTGGAGGAACTTTAGGAATATTTGACGCTGGTATGAATTATTTAGGATTGTCAGTATTAACCCGCACAGCTTTAGTTGTATGTGCTTGGATTGCTTTGACAGGAGGATTACATTTAGATGGTGCAATGGATACATCTGATGGTTTAGCTGTGGGTAATCCAGAAAGGCGACTGGAAGTAATGGCAGATAGTGCTACTGGTGCGTTTGGGGCAATGGCAGCGATCGCCATAGTATTATTAAAAACGGCAGCCTTAACAGAAATAGAAGCTCACCGTTGGTTAATTTTAATGGCGGCTTGCGGTTGGGGAAGGTGGGGACAACAACTAGCAATATGGCGATATCCTTACCTGAAACCCACGGGTAAAGGTGCATTTCACAAAGAAGCCATTTGTTCCTACAAAGATGTCATTCCGGGACTGCTGTTACTTTTGAGTGTGAGTGGTTTACTGTGGTTAATAGATAGCCAGCACGTATTACTCGCACTAACAATGATATTTGCTGGCAGTGCGATCGCTTTTTTCACAGGCGCATGGTTTAATCACAAATTAGGCGGACACACAGGCGATACCTACGGCGCAGTCGTCGAGTGGACAGAAGCCTTATTTCTCTGTGTGTTAACCGGCTTTTAGAGAGAAAGAGGTAATCTAACTACTCAGCACTTTCAACTCAACACTCAGCACTTTACTTAATCGGTTGCAATTTTGTCACCTTCAGTTTAAAGTTTCCCACTCCAGTTTCCCCAAAAGACCGAACGCGGATAATATATATTCCTGTTTCGTTAATGCGGGTAAATAGTAGAGAGTTACTAGTACCATCGGGGCCATCATCATTTTCAGCCACCGTTGAACCATCTGGTGCTAACAGGGTAATGATGCAGTCAAAGTTTTCAGAAGATAAATCAACTGCCAGATTATCACCTTTATTCAATTTAACTGTGTAGTCACGGGCGAATCCACCCTGGCCTGTGGGTATATCTTTTTCTGATAGTGTATCGGACAGTTCTGTCAGATTAGTTAAAGGAATCGGACTGTACAACTTGCTTTGTGCGGATGCTGCTGTTGCACTGATACTAATTGCCAGAAAAGTAGTAGGAACAATGATTAATCTTTTGAAACCTGCTGCAAAAGCTTTACTCATAATTTCAGGCCGTGTTGCCATACACAAGGTATTCGCTTAATTATAGATTTGTCAGATATGACTCGCAGAGGAATTAGTATGTTGGTCTTTGATGGCGATCGCCACCGCAGCTAACCCCAACACTGTAATTCCCGACTGGCGAAGTATTTGTACGGCAGATTTGGTAGTTGCACCAGTAGTGTAAATATCATCTATTAACAATACTGAAGTACTTGGGTAGTGACGGCGAAATTCTTTTCCAACAGCAAAAGCGTCAGCTAAGTTTTTTTCGCGTTCAGATACCGATAAACCAAACTGCGCTTGAGTTTCCCGCACCCTTTCTAAAACATTTAGATTTAATTTTAACTTAGTTGTCTGGCAGAAGCTTTCGGCAATTAACGCAGCTTGATTATAACCACGTTGCTTTTGCTTTTGTGGATGCATGGGTATAGGTACAACTAACAGTTGAGTATGACGCTGAGGTGAGTGTAATAACCATGCTTCACCTAACCATATACCTAAAATACGCGCAATATTCGGTTGATTTTCATATTTCATCACAGCGATCGCACGTTTTAGACTCCCACCATACACACCCCAACCAAATATCGGTATTTCACCTTGCCATGATGCAGCAGGATTTTTTTGACCACAATTGTGTAGTTGTCTGGCACAGTATACACATAAAGTATCAGATGTACTTCGCTGACACAAAGGACAATGGGACTGTAAAAACAGGTTAAGAAAATCTTGAAAATTATCCTTCCAATTGGGCATGGAAATTAGTCTAGATATTTAACATACACGCGATCGCAACGTGCAGTTTCCACACCCGTTTCTGGTTGATAACCATTACTTTCGTATAACTTGACGGCTTCTACTAATATGCTGGCAGTTTCAATCCAAATTTGCTGAAAACCACGACTAGCGATCGCTGCTTCTAGCTGTTGTAACAAATATTTCCCCAAGCCAATACCTCTGACACTTGGTAAAAGATACATTTTGCGAATTTCCGCCGCTTTTTCTCCACGGTTGATGGGGTAATATGCCCCAGTACCGACTATCTGGCTTTGGTGTTCAATTACCCAAAACTCGCCACCTGTTGCTAAGTAACATTCCTCTACTTGCAACACATCTCGGTCAGCACCGTTGGGTTCCCAACCCAACCCGTATTCTGATAATACATAACTGATGACTGCGGCCGCTCTGGTGCGATCGCTCTTTTCCCAGTTACGAATTAAGAAATCTCGATAATGTTCTCTCATTCGGATGTGTGGGTTAGGTTGAAACAGAAAAATTTTTTGGATATATATTTCAATTTACCCACTAGATAGCTATTCTGGCAGAAACAATATCATAGGTTATTCTTAATTTATATATTCAGACCGTCCTAGAGCCAGGCTTCAATTTTTCATCTCTAACTCAGAAGCATATCTGTTTTGCAGAACTTCTGTGGCTTTTTCCACCGGTAGCGGTTTATAGAAAAAATAGCCTTGTACATCTTCGCAATTAATAGATTTTAAGAAATCCAGTTCTTCCTGCTTTTCTACACCTTCAGCCGTCAGCCTTAAACCTAAGTTACGTCCCAAGGTAACAATTGCCTTCACAATATGAGCGACTCGCACATCTGTGGTTAACTCTTGAATAAAGGAGCGATCGATTTTCAGGTTGTGCAGCGGTAGAAGTTGCAGACGTGAAAGCGAAGAGTGACCTGTTCCAAAGTCATCAATGGAAAGGTGAACACCCATTTGTTCTAATTTTTGTAAAACAGTTCTGGTAAACTCTAAATCGGCGATCGCTGTTGATTCTGTAATTTCCAACTCTAAAAAATGCGGCTCTAATCCTGTTTCTGCCAAAATTTGCGCCACATCTTCTACCAACGTGGCTTGGCGAAACTGTTTAGGAGAAAGATTCACCGCGACAGTTAAAGGCGGTAATCCCGCTTGTTGCCAAGCTTTATTTTGCATACAAGCTGTGCGTAATACCCATTCACCAATCGGAATAATTAAGCCACTTTCCTCCGCTAAGGGAATAAACACATTCGGTGCTACTAGTCCCATGTCTGGATTTTGCCAGCGTACAAGAGCCTCCATCCCCGTAATTTTTCCCGTCATAATATTTACACGGGGCTGATAATATACTGTTAATTCTTCTCTCTCTACGGCATAGCGTAAGCTTTTTTCTAAGTTAAGCAGTTCTGGAGTTTTGGAACTGAGGGTAGTTGTGTAAAACTGATAATTATTTCTACCTTCATCTTTGGCGTAATATAGAGCCGCGTCTGCGTGTTGAATTAAAGTTTCAACATCATTACTGTGTTCATCAAACAAAGAAATACCAATACTCGCACTGATATAAAGTTCATGTCCATCAAAACAGAAAATATTTTCTAAGGCTTGCAGGATTCTTTGAGCTACTTGCGCTACTTCATCTAAATAATTAATCCGTGGAAGCAAAATTGTAAATTCATCGCCTCCCCAGCGAGCAACCGTATCTCCTTCTCTGAGAGATTGTTTCAGCCGTTCCGCCACTATTTGCAATAATCTGTCACCAAGAGTGTGACCTAAAGTATCATTTATTACTTTAAAACGATCTAAATCCAGAAACATGACTGCTAAACTTTCACGATTGCGTGTTGCGTTTGCAATAGCTTTAGCCAGCAATTCATTAAAGAGAACACGGTTGGGTAAACCCGTTAGCATATCATGTAATGCTTGGTAGCGAATTTTTTCTTCTACTTGTTGGCGCTGCCAAGCACCGCTAATACTAGCCGCCATTGTCAACAGCGTTGATTCTTCATGCCTTGACCAAATACGCTCATGAGTACAGTCGGCTAAACCAATACAACCCCAAAACTCATCTTCTAGCCGTAAGGGGACTAACAGTAAAGATTGAATCCCATCTCTGGCCAGTAGCTTTTGTTCTGCTATGGGAAATTCTTGGATAGTGCCACTTATAGATTGCCCGCACGAGAGATTGGCATACCAACGTGCCAATTCCGAAGATTGATAAAGCTGATTTTGCCAGTGAGAACGAGCGGAGGTAAAGTTAGCTCTTGTCCATTCAAATTGCAGGCTAAGAGCCATTTCGCCTGTATCTAAATGGCGATGGTTTTTAAATAAATAGGCGCGATCGGACTGAGCCGCTTCTCCTAGTACAGCCAAAGCTTTATCTATGCCAGTTTCGTAATTCATTTCCACTAGCAAATAATTTGCGGCTTCGGCTACTGCTTGTAATAGGCGATCGCGTTGGCGTAATTCCGCTTCTGCTTGTTTCTGCTCTGTAATATCCCTAACTATAAAAGTTCTAATTAAGTCACTTTCAGGTAAGTAATGGATACATTGTTCAAAAACTTCCTGATCAACTTTGATTTCACGCCAAAAGGAATTGATCTTTTTATCCTCCACTGCATTGAGCAATCCTGTTAGTACAGGATGCTTGTTACCAATTTCTCGAATCTTGGGAAATTTCACAGATGCAGCTGGATTGAGATATGTGATTGTTCCTCCTAAATCCATCTCAATAATTGGGTTGGGAATAAGTTCGGGGAAAGATGCTAGGCGTGCAAGAGCGGTTTCACTAGCCGCTTCAAAATTGGGGTCAACAATCAAGGTTTGAAAAGGATTTGCTGTATTAGCCTGCTCTAACAGAAAATCAGATATGTTTTCCACATCGCAACTTTCTGAAAAAGCTTTTTCGGAAATATGAGAAATCACATAGTATTTAGCCTGGACTTGATTATTCCCAAACGCAATTACATCTCCATGCTGAAGATTATGGGAGACGCATTTCATACCATTTACATATAAGCCATTAGTGCTAGATTTACCTTTAAAGTTGCCATCAATAATCCGAAAGCCATACTGGTCAGTTTCTGGAAGAGTTACACGCAGTAAGATTGCGTGTTGCCTAGATACCGAACGCGATCGCAGCACGATCGCATTTCTCGAATCTCGACCAATGGAATAAGTGGTTTCTTGAAGTGGGATGGTTCTTTGTCCTTGTAAATCTTGGACAACTAACAGGTGACGTATTTTTTCCCACTCATTTCCTGGCATTGCTCTTCCTCAAAATCTCATATCCTGGATTGAATGCTGAAAAATCCTACTTGTAGTCACTTGCTTTCTATTTAATACTTTCTCAAGTATATAGAATAAAATCAATCGTATACTATTTTACACAGTAATATTACGCATTTTGGAGGATAAAGCGAATTTACCCTACCTCAATGTTATTTTTTAAGCGAGATAGTTAAGCTAGACTTATAGTAAAAAATATTTAGTGAAATTACTTAAAACACAATTATTAGTTAATTGTTATTAATTTTTCTCCGAAAATATTTTTTATCAGCATAACAGACTGATTTATCTTTACATAGTTGACTGCGATTTGCCAGTCTCAATTTTTTTATCTTGAAAACCTCCAGCATAGTTAATTACACATATAGTTTTGTAGATTTTATGAGTGCCGTAAGCAACACCACTAACTTTAAATGCCGAGTTAAAGATATTTGTGCGATGACCGCGTGATGGGACTCCATCATCAATGATTAATTGCATAACAATATCTTGGGCTGTACTAGGGCCATAGCTAATATTTTCAGCCGCAATCTTCTGCCATTTTCCATAACGATTAATGCGATCAAAAGGACTGCTACCATCGCTCCCATAATGACCTGTAGCTCCGTTACCTTGGTCTTTTACATGAGCTTTTGCGGCTAAAGACATTCCTTTAGATACACTTAATGCTCCGACAGGACGTGCTGATTTGAGAAAAGCGATCGCCTCATCAACAGCTTTGCTTCCTTCTTGCGTAATTAAGTAAGAATTTGGGGACAATTTTACACGTTTATCTTGAAATTTTTTTCTATAATTTTCCAAAATTGATATATATGCTTGAGGATTTTGTCTAACTTTGTTTGTCTCACTAATTACTTGTTGTTCTATAAGTGAAAGATAATTAACTTTTGCTACTAAATATAAACTAGCTTTTTCGTTCAAAATTAAATTTGATTTAGCTAAAGATACACTAGGTTTAAAAATTTGGGTATAACAAATAGTAATTAAAATGCTGACGATTAAGGCTGCTAAGTTCATGTGTTTGGTAATTGCTGCATAAATTCTATATATAAGGTACTTTTTATTACATGTCACCCTAAAAGATATGGAATGGGTTAAGTATAATAAAGTGTTTAGATTACTGAGATAAGTGTGGCATAAGGATAGTAGAAGCAGCTAGCTACAGCTATCACCCCTAAACCCAGTTTCAACAAATAATTAATTTTTTGGCATAAGTTTTGTCATATTGAGCAATTCGGGAATTACGCCAAACTTGCATTTGAGTTTGACAGCAGTCTAATGGGCAAATCAGGTAAAGTAAAGATAAGTAAAGAAAGCGCTTTAATCATAAATGGCAGCTCTACCCTTACAGGAAATTTCTGCTCAGTTAGAAAGTTCAAATTTACGCGATCGCATGGTTGCACTTGCCAGTCTGCGCGATGTTCCCGCTGAAGATGCAGTCCCTTTAATTAAAAAGGTGTTGGATGACGATTCTCTGCAACTGCGTTCTATGGCTATTTTTGCCTTGGGAATCAAGCAAACAGATGAATGTTATGCCATCTTGGTCAGAATTTTGCAAACTGACCCCGACTATGGCATTCGCGCAGATGCTGCTGGTGCATTGGGCTATTTAGGCGATCCCAGAGCATTTGAGGCACTAGCGAGGGCATTTTATGAAGATACTGATTGGCTAGTCCGCTTTAGTGCAGCTGTGGCTTTAGGTAATCTCAAAGATCCACGCGCCCACGAAATTCTCTTGCAGGCTTTGGATAGCAGTGAAGCAGTTTTACAAGAAGCCGCGATTTCTGCACTAGGTGAAATTGGAGACTTAGAGGCAGTTGATAATATTCTCAAATTTGCTCAATCAGATGATTGGTTAGTTAGACAACGGCTGGCTGAAGCCCTAGGCAATTTGCCAACTCCTAAGAGTATCTCAGCTTTAAAATATTTAGAGAAAGATAGCCATCCCAACGTTGCCGAAGCAGCAAGAGTCTGCCTCAAGCGAATTGAAGAAAAAGGCAAGCAAGCATAAAATTTCCTTCTCCTGCTACCTTTTAATAATAAGAGGGACTTTTAATATTTCGATGCAGGGTAATTTCATTCATGAATATTGAAGAATTTTTTGAGTTAAGTGCTGGTAAATGGTTTTCACACCGCACTAGCCATCATTTAGCATTTAAACAGTCTGAAGATGGTAAGTCAGATATTGTCATTGAGATGTTGGCAGCAGATCATCCCGAAGTGATTAAACTATGCCAACAGTACGAAGTTAACCCCAGTGAAGCTAGCTGTGGTGCGAGAGTCACTTGGAACGGCACGATGGAATGGGATGAGGAGAAACACACAGGTTCAACTGTGTTAGTGACTGTACCCGATGCCGATAATCCCAATGAAGGCAGATTACTGCGAGAGATGGGTTATGCCGAAAAAGCCCCTGTCGCTGGACGCTATAAGATGGGTAGCGATGACGCATTGACTTTAACCACAGAGTACGAAACCATGTGGTCAGAAGAACGCTTGTGGTTTGCTAGTCCCAATTTAAGAATGCGCGTCAGTATTCTCAAACGCTTTGGTGGCTTTAGTATGGCTTCCTTTACTTCAGAAATTCGTATGGGTGGTAGTACAGCGGCTGCTAAAGCTGCTGAAGTTAGTAATTCAGCTTCATAGACAATACAAGGGGTAGGAGATAGAAGACCAAAAATTAAAACCAATCTTCCCTACTCCCTACTCCCTACTCACCACTCCCCTAAATTTGGAGTAAGTTAGCGATCGCCTGCGGTAATGGCAAAATAATCATAATTAATAAAGCCATCGCCATTAGTCCTAAAATGTCGCGTCCATTATCCAATTCGCTAACATCATTCAAGGCGGGTTCGTCAATTAGCGGCATAAATAATAAAATTAATGCCCAAACAAAAAATTCTGACTGTACCAAAGACAGTAATAGCAGTAATAAACGAGCTATTTGACCGATCATAATTGCTGTGCGTTGCCCAAACATGGCATGGACAATGTGACCGCCATCCAGTTGTCCCACGGGCATTAAATTTAAAGCTGTGACAATTAATCCTAAAAAACCAGCCACAGCCAAGGGATGTAAGTCTATAGCAGATTTAGCAGTTAGTTGACTGCCTAAAGCTAACTTGGAAAGCAATGCTAATAAAATTGAATATTTTGGATTCAGGGCATCTGGATTGAGAATCCCGGTTTTTTCAGTCAAAGGCACTATTTCAGAATGAGCCAAACCCCAGATTAAAATCGGTAATGTTGCGATAAATCCCGCAATTGGCCCGGCAATACTGACATCAAATAAAGCTTTCCGGTTAGGAATTGGACTACGCATTTGAATGAATGCACCGAAAGTCCCCAAGAAAAAAGGCAAGGGGATAAAATATGGCAAAGTTGAACGAATTTTGTAGAACTTAGCTGTCAAGTAATGACCAAGTTCGTGAATGCCTAAAATTGTGATTAATCCCAAGGAATATGGCAATCCTTCTAATAAAGCATTTGGATTAGACCTTAATGTTGTTAGTTCAACGCCAGCAATTCTGGCTCCCACAAAGGTAGTTGTTAAAATTGTTGTAATTAATAGTACAAATGCTAATCCTGGTCTAGTTAATTTTTCGGTTTTGTTTTGATTAACTGCTGAGGCTGCCTGTGCATTAGGTACTAAAACAAAAAAAGGCTTGCCATTCATTCCTTCTTGGAAGATTACCAAAAAGCGATCGCCAAATTGTGATTCGATGTTGGCCTTAATTCTCTGGTAAGCTTGCTGCGGCGTAGTTCTTAACTGACCTCGACAGATGATAGCTTGGGGTCGATACTCAAGATTTTGAATATAGTATACAGACCAGGGAAAACAATTTCGCAGCTGGCTTTCTTCGGTAGGTTCAATGGGACGCACTGGTACTGGTTCTGCGGTAGGATGGATAGCCGATTCTAATTTAGGAGTTTGGGGTTCAGTTTGCTTATCTGTTGGCGCTGTTCGCCCCCATTGAAATAACAGCCAGTATAACAAAAGGCAAACAATAGAAGCACCGAGAATCAGTGATGATGGCGGAGGTTGTTTGATTCCATATCTCACTGTCCATCCAGTCAACAGAAATGCTGGTGTCATTAACACTAGCCATAACAACCAAACAGGTGTGCGTGTGATGCCAACAGCACTGCGTTGCACCATCAGATAAGTAGCTAGTCCCAGTAGGAGGAGAAACCAAAAAGTCATGTTTTCTTTAATAATTTGGAAAAATGTCCCACCAGTAGTGTCAGCACCACAGCCCTCACCACACAGCAGACTTTAAAACCTCAATTTTTAACAACTGTTAACTATTAAGGGTGAATTTTTTAGTACCAATTTGCCCAATGATTGCCACAGATGAATTGCGTCAAAGCTGATAAAACAACTGTTTTACAATCTAAAATTCAAAATGCTATCAGCAGTTCAACTCTGTTACTAAATTTTTACCACTCCTCACTTTTGTGCAGTTTTTCTCATGGGTTCCTTACCTCAACAGCCTAGTCATCCTGCTAAGACACCACGGCCTGTGCTTGACAGAATTTTTGCGTTTCCGCCAAATCGGGACACATTGGGAGGAACCTCCTACTTCATTGTAAGAAATGAAGGGAATATCCTCATCGATTGTCCAGCCTTAGACCAAATGAATCTGGATTTTTTGCGATCGCATGGGGGTGTACGTTGGTTATTGATCACGCACCGTGGTGCTATTGGTAAAACAGCAGAACTTCAGTCTGCTTTAGGTTGTGAAGTTTTAATTCAAGAACAAGAAGCTTATTTATTACCTGGTTTAACCGTTACTACCTTTAATCAAGAAATTATTCTTTCATCTACAGCCCAAATAATTTGGACACCAGGCCATTCTCCTGGCGCATCTTGCCTGTATGACAGCGAATTGGGCGGCGTGTTATTTTCTGGTCGTCATTTAGTTCCCAATCAGCAAGGTGAACCAGTCCCATTACGCACAGCTAAAACCTTTCACTGGCCTCGACAAATTGAAAATGTTCAATCTTTACTAGAACGCTTTACTCCAGAAACCCTTGAGTATATTTGTCCTGGTGCGAATACAGGTTTTCTTAGAGGTAAACGTGTGATAGACCAAGCGTACAAGCGGCTGGCAGCATTAGATTTACCAAATTTGTTGCAGGTACAACCGATTTTATGAAGGGGCTGGAGGCTAGAGGCTAGAGGCTAGAGTTTTGAGACTAGAAATTTAGGTTGATTCAAGGAAAAACACTCAACATTGAGTGACCCTACTCTTGGTTTGATTGTTCTGAAAGAACACACTAACCTAATGGACTTTGCCTTTAGACTCTAACCCCTAACCTCTACTCTCTAACCTCTAGCCCCTAGCCTCTAGTCCCTACTCCCTACAACTAAAGGATTTTGCGCCAATATTTCGAC
Organism: Nostoc sp. TH1S01; assembly: GCA_018993265.1. Lineage (GTDB taxonomy): Bacteria > Cyanobacteriota > Cyanobacteriia > Cyanobacteriales > Nostocaceae > Nostoc_B. The sequence continues at coordinate 22,904 of JAGKSW010000077.1, forward strand.
TGCGGCTTGATATTGTGAATCTGCTTCTGTGGCAAGTTGTTCGCGCGTAATGGGCTGTTGGGTAACTATTTTATCTGGCTTGATTCCTAATTTATTAATATCTCGATGTTGGGGAGTTTCATATTTAGCAATGGTGACTGCTAAACCAGAACCATCTGATAATTCAAATAAAGATTGAATTAAGCCTTTACCAAAGGTAGTTTCGCCTACTAATTGGGCCCGGCCATTATCTTGCAATGCACCAGCGAGAATTTCACTAGCACTAGCAGTTCCTTGATTGACTAAAATTACTAACGGATCGTTTGTGAGTGCTGGGCCAAAGGCTTCAAAACTGCCTTGAATGCCTTGACGATTAACTGTGTAGACAATTGTGCCAGAATCTAACCACAGCCGCGCAATTTCCACTCCAGCTTGTAAAAGTCCCCCTGGATTGTTGCGTAAATCTAAAATATAGGCAGCAGCGCCTTTTTTCTCTAGACTATTAATAGCGTGTGCCAACTCTGTAGACGCATTGGCGTTAAATTGAGTCAGGCGAAGATAACCAATGGATGTACCTTGAGGAGAAGTACGCAATTGGGCAACAACTGGGTTGAGTTCAATGCGATCGCGCACTATCCTAACTTCTCGCTGGGCTTCTCCATCGCGCTCAATCAACAGCGTAACTAAACTGCCAATGGGGCCACGCATCCTGGCTGCGGCCTCATCCAAAGTGAAATTCTCTGTGGAAAATCCTTCAATTTTGAGAATGCGATCGCGCGGTCTAATGCCTGCTTTCTCCGCTGGTGAACCTTCAATCGGCGAGACTACCTCTAGTTGACCTGTATGGGGATTGAGGGCAATTTGCAACCCAACTCCAGTTAATTCTCCAGAAGTATTGACCTGCAAGCTACGGTACTGTTCTGGATCTAAAAAACGGGTAAAAGGATCATCTAGACTCTTGAGCATGGACTGAATCGCCGTGTAAGCTGCTTCTGTGCTAGTCAACGGCTTCTCTAAAGCTTTTTGTCTGACGGTTGCCCAGTTTTGATGATTAAATGTGTCGTCTAAATAAGTGCGATTGACAATGCGCCAAACTTCTGAAACTAGCTTTTGCTCACTGGTTAAAGCTGTTGCTGCTGGGGTGAATCCCCCAATCGCCAAACAAAACGCCAACAGTAGTGACAAACTTACCCGAAAAACGTACTTTTGCATGAACCCCATTTTCAATTCCACCTGAACCCAAATTGTATCGAACTGCCCAGTTCTCTTGTTTTTGCTGAAGAGGGAACAGGTAACTGGCAACAGGGAACAGAAGGTTGTGGTACGGGTTTCAATCCCCAACCAGAACCTGCCACTCATAGAAATATGGGTCTCTCGTTCCCAGATAGAGAACAAGTGCAATGGAGAAACTATTCCCTATTCCCTATTCCCTATTCCCTTCTTTGATGAAATCTATCTCTCGACTATGTTACTTTTTTTATAGAAGTAGTGCATTGCTCTCATCAAATTGTTAAGGCAATCTATGAGTACACAAGGCACTCTACAAACGATAAAATCTACTTTGGAACTGGCATTTTAGGTGTTTGGTTGCAAAGAGAACGCCATATATTTCATATTTACAGAGTGTTAAGTTGCTGAAAATGCTCATCACTCTGACAACAAAAAACCAAACAAACAACTTTTTTGTGAAAATCCCAAAATTGCCAATTGGGAGATTTATCAACCGCAACCGATTTTTAGGAACTTGAGATTGTATGGCCAACGTTTACGACTGGTTTGAGGAACGCTTGGAAATTCAGGCGCTTGCTGAAGACGTAACAAGCAAGTACGTCCCTCCCCACGTCAACATTTTTTACTGTCTGGGTGGAATTACTCTAGTTTGCTTTCTCATCCAGTTTGCTACTGGATTTGCTATGACGTTCTACTACAGACCAACAGTTACAGAAGCTTATGCTTCTGTACAGTACATCATGAACGAAGTAAACTTCGGTTGGCTGATTCGCTCCATCCACCGCTGGTCTGCCAGCATGATGGTGTTGATGATGATTCTGCACGTTTTCCGGGTTTACCTGACCGGTGGTTTTAAAAAGCCCCGCGAATTGACCTGGGTAAGTGGTGTAATCATGGCTGTCATCACCGTTTCCTTTGGAGTAACTGGCTACTCTCTGCCTTGGGATCAGGTAGGATACTGGGCTGTGAAAATCGTGAGTGGTGTACCAGAAGCGATTCCCGTGGTTGGGACATTGATTTCTGATTTGTTGCGCGGTGGTTCTAGTGTTGGTCAAGGAACTCTAACTCGTTACTACAGCGCCCATACCTTTGTTCTGCCTTGGCTAATTGCAGTCTTCATGCTGTTCCACTTCTTGATGATCCGCAAGCAAGGCATTTCTGGGCCTTTGTAATCTCATTGTTGGTTCAGCCAAAATGTGAACAGGCGTTAGCTGTTTCCAGACAAATTTGTTTGTTTTAAACTGATGAACAATTAGATGTTGCAAATCAGCAAAAAATTACAGAAAGTTTGACTGAGAAACAATAGCTATTCCCTTGTCTGATTAGACAAGGGTAGCCTGAGCAAATGGCTAACATCAATGCTTTAACTGAAATTCAGCAGGAGAGCGCATTTAAAAATGGCAACGCAGAAAAAACCCGATCTGAGCGATCCTACCTTAAGAGCCAAACTTGCCAAGGGTATGGGTCACAACTATTATGGTGAACCCGCTTGGCCTAATGACCTACTTTATGTATTCCCAATTGTAATCATGGGATCTTTCGCTTGTATTGTGGCTCTAGCTGTACTAGATCCAGCCATGACAGGTGAACCAGCAGATCCTTTCGCTACACCACTGGAAATTCTGCCAGAGTGGTACTTGTACCCTGTATTCCAAATTTTGCGATCGCTTCCTAACAAATTGTTGGGAGTTTTAGCAATGGCTTCCGTACCCCTGGGACTAATTCTGGTTCCCTTTATTGAGAACGTGAATAAGTTCCAAAACCCCTTCCGTCGTCCAGTTGCAACTACAGTATTTCTGTTTGGAACTTTCGTAACTTTGTGGTTGGGTATTGGTGCAGCTTTACCTCTAGACAAATCCTTGACCTTGGGACTTTTCTAAATTAGATTAGTTACCGAAAAGAGCTTTGACGCTTGTGAGTTTGATTAGCATGTAAAAGGGTGTGAGTGGTGGGTAAAACCACTCATACTCCCTAAAATATGCTATTGAAACAGTCAACAAGCGTCAATTTTAGTAATTCAGGTAGCATCTGGGATTTTTGGTTTTGGATTCACAACCATTCCACAATCAAAAATCTCTCAAAGCCAATAACTAACAACTTTTTGTATTGAATATTCAAGTCACGGTCAATGCTGAGCATGGTGGAGCGAGACCATCTGACTGTCACGAGCGACCTTACGCTCTTAAACAAAGTTCAACAATGGTTTGAGCATTTTTGTCTGCAATATGTATTTCAATTTGGTTGGTCAGAGACTCAACTTTATCGACTTAATTTAGCATTGGCAGAGGGTTTTACTAATGCAGTTCGCCACGCTCATCGAGCTTTGCCACCGGAAACAACCATAGATATTGAAGTGAGTCTATGGGTTGACCGAATGGAAATTAGGATTTGGGATCATGGTAAACCTTTTAATCCTGATGCGATCGCTGAACCGGAACCCGGTACTCCGCAAGTAGGCGGCTATGGATGGTTTTTGTTGCGGCGGTTAGCTGATCGCGTGGTTTATGAACGTAGTGATGACAAAAATTGTTTGCTAATTGTCAAGTACGCTAACCCATAAATTTATATAGCAAAAGAAAATATAATTTTTAGCTCGTACTGCTAGAAAAGCTTGTATAAAAAAAAATACTCAGTCTAGTAAAGTCAGCATACGCTTGTAGAGAAGCTTTTGGTAAGATTTGGCAACAGCTTGGTGACTATTCAGGCTGTGCAAGAGTGGAATTTATATAAATGAAAACGTCAATGCTGACTGATGTAATGGGAGAAAACCCGCAAGGAAGTAAAAAAGATAACAAAACTCCTCGCCATGTCTTCGTTTTTATAGAAATTTTTGGCTGCGAAGGTGGGATTCAGTCTTACGTCAAAGATATTTTTCAGGCTTATGCGGAATTGAATGCAGGTTACAAGACAGATGTCTTTGTTCTGCGAGATAGCCCAGACTGTGATAATCCTTTTGCATCTGATAGTTTAAAATTTCATTATTTTAAAAATAAGTCCCCGCAAATAGGCAGAATTGCTATGGCTGGGGCTTTGTTAAAGTTTTTATTACAAAAACGCCCCCAACAAGTATTTTGTGGTCATATTAAACTTGCAGTCTTAATCCAAACTCTTTGTCAGCCGTTAGGTATCCCCTACACAGTCCTCACCTACGGTAAAGAAGTATGGGAACCATTAAAAAGTCTAGAACGCCGCGCACTCACCGCCGCCAGTGAAATTTGGACAATTAGCCGCTACAGCCGCGATCGCGCTTGTGCAGCCAATGGAATTGACCCGAAAAAAGTGAAAATGCTGCCTTGTGCAATTAATGGTGATAAATTTACCCCAGGAGCAAAACTACCAGAATTAGTCGAGAAGTATGGTTTAACAGATGCTAAAGTCTTGATGACAGTAGCACGCCTGTGGTCAGGAGATATTTACAAAGGTGTGGATGTGACAATTCGGGCGCTACCGAAAATCACGCAGGTTTTTCCAGAGGTGAAATATTTGGTGATTGGGCGTGGTGATGACCAACCGCGATTAGCCCAGTTAGCCAAAGATTTAGGGGTAAGCGATCGCGTGGTGTTTGCTGGTTTTGTCCCTACAGAAGATTTAATTGCTCATTATCGCCTAGCAGATGCTTATATCATGCCTTCTCAAGAAGGTTTTGGCATTGTTTATCTAGAAGCAATGGCTTGTGGTGTCCCTGTTTTATCGGGTGATGCGGATGGTTCGGCTGATCCTTTACAAGATGGTAAACTAGGCTGGCGAGTGCCACACCGTGATGCTGATGCTGTCGCCGCCGCTTGTATTGAAATTTTACAAAATCATGACCAACGCTGTGATGGAAGGTGGTTGCGAGAACAAGCGATCGCTCATTTTGGCACAGCAGCCTTTAAACAGCAACTTGCAGCGTTAGTAAAAACATCTTAACCAATGACCAATAACAAATGACCCTTGACAATCTCTAAACTCGCTATCCTAGAAAGAGAGCAAGACAGTAATTAAAAAATGAGCTTTAACAATTCTCAATTGAATATGCTAAATCTCCGCCCTTTGCTCACTTTATTAGCAGTTATCTGGTTGCTAGGTTCATTGGGCTTGGGTTGGTTAGTAAAGTCTTTATTTATTCTTTTTGCACTGTTGTCACTAGCGCCTGTAGTGGCCTTCTTTGGGTTTCGCTGGTGGCTACAACGCAACTTAGTGACTGACAAGTGTCCTGTCTGCGCTTATGAATTCACTGGTTTAAATAATAGCCAATTACAATGTCCTAACTGTGGCGAACGACTATTAGTTCAAAAAGGTCACTTCCAACGCTTTGCACCAGAAGGCACAATTGATGTGACTGCGGTGGAAGTACCAGCCCAATCATTAGAAGAGTAACAAAAAAGTATTCAGGAGTCAGAATTCAGAATGAAATGCTGGACGACTGGCTGATGAATAAATAGGGCTTACGCACGGTGTAAGGGTATGGGGTGTAAGAGTTTTGCATACATACCACCCTCACACCCAGTCTTTACAGACAATCTTAATGCGTAAATTTTGTCTATTTAACTAGCACTACCCAATCTAGCTTCAATATCTGCCGCTTGTACTGCACCAGTGTATTTATCAGTGTTGATCACTAAGAATGGTGTACCACTGATACCCAATTCAGTAGCTAGTTTGAGGTCTTTGTCAATAGCTGTTTTAGCCAGCTTGCGATCGCTCTCAAACTTCGCCAAATCGAGATTTAGCTTTTTCGCAATATCCACATATAAAGTATTGCCTAGTTGCTTTTGATTTTCAAACAAAGCATCATGGTATTCCCAGAACTTACCTTGTTGTTTAGCAGCCCAAGCCGCTTGTGCTGCGGGGAATGCTTCTGGATGGACTCCAGTCAAAGGAAAATTCTTATAAACCAATGTCAACTCGTCTTTGTGCTTGTCTACTACTGACTTCAGAGTTTTATGCACTTCGGCACAGTAGGGACATTGAAAATCAGAAAATTCTACTAGCACAGTTTTGGATTTAGCCGAGCCAGTTGTTGGTGATTCACCAATGATATTTGCAGGATTAGCTTTTAAATCATCTAAAAAAGCTTGTTGAACTTTTTGTAATTTTTCTTGTTTAGCCAGTTGATACTCTTGCAGAGAGTTAATAACGAATTGTGGATTGTTACGGATAATTTCTAAAACTTGCTTTTCGAGTTTGGAGTCAATGTCGGTAGCTGCTTGTGCAGGTAATGTCCAGCCTAAGACCAAACATAGCAGGCAGACGATGACCCAGGTACGTAGATACTGAAATAATTGTCGCATATCAAAATACTGAAAGTGGTCTAGCACTATTTAAGTATTACCTACTGTCTGTAAAGTTAAAAAGTAGGGTATTGTAAATATTTCTTGTTGAGATAAAGCAGAATTAAAGAGGGTTACAGCCTTGTGTTCTTTCTGGAATATTGATCTGAATTTGAAGTTTCTACTTAATTAAAAATTAAGGATTACTGATAACTCACCATATATCTCGGTGCGTTACGGCTAATTCTTATGCTTTCAAAAGCTCAAATCCTTTCATCGCCGTAACACACCCAACTTTTTTGGAGAGAGATTGCCAACTTGCCACCTTTGACGCATAAAAAGTCTATAATGCCGTGTGACACGGCATCATAGGGTTCACTAACCCCGCTCTAAAAGTGCGAGGATTGTCTAAACCAATTTAGACAACGCAAGAAGTGAATACCGCATTGAGACACAGCTTGGTACACACTTCCAGATACTTCCCTAGTCTGGACTATCTGTAAGCCTGATTGGTGAGGCGTTGGATAAAGCCAAGACATCTTAGCTGTGTTGCGGGAAGGGACTAAAACGAGTTTACTGGTTCTCGGCTTATCAGCATTAAAAACCAGTTCCCGCCAGGAAATGTAAAGCCATCCTCAAAGGACAGGGTTTCAAACCCATTTTTCTGATGAATACGTGCATGAACATTTAGCAAGAACTAGAGTGAATTTATGGGTAAGCAGCGTGTGCTGTCAGGAGTTCAACCAACTGGTAATTTGCACTTGGGTAACTACTTAGGCGCAATTCGCAACTGGGTAGAAATCCAAGACCAGTATGAAAATTTCTTTTGTGTAGTGGATTTACACGCGATTACTGTACCGCATAATCCAGCGTCTTTGGCGGCAGATACTTACACCATCGCCGCACTTTACCTGGCCTGTGGGATTGATTTAAACCACTCCAGTATCTTTGTCCAGTCCCACGTTTCCGCACACAGTGAACTTGCTTGGCTGCTTAACTGCATCACTCCCCTAAACTGGCTACAAGACATGATTCAGTTTAAGGAAAAGGCTGTTAAACAAGGTGAAAACGTTAGCACAGGTTTGTTAATCTACCCAGTACTGATGGCGGCTGATATTTTGCTTTATCAAGCTGATAAAGTACCAGTGGGTGAAGACCAAAAGCAACACATAGAACTGACAAGGGATATTGTCAATAGATTCAATCACCAATTTGCCAAGGATCAAGCAGTTTTGAAGTTACCAGATCCCTTGATTCGGAAAGATGGTGCAAGGGTGATGAGCTTGACAGATGGGACACGCAAAATGTCTAAATCTGACCCGTCAGAGTTAAGCCGGATTAATCTTTTAGATCCACCAGAGCAGATTGCTAATAAAATTAAGCGATGCAAAACTGATCCTGTACGGGGGTTAACTTTTGATGAGCCAGAACGCCCAGAGTGTAATAACTTATTGACGTTGTATATGCTGCTGTCTGGCAAGACTAAAGAAGCAGTAGCAGCAGAATGCCAAGATATGGGTTGGGGACAATTCAAGCCTTTATTGACAGAAACAACAATTAATGCTTTAAAACCAATCCAAGAAAAATATCAGGCAATTATGGATGACAAAGGTTATCTGGAGTCTGTGTTGCGTGATGGCAGGGAAAAAGCACAAGCGATCGCTAATCAAACTTTAGCAGATGTGAAAGCAGCGTTAGGGTATTCTATGCCTGTGTAATTAGGATTGAAGAAGGCAGAAGGCAGAAGGACAATTAGAGGGGGTATGAATCCCCTTCTAATTTAAGACAACTAAATCTTAAATTTAGAGGAGGTCTTCAACCCCGTTTGGGCAAGGCAAAAGGCTTGCCATAAAAATTTAGAATAGGTGTATTTTTACTATGACAAATCTAAGTTGTTCGTTGTGGATTTTTGTAGCGCGTACAGATACATCTTTTCTTTTACAGACAATTCCTCATTTAGTAAAAGTAAATAATTTTCCTTTTGAGGAGAAGGTTTTGGCAGTTGATACAGCGCCACTGATAGGGGACAAGGTCATTCGTCCTTTTATTGGGACGATGAAAGAATTGCGTGAGTGTACAGAAAAGTTACTGCAAGCAGGTGTTGTTGATCGTGTTGTCGATATAAATTACGACGCAAATTATCATAAGCAAGTTTACAAGAAACATTTTTGTACGCCAATTCGCTTTACTCATAACTATAAAGGATATCCAATTTTAGGTTCTATTTTTTGCATTGAAGAGTGTAAAAGCGACTATATTTTGCACTTCGATAGTGATATGTTGATGTATCAACAATCCAATCATAATTGGATTGAAGAAGCAGTTAAATTAATGGAAGAAAATCCCCAAATGATGTTTGTCAGGCCACTAGCTGGCCCACCAACAAATGAGACAAAATCAGATTATTATGATGTTTTTAAAACTTTTGGCAGTAGAGTTTATTTAATAAATCGCCAGCGTTTTGATAAATTTATTCCTCTACCTGTGATTTGGCGTAATTACAACAAAAAATGGATGAATCACTTACCTACTCAAATAAAAACTGTTCTTAGTAATCTTACAGGTAAAGGTAAGTTAGATTCCTGGGAAATTATGGTAACTCAAAGACTAAAACAGACAGATTATTTTCGGGCCAATTTAACTAATCCTGCGGCTTGGACGCTACACCCTAAAGATAGAAGTCCAGCATTTTTGACAGCTTTACCCAACATTATTGCCAGAATCGAAGCTGGTGATTTCCCCGCACAACAAGCTGGTAAGTATGATTTGATTCCCGAAGCTTGGTATTAAGTAGGGTTTTTCTCGTATTGTCTGAGTGTAAAACCTTTTACTCACTTCTTCGTAAAAAGCCTACTTCTATCAGATTTCCTACTTCCTAATTCTACCCCTTGTTCTTTTAGGTGTAATTCGTTATACGCTTAAAAAGAACACAAAGAATAACGTTATGGAAAATAACCATAGCTGTACTGCTTTGAATTATTTCAGTAAAGCCGCGCAAGCGGGGGAATTTCTAGTTACCGCCGAGGTAGCACCACCAAAAGGGGGAAATCCCACTCACATGATTGAAATGGCGGCGACTCTTAAGGGGAGAGTTCATGCTGTCAATATTACCGATGGTAGTCGCGCTGTGCTGCGAATGTCGTCATTGGTGGCTTCAGCGATTTTATTACAAAACGGCATTGAACCAATTTGTCAGATGGCTTGCCGCGATCGCAACCGTATCGCCTTACAAGCTGATCTCATCGGCGCTCATGCTTTGGGTATTCGTAACATCTTAGCTTTGACGGGCGACCCGGTAAAAGCAGGCGATCATCCTGATGCAAAGGGTGTATTTGATTTAGAGTCAGTGCGACTGCTGCAACTAATTCAAAAAATGAATCAAGGTTTTGACTGCAACGATAAACCCTTGACCGATGGCGCAACAGATTTATTTGTTGGTGCAGCCGTAGACCCCCAATGTGGTAGTTGGTCAGGTTTGCAAAGTCGCTTTGAACGCAAAATTGCAGCCGGAGCGCAATTTTTTCAAAGTCAATTAATCACTGATTTTGAAAGACTAGAAAAGTTCATGGACAAGATAGCTTCTGTGCATAACAAACCTATTTTGGCAGGAATTTTTCTGTTGAAATCAGCAAAAAATGCTCAATTTATTAATAGGTGTGTTCCAGGTGTAAATATACCTGAACATATTATTGCTAGATTAGCCAAAGCCAAAGACCCGCTAGATGAAGGTGTAAAAATTGCCGCCGAACAAGTACAAATAGCACGGCAATTGTGTCATGGTGTCCACATGATGGCCGTCAAGCGGGAAGATTTAATTCCCAAGATTTTGGATTTGGCAGGAGTCAAGCCTATTGATTTGGTTGTAGCGAAGTAGACAGTATAGATAACTTCTTGATTAAAGCAGTCGGTTCATTCTGGCTGCTTTTCTATATATAAGGTTCCTTGTGGTCTTGAAAATGTAATTATTTTAACTGAACTTAATATAAGTTATTACCTGATATTATACGGGACTTTCTAGGATAAGCTAAAATTTACTTTAATTTATTAATACATTATCACTCCCGTAAATATACAGTGGAAAATAAAATTGGAGCTTTTATAGGGGCGATCGCACGTTTCGCAACTCCTTTCGCTAAGAAGCAAATTGATCGTAGCCAGTTGATTATTTCATTAAAGCAACAATTTCCATTTCTTGAAGATGAACATCTTCCTGATGAATTTGGCACTGTTTACGCTCGCGCTCTTTTTGATTATGCACTACTAGGAAAAGACTTAAACCTGCTGTTAGTCCAAATTTTTGATAAAGAAGAAATTAAACGTGCTTTTCGTACTGAGTTTGAGCAAAATAATCTTTCCATTCTTGAAAAAGAAATTGAAAACCTCGTTAACTGGGAAGAACTAGATTGGAATACACTAGCAGAGGAACTTCGGAACATCGAGCAAGAGCAAAATATAAAAGTTGATATACACAAAGAAATTGAAGACTTTAGAAAAGCGTTTTATAAAGCACTGCTTCGCACATTCAAACCTAGCCAAGTCTTTCAAAATCGTCAGTTACAGGAAATATTAAATAAAATAGATAACCTAGAAAATCTAGATGCAATTCTTGCTGAAATTAAACAAATTCCCCAATTATTATCTAACTTGCAAGCTAAATCAGAGGCTTTTCAACAGCAGAATGATAAAAAATTAGACCCCAGAATAGAAGAAACTTTAAAACTTTATCTGACTAAAAGCTTTAATGACGATAGTTTTGCCGAATTAGACCAAGCAGGTGAAACAGACCCAGAAAGACGCACACCACTTAAACAAGTTTTTACTGACCTTGATGTTAAAACTCGCCAAGGAATACAACCTTGTAGCTTAAAGCTAGAGAATTTTCCTGATATGTTACAGAACTTACAACCTGGTTCTACTTCGGAAGAAGACAGCCTCCCTGCAATTGATTGTCTTCTAAAAGAATGCTGTTCTAAAGTTGTAATTATTGGTGGGCCTGGTCAGGGAAAATCTACTTTAGGGCAACAATTAGCCCAAGTACATCGTGCTAAATTGCTATGCAAACCTTATGATTTTGAACCTTTAGTTGAACGTATTCCTTTTCGGGTTGTACTGAAATACTTTGCTCAGGAACTAGCGAATAAACCAGACTCAGAAGAAGATGATTTAGAAACATACCTAGCTGAGAGAGTAGGTAAATTAGCAGCACGTCCTGGCTCTATTTCCGCCAGAGATATTCAAGAAGTTCTTCGCTGCCGTCCATGTCTTTTAATTTTAGATGGCTTAGATGAAGTTTTAGTAACTGAACTGCAAAAGCGGATGCTTTCACGCATTCAGGATTTTATAGAACGAGCCGAAGTGTTAGGTGCAAACATTATGGTAGTGGCAACTTCTCGACCTAACATTTATGAAAATCAATTTGAGCCGGAAAAATTTTGGCATCTAGAATTACAACCACTTTCAACAGCTAAGGTAAAAACATACGCAGGAAAATGGATTCAGGCAAAGAATTTAAGCGAGGAAGAGCAAAATCGTATAGTATCCACACTTGAGGAATGTCAACAGGATAGCAATATTTCTGCTTTATTGACCACTCCATTACAAGTAACTATCATCCTACTGATTATTAAAGATGGTGGTCGTCCACCATCTCAAAGAGAAGCTCTCTTTAATGAATACTGGATTACTATTTTTAGGCGAGAGAAAAGCAAAGCCAAAGGAGTGATCCAAAGCGATGAATCAGTTCTTTTTGATCTCCATGCTTATCTAGGTTACTTGTTGCATCGTCGTGCATCTGAAGAAAACGTTCAATCACTCTTACCTGAAGAAGATTTTAGTCAGGCTATTCGCACATTTTTACGTAAAGAAGACCGACGTTCTTCAGAAGAAACTATTAATTCAAAGATGAGAACTTTACTTCAAGATGCACAAGAAAGACTTATATTAATTGTTGCGCCTGAACCTGGATTATTCGGTTTTGAACTCCGTTCTTTCCAAGAATTCTTTGCAGCAGTACACTTAGCTCAGACAGCAAGTGATACTCAACAACGTTTTGCACGCTTTAACGCGATCGCTTGTTCTCAACATTGGCGTAATGTTGCATTGTTTTTTGCTGGTAGAATTGCTCGTAACTTTAGAGGTGAAGCCAGCAATATTTTAGAGTTAGTGTGTCGTGTGGTAGATCGTGGAGAACCAAACCACTACTTAAAACCTGGAGCTTGGCTTGCTCTAGAAATTGCATCTGATGGCGCTCTCAGCGATAATCGTGACCTCCAATACAATGCTGTTGATTATGGACTGGATGTCTTAGATACAGGTTTGACAGTAGAAGAACAACAAAGATTAGGCTACCTGACAAACCGATTATCTAATGAGGATAAATACGATATTTTTCTTCCAGCTTTAGAAGAAAAAATTAATTCCTTACCATTAAGTCGCTTAATGATTTCTTTAGATATTTACGCTCAACACTTTGGTTCAAACTCTTTTTTTCAAGAAAAACTAGATATCTTAATTCAGAGTCAAAGAAAAGATATTGTAAGTTCTGCCTTAAATCTTGCCCTAAAATACCAAACTACTTCTTCATGGATATTAACAAGATTAGAAAATAATTGGTTTTGTTGGGACAAAGACATATCAAATTTATGGAATACTTCACAGGAATATACAGAAAGACTACTTCATGAATTTCATCTTTCAGAAAGCCAAGCGATGGAAATAGCTAAGGCAACATATCCTCATACTTGGTATCCTCATTTTGCTTATAATTATCAACCTGTGTGGGAACTGCCAACACCAAAGAATATATCAGAACAATTAATATTGATGATGAAGTGCATTCAATTTGTAACTTATTTACAAAGACAGTCTTCTTTACATAAAATATTAATACCTGAAGTTGATATAGAAGTACGTTTAGTTAAGCCACAACCTCTAATTTCTATACCTGATAAAATGACAAAAGTATTGGATAATCTTTTGCAAGACTCTAATTTATTGGAATTGCCAAAGCTATATTTATGGATAATTTTCTGGTATATAAATGAGCCTAACTATGAAAATATTTCTAACTTCTTTAAGTGTCTTTGCAAAAATGAACAAATATTAAAAAACACTGATATATTTCGTTATACTATTTATAGTTTTCGGGAAAATAGACCGATTTTATATATAGCTTTTCGATACTATAAAGAACAAGGGAATAATATAATTAATAAATTACTACCTTTCTTGGATAGTAAAACTCATATATCTATTGCTCAAGAATTAGTAGATACTATTCAACAGTCTATTGAACAATCTGAACAACAAAAATTAATAGTGCCATTAGTAACTAGGGTTGGGTTAAGTGAAATTTTTCCTCAATTAGTTGCATTAGCCAATCAGATTGATATAAGTATTGACGATCTATTAGATTACCATATTAGAGGTTACAGCTTTAAAAATTTCCAATTACAGCAGCTTGAAATTACGACTAGGCAAATCCAATATTTACTCGATGCTACTGAAGATATTAATAGAAATTCCAATAAACTAATAAATTTATTATGGACTATTACTGATTTTACTCTACCATATAATCTGGAATTGTACAGACAGCTAGAGCAACTATTAGAATTAATGATTCAACGCTGGTCTTCCTCTTCAGAATTTAGTATTTATATAATTACTTGTTGGTTTTTAAAATTATTAGATTATGGCTATAAACCGGATAAATTAGCATGTTTATTATTCACTAAAATACCACAAAAAGAATTTCTAAATTTAATATATTTTAGTATTCGTGAAGGAGTTGCTAACTGGTCAATGCAGAGTTTATCTGTACTGAAATCCTTTCTTTATCATGAACAAGAAGCTGTTCGTATTGGAACTGCGATAATTGTAAAGGCATTAATCAATTTTCCAGAAAACTATCGAGGAATTGATGTAAATAAGATCGAACAATTAAAAAACATACGTTTGAGTGCAGATATGGGCTGGAATTATGCAAACAGTGATGACAGTGACAGCCGTTTAGTAGGTATTGCTCTTCTTAGCTTATCTAATTATCCAATTGAAGATAAAAACTACCGAAATAAATTGTTACAACTATTGCAACAACATCAGAATAGTGAGGAAGAAGAAGCTTTAGCTAATTTTTTGAAAGAAATACCAATTTCTACTGAAAAACACTCAATATGGCTAAATTTTCTAGAGAAAATTTTGAGGCAACCTTGGGATTATACTAATTTAATATTAAATGCCGCAATGGAACGCTATCAAACACTCACCAGTCCAGTCGGTAGCAAAATATCTGAAGAGAAGGAAAAGGGATTAGGTTTACTTTAAAGTTGAAATTACCTTGACTATCGCATTTCTTATTTTACCGGAGAGTGCGATCGCTTTTCCTTTAATTGCTCAATTGGAATTACTTGGTTTAGCTTTACTTTTTTCTACTAATTCATTTTTTAGCAAACTCTGACTGAATTTTTCACATTCAATACCTCCTTTTTTGGTCTTTAATCTTAAAAATAGTTCTCAAATTCCTTGCTATTTCCTGTTTGATATTTCAGGGTGCGGAATATGGACTACAGATGAACTGCTAGAACATCGATTTTTTCACCTCTAGCAAGGGAACTATATCCAACGATAGAAATATAAACTAGCTCTCGATAGATTCTCTTTACCAAGAGCAGGATGGCATAATACCGAAGTGCAAAGAAACACATGGTAAATATTTAAATTTAAAACTTTTATGGTGCAAACACCTCCATCTCAATTCTCGCCAGAGCAATACAAAGTAGAATCATCTACAGCCGAAGTCGAAGCTCTCATCCAAACCCCACCATCAGATACAGAACTTAATTTAGAATTTCTCTACACCAGAGATATTGAATTTCGCCAAGAAACAATTTACTTTATCGTTGTTGATCGCTTTCATGATGGCGACCTCGAAAATAGTGAAGGTATTAACCCAGAATTGTACGACCCCAGCGGACAAGACTGGGGTAAATATTGGGGTGGTGATTTGCAAGGTGTAATTGACAAATTAGACTATCTCAAAAATATGGGAGTTACCGCTGTTTGGTTAACTCCTTTATTCGAGCAAGTGGAAGAATTATTTGTGGGTAACGCAGCCATACATGGTTACTGGACAAAAGACTTTAAACGCATCAATCCCCGCTTTATTGCTAAAGACGAAAACCCTTCGTTAAATGAAACGCAAGAAACAAGAAATACTACCTTTGACCGCTTAATTGATGAGTTGCACAAACGCAACATGAAGTTGGTATTGGATATTGTTTGTAACCACAGTACCCCAGATACCAGTGGTAGCAAAGGTGAATTGTATGATGATGGCGTAAAAATTGCCGATTTCAATAATGATGTAAATAACTGGTATCACCATTATGGTGAAGTGCAGAACTGGGAAGATGAATGGCAAGTTCAAAACTGTGAATTAGCTGGTTTAGCCACCTTCAATGAAAACAACAGTGAATATCGTGAATATATTAAATCAGCGATTAAACAATGGCTAGATAGAGGCGTAGATGCGCTGCGGGTAGATACTGTGAAACACATGCCTATCTGGTTTTGGCAAGAATTCACAGGCGATATGTACAACCACAGACCAGATGTGTTTATTTTTGGTGAATGGATTTATAGTGGCCCCAGTGACGATCGCTCTGTGGAATTTGCCAATAATTCCGGGATGACCATGCTAGACTTTGCCTTGTGCGTAGCCATTCGCGCCGCCCTCGCCCAAGGTTCAGAAAACGGATTTCAAACAATTCAATACATTTTTGACCAAGACCATCGCTATAACGGCGCAACCGAGTTAATTACCTTCATCGATAACCACGATATGCCACGCTTTCAATCGCTGAACCCTGACCCAGCGATGTTGAGAGTTGCGATCGCCTTAATTATGACATCCCGTGGTATTCCCTGCATTTATTACGGTACAGAACAGTATCTGCATAACGACACCGACGGCGGTAACGACCCCTACAACCGTCCCATGATGGAAAAATGGGATAACGATACAGAAATTTATCGTTACATCCGCTTACTGTCCGGCTTGCGGCGGCTCAACCCAGCCATTTCAATGGGTAGCCATTGGCAAAAATACATCACCCCCGATGTTTACTGCTATGTGCGACGTTATCGTGATTCCCTGTGTTTTGTCGCCCTCAACCGCGGCGGCGAAGTCACATTACCAGAAATCGAGACAGAATTACCCGATGGCGAACATACTTGTGTCATCACTCGCAATAAATACGAAGTCAAAGATGGCAAAATTTACGACCTGCACCTAGAAGAACGGGGAGTAATTGTCCTCAGCCACGTAGGCGAAAGAATCAAAGGTCAAACTATTATTCGTGTACAACTCAATGGCGTACAGACCCAACCAGGGGAGACAATTGTTGTCACAGGCGACTGCCCAGAATTAGGCAATTGGGATATTAGCAAAGCTTATCCCCTAGAATACATCAACACTAATACTTGGTTTGCCGAAATTCCGTTTGATGAGAGTGCTAGCAAATTAATTAGTTATAAATATGCCTTATGGCGTGAAGGGCGATCGCCCCTACGGGAAAACACCACACCCCGCCGTTGGGTAGTCGCCAAAGAAGGCACAGTTAAATGGCGCGACACTTGGGCAACAGGCAGAGAGTCTTAGAGTTGTGAAGTATGAAGTGTGAAGTCTGAAGTGTAGATACTTTGAGGACGCATTAGGAGAACAAGGGTGCGACAGAGAAACTCATCCTTGTCTCCTTGCCCTCATATCCCTTCCATTGATTTGAGCGGAAAACAGGTAGCGTTATACATTAATAAAAGCATAGAGCTTCAGACAGAAAGCATGAATGCTAGGAATAGTAATACTTTTCCTCCTGCCTTCTGCCTCCTGCCTCCTGCTTCTCACACCTGACCAACTCAGGCTTGGTCGTTCACAGCGAAGGGTTTGGAAATGTTTGCTTCCTCAGAGACTCCTATAATTGCAGCCATTGTATTAGTAGCTTTCGGAATTTTAGGTTGGGGCTTTTATCGCGCCAAACCTTTTGGAAAACTGGGAATCTTAGCCTGGTTGCAGTCAGTGGTTTTAATGGCTCCCTGGCTGTTATTTTTTGGTTTGTTTGCTGCCGGCGTTTATCTCAACATCGTCGGCATATTATTCTTAGTAGTAGCTTCTGCCGGTTTGTACATCTACCTTGGCAGACAATTGCGAGCGGCGGGGCAAGATGCCATTCTTAAGCAACGGGCAACAGAAAGGCTAGCCGCTGATACCACACCAGAAGGTAATACTGCACAACCAGCCACCCCCGAACTCAAAATTGAAGTATTATCAATTCCCGAAGCTGACTTAAATGCCATTAAAGGCATTTTTGGACTGGATACATTTTTCGCCACAGAAACGATCGCCTACCAAGAAGGCGCTATCTTTAAAGGTAATTTACGTGGTGAACCCCAGGAAGTTCACAACCGCCTCAGCGCCAACTTAAAAGAACGTCTGGGAGAGCAATATCGCCTGTTTTTAGTAGAAAACACAGACGGTAAACCTGTGGTAATTGTACTGCCTAGCCGTAACGATCCCCGTCCCACCACAGCAGGGCAGAAAGCCTTCGCCGGAATTTTGCTCATCGCTACCATTGCTACCTGTTTAGAAACGGCTGGGTTACTCCTCAACTTTGATTTATTTGCCGACCCAGCCAAGTTAACCCAAGCCTTACCCATCGGCCTCGGCATATTTGTCATTTTAATTGCTCACGAAATTGGTCATTGGGTACTGGCGCGGCGTTACCAAGTCCGTCTTAGCTGGCCTTTCTTTTTACCTGCTGTGCAGATTGGCTCCTTTGGTTCAATTACCCGCTTTGAATCTCTCTTACCCAACCGCACTGCATTATTTGATATTACTTTGGCAGGGCCAGCCGCTGGCGGTATCGTCTCTTTAATCATGTTAATTGTCGGCTTACTGCTTTCTCACCCAGGCAGTTTATTTCAATTACCTAATCAATTTTTCCAAGGCTCCATTTTAGTCGGCAGCTTGGCGCGAGTTGTTCTCGGTTCAGCTTTACAATCACCCTTAGTGAACGTCCATCCTTTAGTCATCATTGGTTGGCTAGGGTTAGTCATCACCGCTTTAAACCTCATGCCTGCCGGCGCTTTAGATGGTGGACGCATCGTGCAAGCAATTTATGGACGCAAAACTGCGGGAAGAGCCACATTTGCCACTTTAATTTTGCTGGCATTAGTTTCTCTCGGTAACACCTTAGCAATGTACTGGGCAATTGTTATTCTGTTGTTGCAACGTGACTTAGAACGCCCCAGCTTAAACGAAATCAGCGAACCCGATGATGCTAGAGCCGCGTTAGGTCTTTTGGCACTATTCTTAATGATTGCTACTCTTCTGCCCTTAACTCCTGCTTTGGCTGGACGTTTAGGCATTGGGTGATTAAGTCAAATTGTGAGTGGCGTGAACTAATTAATTAGCCCACGCCACTAAAAACTCCGCGTAACTTTGCATTTACCTATTTATTCCTCTGTGTTGAAAAACACTTAGCAACCTAAAAATTACTCAACTTCATACTGCGATCGCGTGTAAAACATCAATTACGAAAAATCACTTTTACACAACACCCAAATTATTATACTCTATAAATGTTTTCTTTTATAAAGATACAGTTTATGTTCCCAATTATGCAACCAAAGCAACTGTTTGTTCATTACTTAATTTGTTTTTCTACAACCGTAGCTCTCTCGGCTTATCTGACAAATTATAATGCTAATGCCCAGAGTCAAGATTTTTACAAGCTGAAACAAGAAGTTCCATCTGAAAATAGTAACAACGTTGTTCAGGCACGTAATATTAAATTTAATCTACAAAACTGTCAAAGAACTGGTCAAAGTAAAACAGTAAGTTGCCAACTGCTTTTTACCGCAACATCCGAGCGAGAACAAATAATTACAATTTATGGTAACAATAAATATGGTAGTTCCAGAGTATTTGATTTAGCTGGTAATGAATATATTGCTAGCTTTGCACAAATCGGAAAGTTTAAAAGTACAGATATCTTTAACGGACAAGTTCGTAATGAACTGATTCCTAATGTTCCTACTAAAGTAATTATTAATTTTGATTTGCCTACAGATATAAATCAATTAGCAGCATTTGTAGTTAAATACAATAGCAGAAGTAAAGCTGTATTTCGTAATATCAAAATTGTGACTGTAAAACCGCAAGCTCCAACGAATAGAAAAAAGTAAATTCTGCCCTTAGTTTCATCAAAGCAACATCATTGACATCTATGCAGAACATGATTGCTTGAGTTTTATCCACAAATTAAGGGTGTCATTCGCTCTCAACGATACCCTTGATAATAATTACTTAAAATCGCCAGATAAATAACAGCAATATAATTCATCACTTAATAATCACTATCAGCGACACAAATTCCTTTACATTTAATCCCGTTCGTAGCGGTACGCAAACAATGAGGACAGAGAATTTTTTCTGCTTCCATTTCTGGATTTATCTCTAGATTAGTGCTTGCTGGGAATTTGTCTTTCTCTATCTGAGTTTGTCCAGTCATAACAATTGCAGAATTTTTAGAAGTTTACATTAAATGCTTGCACTATCATAAGTATAGCTTTGATTAATACCGTTTCACTTTAAGAATGATACAAATGGACAAGCAGAGGGAGCAGAGGGAGCAGAGGCGCAGAGGAAGAGATTTGTATCAGTAATTTCGTGAATTGGTATAAACCCTGTATTCTAGCTTCCTGATAACTTAATTTTTGAGCATTGATTTGGAAATGGTCAACATTCGCCGTGAAACTTTAGCAGACTATCCAGCAATAGCTGAAGTGAATAGATTAGCCTTTGGACAAGAAAATGAGGCTAACCTAATAGATAAAATTCGCCATTCAGACCGCTATATTCCAGAACTTTCATTAGTTGCCGAGATAGATAATCTCATAGTTGGTCAAATTTTATTTAGCTATATTGACCTAGTAAATACAGAAACCCTCCAGGTAATTGGTTTAGCACCTTTAGCAGTTCATCCCCAATTTCAAAGACAAGGTATTGGCAGCGCCTTAGTAAAAGCAGGGTTAAAAATAGCTGATGTCAGAGGACAAATTTTAGTAATTGTATTAGGTCATCCCCACTTCTATAATCGCTTTGGTTTTCAGCCTTCTGTGATTTATCAAATCGAGTCTCCCTTTCCCGTACCAGATGATGTTTTTATGGTCAAACCACTGCAAAACTATCAGCAAAAATATACGGGAAAGGTTGTTTATCCACCTGCTTTTAATGAGGTTTAATATCAAGCCTCATGACTAAGGGTGTGAAAATAATGATTATTGACCATTAACAGCCTTATTCCAGCCTGCCAATAAATTTGGATAATTTGCTGGAGTAGGGAAAATTTTCTGTAAGCCAGCTTGACGTACTGAGGCTGATTCTTTGGTTAAGTTCCACAGACTTTCGTAGAAAAAGAAAGAGACACCAGCAAAGTTGCGATCGCGTACTTTCTGCACCTGAGTCTGGATTTGGGCAAATGGAATTGATTTGTTCTTCAAACCAGTTATAATTCCTATACTCACAGGGATATGACTACGTGCAGCTTTCACTTCTGGATACTCTAATTCTTTGATAAATACATTCAAGTCATCCCGGTATATCTGCAACACTAATTCTTCCACTAGTCCCAAACGTTCCCATTTTTGCCAGTCGGCTAAAAAGTATTCGTAAGAAAAACGCTGAGGATTAGGTGCAACGGAAACTAAACAGTTCTTTTTCGTGGTTTTAATTGCTGTAAAAACCCGCTTCATAAAGTCGGTAATTTTATTCGCTCGCCAACGCACCCATTCTGGATCTTTAGAACTTTTCGAGGGTGCTTTTCCACCATGTTCTTTTTTATAAAGTGCCACTGTATAAGCATCGTAGCCTAACTCTGAAGGTAAACCAAAATGGTCATCAAATTGAATCCCATCAATGTCGTAATTGCGGACAATTTCAACAATTAAATCTTGAATAAATTTCTGAACATCTGGGTGGAAGGGATTTAACCAAACTCGATCATGTATACCTTCTTTGACAATTTTTGTACCGTTGCTGCGACTTGTCAGCCACTGGGGACGATTTTTGGCTAATAAAGAATCAGCAGGAGCCATAAAGCCAAATTCAAACCAAGGAATCACCGTTAACCCTTGTTTATGTCCTGTATCAACAATTTCTTTGAGCATATCGCGTCCTTGCAACCCTGGTGTCGGATCAAGCGATCGCCCAATAACTTTAGCGGCTACTTTGCTGGGATATAATGTATATCCCCAATTCCACACCGCCGGATAAACAGTATTAAAGTTTAATTCATCCAGCCTTTGCAAAGCATTTTTAAGACGGTTGCGTTCAAACAACACATCACTATCAATATTGGTTAACCATACTCCCCTTAATTCGGAATTTGCTGGCAAATTCTGCGCCGCAATGGGAAATGACAGCATGACTGTAGCGATGATGCTGAGAATCACTATAACGGCAAAGAAAGCTTGTTTTCGACTTTGACGCAGATTCCAGGTAAGTAACTCAACACACCTCTTGAGAAATCTTTTCATATTTGGTTACAGACAATAGAAAATATAGACAAATGACTGGTATATCTCGGCAGAAGTTGCTTGGTCATCTACTAGAGCAGAGTGCTGAGGAGCCAGTGCGTTCGGTCGCCAGACTTGTAGACGCGCTCTGCGCGGCTTTTCGCAGAGGTGCTACTGGCGTTGCTGAGTATAAACAAGCTAAGTTCAGGGCTTTCAGCAATCAAAATTATCTTTGCACTCCTACACTAGACTTGTCCGAAATATTAAC
>JAGKSW010000010.1 GCA_018993265.1 Nostoc sp. TH1S01
CACATTATCCTTTAAGTGACACCAAGGGACTTCCTGAATGTGCGACTTATGTAAGAGTTCCAACGATTGCTGCGGCACGGCAAATGAAAGAACGCATTCGTAATTTGACTAATGAAGATGCCCTAGTAGTTGTGTCTAGGGACGATGATCCCAATTCAACTTCTAACTCTAGGTCAGGGCAAGATCCCAGTGAACAGATTGAACAGTTTGCAGCAGAAACTGGACACAGTGCGCGGTCTTGGATCATTGGAGTGGGAATGTTAGGTGAAGGGGTTTCCATCAAACGGCTAAAATATCGCATTCATGCCACAAATATTCGTGCCATTCTGTCATTTATGCAAGATTTAGGGCGTTTGTTGCGTTGTTTTCCTGAAAATACTCCTGAACCTGTAGAAACACTAATTCCGGCTCATCCACAGTTGATACAGTTAGCTGTCAGTGCCTTGGATGAAATTGCTCATGTAGTAAGGGAAAAAGAAGAAAATGAAGGTAGCAATCTGAACAGCATGATCAAGCAGTCAGAGCTTTTTTCGTCTCAGATGGTATAGCGTCCGGGATTGGTAAAGATTTAGCTTTTGTTGACCAAATTCCTAACTTTATCAAAGAAATCATTGATAACAAGTTGTGGGAGTGTCTTTATGTAGCAAAGGGAGTTGTCACCCCTTACTACTGTCGCTATGTCAAAGCAACAGATTCTGAAAATTTTCGAGCATTTATCACTGCAAAGCGTCCTAATGGGCTAGAAACAAGTGTAGAAACAATAGATCGGGTGCTACAGGCAGACTTAGAAGTAAAACGGAAGTTTCGAGCGATTATTTATGAATCTCGTCAGGGAGAGCGAACTGACTTGTTAGATGAAACTTCTTATAGTCACTATAAGAAGTTAGATAACTCTATTGGAGAAATCCAGCAAGCCCGCATTCGAGCTGCAAACCGTGCAGCAGAAGCCATTCCAGAAATTGCTGAATTACTAGACCGTGGATTAATAGCTATAGATGTTGCAGCACAACTAGGCCGTGACATAAAAGACCCCGAAAACCTTACAGCAGAAGAACGAGAATATGTAGACAAGCGGGATTTAATCGGAATTCGACTTAGGTAGTACATATATACTAACCCAATTCCTGAAGATGAGGACAGGGAGCCGGCTTATAGTCGAGAAATTAATAACTTTGTTAAAGACCAACTTGGGATTAAAGACCGTTCCAAGCCTGTGCGAATGGACAATCCCAAAAAAGCTGCTGAGAAACTACTTCAGTTTTATCAGAGAGATAAGCTTCAAGAGTTAATCACGCATTTAAGGCAGGGTTTAAACGTAAATACTGATAGCCAAGAGCCAGTTAGGGAGCATTCTAATCACCACCAAAATAGCCAAAATTTTTCGGAACTGTCTCTTTATAAAGATTCTGTCCCTTCTAGTGACATTCAAGACACTAATGGTACGCAAGCGCATAAAAATCAACCTGCCTCTGACGAAGAACAATTAACAACTCAACAAGCTGAATTGGATGAATGGGTAAGAACAGGAAAATTACCTACGACGCTCTCAAAATTGACATCAGGTTTAGATTCTGATACCAAAACCAACTTACCTCTCTTGAAACCTGCACCTATCGACAATCGCACATCAGAGTTTGCCGATACTTACAAAATTACGAAGCGTGAAACAACAGAACTGCAAACCCCAGATCCAAATATGGAACTGACCGCAGATGAACTTGCAGAAAGATTGCAGGTGAAACCAGCTACACTTCGCTCCATCTTTAATAAAAACAAAGAAAAATTTTCTAGATGGACAAAAAAACACGACCCAGATGGCATTGCTTGGCAGCGCACTGATGTGAAAAAAGGACGCTGTTGGTTGTTTGTTCCTATAAATCAAGCCACCTAGTCATCATTAATTACTAGGTGGGATTCATGCTGTCAAAAGCAGAGTTTGAAGCTTGGTGTTATCGCCTTAATGTTTCTCAGCAAACTCAAAGTACAGGAATTTTTTGAAGGAAACATATCCGCCTTTGCTCGTATGCTCAAAATTTCCAAAAACAAAGTTTGGATGTGGCAGATCGGGAAAGTTTTGCCAGAACTAAATGTAATTTTAAAGTTATACGCTTCAGGTGTCTGTGCTTGATTTTTTGACTCAAGACACTGTTAAGGTGGATTCTCTGCACTGTTCTGCTATCCCTAAAAAGCAGACATTAGATTGCAGTGCAAACAAACTGGAAGTAAAATTCGATAGCGATCGCGCTCAACAGTTGCTTGGAGATTTGCTTCAAAAGAATGAGCAACCGCTACCCATGACAGCAGTAGCCAAGCCACTTGGATATTCTAAGCGAGTTCTTTATAGGCATTTCCCGGAGCTATGCCGAGCAATTTCAGCCCACTATATTAAGTATATGAAGGAATCTCGCGTGAAACGAATTGAACAATGTTGCGAGGAGGTGAAACAGGCTATTCAGCAATTTAACTCTGAAGGTATTTATCCTAGTGAAGCAGCTATTTCCCAGCTATTGGCTAAACCAGGATGTTTTCGTGACAAGGAAGTTCGCATTGCTCTTAAAGCCGCAAAAAGAGAAATTGGTTTGAACGCATAACCTTGCCGTTCTTAATTAGAAGCATAAGCTTGCCGTTGCGGTAAAGTTATGGGTAAAGTCATACAAAAACTGACAATAAATATTTAATGTAAATATGGAGCTAAGCGGATTCGAACCGCTGACCCCCTCAATGCCATTGAGGTGCTCTACCAACTGAGCTATAACCCCGAAGAGCCATTGTTAATTTTGCCTTAATAATTTATTTCTTGTCAAGTCTTATCTTGAGAATGCCCACAAAATGCCTAGTTTATTACCCAGCACTGCCTATGAAACTTTCAGTAAGTAGGTCATACAGTGTCCCATGAGAAAGTACACTACCAACATGGCAGCCGCTGCCAGAGCTACTAATGTCCCTGCCAACATCAAAGAAAATTCTTTGTTCTCGTAAGCTTTCTCCATGAGGTGAAGTGACCATGCCACCAGTGCTACATCAAATAATAAAATAGGAATCAACATATTTCTTAATATTTATTAATACTTATAAACCAATATTAACATCGTTTTCAAGAACTGGATTCAATTTGGATGGCAGTCACTGGGATTTTAATGATGTCTTTCGGCTTAGAAGTACAAGCGTACAGGTATGTCTCGCTCGCGCAAATAATTCTTAATTTCCGAGACGCTCAATTGTCCGTAGTGTAGTAATGACGCTAACAATGCGGCTTCGGCTTTACCTTCAGTTACCGCTTGGTAGATATGTTCACAATTGCCTGCACCCCCGGAGGCAATAACTGGAATTTGTACTGCATCAGCGATCGCTCTGGTTAACTCTAAGTCATAGCCTGCTTGAGTACCATCTGCGTCCATACTTGTAACTAACAGTTCGCCTGCACCACGTTGTTCAACTTCAACAGCCCATTTGAGAGCATCTAAACCTGTGTTTTCCCTCCCACCACGTACATAAACATCCCAGCCAGGATTTTGGGGATCGGCTCTGCGTCTGGCATCAATAGCAACTACTATGCACTGATTACCAAAGCGATCGCTTGCCCGATTAATCAAGTCTGGGTCACGTACTGCCGCAGAGTTAATACTAACCTTGTCGGCTCCAGCCCGTAACAAAGCTTTAACATTTTCTAAGGTTTGAATACCGCCGCCTACAGTCAGTGGAATAAAGACCTGCTCTGCGGTGCGGTAAACAACATCCAGAATTATATCTCGGTCTTCATGAGTCGCTGTAATATCCAGAAATACTAACTCATCTGCCCCAGCATCGTTATAAACCTTCGCTAACTCAACCGGGTCGCCTGCATCTTGGAGATTAACAAAGTTAACTCCTTTTACAACCCGTCCCGCCTTCACATCCAAGCAAGGTAAGATCCTTTTAGACAACATAATAAATACTCAACTCCTTCCTTCATTGCCCGGAATTTAAATTTTAAATTGGTACGTGTATTCCCAAACCAAAATTTTCGCATCTGAGGTTTATTCTCAAGTATTGCGATATCGATGGTGAGCAACCAGTCCCCAAGTCAAAGTGAATAGCTGAATTATGGCGATAATCTCCTCGAAAAAACAGCCTCCCGAACCCAACAAACAACCCAAGGAGCAGCGAGAATCAATAAAAGCATCTTCCCAAGACAAAATTTTGCAACCCGAAGCCGCTTTTGATGAACAAGGAAAGCCAGAAGAGACTATCCGACCGCAGCGATTTGCCGATTACATCGGGCAGAAAGACTTAAAGGATGTGCTAGAAATTGCCATCAAAGCCGCAAAATCACGGGGTGAAGTGCTGGATCACTTGTTGTTATACGGCCCGCCAGGATTGGGTAAAACGACAATGGCAATGATTTTAGCATCGGAAATGGGGGTTAACTATAAAATTACGAGTGCGCCAGCGTTAGAACGTCCTAGAGATATTGTTGGGTTATTAGTAAACCTTAAACCCGGAGACATCATATTTATTGATGAAATTCATCGTCTTTCGAGGATGACTGAGGAAATTCTCTATCCAGCTATGGAGGATTATCGCCTAGATATTACCATTGGCAAAGGTACCAGCGCCCGGATTAGAAGTTTGCCCCTGGCGAAATTTACCTTAGTGGGAGCGACAACCCGCGTTGGTGCGTTGACTTCACCTTTACGCGATCGCTTTGGCTTGGTGCAGAAGTTACGCTTTTATGAAGTGGATGAACTGAGTCAAATTGTTCTCCGCAGTTCGCAACTATTACAAACCAACGTTACACCCGATGGCGCAACAGAAATTGCCCGTCGTTCACGAGGTACACCACGTATTGCCAACCGATTACTTAAAAGAGTACGTGATTTTGCGGAAGTTAAAAAACAGGCAGAGGTTAACGAAAGCGTTGCGGCAGAAGCACTAGAACTATTCCAAGTTGATCCTTGTGGATTAGATTGGACAGACAGAAAAATGCTCAGTGTAATTATTGAGCAGTTTAATGGTGGCCCTGTGGGTTTAGAAACTATCGCCGCAGCCACAGGTGAAGATCCGCAAACCATTGAAGAAGTTTACGAACCTTACTTAATGCAGATTGGCTATTTAAGCCGCACACCACGCGGTCGCATTGCTACTAAAGCTGCATATAAGCACATGAATTTTACGCCACCCAATGAGCAGCTGTCTCTTTTGTGATGTGAATTAACTGAGTGCGATCGCATAATCACGCTGTGGAGGATGTGGGATGATGCGATCGCAGACTAAAACAAACACATAGAATGGTTCATGCGCCGAGACTCGATTTTTTACAAACTATTTCAACAATCCCCCAGCTTATTATTTGAATTATTGACAAATACACCCAACAATGCAAATGCTTATCGGTTTGATTCGGTAGCTGTCAAAGAACCGAAATTTGAAATCGATGGCGTATTTCTCCCTCCAGAAAATGAAGGTGCTGGGGTTGTGTATTTTTGCGAGGTACAGTTTCAGAGAGACGAAGAACTTTATGAAAGGGTATTTGCAGAATCCTCGCTATATTTCTACCGCAATCGTCTCAGGTTCAGCGATTGGCAAGCAGTTATTATCTATCCATCACGCAGCATTGAACAAGCTGATATTTATCCTCATCGCACTCTACTGAACGGAGAACAAGTCCATCGGGTGTATTTAGACGAGTTAGGAGATATTCGTCAATTACCATTATGGGTAGCGTTAATGGTGCTGACGACAGTAGAGCCAGAACAAGCACCAGCAGAAGCTAGGTATTTGTTAACCAGAGCTAGTCAAGAAGCATCTCAAAAGGCGAGTCGCGCCATAATAGAGATGATTACGACCATCATGGTGTACAAATTTGAAATCTTAAGTCGAGCCGAGGTAGAGTCGATGTTAGGAATAACGCTCCAAGAAACAAGAGTTTACCGTGAAATCAAAGAAGAAGGACGAACAGAAGAAGCTGCTAACTTAATTAGCCGACAATTAACTAAGCGGTTTGGACAGTTATCAGATGAAATGCGTTTGTCAATTTCTGGTTTACCTTTACCTGTTCTGGAAGATTTGAGCGAAGCACTGTTAGATTTTGGTAGCCTTGCGGATGTGCAGGTTTGGTTAGAAGCGGTGGGAAAATAAACTACAGGACTTTTGATTTTTGCCTTGTTGTACTAGCTTGCTGTCTGAGACAGTTTTCGCCATGATAAATTGTGGAATCTCCACCGCAGATAGACACAGGTAAACCCAGATGATTAAGTTAATTAGTGTTGTTCTTTGTCTGTTACTTGTGTTTGGCTGGGGTCAACCAGTCATGGCACAATCCCAACAACCCAACTTTACACCAGAGGAATTGCAACAAGGGGATGAGTGGGCAAATCAAGCATTTGCAGCGACAAATCAGGGTGACTTTGCCACGGCTGAGAAATACTGGACAAAAATTATTGAGAAATTTCCGACGAATGCGGGTGCATGGAGTAATCGCGGAAATTCGCGGGTGAGTCAAAATAAGCTGCAAGAGGCGCTAGCAGACTACAACAAAGCTGTAGAATTGGCTCCGAATGTGACAGATCCTTATTTGAATCGGGGTACAGCTTTAGAAGGTTTGGGCAGATGGGATGATGCGATCGCAGACTATAACCACGTTTTAGAATTAGATCCAAAAGATGCAATGGCCTATAACAATCGTGGTAATGCCAAAGCTGGTTCCGGAAAATGGGAAGATGCGATCGCAGATTATAAAAAATCTACCGAAGTTGCACCCAATTTTGCCTTTGCCCGTGCTAATTATGCGATCGCCTTATACGAAACTGGTAAAATCGAGCAAGCAATCCGCGAAATGCGAAATATTGCCCGGAAATATCCCAAATTTGCCGATGTGCGTGCTGCTTTAACCGCCGCTTATTGGGTAAACGGACAAAAAGGTGAAGCCGAAAGTAACTGGGTAGCAGCTTATGGCTTGGATAACCGTTACAAAGATATCAACTGGGTGAAACATATCCGCCGTTGGCCGCCTAGTATGGTAGCTGCTTTAGATAAGTTCTTGAAATTACAGTAGGTAATTTTTTCACCCGCTTTTACTCGCCTATATCCATGAGTAACCTTTTTCTGGTATACATTACATCAACCTTGTAATTACACCAGAAACAAAAATATGACTCACTATGGATTAATCTGCCCAGCATCAACGGGTCATCTTAACACGATGCTTCCACTAGGGAAAGAATTGCAACAAAGGGGTCATCGTGTTACTTTATTTGGTTTTCTGGAAGCTGAAGCTAGAACACTCGCAACCGGATTAGAATACTGTGCTATTGGTCAAGCTGAGTATGCGCTGGGAGCATATACAGAAGCCTTAGCTAAGTTAGGACAGCTTAGTGGACGTGCTGCATTGCAATATACTGTTACGTTACTTAGGGATAGAGCAGTTACTATGCTGAGGGAAGCACCTGCTGTCATCAAAAGTGCAGGTGTAGAAGCACTACTTATAGATCAAGTTTTAGGAGAAGGAGCAGCGATCGCAGATGTCTTAGGGCTGCCTTATATTACTGTTTGTAGTGCAGTAGTACTTAATAGAGAAGATAGCGTCCCCCCGTTCATGACTAACTGGGACTATAACCCAGCTTGGTGGGCAAAACTACGTAATAAAGCAGGTTATCAGTTATTGGATCGCATCGCCAAACCAATTACAGAATTGATTGATGAGTATCGTCGAGATCACAATTTAGCTACTGATTCTAATCCTAATAAACGCTATTCCTCACTAGCTCAAATCAGCCAACAACCTGCGGAATTGGAATTTCCTAGACAAAATTTACCTCAATGCTTCCATTTCACAGGGCCATATCACAGTTCAGTTGGTCGAGATGCAGCTGATTTCCCATTTGAAAAATTGACTGGACAAACCTTAATTTACGCTTCAATGGGAACTATCCAAAATCGTTTGTTAGAAGTTTTTAACACTATTGCCGAAGCCTGTAAAGATTTCGATGCTCAATTAGTAATTTCTCTGGGAGGTTCTGCAAGTCCTGAAGTTTTACAAGGACTACCTGGAAATCCTTTAGTTGTTGGTTATGCACCTCAACTGGAATTGCTTCAAAAAGCCAACCTAACTATTACTCACGCAGGAATGAATACTACCTTGGAATGCTTAACAAATGGTGTGCCAATGGTTGCAATTCCGGTTACTAATGATCAACCAGGGATAGCAGCACGTATCGCTTGGTCTGGATGTGGTGAGGCTATACCCCTGAAGAAAGTAACTGTTTCTAAACTGCGAAATGCTGTTCAAAAAGTATTAACGAATGATTCTTATAAAAACAATGCTTTAAGATTACAAGCGGCAATTAAGCAGGCTGGAGGAGTTAGTCGAGCAATTGATATTGTGGAACAGGCTGTAAATACAGGAAAACCTGTTTTGAGAGAAATATAGACATTTATAGGAGTCTGGTTTAATTTCCAAATTTACTTGTGTAGAAAGGGAGTGGGAAAGAAGCCTTGGCTGAATGTACTGATTTTTTGCCAAATCAAATACGAGTCCTGTATCAATATCATTAATCGCATTGCATGATGCTGGAGATTAAGTGAAGCTGAAGCAATATGGCATTGCAATATTGGTTTATTGGTCTAAGTAGTGGCACCTATCTCACTGTATCTGCTTGCTGAACAGTGAATTATCACAAAAAAGTTGTTATTTAAAATTAATCAAATGTGTAATATGGCAGAGATAGAAAACGATAAACATCCATCTATTAGCAACAATCAAATTCAGGATGAACCATACTTAAAGTTACTAGAGAAAGTCGATTTATGCCCTATTTTTATTATGGCAGATCATCGTTCTGGCACAACTTTATTATACAAAACATTGGTAGCGACTGAGTGTTTTAACTTTATCAAAAGTTTTCATATTGTGAAATATGATGAGCTTCTTTTCAACTATATAAATGGAACTGAAGATAAAGCACGCCAAGAGATAGAAGATATATTTAAATCTCTGGGTATGAAGGATCGAGTCATTGACCACGTAGCAGTAACTCCAGATTTACCAGAAGAGTATGGATTTATTCTTAAGAATGCTGGATTTGATTCTTACTTAAATTCTCATAATCTCTTCAAATTTACAGAATTATGTAGAAAAATTCAATTTGTATCAGAACAAGAAAGAGCGTTGTTGCTGAAAAATCCGTGGTGTTTTTCACATTTTATGTATGCCAAAACTGTTTTTCCAAAAGCTAAGTATATCTTTATTCACAGACATCCAATTCATGTCATGAATTCTAAATTAAAAGCAGCAAGAGCAATATTATCTTCTAGGAATGAGTACACATCTCTAATTTCTAAACAGTATAAACAAATATTCGATAAGCCTATGCAACGCTTTTTATACCAATTATTGTACTCATCGTACTTCAACTTGGGATTGCGCCGAGTTACTGAAGAAGCTGTGCAATCGACCACATATTTTTTAGACAATATTAATACCTTACCAAAGACAGATTATGTTTCGCTCACGTATGAAGAACTATGCCATACACCGGAGGCAACCATCATGAAAATTTTGGAATTTCTGGGATTAAAGGCGAGAGTGAAATTAGCTTATGACAGTTTAATTCAAGCACGTCAACTTAAATTATTGCCAGAAGTAGAAAGAAACTATGAGCGAATTCGCCAAAAATTACAACCTTATTTTGATTACCACGGTTATGAGATTTAATGTCGTATTTCGGCTGATAAAAAAGTTAAAATAACCTATATAGCAATTCTACATGAGATGTAAAAATTGAGAGGCCCAGATCCCCGACTTCTCAAAGAAGTCGGGGATCTTGCTCTTCACAAATGATTTAGGACTGCTACATTATAGATTATTTTAACTATAGGAATCCGATTTGATTAATGAACATATTTGCGTAGGGAGTGAACTCTTAACAGGGAACGGGGAACAGTAAAAAAGGGATTTATGAGTATACTGAGTTTTTTCAGAAATCAAATATGAGTCCTATAGAGAGCAAAATATTACCTATAAATTCGCTTAGTTATCAATCTTTAAATTGAACTACTACTTGTTTCAAAAACAGGCTGTTTTTGCAAACGTTTACCTGTCACAATCATCCTGACACCGCCAGATGGCCCCAGCAATGCACCTTTACGCGCTGGCTTTACTGGTTCACTGTCTGCAACTTCCATTTGCCATTGAGACAGCACTGTTGCTAAAACTAGTTTCATTTCAAATAAAGCAAACGCCAGACCAATACAGCGACGATTACCGCCACCAAAAGGTAAAAACTCAGAGGTAGAAAATTGACGTTCTAAAAAACGCTCTGGTTTGAACTGCTGGGAATCTGGATATAAATCTTCTCGATGATGGGTTAAATAAATACAGGGAATCACCAGAGTTCCAGGTTCTAACTGATAACCCATCACTTCTAAAGGCGATTTGACCAATCGATTTAATGCCAACATCGCCACTGGATATAGACGTAGCGTTTCTGAACAAACTGCGTTTAAATAAGGTAATTTGAAAATTTCATTAGGATCAGCAGTTTCACCTAAATTATTTAATTCTTGCAGCAGTTTCTCCCGTACTTGGGGAAAACGATGAACCCAATAAATTGCCCATGCTAATGAAGTTGCAGTAGTTTCGTGGCCAGCTACCAACAGAGTAATCAACTCATCTCGTAACTCTACATCGGTCATCGGTTGACCTTCTTCGTCCCGTGCTGCCAGCATTAATGACAAAATATCAGTGCGAGATGGGTCTGGTTTTGCTTTGCGTTCTTGAATCTCAGCATAAATAAGTTCGTCAACTTGCTGGCGTAAACGTAAGAACTGTCCCCAAGGACTTTTCGCACCTAAATCCCTTTGTAATACAGGGAAAACAAATATCATTGCGGTGATGAAAGGTTGCTGGGGATTTAGGATTTTGATGAGTAGTTCTTTGAGTTTGTCGTAACGTGGCCCGTCATGTATCCCAAAGACAGCTTTTAAAATCACCTCAAAGGATATTTCTTGCATAGAAGAGATCACAGAGAAAGGCTTGCCAATTTGCCATTTAGCAGTAACCTTATCGGTGATGTTCTGGATTAACTGACCGTAAGCAAGCATCCTTTCGCCATGCAAAGGAGGCGTTAATAGCTTGCGTTGCCGTTGATGGGGTTTTCCTTCTAGTGCGAGTAAAGATTGCTGTCCTAACAAAGGAGCTTTGATACCTGCTGGCGCACCAGAGTCTAACAGTTGTGGAGGAGTATTAAAAATCTGTCCAATTGCTTGGGGATTGCTAATAAAGACTTGAGGGGTAAAAACTGGGCCAATGCGAAGAGTGAAAATATCACCATAGCGTTGAGCGCAGGCTTCCATAAAACCCAAAGGGTTAGTTAACCACTGATAGGTTTGTACCCAAGGGTGAGTTTTAGGGCCATCAGGCAGTTTCAGCGTAGGCATTTTACATTACCCAATAATTTAGAGTCAGCTATTGATGACTGCACGTATCACTTGATTAATCTTAGACAATAGATTCAGGCGATCGCTTTGTTGAATGATTCTCAGCTTGAGCAAGATAATAATAGTTCTTCAACCTTGACTGAATTTAGCTGCTCAACATTACTTAAAACCACTAAGGCTCCGGCTTTTTTGAGTGTTTCAGCATAAGCATCACGACGCGCTGCGGTTTCTTGGACGTGCGGCGGTAATACACCAACACCAATCCAGGGACGGTGCGGCTGCAATTCTCTCGCTTTGCCTATAGTGTACATATCAGCAACAGTATCCCCCACATAGATGACTGTGGCGTTGCTGATTTGCCCATTTTCTAACTTGTCAACAGTAGCAAACAATCCTGTAGGATCTGGTTTGCCAGGTGCGTCTTCCATCGCAATCAACACTGGAGATTGCAAGCCTAGGCGTTTTTCTAGGATGTAATTAGCAGAACCACGGGTAGCACCACTAAAAAATCCCCAACCAATTCCAGCCTGAGTAAGTTGCTGTAAATATTCTGAGCTTAATAATAAAGGCTCATCACAAATATATCCCGTGAAATTATTCGGGTCTGGGCCACGATAACGGGCTTGAAAGAAAGCAACAATCGAGTTGTAGTCTAGCTTGAGTTGTTCTCTTGTCTGCCCTTGAGACTCAAAGTAGCGGTAAATTAATTCTTGGGATGCTTCCCAATCGTTATTCCAAATCCCTTCAGACTTGAGTTGGTCAATATCTAAGGGTGTAGGGCGATATGCGGCGTTAGAAAAATACTCTACAGTATCGGCAAGTGCGCGGCGATAAGAACCCCCGACATCGCGCACAACGCCATCAATATCAAAAACGACAATTGCTCGTGCTGAAGCTTGTGCAGTCATGGTTACGTGGATCACAATTAAAACTTTTCAGATTTTAAATTGGATAAGCATCCTTGAAGAAGTATTCTGACTCCTGAATTCTTTCGATTATGAATACTTTTTCCCCATTCCCTACTCCCTACTCCCTGAAAAGTTTGGTCATTAGGTGAGATATTAAGTTACAATAAGCGATCGCAAACTTAGTAAGCTATGCCCGGATATTTCCCGGAGGTGTGATTGACCAAGTTCATTCTAAAAATTCTTTGGTTGGAAGATAACGTTGCCCTAGCAGTTGACCAAGTTGTAGGTAAAGGTACCAGTCCTTTAACAAAGTACTTTTTCTGGCCCAGAAATGATGCTTGGGAAGAGTTAAAAAAGGAACTCGAATCCAAACACTGGATTACGGAGCTAGATCGCGTAGAATTGCTTAACAAAGCAACAGAAGTGATTAACTACTGGCAAGAGGAAGGTAGAAACCGTCCAATGGCAGAAGCTCAGTTGAAGTTCCCAGAAGTTGCTTTCACAGGTAGTGCTTGATATTGCACAATTAGCTTTTTTGCTGTTTTACCTGAACAGTGCCAATCTTCCACAATTTTCATAAATTAGCATCGCTACCATTTACCCAACAGCGATTTTAAAACCGCCACAACCATACCTTGTTAGCTATTCTTTCAGGTAATGTGTGGGCGGTTTTGTCATTTTTACATTAGACAACAGGTGACAGTATTAATTTAGATTTGTCATCCATCAATCCAAAATTTAAAATTCTTCCGCTTCCTGCTTTTTACTAGAAGATTGCATACAATGGTGTAACTAAAGCTACAACAATAGTTATATATGTTGCGTTTATCTTATCAAACTTTAATTACGCCTTTAGTAGCCTGTTTCAGTGTGTTAGGAGTGAGTGCGCTTCAATTTCCCAGACTACAATCACTATTAACTAACAAACAAGGTGTTTCCTTAGAAGTTTTAGAACAAGACATCAAAGCCGAACATCTCCGTTTGAGTTTATTGAAAGAGATACCTAGTTTTGGTTATGATAATTTGATGGCTAATTGGGTTTATCTCAATTTCTTACAGTACTTTGGTGATGATGAAGTTCGAGAGAAAACAGGTTATAGTCTTAGCCCAGAATATTTTGATATTATTATCAAACATGATCCAAAATTTTTAGGAGCTTATGTCGGTCTTTCTACTAGCATTTCTCTTTATGCTGCGATGCCAGAACGCTCAATAAAACTAATTGAAGAGGGGTTGCGTTCCATTACTCCCCAAGTTCCTGAAAAATCTTATTATATATGGCGTTATAAAGGCACTGATGAGTTATTGTTTTTAGGAAATTCACAAGCCGCACAAAATTCTTTCAGTATGGCTGCAAATTGGGCAAATAACTATTCAGATGCTGAAAGTAAATATATTGCTCAGAATTCTCATCAAACTGCTGTATTTTTAAGCCGTAATCCTGATAGCAGATATGCCCGAATTGCTACCTGGGCAATAATCTTAAATAATCAAGTTGATGAGAAAACTCACAAAAGAGTAGTCAGAGAGATTGAGGCTTTGGGAGGAAAGGTAATTAGTACTCCCACAGGAAATAAAATTACTTTTCCTCCAAAGGATTAAATAAAATTCACAGATTTGTAACAATGAAATATGGATTACTGTTAACTATTCGTTAGCAGTGGGAGGCGTAACTGGTGTATTAGATTGTTGTTGGCGTTGTTCGCGTTTTTTGCGATCAGCTGAGAGCATATCTGCCATTACCGCCAGTGCTTGCGACATTTTCTCTAGATTAGAGCGATATAACTCCAAATCTTTGTTGAGTTTGTCTTCAGATAAATGCAACCCAGCCGCAATATTTTTAATTGCGTCAGTGCGTTGCTTTTCATCTTTAACCAAGTCTGGGTCGGACTGTTCTAATAAAGAGAATAGACCAATAGCGAACAAGCGATTGTATTTAAATTTAGTATCACTGGCGATCGCTTGCAATTGTGATTGAAAATCAGGATCATGACCTAAATGATTAGTTTGGCTTAGCCAAGCAATTAAATCATTGGCTGGTAACCTTTTTGCCAAAGCCTGTAACCTTTCAGCATCTTGTCTATACCGTTGTGGCTCTTGCTCTACAGCCTGACAGATAGCCTGAAAAATTGATTCTTTGTCTCGTTCCGGTTGATAGCCTTGCATAAAGCGGTCAAAGGTTGTGACAACGCCCAAGGCATAAATTGGATTGTAACTAAAATCAACATTTACTAATAGCAGATGCATTTCCACCATCAACTCTTCTACTACCCGACGATAGATTGTGTTGATGGGACGGGTATGTAAGGAGTAGAAAGTTCGCTTTGTATCAGAGACAGTACGGACGTTATTCACAAAGAAAATATTAAGAATATTAAGGGCAAAGTTATTTTATTGTCTCCCTTAAAGGCTACTTTGCCAAGTTCGGGTTTCTCATCAGAATCTTTGGTTAATCTGGTAGCATAAGGGGGATCAAGATTATTTGCGGAGTCTGAATACAAAATTCAGTATTCTGAATACTCTACCCAAACAGGATCAGTTTGAATAAAAAATATATGAAAAATTTATTTCAACCCACTAGGGCTAGGGTTGTAAACCAATCTTGAATTCTCAATTATTTTTTATCCAACATTTTGAATTGTGCATCTCAATTTATGAGCCTTTCACCTCTTCTAATTACTCTAGGTAAGTACATAGCTGGGGAATTTGACAATCGGGAACAGGCTTTAGCAGAACCTGCTTGGTATGTCCACCTACGTATGTGGCAAAGACCAGTCAACTTATTCACAGATGACAGCATTACCTTGTTTGCCGAACAAGCTAATATTGTCAATTTAGACCGCCCTTATCGCCAACGAATTATGCGGTTAATGGCGGGGAAAAATGGGGATGCACCTTTGCAAATCCAGTACTATATGCTTAAAGAGCCAAGTGCCTTAAGTGGTGCAGGCCGTAATCCTGCTTTACTCAAGACACTCACAGTCGAACAACTAGATTTATTACCAGGGTGTATCCTCACACTTAGCCAGCAAGAATTGACCCCCAACAATTTCAAGTTTGTCGCTACTCAACCGACAGAGACTCGTTGCTGTTTTAATTATCAAGGCAACAATGTACAAGTTTCCTTGGGGTTTGCAGCCACAGCAGAAGAATTTTACAGCTACGACAAAGGCATTGACTCACAGACAGGCAAAGCAACTTGGGGAGCGATTTTAGGGCCTTATCGCTACACTAAACGAGAACAGTATTCTCTTGATAGTGCTGAGTGAGTTAATTTTGGATTTTAAATTTTGGATTTTAGATGAGGGTAATCTTTAAATCTAAAATCGGTAATCGAAAATCTAAAATTCTTCTGCCTCTAGCCTCTAGTCTTTTACCCTTAGCCTCTAGCTCTTAGCTAGCAATACTCCGAGGAACACCTTCTAAAGCTTCCTCTTCTGTTTCAAAAATTTCAAATACTGTGTCCATCATCGTAACTTCAAACACGAGTTTGGCTTCTGGATGTACGTTGCAGATGCGGAAACTGCCTTTGACTTTATCAGCATCACGCATACCAGCTACCAAAGATGTGAGACCAGAACTATCAATAAAATTTACTTGACCAAGATTCACGACTACATGGCGACTCAGCTTAGAAATACATTCCTGTAACTTCAAGCGAAATTGCCAAGCTGTGGTGATGTCTAGACGACCAGATGGTGTTAAAACTATGACGGTGTTGCCGTCCTGTGTTGTATAGGTTGTTTGTTGTATTTGTATCACTAAAAATCCCCGTGGCACTCATTTTCAAATTGACTATTGCTGGATTGAGTCTGAGATTGGTGAGCCAAAGAACTTACTATTTTGGTAATCTTGACTTTCGCACCAGCGAAAGCTGCCCAGAAACTTAGTAAATTAATTGACTCACCACTTGAGAGGACTATCCAGTGCTGATACTTGAGATAAACAAGTTATAGCTAAAATAGTCACCTATTTACTAGGTGCTTACCTTTAGTAGTGTAACTCACTAAAAAAGTGCTGAGTGCTAATGAAAGTGCTGAGTTGAAAGCGCTGAGTGCCAAGTAACGAATATGAAAAATTTTATATTCCTATACAACGCACCCAACACTGAAATTGTTGAGCAAATTAATCTAACTTAGGGGGGATTATAGTTTATGTGATCTTAATGGGTGGCTGTCCAATTTATCCAGTCTTGAGGCTTGAGAAAAGTATTATACAATTCGGCTTCGGGGGAATTGGGTTCAGGCTGATAACCATATTCCCAGCGCACTAAGGGCGGTAAGGACATGAGAATGGATTCGGTGCGGCCGTTGGTTTGGAGTCCAAAAATTGTGCCACGGTCGTAAACTAAGTTAAATTCCACGTACCGACCGCGACGGTAAAGTTGGAAATTGCGCTCGCGATCGCCATATTCTGTTTCATGTCGGCGTTGCACAATTGGCACGTAGGCTGGCAAAAAGGCTCGACCACCACTGTTGATAAAAGCAAATAAATCTTCCCAAGTCCTTTGTTCTACTACTCCTACTTGGTCGCTGTAATTAGCTGCTGGGCCTTTGGGGTTAGGGCCACGATATAAAGTACCTTGACCATCTTGATAATCAAAGAACAAGCCGCCTACGCCGCGTGTCTCATTACGATGTTTGAGATAAAAATACTCATCACACCAAAGCTTAAATATTGGGTAATACTCAGCGTGGTGTTGGTCACAAGCCTGTTTTAAAGTTTTGTGGAAATGGGCTGCATCTTCGGCGAAGGGGTAATAAGGTGTCAAGTCAGCACCACCACCAAACCACCAAACTGGGCCAGCTTCAAAATAACGATAGTTTAAGTGAACTGTGGGGACATAAGGGTTACGAGGATGTAACACCAAAGAAGTACCTGTTGCATAAAACTGATGTCCCTCAGCTTCTGGACGTTGGGCTAAAATCGAGGGCGGCAGATGAGAACCCCAAACTTCAGAAAAATTTACACCTGCTTGTTCAAAAATTCTGCCCTCACGCAGTACACGCGATCGCCCACCACCTCCCTCTGGACGTTCCCAAGCATCTTCTTGAAACTCACCCACACCATCTAATTCCGTTAACGCTTGGGTAATTTCGTCTTGCAGCTGTTTCATAAACTGACTCACCCTCGCCTTAGCATCCGTTGGTGGTAAAAACTTGGATGAGGCTGCTTTTATTGTTGGGGTGTGCGAATTAGTCAACATAGAGATTCCCGAACCTTAATTACAATTGCCAAAAACCCAGAAATTTTCCGTTAAAAATTTGTAGACAATACGAACTGATTTTTTAGCTCGACTTGCTCAAACTGCTTTTGTCTTAGTTGTCACACTTTTCCACGATTGATGTGTATGACTAGAGTTATTTTCCCTCAAATGCGTATAGGCTTGTATATTGACTCAGTTTTTTTTGTACTTCTTGATGGGAACATTCTGGTGTTAGATCAACTTCTGGCAAGTTAGTATATGCCGTAATGATGATGGTGATGCCTTGCAAGCCTCGGTTTCCAGCCCTAGCAACCTTGCTATCATTTGTGCCTAATCGGTGCTTGCTATGCCGAAAGCAATATTGAGAAATGTTAAGTAAGGGCAACCAAGATTGCTCACCATACCAGAGTTACCAGCAAGTCTGTAGCAAGGAGGATCAGGCAAATGCGAGGTTGTTTATCGAAATTCATCCACCGCAAACGTCGTCGCTTTTGTGCGTCTTTAGTACGGACGTATCGAGAGATTAGTGACGCTTCTGTAGATGAACTGTGGCAAAAGGTAGTTGACTTAACCGATGTATCTTGGCATCCCCTGCTCAAAAGTACTAACGTCCCCTACGGATTAGTCCCCAAACCTGGATTAATTTACCAAGCTGTGACACGTTTTTCGCCCTTTCCTATCCGCATCTTTGTAGAGCGAGTAAATCCCAGAGAACTTTTGAGTGTGAGAGTGCTGGCAATTCCTGGGGTGGAAGAGAGAATTACTTATCAAGTGGAATCTACTGTTTGTGGGACTTGTTTATCTTATTCTGTCACCCTCAAAGGCTGGTTATCCCCCCTAATTTGGTCATTTTCCCGTCCTTATGCAGATCGGGTGGCACGTTCTTTAGTGGAAGCCGTAGAAAATGCCGCAGTTCAAGCGGTATCCAGTAAGAAAAAATCTCTTAATGATAGTTGTTTTGATTTTTAGTGGCTAGAGGTTAGGGACTAGAGGCTAGGGGTTAGAGGTTAGGGACTAGAGGCTAGAGGCTAGGGGTTAGAGGTTAGGGGTTAGAGGCTCAAAGCAAAATTAAATACTAAATTATTTTTTAATCCCTACTTTCTAGTCCCTAGCCCCTAGCCCCTAGCCCCCTATTCCCCACTCCCCAACAAAGTTAAGATTCTATTAGGTAAGAATAAAAATTTCTTAAATTTTTTACGGCGGTAATGCTGAAAACACTATGTACGATGTCCTTGATTCCCGTTCTGTCTTAGAAGTATTGCGGCCTGTGCAAGACCCAGAACTCCGCAAGAGTCTGGTAGAACTGAATATGATTCGCAACGTTAATATTAACGGTGGCAAGGTGAGCTTCACTTTGGTTTTGACCACACCCGCCTGTCCTTTACGTGAATTTATTGTCGAAGATTGTGAAAAAGCTGTTAAGAAACTGCCTGGGGTTACAGAAGTCAAGGTAGAAGTCACAGCCGAAACACCCCAGCAAAAAAGTTTACCCGATCGCAACGGTGTTCCTGGTGTGAAAAATATTTTGGCAGTTTCCAGTGGCAAAGGTGGTGTAGGCAAAAGCACAGTGGCGGTGAATGTGGCTGTCGCCCTTGCCCAAACAGGTGCGAAAGTCGGCTTGCTAGATGCTGATATTTACGGCCCCAACGATCCCACCATGTTAGGGCTAGGAGATGCTCAAATTGTGGTTCGCTCTACAGATAAAGGTGAAGTGTTAGAACCTGCCTTTAATCATGGAGTCAAATTAGTCTCAATGGGCTTTTTGATTGATAAAGACCAGCCGGTGATTTGGCGTGGGCCGATGTTAAATGGCGTAATTCGTCAATTTCTTTATCAAGTGGAATGGGGAGAACTAGATTATTTAATTGTGGATATGCCGCCAGGAACTGGTGATGCCCAGCTAACTTTAGCCCAAGCTGTACCGATGGCGGGAGCCGTAATTGTCACGACACCCCAAACCGTCGCTTTATTAGATGCTCGCAAAGGATTACGGATGTTTCAGCAAATGAACGTCCCTGTTTTGGGAATAGTAGAAAACATGAGCTACTTCATTCCCCCTGATATGCCAGATAAACAGTACGATATTTTTGGTTCTGGTGGTGGTGAAAAAACTGCTACAGAATTGGGAGTGCCTTTATTGGGCTGCGTACCCTTAGAGATTTCCACGAGAGTTGGCGGTGATAGTGGTGTGCCGATTGTCGTGTCCCAACCAGATTCCGCTTCGGCCAAAGCATTAAAAGCGATCGCTCTAACTATTGCTGGGAAAGTATCCGTCGCTGCACTGACGGCATAAATTTTAATTTTTGTCTGATTCCTAGGCAGTTGCCTGGGAATACAGATTATGAATTAAGAATTTAGAAGTTAAAATTCGGAAGTCAGAATTACTCATAGTTGAAGTATGAGGAGATTCCATAGTCAACAACTCTTTTATGTTGAAAAATAAATTCCCAGATTTGTAAATTCAATTACTTATTCAATCTCAAA
This sequence comes from Nostoc sp. TH1S01, assembly GCA_018993265.1. Classification (GTDB taxonomy): domain Bacteria; phylum Cyanobacteriota; class Cyanobacteriia; order Cyanobacteriales; family Nostocaceae; genus Nostoc_B. The sequence goes on from JAGKSW010000010.1 coordinate 20,014, forward strand.
AAATTTCTGCTGAATTCTGGCTTTTCTCTGCTAAATTCTCTTACTCAGTAAATTTTAACTTTCCAAATTAAATTCTAAAATCGCACAATGTTGTTAAAACGTTCGCTCCCCAAAGTTCGCTGGAAATCTTGGGTTAAGCCTTGGCAGCAAGTAGATTGGTTGTTATTTTTTTTGCCTGTTGCTGTCAGTATTTTTGGCGGCTTGATGATTCTGAGTACAGAACTCAAGCAACCTGTCACAGATTGGTGGTGGCACTGGTTAGTAGCTGGTATTGGTGTTTTCATAGCCTTGTTTTTGTCTCGTGTCCGCTACGAAAATTTACTTCAGTGGCATTGGGTTACTTACGGTCTCACTAACTTCAGCTTAATTGCGGTGATGCTGGCTGGTACTAGCGCCAAAGGCGCACAGCGTTGGATAAGCATTGCTGGGTTTAATGTTCAACCGTCAGAATTTGCCAAAATTGGCATAATTATTACTTTGGCGGCTTTATTACATAAGCGGACAGCCTCTTCCCTCGATAATGTGTTTAGAGCTTTAGCAATTACTGCTGTTCCTTGGGCGCTAGTATTTTTACAACCAGATTTAGCGACATCATTGGTATTTGGTGCGATCGTTTTAGGGATGCTGTACTGGGCTAATGCTAATCCCGGCTGGTTGATATTGATGATTTCTCCGGTAATTTCCGCCATTCTATTTAGTATTTACTGGCCTTTATCCGAGCCAATTATTTTATTTAAAGAACTAGCTTTAGGGCCTTTGGGAATCTTGTGGTCATTTGTAATGGCAATAGTTGGCTGGCAAACACTCCCTTGGCGACGATTCGGTTTTGGAGCAATCAGTGCCTGGACTTTAAATATTCTGGGTGGTGAACTTGGAGTTTTTGCGTGGAATCACGTTTTAAAAGAGTATCAAAAAGACCGCCTGACGGTATTTATTGACCCTGATCATGATCCCCTCGGTGCTGGTTATCACCTGATTCAATCGCGGATTGCCATTGGTGCGGGCGAAATTTGGGGATGGGGATTGTTCAAAGGGCCGATGACTCAGCTAAATTTCGTTCCCGAACAGCATACAGACTTTATTTTCTCAGCCGTCGGTGAAGAATTTGGGTTTGTGGGTTGTTTAGTAGTATTGTTTGTCTTTTGCTTAATTTGCTTCCGTCTGTTGCATGTGGCGCAAACAGCCAAAGATAACTTTGGTTCGTTATTAGCGATTGGTGTTTTATCGATGATCGTGTTTCAGTTAATTGTGAATGTAGGGATGACCGTTGGTTTAGCGCCTGTCGCTGGGATTCCGTTACCTTGGATGAGTTATGGACGTTCTGCTATGTTGACTAATTTCATCGCTTTAGGAATAGTAGAATCCGTGGCAAATTTCCGACAAAAGCAGAAGTATTATCTCTGAGCATCTGTCATTTGTCATTGGTCATTAGTTAATAGTTCTAATGCAAAGGACAAATGACTAATAACAAAGGACAAGTATTAAGCTATTAAAAGTAAACCAGCGAGGGTAAAAATCATGATTCTGCCTGGAGCAACTGTTCGTGTCAAAAATCCCGCAGATACCTACTATCGTTATGAAGGACTCGTACAACGGGTAAGTGATGGCAAGGTAGCTGTATTGTTTGAAGGTGGCAATTGGGATAAACTAATTACCTTTCGTCTGTCAGAGTTAGAACCTGTAGACACCACCGCAGGACGTAAAAAAGCAAAATAAGTTTTAGTCAATAGTCAAAAAGCAATTGACTATTGACTCAGCACTCAGCACTCAGCACTATTATGCGTCTTCCTCTACCACAATTTGCGACAAGCGATCGCCACCCGAACCACATTGCGGAGGTGATTGAGACTAGTACTACTGAATTTCTGGCACAGTGTTTGGAACCAGAGGATTTGAGCTTTCCAGCTATGCCGCCTTTTGGTAGTTGGGTTTGTGCTGTAGATGAAGAGTCTGGTAATCAAGTGTATGCTGTGGTGTCTTATGCCACAACCATGCCGATAGATTCTGTACATCGGGCTGTGGCTCTGGGGTTGTCATTGCAGGATTTACGTGAGGAACAACCCCAGATATTTGCTATGCTCAAAACTGAATTTCGGGCGGCGATTGTTGGCTTTACACCGCCTACCCAAAATGCTCAGGAAATTCCTAGAATATATCAGTATCTACCACCCCGCCCACCGCAAATTCACCAAGCGGTTTATCGATGCGAAGCGGAAGCAATTATTAAATTTACAGAAGAATTAGATTTTTTACGGACATTATTGTCTGTAAATGGTGCGCCAGTTGAGTCTTTAACCGCAGCCGCTATTCGAGATGTTTACCAGTTACGCAAAGCTGACAGAGAATGGCTGGTCAAAGCTGGACGAATGCTGAGTGTGCTGTTGAAAGACGACTATGACCGCTTACGGTTCATTTTGAGTCAAATCCACCCATAGGTAGTTATTTGCTGAACAATTACCTAAGTAGTTTAAAATCAACTGTTTTGTCATTTGTCAGGGTGGCTTTTATAATTATTTATTTTGATTGAGCGATCGCTTTTTAGGCGATCGTCGCTTCACCATCGCCCTTTTAAGTTCTACCTATGGAACCAGTATTACAAGTTCTTGCACTAGAACCAACTTCCCAAGTTCTGGGTCAGGAACCAATCGTTCCCTTGGCAATTTTGCTGTTGGTGATTTTGGTTGTACCCATCCTGTTTGAGCGTCTCAGACTACCAGGGTTAGTTGGTTTAGTCGGTTCTGGAGTAGTTCTTGGCCCATCAGGTTGGAATCTATTTCATACTGATTTATCAATTATTAACTTACTATCTGATATTGGCTTAATTTATTTGATGTTTTTAGTAGGTTTAGAACAAAACTTCAGACAAGTACACCAGAGTCAAAAACACTATTGGGGATTTGCTGGTTTCACCTTTGTCATTCCTTTGTTAATGGGAATCTTGGTAGGAAAGATTTTTGGCTTGGCTGGAAACATATCTATATTAATAGGTTGTTTATTTACTTCCTATACCCTTTTGACATATCCCATTCTTAGCCGTTTGGGAGTTCTGCACAATCAATCTGTTAGCGCCACGATTGGAGCGACGATATTTACTGATACTATTTCTATTCTGATATTAGCTGTTTGTTTATCTACTCGGCAAGCAGATGTCTTCAATTTGGCTCATCTCCTCACATTATTTGGTCTGTTAGTTATTTACACAACAGTAATTTTTGTGGGCTTTAGTTGGGTTGGACAAGAATTTTTTCGCCGTTCTGGTGATGATGAAGGAAATAAATTTTTATTTGTATTGCTATCAGTATTTATCGCACTTATCAGTACTCAATTCCTAGGGATTGAAAAATTTATCGGAGCATTTTTAGCAGGTGTGGCAGTTAATAAAGTAATAGGTGAAAGCCCAACAAAAGAAAAGCTGGCATTTGTTGGGAGTTTTCTGTTTATTCCTGTTTTTTTTGTTAACCTTGGTTTACTGATTGATTTGTCTGTTTGGAGCAGCATAACAAATTTAAAGTTCATGCTGTTAGTCGTTGTTGGTGTAATTTTTAGTAAATTTTTAGCTGCGTTGTTGGCAAAAATCTGTTATCGCTACAACTGGCAAGAAATGTTAACTATGTGGTCTATATCACTACCGCAAGTCAGTACGACATTAGCGGGTACGTTTTTAGGATATCAGGCTGGTTTGCTATCTACGGAAATATTTCATAACATGGTGGCGGTGATGTTGATTACATCAACTGTGGGTAATTTACTCACAGATCGCCTAGCTGTAGCTTTAACACCCACACCTCTACCAGAACTCCTAACATTAAATTTAGCTGAACAAAAAATTATAGACAAACCCAGGACTTTTACTATAGTTGTACCTATATATAATCCTCATACGCAGCATTACTTGATTGAAATGGCGGTATTATTAACTCGTTCAGAAAAAAGCAAAATTATTCCGTTAAATATTGCCTCTGCTGCGGGGCGGATGGATACACTACAGTTAGAAGAATCTGTGCAAAAAAGTGAACGGTTATTAGCAAAAGCTACCGAGCAGATTCATAGCTCAGGAATAGAAACAGTACCATTGCTGCGGATTGATAATGCCTTTGGCTCAGGAATTAGCCGAGCAGCAAGGGAGCAAAAAGCCAGTTTAATTGTCATGGGTTGGGGTAACCGGACTGGTTTGCGATCGCGTTTATTTGGCAATGTGAGTGACAGTGTATTATGGGCATCCCATTGTGATGTAGCGGTAACACGTCTAGTGGAATCCCCCCAGAAAATTCAGCGCATTCTTGTACCCATAGAAAATTTAACTTCGCCTGTATTGCCTGCTGTCAAGTTTGCCCAAATATTGGCAGATGCAAATCAAGCCCAAGTAACAGTTTTAAATGTGTGCGATCGCCGCATTAGTTCTAGTAAAATCGCCGCTAGGCGAGCGCAACTTTCAGTATTAGTCTCTCAATTAACTCTACCAAATCCGCCAGAAATTCAAATGATTGCTCATGAAAATATTACCCAAGCAATTTTACAGGCAGCGCGATTATATGACTTAGTAGTGTTACCTTTTATACATAATTACACTGTTCCGGGTAACTTAGTTATGAGTGATCACACCACTCAGATAGCCAAGCAACTTACATGCTCTATTGTCATCCTCAGAGAAGCACAAAACACACAAACCTCCAACATACCAAAAAGTGTTGCTAACATTCGTTCCTCTGTTTAAGGAATTTTCGGAACTTTCAACTATTAGATATGCCAATTTGCAACTTTAGGTAGATCAGAAGTTAGCACTGATTATAATTGGGGTTTTACGATAATCTTTATTTTGTTGAAGATTTCATGAATTCTCTGGTAGAAATGCTCAAGCGTTCAGTGAGGTTTGCTATTTTGCTAGATGAATTATCCAGCAACTAAGTGTTAATGTAACAAAATTGCATACATAACAAATTAGTCAATTCCAAAATACATTACTAATTTAGCTCTGTTCGCCCTGCATTTTTGGATCTCGGCTGGGTACTCTAAAAACAAGCTAAACAGCCACTGCTAGTATCTGTAAATATCAGGAAAACTATGAGAATTTTGGTGACGGGCGGCGCTGGGTTTATTGGTTCACATCTCATCGACCGATTAATACCCGAAGGGCATGAAGTCATTTGCTTAGATAATTTTTATACGGGTACTAAACGTAATATCTTCAAATGGATGGGACACCCAAACTTTGAGTTGATCCGCCACGATATTACCGAGCCAATTCGTTTAGAAGTTGATCAAATCTACCACTTAGCTTGTCCAGCGTCTCCAGTACATTATCAGTACAACCCAGTTAAAACCGTTAAGACTAACGTGATGGGAACGCTGAATATGTTGGGGTTAGCTAAACGTGTAAAAGCTAGATTTTTGTTAGCTTCAACTAGTGAAGTTTACGGTGATCCGGAAGTTCATCCTCAAACCGAAGACTACAGAGGTAATGTTAATCCCATTGGGTTGCGTTCCTGCTACGACGAAGGTAAAAGAATTGCGGAAACTTTAGCCTTTGACTACTACAGACAAAATAAAGTTGAGATTCGTGTAGCGCGGATATTTAACACCTACGGCCCACGGATGTTAGAAAATGACGGTCGGGTAGTTAGCAACTTGGTTGTCCAAGCATTACGGGGTATTCCCTTAACTGTGTATGGTGAAGGTACACAAACTCGTAGTTTTTGTTACGTATCTGACCTAGTAGAAGGACTGATGCGGTTGATGAATTGTGAATTTACTGGCCCCATCAATTTAGGTAATCCCGACGAATATACAATTTTGGAATTGGCGCAGGCTGTGCAGAATTTAGTCAATCCTGATGCCGAAATTAAATTTGAACCGCTTCCTTCCGATGATCCTCGCCGCCGTCGCCCTGATATTAGCAGGGCAAAAACTTGGTTAAATTGGGAACCTACCATTCCTTTGCAAGAGGGGTTAAAACTGACAGTAGAGGATTTCCGCGATCGCATAAAAAGCGATACTTAGGATTTAAGCTTCCCCGCAGTGGCTAAAACTGCTCTGAACTAGAGTACAAGCTAAGTTGCCTTCATAGCTTGTACTTGAATCATTAGTTAATCAACGGCGTGTAAATGTCGTATTGACAACTTCATTTTTGAAGAATCACCCAAGAAAGCGAGGAGTTAATAAAATGCGTGTTTGTGTAATCGGGACTGGGTACGTTGGTTTAGTTACAGGTGCTTGCTTGGCTCACATTGGCCATGATGTAGTTTGCATTGATAACAACGAAGAAAAAGTCAAACTGATGAAGTCTGGGCAGTCGCCGATTTTCGAGCCTGGACTCTCGGAAATTATGCAGTCTGCCATTCAATCTGGCAATATTCAGTTTTCTTCAGACCTTGCTGCTGGGGTTGCCCACGGCGAAATTCTGTTTATTGCTGTAGGTACACCACCTCTACCTACTGGTGAAAGTGATACCCGTTATGTTGAAGCTGTAGCCCGTGGGATTGGTTCAAATCTCAACGGCGGTTATAAAGTCATCGTCAACAAATCTACAGTACCCATTGGTTCTGGTGACTGGGTGCGGATGATTGTTTTAGATGGCATTGCGGAACGCCAAAAATCACTGGTACCAGCAGGTGGTGTGCCTAGCGATGACAAATTACCAGAACTGACTGCACATTTTGATGTTGTCAGCAACCCAGAGTTTTTGCGTGAAGGTTCAGCTGTGTATGATACCTTTAACCCTGATCGCATTGTTTTAGGTGGCAATAGCTCGAAAGCGGTCGCCATGATGCAAGAACTTTATGCCCCCATTGTTGAGCGCGAGTTTGCGGTTGATAAGTCTTTACCACCTGTACCTGTACTGGTTACAGACCTCAGTTCAGCAGAGATGATCAAATACGCTGCTAATGCTTTCTTGGCTACCAAGATTAGTTTTATTAACGAAGTTGCTAACATTTGCGATCGCGTTGGTGCTGATGTAACTCAAGTAGCTAAAGGCATCGGTTTAGACTCCCGCATCGGTAACAAATTCTTGCAAGCCGGCATTGGTTGGGGTGGTTCTTGCTTCCCCAAAGACGTTTCCGCTTTGATTCACACTGCTGATGACTATGGTTACGAAGCGCAATTACTCAAATCAGCTGTTAGTGTTAACGAACGCCAACGCTTGATCGCTCTGGAAAAACTTCAACAAGTCCTGAAAATCCTTAAAGGTAAAACAGTCGGCTTGCTGGGTTTAACCTTCAAACCCGATACCGACGACTTGCGCGATGCACCCGCCCTCAACTTAATTGAGCAACTCAACCGCTTAGGAGCTAAAGTTAAAGCTTACGACCCTATTATTTCTCAAACCGGGATGCGTCATGGTCTTTCTGGCGTTCTTGTAGAGACAGATGCTGAAAGACTAGCTGATGGTTGTGATGCTTTGGTAGTCGTAACCGAATGGCAACAATTCAGCCAGTTAGATTATGCCAAAATGGCAAAACTCATGAACAACCCTGTCGTTATTGACGGTCGTAACTTCCTCGACCCCGAAACAATGGTGAGAGCAGGTTTCCAATACGTTGGTATCGGCAGATAGATTAGTAGATTTTAACTCTTGATTTTTTCATCAAACAGACGCGGTAACTCGCGTCTGTTTTGATGTGATTGGGGAATTAATTAAAAATTGTAACCAACGCCGAGGAGTAATCCGACATCAGTCTGATCCAAAAAAGCAGCATTGACAGTACCATTAAGTGTAAAGCGATCGCCTAAAGGTACATCTACACCACCAGTTAACAACAATCCAACATCAGCATCATCACTAGTTTCGATAGCGACACCAGCACCAACAAAGGGAGATACTGGGAAACGTTGCTCACCTGTTGGATTAACGGAACGAGGTAAAAAGTCAAAGGTTACAGGTACTAGAACTACAGTGTCGTCACCAAAAACTGCGGAAGGACGTACAGAAATATAGTTAGTTAGCCCAACTTTAGTAATGACGGCAATATTTCCTTCGCTTAAAGCGGAGTCTCCACCCAAACCGATATTACCACCAACTCCAATATAGCTAGAACCACCACGCGTAGCTCTACCAGGATCAACCTCTGTAGTACTAGTTCCACTGGGAGTAGTTTGATTATTGTCTCCTGGTTGTTGGCTAACATTCAAATTAGGTGGAATCAAAACTTCGTTAATCACGTGAATCACACCATTACTAGCTTGAACGTTAGGTTGAATCACTCTTGCATCGTTGACAGCGATTTGATTATTAGCGCTATCTACCTTGATATTTACAGGTTCATCCTCAGCAGTTCTCAGTTGACCAGCTGTAAGTTGACTAGAAGTTAATGAGCCAGGAACCACATGATATCGGAGAATTTTCAACAATAGTTCTCTATTTTGCGGTTGTTGTAGTTGTTCTACAGTACCAGCAGGTAAAGCCGCAAATGCTTGATCTGTAGGCGCAAACACTGTATAGGGGCCTGGTTGTTGTAAAGTATCAGCTAAACCTGCTGTCCGCAATAAAGTAGTTAAGGTACTAAAAGAATTATTAGATGCAGCGATGGAAACAATATCGTTACCAGTTTGAGTGCTGCCAGTTTGAGTATTAGCAGTATTACCTGCAACTATATAGTTAGCAGCCGTAACATTACTCGCTAGAGGTTGCGCTTGCCCTTGTCTGACTAAGGCTTGATACAACAACCCGGCGGCTTCAGCACGAGTTAAAGGAACTTGGGGATTCAGTTGTTTAACATCTGGGTAGTTGACAACAATGTTAGCTTGAGTTGCCGCAGCTACATTGTTAACTGCATAGTCAGGAATTGTAGAAGCATCTGTGTAATATGTGTTGAGAATATCTGACGTGTTGCCGCCGCTAGTATTTAAATTTAAACCACTAGACAAAGCTGCGATCGCCTGAACTTTGGGAATTTGTAAATTTGGGCGAAACACATTGCCAGGATATCCCGTCATAAACCCTGTTTCATAAGCTTCTTGAATTGCAGGAGCCGCCCAATAACTAGCAGGTACATCTGCAAAGCCACCTGAACTGAGTTGCCGAACTGGATTTTGATTAAAAGCTTTTTGAACCATCGTCGCAAATTCGGCGCGAGTTACAGCTTGGTTGGGTCTAAATGAACCATCAGGAAATCCCGAAATCACATTTCTAGCTGCTAAGGCTTGAATAAATGGGGCTGCCCAGTAATCTGAACTCACATCAGAAAAATTACTTGCAGCAGTTGGTGAAGGTGCAGTAGATGGCACGGGTGCAGTAGAAGGAGTGGGTGTAATAGATGGCTCTGTAGTTTGTGCCGAAACTACTATTGGGTTAAACGTCGCGGTTGCTACTCCTAAAACCAGCAAAATTGTATGTGCCAATGACCAACCAAATAAGCTACGCATGAAAATTTCCTCCAGAACACAGTAGAAATATGAAAAATTTACATATTCCCAGACATGAGAATTTCACCCAATATGAAAAACCTGTGGTTTTTCATAGTAGGAAGCTCCTTTAAGTTCATGAGCTAAAACGATACTTCTTTTAATTAATTCAGTAATCTTCCTGCTGCATGATATTTAGTAATATTAGAAGTAGCAAATCGCTACTATATCTATAGTTAATATTTCCAAAAATTCCTCACTTTCAACAACTAGCTAAAAGGTTACATTTTTTAAATAAATTCTCTTACTTTAGATAGTTGCCGATTTGTGAGAATTTGCTAAAAAATCCGCATAAACAGCAATTCATCTGCCATAATTAGATGATAATCACCATCATACTGCCAGCTTTTCAAGATGTAGTGCAGTGTGAAAAATGATTTTTGGGTTTGTTTTGCTCAATTTGAAAACAAGTAGAAAATCCAATTGATTAGGATACAAGCGCAAAAGTACTTACAAGTACTTTGCCAACAACAAAGTGCATCCCTATGTATTTTAGTCCCTATGATTTGGTGTAATAAACTCAGTCTTAAGGAGGGTAAAATTGCCCCCAAAACAAAATCTAGAGCAATTATGGATTGTACGTTGTGGCGCTGCTGTATTGTTGTTTGGTCAAGTGTTACTGCATCTACTCCAGGGAAAAGCTTACTATCGCAAAATTCTGGAACACATGGTGACAGCTGGGCCTGGTTCTATTTCACCAGTTCTGCTTGTTAGTGGTTTTGCTGGCATGATTTTTACGATTCAAACAGCCAGAGAATTAGTTCAATTTGGTGCTGTTAGTGCTGTGGGTGGCGCTTTTGCCTTAGCTTTTTGTCGAGAACTAGCGCCAATTTTGACAGCTAGTATTATTGCAGGACAAGTCGGCTCTGCTTTTGCTGCCGAATTAGGTGCAATGCGCGTCACCGAACAAATTGATGCGCTTTATATGCTTAGAACTGATCCGATAGATTATTTAGTACTCCCTAGAGTCATCGCCTGCTGTTTAATGATGCCTTTAATGATGATTTTTGCTTTGATGATAGGCATCACTGGGGGCATATTTGCTGCATCACAGTTTTACCAGATTGTTCCAGAAGCATTTTTAGAGTCAGTCAGAGCTTTTTTAGAACCCACAGATTTAATGATTATTTTGTTAAAAGGATTAATTTTTGGGACTTTGGTTGCTGTTAATGGCTGTAGTTGGGGATTAACCACAAAAGGCGGTGCCAAGGAAGTAGGAGAATCAGCAACAACAGCAGTTGTTACGACTTGGGTATCAATTTTTATTATGGATTTTTTACTGACGGTGCTAATATCTGGACAGCCAAACTTTTAATTATTACTAACTTAATTTTTAAGTGTTATTTCGTAAATATTTTTAAATTTTTTATACATACTTTTTAAAGTAAAAAATTCTTGCCAAAATGACCTTTAGTTCAGACATCTCTAAAATTGATTGTTATATTGTATTAAATAACTATTTAGCTGATTATGGGGAAAGCTGTGCGTGATGATTTACAGGGCTTAGAAATTAGTCAAAAGGAATTACAACAACTTACTAATTTGCCTGTCAAATATCAACTAGTTTTAATTACTAATCCTCTAAAAGAATTTAGTAAACAGCTTATATATAAAATGAAAGGCTCTGAAGGGGCTACCGTAGTTTTTATTAGCTTTTCTATATTTGTTTTTACCTATCTAATTGTTGATATCATTATTAAGTTGTTTGCCAATTGGTTAACAATTCCATCCTGGATATTATTACTAGTAATGTGTTTTGTAGGTAGTGCTGGAATACAGTTATTTTTTTATTTATTATGGCGTAATTTTCGGAAAATATTAAAAGAGAATATGACCCATTCTCTCCAAATTCTCTTAAATGATGTTGACCGATATAATGCAGTTATTCAAGCAATAGATATTAATGACCAAATAGAAGCGGCCGGAAATCCTGAAGTTAGTATTCAAGAACGAGAAAAAGTAATTGCAGCATTACAACTTACCAGAGCCGATTTAGTACGTGCTTTGAAGACAGAAAGAATTTTGCGAGAAAATCAGAATTTTATTATTAATAATGCAGAGTTATTTGCCAATAATTTAGCAGCTTTGGCAACAATGCAAGTTACAGAAAAAGCTACTGAGCATGGCAAGTTGTTAAATGAAGCATTACAGATTGCTTTAGATGTGCAGTATGAAATGAAAAAGTTACAAAGTCAAGGATGAACGGGATATATAGGAATCCGATTTGATTTCTGAATCTAATTGTGTGGTGCGCCAAGCGCAGCGCAAGCGCGATAGGCAGGGAGTAGGAAAGAAGCCTGACCTGGGTGTACTGATTTTTTCATAAATCAAATATGAGTCCTATAGCTATTGCGTAAGTTTTAATTACGTTGCATAAATGCTAAGACCGATACATATAGATTAAATGAAAAGTACAGATTAAATTTCCGTATTGGTAAAGCATCATGAAAAACATAACCAAGTGGCTTTTGGGCTTGGCGATCGCTCCTGCTAGTGTATTATTAGTATCTAGTCACACTCAAGCTAGTCAAGTTGTAGGCGAGTGGTTCTTTGGTTTGTGGGATTGTAACATTGACGGTAGACCAGCCCGAATGGAATGGAAAGTAGTAGATGACCCTCAAACTAATTGCAATGGTAATGTTTGCTCTACTACTTCTGGTGTGCGTTTAGTTGGGCGGTTCAGTGATAACGGTAGTGCGTGGGTTCCTTTAGCAAAACGTTTTTCTAGCAGCCGCAGACAAGATTTAGGTATTCGTTATTTAGGCGCAGAACAAGATAATTGGTATCTGAAATACAACAGTCAGACTCGACGCGCAGAGGGTTGGACAACCTGGCGGGGAAATCGCTATCCACTACAATGTCGTAAACGCAGATAAGTGGTAGTAACCAAACATTTGCTGTTCAAAGAATAAAAGTTTGAGTTCTGAAGGCGAAGTTTCAACCTTTTTACTCGAACGTTGAGGTTCAGAGGCTAAACGTTGAGCCTTTTTGCTCGAACGTTGAAGTTCAAAGGGCGAAAGTTGAGCCTTTTTACTTGAACATTGAGGTTCAGAAGGTGAACGTTGAGCCTTTTTGCTCGAACGTTGAAGTTCAAAGGGTGAACGTTGAACCTTTTTGCTTGAACGTTGAGCATTTGAGGTGGATGTATCAGAAAATTTTCTGCGTTGGATGTTGTAAGATGTGTGATTTTCTCACGCAGAGGCGCAAAGACGCGGTGAAGAATAAGGGTATTTTTGAATTTTTTGACAATTGCTTTGCGAAAATTGCCGAGTCCGGCATGATTGACTTAACAGTAATCAGTGAAAAGTGAACAGTAATCAGGAATATATTTTGAATTCCCTCACTTCTAAGCGGGGAAGGGGAGACATGAGGCTTTACGGGCTGCACAGTTAGATTTGTTGAATAGTCAAGAGTATAGCGAACCGCAATTTTGGGCGGCGTTTGTTCCTTCTGGTAATTGGACTCCTTTGAGTGGGAAATAGAAGATTTAGATCCCCGACTTTTTTGAAAAGTCGGGGATCTGGTTTTTTGAACGATCGCCTAAAATTAGTAAGTCTTAACCAACAAAAAGCGATCGCATTCATTAAACCATCCAACTAGATTTGATATGCCAATCGAATATCCAGAATATTGGACACATCGTCAATGGATGAGTCGGGCTTTAGAAATCGCCCAAGCCGCAGGAGAGGCGGGTGAAATTCCAGTTGGCGCTGTCATCGTCGATAGTCAAGGAAATTTGATTGCTGAAGGTGAAAATCGCAAAGAACGGGACAAAGATCCCACAGCCCACGCGGAAATTGTAGCGATTAAAGCAGCGTCGCAAATTTTACATAGCTGGCGACTGCATGAATGTACTTTATATGTAACTTTAGAACCTTGTCCGATGTGTGCAGGGGCAATTATTCAATCCCGTTTGGGAATACTTGTATATGGAGTGGACGATACTAAAACTGGCGCAATTCGGACTGTACTCAATATTCCCGATAGTGCTGCTTCTAATCATCGTCTGCAAGTCCTGGGAGGTATTCTAGAATCAGCTTGTCGCCAGCATTTGCAAGCTTGGTTTGCCACTCGCAGACTTCAACAAAAAACTACAGACAGCAAGAAAACTGTCCAATAGCAACTACACAATATATAAAAGAGAATTTACGGTTTAATTAATCACTATTTAATAACCTTCCACTGGGTAATTCGCAGCTACCGACATGATAAAACTTGACTTTTCCAAAAATACGTACGAGCTAAAGCCAATACCAAAGAAACCAGTAAATCACCAGGTGGCTGATGCAACCTCACAAGTTTCTCCTGTGTTAGGGCCGATGGCGTATCATTTGGGACGGCATCTGCTTTTACCTTTGTTCTTCGGCAGAATCACCATTACAGGACAACACAATATTCCCACAACAGGCCCGATTATCTTAGCACCTACCCACCGATCGCGTTGGGATGCCTTAATTGTCCCTTATGCTACTTCCCTGATTACTGGCGCAGATTTGCGCTTTATGGTGACTATTAGTGAATGCCAAGGTTTACAAGGCTGGTTTGTGCGTCGTTTAGGTGGATTCCCCGTAGATCCCACACATCCCACAATTTCCACCTTACGTCATGGTGTTACTTTGCTGGAGCAACGAAAAACCTTGGTCATCTTTCCCGAAGGCGGCATTTTCCGCGATGGCAAGGTTCATGGTTTAAAATCTGGAATTGCCCGCTTGTCTTTGAGTGCCGAAATGAATCACCCAGGACTAGGGGTAAAAATTGTCCCCATGAGTATCAATTACAGCGAACCCTATCCTAACTGGGGGACAGATGTGCATATTAACATTGGCAACCCTCTTAATGTTGCAGAATATACTAATGGTTCAGTTAAACAAAATGCAAAACGCCTGACAGATGAGTTAGCCAAGGCGTTGCAAAACTTAAATCATCAAGAAGCAGAAGTGACCGATGGGCAATGGTCAATGGTCAATGGTCAATAATTAACAGGGAACAGGGAACAGGGAATAGTTTAGAGGGTTTCATTTATTTCTATTTCCATATTTTCTTTGTCCTTCATTTAATTACCAATGACTAATTCCCAACTGTTTAATCTGCCGATATCTTGCGGTGCAGCATCGATGAGCCATAATTGCCAGCGTCCTTGACCAGATATAGATAGCAACTGCTTGAGGGCTGGATGCGATCGCACATTATAAGTTGTCTGCAAATTTGTCCGTCTGCCTAAAGTCCGGTTTTGTAACAAAACTGACTGATTATTCGGTGCTATTAAGTAAATTTCTACATCGCCTAAAAACTCGTGAGAGACATTCACGCTCACTTGAATATCTCTAACTAAAATAGCTTCGTTAATGGCGATCGCACTTTTTACACCTTGGCGATCGTTATCTGGAATGCCTACGGAGTTGGTATTACTCAGCCGCAACTGTTGACTAACAGGTGATGGGCCTTCTCGCATTTGCTTCGCGGCTTGGACGGCTTTAGCGGCGTTGACTTTGCCATAGCCAAACCATTGGGAATGACCATTACCATCGTAAGTCCCGCCCTTTAAACCTAATTGCGGGTCGGAATTCGGGTCAACTATCTTATCGGCAGTTTCTTGTAAGATGCGTTTAACTTGTTGAGCAGTTAAATCGGGATTCGCTGATAAAACTAAAGCTGCTACCCCAGCCACCACAGGTGTAGCACTGGAAGTCCCACCAAAATTACTAGTAAAATTGCCTTTGTCGTAACCTGCGGCTCCTAATTGGTCAGTGGTGAATACACCTAAACCGCTAAGATAAGTAGCGATCGTAGGTTGGGTATACACATAACCTTTTTCGGGAAATGACATTCCTGGTGGCGCATTATTACTAGGCGCACATACAGCAATACTATCTCCCCAATTACTGTAAGCCGCTTTCTTATTCAAACTAGTGGAAGCCGCAACAGCCATCACATCAGGATGTACTGCAAAACCACTGAGCCATTCAGTTTTACCTTGTAAAGTTTTATCAGGCCAATTTTGTTCAATAACACTACCATTAATTGGACGGTTGGCATTGCCCGCAGCAAAACAAATTACACATCCTTTTCCTTTCCTTCCTTTGGTAGCTGCACGGGTAATCGCTGCCCGTTGACGCAAGGATAAGGGAAAATACACAGCCGAAGCTCCCCAACTGCAAGAAATTACACTTGCACCTTTATCAATTGCCCAATTAAAGATTTGCTCAACAGATTCATCATCTAAATAGCCAGTGGTACGGATAGGCATAAAAGCACAACCAGGCGCCACCCCCACAATACCCGAACCATTTTCTTCGGCAATAGCTACCCCTGCACAAGCCGTCCCGTGACTGGTTTCCTTAGCATCTGGTAAAGGTAAAAAATCATTTTGTCTTAAATCTCTAGGAGCAACAACTTTCCCTGAACCTTGAAAGTCAGGGTGATTCAAATCAAAAGAATCATCCACCACAGCCACAACTACAGAACGCACACCGCGAGTAATATCCCAAGCTTTTTCGACTGAGATATGGGAACCTAAGACTAATTCCTCACCGCCACTATGGTTTAAGTACCACTGTTGGACATAAAGCGGATCACGGGGCTTGTAATGTGTCTCGCTGTTAATAATAATGTTAGGTTCAGCAGCTAAAACTTCTTTGAGTCCTTGCAGCTGATTCGTAATTTTAATCGGGTTTTCTGTAGCTTGTTTACTAACTAAAAATACGAAAGTGTTAGGGATACCAAGAACAGGTTTATCTTGAATTAAGCTGTATGTGCTGGCTATAGCATTAATTCTAGGGGCTTCGATCTCTTCTAAAAATTGAATAGTAATTTGGTCGCCCAAGTAAACAAAAGTGCCAGGATTATTTTTAATAGTGTAAACATGACTGGCAAAGGCTACATTTTCCGCCGCGCGTGCTTGAGCCATAGCCGTATCTAACTGGGCGGGTGCAACCTGGAATAATTCTAGTTGTGCTTGCGGAATACTCCGCTGCCAAATACCCCAAGTTACCTGAGATAATTGTTGAGGTGTAAAATCGGTAGCTGGGCGGATGGTGAAACGGTCTGTTGCTTTTTCTAACACTAATTCTTCACCACCGCGTTGCAGAACAACTCCCAAATTGCTTGCTGGTACACCTGTGGTTGGAAGATCAGAGGAATTGATGCGATCGCTCATAATGGACGATGGTAATTAGTATACAGAGGCACTGGGAACTCGATTAAACCGATTTTCAGTCTAAAACAAAGAAACCTAGTATATAGCTGTGTTTTGTTTAAAACGAAAACAAAGTTAAGATACCCAAAGTTTCCCTTAGTATTTGTATATATTTGTC
Organism: Nostoc sp. TH1S01; assembly: GCA_018993265.1. Taxonomy (GTDB): domain Bacteria; phylum Cyanobacteriota; class Cyanobacteriia; order Cyanobacteriales; family Nostocaceae; genus Nostoc_B. The sequence continues at coordinate 36,726 of JAGKSW010000010.1, forward strand.
ACACCCATTTGATCCATGAAAATAGCTGCAACTGCGCCTCTCATTGGCCTCAGTTCCTTCTCAGTCATCGTCCTCTTGAGTTTGCTATCACCTGCCAACGCTCAAGTGCTTTATAGCCAACAAGCACAACCTATAGACCCTAATGCTCCCAATAATCTCCGTCCTGCTTCCCAAAATAATAGCCTTTTAAGCATTGAGGGGGGAGAGCGACTGATGAAAGAGGCAGAAGCAGCTGTTTCCGCCCAGAACTACACCTTAGCCGCCAAAAAACTCCAAGAAGCACGGCAAGTTTATAATCAGCTATCTAACTTTTATCAAGACCTAAACTCTAGCTTTTCTGGTATTGACCTGAGAGTATCTGATTCTCAGCGTCAAAGAGCCTTGTTAACCGCCCAAAAGCGAGATGAAGCCACATATCAATTAGCACTGGTACATCGCGCCCAAAATCAACCAGAATTAGCCGTACCATTATTAATTCAAATTGTTAAAAGTCAAAACCCCACACGCGATTTAGGTAAAAAAGCATATCAACAGCTATTTGAATTAGGTTTTGTTGATACCCCCTACCCCAGACAAGGCGGTTCAACTTCTCAAAAATAAATCTTGGTCGTTAGTCAAAAGGCAGGAGGCAGGAGGCAGGAGGCAGAAGGCGGAAGAAGGACATTTCATACTTCACACTACCCTTCGGGAAGCCGCGCAGAGCGCGTCTACACACTTCATACTTTTTCTCCCTACTCCCTAATCTGCTAATAATAGAGAAGTAGTTTTTTCAGAAATTGCGATGATTAGTCCGCAGCAGATTGAGGCTATGATCAAGGCGGAACTGCCAGACGCTCAGATACAAGTGCAAGACTTGACAGGTGGTGGAGACCACTATCAAGTTACAGTCGTATCATCGCAGTTTGCAGGTAAAGGACTGGTGCAACAACATCAGTTAGTTTATGGTGCGTTGCGGCAAGCTATGTCCACGGAAGCAATTCACGCCTTGGCAGTTAAAACATTTACGCCAGAAACTTGGCAAACAACAACCACTTCATGAAATCAATAGTTCTAAGCTATGTTGAGTATTTGCTATTGATTTTTTTATATCAGTAACATAGGAAACAAAAATACCATGTCACCAGAAGTCCAAGAGAAAATCGATAACTTAGTAAAACAAAACAAAATTTTTGTTTTTATGAAGGGAACTAAGTTAATGCCTCAATGTGGTTTTTCTAACAACGTTGTCCAAATTCTCAATACTTTGGGTGTTCCCTTCGAGACATTTAATGTTCTTGATGATTATGAAATTCGTCAAGGCATTAAGGACTATTCCAACTGGCCAACTATTCCGCAAGTTTATATTGATGGTGAATTCATCGGCGGTTCTGACATCCTAATTGAAATGTACCAAAACGGATCATTACAGGAAAAAGTGGAAGTTGCCCTAGCTTCGTAATTAAAAAATAAACTGCAAATAATCTTAATTACAAAAAAGCCCCCTGTAAGGGGGCTTTTTTGATGGACTACGCTTCCCAAAGCAGAAAAATTACTCAATGGCTTAGTAGCAAGTAACGAATAAAAAATTTTCTGCTTTTTTAATTAAAATCACAATATTAAACATCCCTCAGGAGAATGAACAAAATTACAACGAGTCTGAGGGCATGTTTTTTCAGTACAATCTCTCCCCAAATTTACACCACTGCACACTTGATAAATACAGATAATGTGTTATAATCATCTGCGTCAATCTACGGTTACTTTTAATTGCTAGAGCAAAGGCATTAGTAGTAATCGTGTTGTGGTTGTGGTTCCGGCATTGCAAAATTTGATGCATCGTACAAGTAGCGGCTGGCTTCCTCTTCTAAACGATGAATCAGATATGGCTCGATAGCGTTGCCATGTCGCAGTGCGGCTAGATATCCATCCAAATACATCCGCATATCGTCCATACGATAACCGCGATTCCATAGCTCGACGAAGGCGTCTGTGAGTCTTTGGTAATAGCGGATGGTTTGTGTGTCTTGAAGCATAACTGCTGTTTGATCTCTTTGGAATGAGAATTGTAAATGATTAACGCTGAAATGTGAAGTGCCACTTTCGCCTTTTTAGCGTTTTTGGCATATAAATTATGCCAATGAGCCTGCTTTGATCTACCCCCTCCAGCAGCTACAGCGTATTTAGATCCTATTCCAGAAAACTGGGAAATTCATTGTTTGGTAATTTATTCTTATGATTTCTTCTCTCAACAACCTGATTTTTGTGGCTGAGGTTAAGCTTGATAAAGCTACATTGGCACTCCACGAATAGGCTGAAGGCTAGTTACAGTAATTAAAGTTTGATTGAGTAGAAGTTCTTAATAAAGTTACATTTTGCTAAAAGCAAGATGATTGTTAAGAAGAACTTTTGATAAGTCTAACAAAAATTTAAGAATATTACTAATTAACCTGGGAAATAGGCTGAGTAGAAGATATTGCCGCCCTTCTTTCGAGTAAATGTGAAATGAATTGTGATTAGAAGTAACAAAGGCTACAAAACCTTGAGCATGAGCTTGTTACTTTGAAAGTCATCAACGCTAAGGGGTCTTACCGCCGTGGGTTCGGTTTGTATTGAAATCGTTGAGGGGAATCCCCATCTAAGGTCGTTGCTGGGTTGGCACTTGCAACAATTAGAGTATAGGGTAAATCAAGCTGCCAGCATTTATCAAGCAAGAGAAGTGTTTTTAACCCATCAACCTACTCTAGTCATTCTAGATGCGGATCTGCCCGATGGAGATGGTATTGAGTTTTGCCGTTGGTTGCATCGTCAGCAGCAGCCTTTAATCTTAATGCTGTCTGCACGTAGCAACGAAGCGGATGTTGTGGCTGGGTTAAAGGCGGGCGCAGATGATTACCTCAGCAAACCTTTTGGAATGCAAGAGTTTTTGGCTAGGGTTGAGGCATTAATTCGCCGCAAACGCACGCCAACTGCACCAGCTTATTTAGACTATGGCACTTTGCAAATTGATTTAGTGCAACGTCGTGTTCGCTTCCAAGGGGAGTTTATCGATTTAACACCCCAGGAATTTAGTTTGTTGTATGTTTTGGCGCAAGCTGGCGGAGTTCCTTTGTCTCGGTCAGAATTGCTGCGTCGTGCTTGGCCAGATGCAATTGACAACCCGCGCACGATTGACACTCATGTTTTATCGCTACGCAAAAAAGTAGAACTTGATCCCCGCCAACCTAGTTTGATTCAAACTATTCGGAATGTGGGATACAGATTTAACATGGAAATTTTGAATGCCAATCTTCCGCAATCGCAAACAAAGTTAGCAAAAGAACGGTTTAGTAATCAACGTCCAACACTGACTACTCAACGGTGATGATATTACAGCAGGAGGCAGAAGGACGACACTTTGCTCAAGTCGGGAAACCCGCCCACGCAAGTGTCTCCAGAAGGCAGGAGGCAGGAGTTTAAAAAAATTACTGTTGCTGACATTCACGCTTTTAAAATGTCCTGGTATGTGCTTCAACTGCTGTAAGTGTTGAGTTTAGGGTGATTTATCAGATAAGAGGTTTTTAAATCCATTCTTCTGCGGCTTGAGTTTCTGCTTGAGTCAAGCTTGCTTGTAAAGTTGCTAAATCTACCTCAGAGGCGGGTTTGTCTGCTAACAACTGTCCTTGGTGCAGGTGTAACAGCCTTGTACAAAACATTTGGGCTAAATCTAACTGGTGATTGACCATCAAAATTGTAGTTTGTTGGGTTTCGGTTAGTTGAATGAAGATTTGCATCAAATGAGAGGCTGTACCCGCATCCAAGGCGGATGTTGGCTCATCTAATAGTAAAATTTTGGGTTGGATGATTAAAGCACGAGCGATCGCAACTAATTGCCGTTGTCCTGCTGAAAGCTGTAACTCATTCTTACCTAACCAGTCGTTAGGAATATGCAATTGTTCCAGCCAATGGTCAATTCGTTGTTGAATCGTCGGTTTCGGCATCCCGCGCAAAACTAAAGGATATTCCAAGGCTTGCTGGACTGTCATCCCCAGTAGCTTTGACTCTTGCAACACCAGTGTCACCGCTTGGCGTAGTTGGATGGCTGGGATTTGGCGATACTCTTGATTGTCTAGATAGATTTTGCCGCTACTAGGTTCAGTTAAGCGGTTTATCAGGCGTAGTAATGAGGTTTTGCCAGCACCAGTTACGCCGGCGATCGCAATTCTTTCACCAGGGAATACTTGAAAGGAAATATTCTGTAAAATTGGGTATCCCTGGTGATTGCTTTTTAATTTTGTAAATAGATTAACTTGCTCAAGCCTGAGTTGGGCTTGTGAAGTGAAATTATCCATGGTCTAGAAATATATAGTTTTTTAATGCTCACGCAGAGGCGCAGAGGCGCGGAGAGTGCCTTTGAGCTTTGACGTGAGACTTTAAATTTAAGATAGTGTCAAGGCTGTATTAATAGTCCAAGCATCGACTAACAGCAGTAATAATGTAAATCCAAATAAAATCGCATACATCCAAGGTTGTGCTAAGGGACGGACATCTGTGGTGTCTATGCCTGTTTTGGCTTGGACGATGTTTACTAATCTGGCAAAACCAGCTACGCGCATCGGTAATAAATAAGCTTTACCATCTTTGCTGAGGAAATAATAAACTAAACCGCCTTGACCTGTAGAACGGGGTTTTAATTCTTTAACCTCTGACCAAGGTAAAGTCCAACCTTTACGAAAGAAACGCGGAACCCAAACAGGGTAAGTTACCTGAATTTCTTGGTCGTTGACAATTACTCTTTCTGTCAAAACTGCATAGAGTCCGACAAAGCCAATGGCAATTCCTACCCACAGTAATGACGGTGGTGTTGGTGCTGCTGTTGCTTGGGCTAAAAATGGCAATGGTACTGTGAGTGCTACATATAAACTCAACAGGGTAATCCGAATCAACGGAGATAGGCGAAATATAGTTGTAGAGGTATTAGCTGAGTTGGCTGTCACGGTTCCATTATGATTGTTGCTTTCAGTTTTATCCTAACTGGAAGGTTTATATCCTGGCGACTGAAGTCGCGGCTATACAAGCAAAACCCCTCCGGGTGACGCTCCTAACGTCGCTAACGCTGCGCTAACGCCAGTCGCCTGCGGAGGGAAACCCTCCCGCAGCGCTGGTCTCACCGCCTGCGCGGGTTCTAAACCCTTAATTTTCTATCAGTTTCAGGTAATTTTAAGATACAGGACTTACGCACAAGGCACTAAACAAACCACAGAGGCACAGAGTTCACAGAGATATGAGTGCTAAGGTAAATACTTCTGTACCACAGTCCAGCCAGTCCAGGATACCCAAGCAAAGGCGGCGAAGAGAATAATATTTACAGTAATGTGTAAAGTTCTTACCCAAGGTCTTCTGGGGTGAATTTGAGTTGCACTGATAGCAGATAGCAAAACTAAAAATACTACTATTAGCCCAGCAGGCAAGTGTGATGAATGTCCTAAAGAACCAAAGTGACCTAATGTGCCGATAATACCGATCGCCAATAACAATAACACTAAACTCACCATGCTAATGCCCATTGTATAGTGGAGCGATCGCACGTCTTTCCGCACCACCGGAAACCCTGGAAAGCTAGGCATAGACTGGGAAGTTCTAGCTTGCCACATCCATATACCTGTGATGGCTAATAATAAATATGCTAACAACGATAATCCCATCGACCAAGCGGCGATTTTCCACAGCCAGAGAAAAGAGGGTAGGTGCATAAAGTCTGAAGTGTGAAGTCTGAAGTGTGAAATTTGATCCTTTAGCCTCCTGCTTTTTGACAAATGACAAAGGACAAATGACTATTAACCATTTACACAATAGAAAAGGTTGCTGATATCAGCAACCTTAAATTTTTTTTGATCAAATTTTTTTATTTTAATCAAGGTATGATTAACCAGCAATTGTTAAAGGTTTTGTTGTATCTCCGCTTTTGGTATTAATTGACTGAACTATGGGATTTTTACTGATGGGGTCGAGGGTAGATGATTCGGTATTAAAATCACTACTGCTTGGTTCTTGAAGTGCAAGGCGATCGCACGGAATCGTATCCGATAAAATTGCACTTGCCATCATCCCCGTATGAATCTCCATTTGAGCTTCTATTGGGGCTTCAAACACGAGGCGCTGCCCAGGAAACACAACCCTTTCAAAGTACCAGTTAGCGATGTTAGAGATCCGAGCCACCTGGATTTTGTTTGTGGCATTAACGTAGCAGCAGAGAATTTTCCCCGATTGCTCAGGTGGTAGAGAATCTAGTATTTGAGCCATAACTGCCGAGGAGCTTTACGCCAAACATTGTATATTACACCAGCCCAGACTAACACTGGCTGATCCCCAGTTGCTGTAACTCCGACTACCAACTGAAAATTTCTACGTTATTTCTATCTAAAGATATGTTCAAGTTATGAAAATTTTATAAAAAAAATCTATTTTTAAAAAATTATACACTATTAAGCAAAATTTTTAATTGTTTTCTTTGGTAACAAATTTGTCGTAGATATTAATTAACTATCGATAGAGGATGTAACTTCTTCCTCTAGCTTGTATCTTTATTTTCATGAGTTTGGGTTTGCTTCTATCCCGAAGAAGATAGCAAGGGATCATCGCTTAATGATTAGACTCAATGTTATGGTAAAGATATATGAACAATTTATTCATAAAACAATCTCTCCTGTTTGATGCCTAGCAAATTTAGCCATTTCCGCCATTCCTAACTGGAAAAATGTGAAAGCACAAAGTTGCTTCAACGTCAAACTAGATTGTCATAAATAAAACTAAGCAAACCCATTTCCAAACTGACAGTATCTCTCGCTTTCCTTAAAGAATGGCAAGATGGAGGTTAAAACACTGATGATCGAAAATCGCATTCTCTACGTTCGCCTTCCTTGTAACCCCATCTTTCCCATTGGGGTTGTTTATCTATGTGATCATGTCCACAAGCTATTCCCTAATATCGAACAGCGCATTTTCGATTTGGGAACAGTACCACCTTTAGACTATGCAGCAGCGTTAGATCGCTGTATCGATGAATTTAAGCCCACGCTGCTAGTATTTTCTTGGCGGGATATTCAGATTTATGCACCAGTGGGTGGGCGTGGCGGGAACCCATTGCAAAACGCTTTTGAATTTTACTACGCGAAAAATCCCCTAATCAAATTTCGCGGGGCTTTGGGTGGTTTACGCATCTTCATTGCCTACTATGTAGAGTTGTGGCGCAATTTGGGATTAATCAAACGCGGTTTAAAACGTGCCCAAAAATATCACACTGACGCGCGTGCAGTGGTTGGCGGCGGCGCAGTCAGCGTATTTTATGAACAGTTGGGTAAAAGCTTACCTTCAGGCACAATTATTTCTGTGGGTGAAGGCGAAACCTTGCTTGAGAAACTCTTGAATGGTAAAGAATTTCGTGATGAACGTTGTTATGTAGTTGGGGAAGGGAAACCACGCCAACGCCTAATTCACGAACAACCTACGCCATTGCAAAAAACCGCTTGTAACTACGACTACATTGAAAGCGTCTGGCCAGAGTTTAACTATTATCTGCAAGACAAAGACTTTTATATCGGTGTGCAAACCAAGCGCGGCTGTCCGCATAACTGCTGCTATTGTGTTTATACCGTTGTGGAGGGTAAACAAGTACGGATAAATCCCGCCGAGGAAGTTGTGGCGGAAATGCGACAACTATATAATCGCGGTGTGCGGAACTTTTGGTTTACCGATGCTCAATTTATCCCAGCGCGGAGATATATCAATGATGCCATCGAATTATTACAGGCGATCGTTGATTCTGGGATGACAGATATTCATTGGGCAGCATACATCAGAGCCGACAATTTAACACCGGAATTGTGCGACTTAATGGCTAAAACCGGGATGAACTATTTTGAAATTGGCATTACCAGTGGTTCTCAAGAACTGGTACGCAAAATGCGGATGGGTTACAACCTGCGGACTGTCTTACAAAACTGTCGTGATTTAAAAGCAGCCGGGTTTAACGATTTAGTTTCTGTCAATTATTCCTTTAACGTCATTGACGAACGCCCGGAAACTATTCGCCAAACCATAGCTTATCACCGCGAACTAGAAAAAATCTTTGGTGCAGATAAAGTCGAACCAGCCATCTTCTTTATTGGACTGCAACCCCATACCCATTTAGAAGAATATGCCTTTAAAGAAGGCATCCTCAAACCAGGGTACAATCCTATGAGCTTGATGCCGTGGACAGCTAAAAAGCTGCTTTGGAACCCTGAACCACTTGGTTCTTTCTTTGGCGAAGTCTGCTTACAAGCTTGGCGACAAAATCCCAATGACTTCGGACGAGAAGTTATGAAGATTTTAGAACAAAGGCTAGGATGTGCGGAGTTAGAAGCAGCACTGTCCGCACCAATTGAGGCAACAGAAAAGCAATTAGCAGGCGTATCATAAAATACACAGTCATCAAGGGATGGGGTATAAAAGACCTTCCAACATTCCCCACTCCCTACTCCCTACTCCCTACTCCCCACCGCCTATGTTAGAAGGTTCGATTTTACAACAGCTGGAAACCGCCCATCGCCATAGCACTAGACCAATTCGATTTGGAGTGTATTATAAAAATACCCTAGTTGCTTTGTGTCACGCTTTAGAAGACCATATTCTTGCTGATCAGGGTCAACCTCTTGTAATTACAGCTTTCCAGCGTGGTAAATGGTATTTACAAGAAGCAGAAAGATATGCAGACATAGCTAAGTGCAGTCGGGAAATAGCCATTATGGCTTCACCGGATGCAGGCTTTGCTGAACATCCTACCAGCCAATTAGCGAATGTAGACTTAGTAGCATTAGATTCAGCTGATCCGGTGGCGCAGGAATGGCATTTGATAATTCTGTCGCCTGGATACACAGCAATGGTACTTTGTCAAGAGCTATCTGAGGCTGATTATGGTGCAGGTGGGCTACCAGGTTCTGATTTAGAACGGAAATTCTACGGGTTGTGGACATTTGAGCCCGAATTAGTGAAGGAAACAGCAGAACTTGCGATCGCTCATATTCAACAATACAACCCAGAACTAGCTGCAAAACTTACTGCTCATCAACAAGCAATCCAATCTCGTCTGGCTACACCAGAAGAATTAAGTATAGTAGTCTCTCGTGTAGTAGATTACCTGCAAACTGGGCAAGATAACTTATCAATTCCCACAGCATTACGCCAAAAAGCCTTAGACAGCAACTTGTTATCTAACGAAATCCAAGCATTTTTGCGGATGGCGCAGTTGATAGATTTGGCAGATATCAACAACCCAATGGCGGCTGCGGAAGTTGTCGCTCTTTGTGAAGCGATGGGACAATTATTAGAACTACCAGCTTGGCAAATCAAAAGATTGCGCTTGGCAGGTTTGTTACACCGCATAGATCCGCTACAAAAAGCCGAAAGCGTTCTGACTCCCGGAACATCTAGCAGTTACACAGAACAAGCTCCTAGCTGTCCCTTAACCTGTCCTTTAGTACCAGGAGCGCAGGTATTGCGAACTATGCCCCGGCTCCGGGCTGTTGCTCAAATTATCACTCACCAAACTGAGTGGTGGGATGGTACAGGCGAACCAGCAGGTTTAGCTGGCGATGAAATTCCCTTAGAATCGAGAATTTTAGCTTTGGTTGCCGAATTTCAATGGCGAGTCAATCAAATTAAATCATCTAATCAAAGTCGAGAAGAAATATTTGCTCAAGCTTTAGAACAATGCCGAAAGCAACAATCAACCCGCTTTGACCCTAAACTAATAGATGCCCTAACTTTGTTGGTTATGGGTTTGCAACAAGGGCTAGACTTACCTGTCATGACAACCAAAGCCAGCAACGGTATGTGGTTACTTGATTCGCGCTGGGATAGCCATAGCAAGAGTAGTGAGGAGATTGGTAGTTACCCCCAATGAACATTGAAGCTATTAAATCAGGAACCCTTAAACAACTGCCAGGGGTAAATTTAGAAGACGAGGAACTCTGTAAACTCGATTTAAGCCGGATTAATTTTGCAGGTGCAACCCTTGTTGGCACTAATTTCAGTGGTTCCAAGCTGGAAGGTGGACATTTAGAAGGAGCCAATTTAATGGGGGCAAACCTGCAAGAAACTGACTTGCGGGCGAACTTGATGGGCGCAAACTTGATGCAAGCAGATTTAACCAGTGCTGACTTGCGCGGCAGTAATTTACGTGGTGCGAACTTGATGGGCGCAACCCTGAGTGATGTATCGTTAGCAGGTGCTTTTTTGAGTGGCGCGAATTTGATGAACGTCAACCTACAAGGCGTTGATTTGCGCGGTGCTGACTTGCGTGGTGCTAACTTGAGTGGGGCAAATCTCAAGGGTGCAGACTTAAGCCGCGCTGATTTGCAAGGAACGCTGTTGAGTGAGGCAAATCTTGAAGAGGCTGATTTGCGGGGTGCAAATTTGGCGGGGGCAAATCTTACAGGTGCTAACTTGTTATGTGCAGAGTTAGAAGGGGCGAATTTAAGCGGAATTAAGTTAGATAAAGCTTGTTTAGTGGGGACTGTTGTTGAGAAGGGTTTGTAATTGCTAAAAGTTTGATTCTGAAGTTCTATAAGAATCCTTATACTTTCCGTCTTGATTGTTCCAGCAGCTTTAGAGTAACTATTCAGGTTCGGTGAATTTTTGAGTAGGCTTCTATGGTCAACCCGTAATAACAGGAGCCTTTAATGGAACCCCTAATCCTTTCGGTAAAGATTGTCTCTATTGACAGTTGGAGTAGCATCTACAGATTATATCTTTTAAATCTTGACAGAGTAGAAATAGATACAGCCACTATTAATGGAAATGGTGTTTACCCTAACGAATTTTTTCCTCGTTTCATGAATACCGCAATGTCATTTTACCCAAATGAATTGATTATTCTGGGGTTAGTGCGATAGCTCAGTAGATTCGTGGAATTAAGCAATTCCTAAAATACCAAGATATTTGGTATTTTAGGAGTTACTACCTCAAACCTACTACTTGATTCGACCCAGATAATCTTGATTAAGGAGCGATGTCAACAATAATCCTTGCTTGCCGCTTACAATGGAGTTAATCCTGACTCTAAAAAAAATTCCATGCAAATCTTTTTGCCCCCAGAGGTAGAAGCTCTGCTACAACGCCAACTAAAGAGCGGTAAATATCATAATGTCGTTGACGTTATTGTTGCAGGAATAAAACTACTAGAACAGCAAGAAGAAGACATATATCAAGGACGATTGGGAGAGCTTCAGATAGAAGCACGTATTGGATTGGAAGCGTCCCAAGAGGGTAAATTAGTTGACGGCTCAACTGCAATGGCTCAAATCCTTGCCAATTTGCGATCACGCTACGATGTCTCAGACGAAGTATGACTCCACAATTTCGCCTCACCGAACCGGCGATTCAGGATATCGAACAGATTGCAGATTATATTGCTAAAAAGTTTGGTTTAACTCAATCAGAGTTGTTCTTGAGTAAACTTGATGCTAAATTTAGCAAAATTGCTCAGTTCCCAAAGTTAGGACGACAGCGTGATGAAATCTTACCTGGTATCCGTAGTCTTCCTATAGATAATTATCTTATCCTTTATATGCCCATAGGAAATGATGTCGAAATTTTCCGTGTGATTAGTGGTTATCGAGATTTATCATCACTATTTCACGATGATGATGATTGAAATTTCTGGCGTTGCATAAATTCCCTCAATTACAGATGAATTACCTGTGCGATCGCTTCCCTATCCTGCTCATCCAAACTGCCAAAATACTCATCAAAAATAACCCCATCACCCCCATCAAAGGATTTTGATATACTCCCGTAACCCAATCAGGTACTACACCCGTATATTTAATTAATCCACCAACATTAATAATGTAGAAACCGCCAACTAAACCACCATGCAAACCAATTGGTAAACCTAAACGCCCTCTACGCCAACGCTTCGCCCATACCTGCGTTAAACCCAAAACTACTAAAGCTGGGAACTGCGGCAGAGTTTGGATAATTGCCTCTAATGGTTTAATAAAATGCAAGGTAGCAAAGACAACAGCATCCGTCCATAGTGCAGCACGCTGGTTGTAGTCACGTTCTAATTCATCAAGCAACCAACCGCGAAATAATAACTCCTCGGCAAACCCAACGCCCAAGCCGACAATTACGCCTTCTATAACTATTTTTAATAAGAAAACTTTCGGTTGTTGCCATACCAGCCAGCCTAAAAGACTTTCTATGCCAAAAAGTAGCCAAATATTAGTGAAACCTATAGCCAAGCCCCGCAGCAAATCTATCCTGTTGTGTGGTGTTGTGTCCAAGCCATAATGCTGCAATATCTGAGGTTGCTGGTAAACGTATTTACCCCATAGCTTCAACAAAATAATAAATTCTATGTATAGTAAAACCATTGTCACAATACTTACTAAATTAGCATCACGCACTAGTAAGTAAATTGGTACAGCAAAAGGCAACCATAAGCACAAAAGCATTAAAATAAAACAACCCAGCCGAATAGGGGCAGGGCGTTGAGCTAAACGGACAAGGTTATTTTTCATATTAAGTAGTTAAAATACCAAGCTAGGCGATTAGAAATCGCACGCCAGTAAGGGAATCGGGAAACCCACCCAACGCACTGGCTTGGCTATACAAACAAAGTCCGTTTGCGCGGACTAATAAAAAATCTAGAGTTTTTAACCCACGCAGGTGGGTTTTGTCTGTGTAGCCGCGACTTCCAGTTGCAAAGGCTTCTCAAACATCCTCTGGACAAATGGCCAATGACCAATAACTATTCATCAGGTTCAATAGTGCTGGATAAACCGTGAGTTTTTAATGTTTCACAGTAAAATTCAGCGTGTTCTAGAGCGCAGGTAATAACTAAAGCTAACCCGTTTGTATGGGCTTCCATCATAATGCTCACAGCTTGGGGCTGAGTGAGACTTGGTACTGTTGTTAATAATACCTGCACCACGTACTCCATAGAGTTGTAGTTGTCGTTATGGAGCAAAACGCGATACCGAGGGGCGAGCTTGCGGGATGTGGAACTCTTCTCAATGGTTTCGACAGACACGGTTCTTTGCTCTTATTTCGATGATTTACTACAACGGAATGCCTATTGGCGATCGCTTAATAGCTTAACAGTTATTTACTTATTTTATAACATCTAATGCCAAAATCTTTCGCACGTAAGGTTTTATTGTTAAGGCTAAGTGTCGGCAGTATTACAGTGATGTATTAAATATAAGTTTTCTTAAAGCTAGCGCATTCGCAGAATTAAAATGAGAAAAGTTGCAAAATTATCTTTGCCACTGCCCTAGCTACATGATTATGAATACACACCCAGAATTTCAACCAGGACAAATTGTGTCTTTAGAGCATGGTGACAGGAATTTGTACGCGGAAGTAATTGAAGTTGTCGTATCTCGTCAGTTGTGTTGGGTGCGTCCTTTACTGCTGGCTAATCATACTCAAGAACCACCACTAATTACCGACTTGCGAGACGCGTCTGATTTGCTTTGGCCTATCCAATTATTTCGCCCTGCTTTAGATACTGAAATAATTACCCTGTTGAGTCAGGTTTTGGTTAAAGAACCAAAAGGCGAGCCAGACTTGGCTGCTAAACAGCAACTCCATCAATTTATTCAGCAGATGTGGCAAAGTCAAAAGTCTGAATTATGAAGTATGAAATTTGATAGTTCTGTGTTCAATAATTTTAGGAGGGTTTACCTCACGCAGAGGCGCAAAGGCGCAGAGAGGTTGATGAGTGAGTTTGAATCTTATCCTAGTTATTCAGCAACACCCATATTTCATACTTCATACTTCAAACTTCATACTTCTTAAAAGTAGTGAATACCAGCATCTTTCATTCGTCCAATTGCTGCTAGCATTCGTTCCTCAGAAATAGTTAAAGCAATGCGGAAGAAGCCTTCACCAGATGCACCGTAACCACTACCCGGAGCTACCATAATGCCGCATTTGTCAAGCAATAAATTTACAAATTCCGCAGAAGTATAGCCATTAGGAACAGGAACCCAAACATAAAGGGTAGCTTTTGGTGGCTGAATCGGCCAACCTAAAGATTGCAAACCTTTAACAATGGTGTCGCGGCGATTTTGATACACAGACATCAAAGTTTGTAGTTCTGCGTCTGAAGTATTGTAAGCTGCGATCGCAGCTTTTTGAATTGCTTTAAATACTCCAGAATCAACGTTCGTTTTAACCTGTCTTAAACCTTGAATTCCCAGCGCATTACCCACTACAAAACCAACTCGCCAGCCTGTCATATTGTAAGACTTAGACAAACTGTGAAATTCAATAGCTATATCCTTTGCACCAGGAACTTGCAACACACTCGGTGGTTTGTAGCCATCATAAGCCATTTCCGAGTAGGCGTTGTCATGACATAGCAAAATATTATAATGCTTACAAAAATCTACTAATTCTGCAAAAAATTCTAGCGTTCCCACTCCCCCAGTCGGGTTATTTGGGTAATTAATCCACAAAAGCTTGGCTTTTCGGGCAACTTCTTCGGGAACTAGACTTAAATCTGGTAAAAACTGGTTTTCTGCCTTCAGTGGCATAGTGAACGGCTCACCATCAGCAAAAATTGTGGAAGTCCGATACACAGGATACCCAGGATCAGGGATGAGTGTATAATCTCCTGCCTCCACAAAAGCTAAAAAAGTATTATGGATTGCTTCTTTAGAACCAATAGATGCTACAACCTCAGTATCGGGGTTTAACCAAGTTACCCCAAACCGACGTTCCATCCACTTAGCAGCCGCTTGACGAAATTCTTGCATACCTTCGTAAGGCGGATAGTTGTGGGTAGTAGCGTCATCAATTGCCTTATGCATTACCTGGAGAATGTGGGCAGGAGTCGGTTTATCGGGGTCGCCTATTGCCATATTAATGATGTCAACTCCCTCAGCGACGAGCTTCTCTCGTTTACGGTTAATCTCAGCAAACAGGTAGGGAGGAATTTTTTCTAGGCGTTTAGCGAAATGCATGGCGACTTACTATTAATGCAAACATTAATGCTGACTAGCACAGTTTACGCCACACCAGGTAACTAAACATTAAATATCACAGAAAAACTCAGAGGCTAGAGGTCAGGAATTAGAGATTAGAGAAGTTGTACCTCATATAGTTACGAACTGCCATCACTATTGACTAATGAAAAATGACCAATAACTAAAATTAATATCCCCAGCTAGGAACCAACTTCACTCTGCCAGCGTCCATTTCTGCCATTAGTAATTCCAAAGCTTCGTAGTCCACATCAGAGATATAACCCATCTGAGTTAATTCAGAATTTATTTCATTTTCTATCTCTGGAGTTAATTTTTTAATATCAAGAGCTTTTTCTACCAGTTGACGAATAGCGTACTTACTCGTTCTCATATTTATTAACCCATTTTAGGTAATACTAAATTATCAAGGATAGAACTAAGTATAAATTGTGATCTAGATACTTGATTTTAGTGATTTAGATCACATTTATTTCGCTAAATAATTTGCCTTTCACTCTATCTTTGTTTTTGTCTACGGCACTGATTTAATCTCATTATTAGCTATGACTGAAGAGGATTAAGTATTTACCAATTAAGCGTTTCCAGCAAAGTTACGGATGAGTAATTTATTTCGTGGCTGTCTATGTTGATTGTTTTAGAACCTATATTAAAAAAAAGTATATATGAACACATTTTACCTTGTATTTATGACAATCTTTAAAGATATACCCTTCAGTTATAAAGATTCAGCAAAGAGATGTAAGACGTATGGTCGATGTTTAAAAAAAGAGATTATGTTCAAATAAATCTCAGGTTAAAGATTTAATAACTCTAATTTAGGATGTCAATATGCAAGCAGTGCTGGAATGCCCAAAAATTGCAGTTATTCGTCCACAGGGTAAACTCAATGCCGCCAACGCATTGGAATTTGAACGAGATTTGACTACAGCATTAACAGCTAATGATGTCTCAATCTTGCTTGTGGATTTGGCAGCAGTAGAATCATTAGATAGTGCAGGCTTAATGGCGTTGGTGTCTGCGCTGAAACTGGCTCAAAACTTGGAACGGGGCTTAAGGTTATGTTCTGTGTCTCCAGCCCTGAAAATTATCTTTGAATTAACCCAACTTGATGGGGTATTTGAGTTTGAAGATAATGCTGATTTAATTTTTACCAATGTATTAATATAGCATACAAGTTATCTTTGTAGCAAAATTGTGTAAAGGATGTTTTCAGTTGCAAAGATAAAACTATGCTGAGACCAAATCAGTGCTAAGGTTGGAGGTGATTATCTCTAAATAATAAAAGTAGCTAGAAGATAGCACAGTGGCTGTTGCAGTTGAAAAATTAATTACATCGGATATTTTAAAACCCGCCCGTTACCTCGGTAACGAGCGCCTAGCAATACATAAGCCTTGGGAAACGGCAGTTGTCAGATGGGTACTAACCTACCCAGAAGTATATGAAGTTGGCTCATCCAACTTGGGGCATATCATTCTATATAACATTTTGAATGCCCAACCGCGCCAATTATGCGATCGCGCTTACCTCCCTGGTACAGACTTAGCAGCAAAGTTAAGGGAAACAAACACCCCCTTGTTTGCTGTAGAGTCTAAGCGATCGCTACAAGAATTTGACATCTTAGGTTTTAGTCTCAGTTATGAATTAGGTGCAACCAACATCTTAGAAATGTTGGATTTAGCAGGAATTCCCCTGACATGGCAAGAACGAGCCACCGGGAATTATCCACTCATTTTTGCTGGTGGACAAACAGCTACCTCAAACCCTGAACCATACTCCGATTTTTTTGACTTCTTCGCTTTAGGTGATGGCGAAGAACTCTTACCCGAAATCGGTATGGTTTTGGAAGAAGGCAAACAAGCCAAATTGAGTCGCCGCGATTTATTACTCGACTTGGCACAAATACCAGGGGTATACGTTCCCCAGTTTTACGATATGGCAACTGATGGCTCAGTCCATCCCAACTGCCCCGATGTGCCTAAACGGATTATCAGAAGAGTTGCCACCCCCATACCCGCCTATTCTATTGGCTTAGTTCCCTACGTCCAAACAGTACACGATCGCTTAACAATAGAAATTCGTCGTGGCTGTACCCGTGGCTGTCGCTTTTGTCAACCAGGAATGCTTACCCGTCCGGCGCGAGATGTGGAACCAGAAAAAGTGGTAGATGCCATTGAACAGGGAATGCGGGCGACTGGTTACAATGAATTTTCCTTACTATCTTTGAGTTGTTCCGATTATTTAGCCCTACCAGCGGTGGGGATGGAAATTAAAAATCGGTTAAAAAATGAAAACATTTCCCTGTCTTTACCAAGTCAACGTGTAGATAGATTTGATGAGAACATTGCCAACATTCTCGGTGGTACACGCCAAGGTGGTTTAACCTTTGCACCAGAAGCCGGTACCCAAAGAATGCGGGATATTGTGAATAAAGGTTTGACCAATGAAGAATTATTAAGAGGTGTGAAAACAGCTTGGGAACAAGGCTGGGATAAAATCAAACTCTATTTTATGATTGGCTTGCCGGGTGAGACAGATGCAGATGTTTTAGGCATTGCCGAAACAGTCCGTTGGCTACAAAGAGAATGTCGGGGTAAAGGCAGAAGACCGCTCAACTTTAACCTAACAATTTCCAACTTTACGCCTAAACCGCATACACCATTTCAATGGCACTCCGTCGCCACTGCTGAATTTGAACGCAAACAAGACCTGCTGCGCCAAGAATTCCGCCGGCTGCGAGGAGTGAAGGTCAACTTCACCGATGTCCGGATTTCAGCAATGGAGGACTTTATTGGTAGAGGCGATCGCACTTTGGGTCAAGTCCTCCGCCGCGCCTGGGAATTAGGTGCAGGTATGGATTCTTGGTATGACAGTTTAGATAAAGCTTTCACCGCTTGGGGTCAAGCGATCAAAGAAGCAGGTCTAGATTGGAAATACCGCCAAGTGGAAAACGGCGAATGGAATTTGTTTCATCATGTAGAAGACACAAATTACCCCAACTCCCCACGCCCAACTCCCGACTCCCTAGATGCTCCCCTTCCCTGGGATCATATTGATACCGGCATCGATAAAAAATGGTTGAAAGAAGACTTGCAACGCGCCTTAGAAGCAGCAATTGTTCCCGATTGCTCCTTTGAAGGTTGTTCCCATTGCGGTGTCTGCGGCACAGACTTCGGCCACAATATTGTAATTGAGCCACCGCCAATACCCCAATTTGCAGGTGAGTTTGTCCCCAACACCACCAAAGTCCAAAGATTGCGTGTCTGGTTTGGTAAGCAAGGTGACATGGCTTTGCTAGGAAATCTTGATTTGCTGCGTTTACTTGACCGAGTTGTGCGCCGCGCCAGTTTGCCAGTCGCTTACACAGGTGGATTTCACCCAAACCCCCGGATTATGATTGCCAGTGCTTTACCTTTAGGTGCTACTAGCAGCGGCGAAATTGTTGATTTTGAGTTAACCACACCTGTAGATACTGAAACTTTTCAAGCAAGGTTAATGCAGGAACTGCCAAGCGATATACCCATATATCGTGTAGCAGAGATAGATTTAAAATCTCCATCTGCTAACCAAGCCTTAGCAGCAGCCGAGTACCTGATTACGGTAGCAGTTGCAGGTGAAGCCACACCTGCACAATGGCAAGCTTGGATTGATGCCCTTTTGGCCCAGGAAGAAATTAACCTAGAGCAAACCACCAAATCTGGTAAAACACAAATAGTAAATCTGCGCGATCGCCTGTTTGAATTATCATTAGTAAAAATTAACAACAGTGCCGCCGAATCTCCAGCTATTCTGCGTTATCTAGGTAGTTGCCGCAATGACGGTGTTTCCTTGCGTCCTGAGCAAATCCTATCTATGCTGGAAGTAGTTAGAAATCGAGAATTTCAACTTCTGCAAATTCACCGCAATCAGTTAGTTTTGGGAGTATAATCCCTAAAGGGTAACTTGCTAGTAGTTGCCCTGATGTAGCACATCGTGGCAATTGATTTTTAGCAAGGTTGCGTTAGAATGGGGTGAAGAGAAATTTTCTGACGCTGCATTGAATTCACTGGTTCACTACCCTTATACTCAGGGAGCGAAAGCAAAGATACTAGAGAGCAAATTCTAGGATTTTATCCCAGACAAGCAACAAGCGGATTAAAAACAACCTCTCTTGATAGCAACTTGGGTGAACTAGTAACTTAAAAGCAGGTTCTGTCGGCAACTCTCACTCTATATTTTTTTAAACAACTGCTGAATGCCCAATCCCCAGGTGGTGCGGGTATCGCATCAAAAATCAACCACGGACGGTTGATTTATTTACTTAAACAATATGCAGCCGTTCTGGAATAAACAGGCGTGTCAACGCAATTACTCAGTCATTAACTCTTTAGCTTTGAAGCTCGGCTTCACAAATTTTATTATCAGCAGTACCTTTAGTAGCTGGCAGGAGCGAGGAATATGACCAACCGCCAGAACTACACTCGTGCTGCCAATTTTTGAGGAAATTGAATGCCAAAACAAATTATCATCGCAGAGCAGCATCAAATCGCTGCCGTATTTTCTGAAGATCAAATACAAGAACTGGTTGTAGCCACAGGCCATCACCAAATCGGTGATATCTACTTAGGTGTAGTAGAAAACGTCTTACCCGGAATTGATGCCGCTTTTGTAAATATTGGTGACCCAGAGCGCAATGGCTTTATTCATGTCACTGACTTAGGCCCATTAAGGTTAAAGCGGACAGCCGCAGCCATTACAGAACTATTAGCACCGCAGCAAAAAGTGTTGGTGCAAGTGATGAAAGAGCCAACGGGGACTAAAGGGCCACGGCTCACCGGTAACATTACTTTACCTGGACGCTATGTAGTACTAATGCCTTACGGTCGGGGCGTGAATTTATCCCGCAGGATTAAAAGTGAAAATGAGCGCAACCGCCTCCGGGCGTTAGCAATCTTAATCAAACCGGCGGGAATGGGTTTGTTGGTGCGTACAGAAGCCGAAGGCAAACCCGAAGAAGCCATCATGGAAGACTTGGAATTGCTGCAAAAACAATGGGAAGCAATTCAACAAGAAGCACAATCAACCCGTGCGCCAGCCCTGTTGAATCGAGATGATGACTTTATTCAACGGGTATTACGAGATATGTACGGTGCAGATGTTAACCGGATTGTGGTTGATTCCAGCACTGGCTTAAAGCGAGTAAAACAGTACTTGCAGAACTGGAGTGGCGGACAAACACCACAAGGATTGTTAATTGATCATCACCGCGATCGCTCACCCATATTAGAATATTTCCGGATCAATGCCGCGATTCGGGAAGCCCTGAAACCAAGAGTTGATTTACCTTCTGGCGGCTACATTATTATTGAACCTACAGAAGCTCTTACAGTAATTGATGTTAACTCTGGTTCCTTTACGCGATCGGCAACAGCCAGAGAAACAGTATTGTGGACAAACTGCGAAGCTGCTACAGAAATTGCCCGTCAATTGCGACTGCGGAATATTGCTGGGGTAATTGTTGTAGACTTCATTGATATGGAATCAAGGCGTGACCAACTGCACGTTCTAGAGCATTTCAATAAAGCCCTGAAAGCAGACAAAGCTCGTCCTCAAATTGCCCAACTCACAGAACTCGGTTTAGTCGAACTGACTCGCAAGCGCCAAGGGCAGAACATTTACGAATTGTTTGGCGGTACTTGTCCAACCTGCGGTGGCTTAGGTCACGTTGTCCATCTCCCAGGCGAAACCGAAACCCGCTTACCCACACCAGCAGAACTGCCAGAACGTTTTGTACCTTTACCACAAAGAGAACCACGTTTACCTGTAGCGCGCATTTCCGAACCCAGAGAAAGCTTTGATAGCTTTGGTGACAGTTTTGATACTGACAGCGACTTAAGCGCCTTAAATTTAGTTAATCATCCCAGCTATCACGAACTGGGTGATAACAATAAACGCGGCAACCGCACCCGTCGCCGCAGAATTGGCATCAATGGCGCAAATGGTAAAGATGAGTCACGCCTAGCACCTAATCCTCTAGGTTTTGATAATGATACTGACTTAGACCTAGATAATGAAGTTGACTTAAGCCCAACACCAGATATCCCTGCACCCACATTAGGTAAATCAGGTTGGACAGAAAGAGTCGAACGCAATAAAGTCATTAAAACAGAACCTATCAAACCAGTGGTTGAACCACCGGAAATTAGAACTGTAGAAATGACTTTAGAAGAACAAGATGTTTTTGCATTGATGGGAATTTCCCCCTTAGTGAAATTGGATAGGGAAGTCAAAAATCCCAAATCAGTGATTATTAACATTGTTCAGCCAGGGCAAGGGACAAGTTCACCATCAGAACAGCCTTCAGAGGTGTCTATTCCTGAAACATTCACTCAGCCAATAACTCCACCACCCGTAGAATTAGAGGCAAAATCTTTACCCGAAGAACCAATAGAGTTAGAGGGATTTGCACCAACTGCTGAAGAAACTGAAGGAAATCTGACTGCTACAGGTAGCCGCCGCCGTCGCCGTCGTTCCTCGGCTGTAGAATCTGGTTCTGAGGAAAGTTAAGATGCTTTATGGTAGAGATTCAACAAACTGCTGTTAATTCCCTACCAAATTTAGGTGAACTAGAATGGCTGGAGTTTTCGTCCACTTTAGCGGGTATGTCTGGCTTAATTGCTGGCATCGATGAAGTTGGGCGTGGTGCTTTATTTGGCCCTGTAGTTGCAGCAGCCGTAATTTTACCAGCTGACGCGTTCTCGCAATTGATTGCGGCTGGAATTAAAGATAGTAAAAAGCTGTCCAGTTCTAAAAGGGCAAAGTTAGCAGCACAAATTTGCCAACTAGCAACAGACTGGAAAATCGGTTTTGCTGCAACGGCTGAAATTGATCAAATAAATATTTTGCAGGCGACATTGTTAGCCATGAAACGGGCTGTACTCAAACTAAAAGTACAGCCTGTAATTTGCTTGGTTGATGGTAATCAAGCAATGAAAGATTTGCACATACCCCAACAAACAATAGTCAAAGGAGATGAGCGATCGCTTTCCATCGCAGCTGCTAGTATTGTTGCTAAAGTCTGGCGTGACGATTTAATACTGCGTCTAGCATCAAAATATCCTCAATACGACTTAGCCAAAAATAAAGGATACGGTAGCCCAAAACATTTACAGGCGTTGCGAGAATACGGTGCTTCATCTCTCCATCGTAAATCCTTTAGCCCTTGTCAAATCAGCGATTGATTCTTTGTCATTTGTCTTTTGTCATTCCCATAAAATCACCAGAGACAAATGACAAGGGAGTAAATTACTCCAAATTCAAAATTGGCAACTCACTGCTATCTTCTTGTAAAGATTTGGCTTTCATTTGTAATATTACCCAATGACGATAATCTGCCAATAATTGATGTAATAATCTTTGCTTAACTGTTACTAATACACTCTTGAGTAAGCCATTGCCAGTAGCTTCTAAAATTGGTTTTGGAGTGAAAGAAAGTGGCGGTGGCAGTTCTACTTGTACTTCTAAATCGGCTCTGCCTTCCAGACGAGTACCACTACTAGATTGATGGGGTGATAAATAACCTTGTAAATGAAGAGAAAAACGTTGGTTAATATACTCAACACCTCTAATTTCACAACCTACTGAACGCAAATAAATGACACCATTTGATTCTGCCCAAACTCTCATGTCTACAGTCGGCTGAATGCTTAATGTCATAAAAGATAAAGGACGCATTTTTAACCGAAATACTTCCTCAGAGAGTTGTTGAATACGACTATTATCAACTAAAGCATTCACCAATCTTTGAGGCTGCCGCAAGTAATGCTGAATAGGAATAGGCTGTTGCGGTACAGCAATTTTTACCGATTGAGAAGCAGTAAATCTGGTAGGCATGATTTTGCAGACAGCAGTTATTTGATACTTTTATATAGTAATAAATTTGGTGTAATTATTATTTTAATGGAATCAAAATATTAAGATAGATAATACTTATGCTTACCCTAAAATATGAACAATAAATTTATTTAATATAAAAATTTAAAAAAGTACTAACTTTATTATTATAAATCAAATCGCAGTTATTTTGTAATAATACTTTTTTAAGTATAAATAGGATAAAGTTTAAAAAATATACCAGTATTAAAATAAGAATCTGCTCAAGCGATATCATGTCGGGGTAATCAGTGATGATTCAGCACATCTGTGCTGAAAAACAAAACTCTTCTTCCCCCTGCTCCCTGCCCCCTGCGGTCTATATGATAAGTCTTTTACAGGACACGATATGACATTGTATTCATGAAGCACCGCTTTCACTTATTGTTACTGTTATTTTGGTTAGCCATTGGTACAGCCCTACGCTTTTTGCGTCTGGCCTCTTTGCCCCCCTGGACTGATGAGTGTGCCACGATGGTTTTTAGCCTGGGAAATAGCTTTCGCACAGTACCACTCAATGAAATTATTAGTTCAGATATACTTTTACAACCATTACAAGCTAACCCAGCAGTGGGAATTAATGCTGTTATTGAACGATTATTAACTGAAAGTACTCATCCTCCTGTTTATTTTGTGTTAGCTCATTTCTGGATGAAGATTTTCTCGCCAGCAGGAGAATTAGCCTCGATTTGGGTGGCGCGATCGCTCAGTGCTGTGCTAGGTGTTGTATCAATTCCCGCTATATTTGGCATTGCCTATCTTACCTTTCGTTCTAAGTTAGTAGGGCAAATGGCGGCTGCGATGATGGCAGTCTCGCCTTTGGCTGTGTTTCTAGGTAGGGAAGCACGACATTATACTTTGGCAATGTTACTGATCATTGCTTCTTTATGCTGCTGTGTAAAAGCAATTCAAAATATCCATCGTCAGCAAGTCCTACCTATATGCTTGGTCTTGACTTGGGTAGCCATTAATAGTTTAGGGGTCGCCACTCATTATTTTTTCGCTCTAACTCTAGCTACGGAAGCTTTAGTTTTATTTGTACATCTTTGGCGCAACCGTCAGCAAAATACTCAACAAACCTATTGGCGCAGTTGCATAGCTATTCTGGGTACGCTGATGGGATGTGTTGTTTGGATACCATTGCTACAAAGTATTCCCAGTAATGACCTAACAAACTGGGTGGCTATTAGTAATCCTCATACTAGGTGGTTAGAACCAATAGGGCGGTTGTTGCTGTGGAATATGAGTATGCTGTTGCTTTTACCTTCAGCACTGACCAGCTTACCTCTAGAAATTATGATTGTGTCTGGTGTAGCAACTTTTTTATTTTTGTGGTGGAGTTTGCCTAAGCTCAGTTATGGACTAAAAACTCTCAAGGATAATCCTCATGAGGTTTTAGGAATACAAATTTTGAGTGGTTATATTTTTATAGCCATTTTCTTATGTTTATTTTTTACCTATGGTTTAGGCAAAGATTTAACTTTAGCAGCCCGGTTTCAATTTGTATATGCGCCAGCAATAATTTTGCTATTAGGTGCTGCATTAGCAGGCTTTTGGCAACATCAGCTGAATGGTAAAGTTGCGGTCACGATAATTTTGCTGATGGCGCTGTTAGGCGGTGTGACTGTAAGTTGGAATCTTGGCTATCTGCAAAATCAACGTCCAGATATTCTTGCCGCACTCATATCTCAAGCATCTTCAAATAACGTATTAATCGCTACAACGCATATTCATCATGGGCAAACTGGTAGAATGATGGGATTAGCTTGGGAATTTCAAAAACAACCTGATTCTCGTGTACAGTTTTTCTTAGCTGGTAAAGATGCAGACAATCAAAGTTATACCCAAGCAGTGCAAATATTACAAGACAAAATAGCTACAATTCAGCGACCTATAGATTTATGGTTAGTTGAATTCCGTACACCTATCAATTTGTCATCCCAGCAATGTTTTCCTGATACAGAATATGGTAAATCTGCTGGTGAATATAATTACAAACTGTATCGTTGTCCAAGATAAAACATCTGTATGAGGTAAAACAAAGCAATTTAAATCAAGTTTTGTTTCTTTAAGGCTGGGTTTGCCTGCGGTATAGTCTATGAATCTAACAATAATTTCTGCTCAAACTTTATGTCTCTCTCTATTGCTCATTTAGGCCCACCAGGTACTTATGCAGAACAAGCGGCAGTTTTATATGTCAACTGGCTAAGCAAAACAACGGGAATTGAAGCGGCTTTATGCCCATACCCTAGCATCGCTCAGTCACTCCAAGCAGTCGCGGCAGGCAAAACTCAATTAGCGGTTGTACCAGTAGAAAATTCCATTGAAGGTAGTGTGACTATGACAATGGATGCGCTATGGCAATTGGATAGTTTGCAAATTCAATTGGCCTTAGTTATGCCCATTATTCATACTTTAATTTCTGGCGCTCCTGGTTTAGATCACATTCAGAAGGTTTACTCACACCCTCAAGCTTTAGCACAATGTCAAAATTGGTTAGGTAAATTTCTGCCAAATGTAGAAATCATTTCGAGTAATTCCACAACAGAAGCCCTACAATTACTACAACAAGATTTAACAGCAGCTGCGATCGCATCTTCTAGAGCCGCCCAACTCTATAATTTGCCAATTCTCGCTCAAGGTATTAATGATTATCCAGAAAACTGTACTCGCTTTTGGGTAGTGAGTCAAAATAACGCAATATTTGACTATCACACTAATAATTTAAATCCTACTCATAGCTCTGTCGCTTTTAGTGTCCCTGCAAATATACCTGGTGCGTTAATCAAACCGCTGCAAGTATTTGCTGAACTAGGAATTAATCTTAGCAGAATCGAATCTCGCCCTACTAAGCGATCGCTTGGAGAATATGTGTTTTTTATTGACCTTGAGGCAGATGTTAAAGAACCAAAGATGCACTCTGCCATAGCAGATTTAATGAATTACATAGAAATTATCAAAATTTTTGGTAGCTATGCAGTCTTATCATTTAGCACTCTTGAATCTTAATTCTCAAATCAACATGATTATTTACTTAAATCTGGAAATATATTGAATGTGAAAAGTTATTTGATGCACATATTTTAAGCATTAAAATTTGATGCACACATCTTTCAGCTATTCATGGTCAATCATATAATTCTGATACTTGTTGAATCGCAGAAAATTTTTTTACACAATAGAATTTTATGACCATGAATAAATGCTTGTCTCTGGCAACTGCAAGTAGTATAGTTTTAAATCTACTCAATGCAGATCCTTCCCTAGCTTTTTCTTTTACTAAAATTACTGATAACCAAAGTTCCTTTAATTCTGTAGGTTTATTTTCCTCCATTAACAACGAAGGTGTTGTGGCTTTTTCAACTAACATTGATAGCAATGGCTATGCAACTGGTATCTTCACTGGTAATGGTAGGGTAACTACTAAAATTGCTGATAATACTAGTTCTTTTAGCGTCTTCTCTCCAGTTGCCACAATTAATAACGCAGGCACTGTTGCCTTTTCAGCTAATTTAGATGATACAAGTAATGGAATTTTCTTGAGTAATGGAGGCGTAATCACACCTATCGCCAATAGTCCCTATTCTCGTGGCTTGGGAGATCCAGTAATTAACAATTTAGGCCAAGTAGTATTCTCTGCACGCTTAAATACAGGAGGTGTTGGTATCTTCACCAGTAACGGAGTTGAAACTTCTTTGATTGCTGACACTAATAATGGTTATACAGTTCTAGATACTTATGATATTAGCGATCGCAACGCTGTGGTTTTTTCAGCTGGTTTGAATACTGGTGGACGTGGCATATTTATTTATCAAGGTGAAACTACCACACCTGTAGTTGAAACTAATGGAGAGTTTGACTTTTTGTCCTCACCTACACTAAATAACGAAAACACAATTGCTTTTAGAGGTGTTTTAGATAATTACACAAGTGAGGGAATATTCACAGTTCAGAATGGAACCATCAACACTATTGCGGATGATAGCGGCCCCTTTAGTTCCTTCTCTAATCCTGCTATCAATAACGAAGGCATAGTTGCTTTCCAAGGTAGTTTGGACACAGGCGGTTTTGGTATTTATATAGGGTCAGACCCAGTAGCTGATAAAGTTATTGCTGTAGGTGATATTTTATTTGGCTCTAGAGTAGTAGACCTTTCTTTTTCTAATCAAGGTCTCAATGATGTCAATCAACTTGCTTTTTATGCCGAACTAGCAAATGGGACTACTGGGATATTCCGTGCTAATCTCAACCAGTCTTCACCACCTGTGCCTACACCTACTTTATTACCAGGAATTTTGATGTTAGGCTTTTTTGGGAGGATGTTCCACTTCAAGGCTAAGCGGATGGCACAAGAACAGAACTAGGCAAAAAATTGTTAGTAAGCTTGATTTATCAAACTACCCTTTAGGTTTACCAGTTCCCACAGTGATAAAACAACCTAAAGGGTGAGTTTACAAAGTCGTATCAGAAGTGTTTGTGTTATTGCATAGCGATTACTCTTGCAATAACAGATAATCAAGAATTCTGAAGTAGAACGCCAAGAAATCTTAGACTCTGCCTAAGCCTTAATTAATCTTCGCCTACGACTTCTGATTAAAAGTATCTTTTAGTACAGAACGCGCTGCTAAATGATTACGAGTAGAAGTTAAAATTTCTGCTTCTCGTTCTAAGCGAGCAGCAGTATCTTGCATTTCTAGCAATGACTGTTGTTCGGCTGCCACACCATAGAGGTTACTAGCTACCCAGTAAGATAGCTCTATTGGCAAGTCTGGTAATTCTTCTGGCAGTTCAATATTTTGTTCTGTTAACTTAGCTGAGAGACGTACTACATCTTTGAGTAGTTGTTCAACTTCTGCTCCCAAAGGACGTAAATCCTTACTAGGTGGTTCATCTTCTATCCACTGCACCAAACCAACGCGATAAGGCTTTTCTCGCACATACTCTAATACACGAAACCTTTGCTGTCCCAAAGTCAGCATCTTCATCCGGTCGTCTGGTAGGCGTTGGTAATGAATGATTTCTGCACAACAGCCAACGTTAGCAATTGTACCTTTTACTGGATCGACCATTACTACTCCGAACCTGCGATCGCTTTCCAAAATCGTGTTCATCATGATTCGGTAGCGAAATTCAAAAATGTGTAAGGGTAATGGTCTAGTAGGAAACAGAACTACTTCGGGTAACGGGAACAGAGGTAGTTCACGAACAGCAATTCTAGAAGAAGATGTCATTGTTACCTTAGTATAAATTTAATTTTAAAAATTTATTGTTCTCTGCTTTCCCGTAATTTGTTTACATTCTATCACTAAATAAAAAGCCCTGAGATCAATTTTCTCAGGGCTAGTTCAGTATTCACACTATAGTCAATGGTCAATAATAATTTTTTTATAACTATTGACTCTTGGCTAACTAAAGTTTGACTTCAATATCCACACCCGATGGCAAATCTAGCTTCATTAAAGCATCAATAGTTTTGGAGGAAGGCTGGTAGATGTCAATAATTCGGCGGTGAGTCCGGGTTTCAAAATGTTCGCGCGAATCCTTGTCTACGTGAGGCGAGCGCAGCACGCAATAGATTTTCCGTTTTGTAGGTAAGGGAATTGGGCCTATGGCTGTAGCGTTAGTCCGGTTAGCTGTGTCTACAATCTTCTCGCAAGATGTATCCAATAATCGACGATCAAAAGCTTTTAAACGAATTCTGATTTTCTGCTGTTGTAGAGTTGCCATCTTTAATTTTCCAGGTTCTGTTTTATGGGGGAGTCGGGAGTCGGGAGTCGGGAGTCGGGAGTAGTTTGTTGATCCTACTGCCTATTCCCCATTTTCTACTCCCTCAATTAAGTTCAGATAAAAGAGCAGAGAGGCATTCTACCATCTCTGCTCTTAGTTATTAGAGTAAAAGGGTACTACTTGACGATTTTGGAGACGACACCAGCACCGATGGTGCGGCCACCTTCACGAATCGCAAAACGCATACCTTGCTCAATTGCGATCGCGTTGATCAATTCTACAGTCACTTTGATGCGATCGCCAGGCATTACCATTTCTACTGCTGCACCTTCATCAGAGGTAAAAGCTTTAATGGTGCCGGTTACATCTGTTGTCCGCACGTAGAACTGGGGACGGTAGCCAGCGAAGAATGGTGTCTTCCGACCACCTTCTTTTTCAGTGAGTACGTAAACTTCACCTTCAAACTGGGTGTGAGGAGTGATAGAACCGGGTTTAGCAATTACCATACCCCGTTCGATATCTTCTTTTTTCAGACCACGCAGTAGTACACCAGCGTTATCCCCTGCCAAGCCTTCATCAAGACTCTTCTTAAACATTTCGATCCCGGTAACGGTAGTGGTACGAGTTTCTCTCAGACCAACTAGCTCTACAGTATCGTTCACTTTAACTTTGCCACGTTCGATACGTCCGGTAGCAACTGTACCACGACCTGTGATGGTAAATACGTCTTCTACCGCCATCAAGAAGGGTTTGTCAATGTCGCGCTCTGGGTCAGGGATATAAGAATCTACCGCATCCATCAATTCGTAGATTTTATCTACCCAGGGGTCTTCACCACGTTGGGTTTTGGGTTCAGCGGTCATTTTTTCTAGAGCTTTCAGACCGGAACCTTTAATTACGGGGATATTATCACCATCAAACTCATAGCTAGAAAGTAATTCACGAACTTCTAGTTCGACCAACTCTAGCAATTCTTCGTCGTCTACCATGTCTTCTTTGTTCAAGAAGACTACCAGTTTGGGAACCCCTACCTGACGTGCCAACAGGATGTGTTCACGAGTTTGAGGCATAGGGCCATCGGTTGCAGCTACCACGAGAATAGCTCCGTCCATTTGTGCTGCACCAGTGATCATGTTTTTCACATAGTCAGCGTGTCCTGGACAATCTACGTGAGCATAGTGACGTTTGTCGGTCTCATACTCAACGTGAGCGGTGTTGATAGTAATACCCCGTGCTTTTTCTTCGGGTGCGTTATCGATTTGGTCGTAAGCTTTAGCTTCAGCCTTACCGAGAGCAGCCAAGGTCATGGTGATAGCTGCTGTTAAAGTTGTTTTACCGTGGTCAACGTGGCCAACAGTACCGATGTTAACGTGGGGTTTATTTCTTTCAAACTTTGCGCGTGCCATGAATGCTCGTTTCCTTTTCTAATTAAGCGTTCCCTTTGCTTTTTGCAATGATAGTTTCAGCCACGCTACGAGGCACTTCCTCATAGTGGCTAAACTCCATCGTAAAAATACCTCGACCTTGGGTCTTCGACCGGATGTCGGTGGCGTAACCAAACATGGTCGCCAGTGGAACCTTGGATGCCACTTTAGCGAGTCCCTGTTCAGTACTTTGGCTTTCAATCTGCCCTCGGCGGGAGATGAGGTCACCAATGACGTTCCCAATATAGTCTTCAGGAACTTCCACCTCAACTTTCATCATAGGCTCTAATAGTACTGGTGAAGCTTTAAGCACAGCTTCTTTCAGTGCCATTGATCCAGCAATTTTAAAAGCCATTTCCGAGGAGTCTACGTCGTGGTAAGAACCATGAACTAGCGTCGCTTTCACGTCAATCAGTGGATATCCAGCTAAAATCCCTGATTCACAGCTTTCTTTCATTCCTTGCTCGGCGGGGCCAATGTACTCTTTAGGTACTACACCACCGACAATTTTAGAGACGAATTCAAAGCCGCTACCAGGTTCTCCTGGCTCCAAATTGATCACAACGTGACCATATTGACCTTTACCACCACTTTGACGAATGAACTTGCCTTCCACATTGCTAACTGCTTTACGAATCGTTTCGCGGTAAGCTACTTGTGGCGCACCCACGTTTGCTTCCACCTTGAATTCGCGTAACATCCGATCCACCAGAATTTCTAGGTGGAGTTCTCCCATCCCTGCAATTACAGTTTGGTTTGTTTCTGGGTCAACATTAACGCGGAAGGTTGGGTCTTCTTCAGATAGAGATTGCAGAGCCTTGGATAGCTTATCCATGTCGTTCTTGGTTTTGGGTTCAACCGCTACCGAGATTACAGGCTCTGGAATAAATAGGGATTCCAGAATTACTGGTGCGCCTTCATCAGTGATAGTATCACCTGTCAAAGTATCTTTTAATCCCAATGCAGCACCTAGATCACCTGCTCGTAGTTCTTCTACGTCTTGGCGATCATCTGCCTTCATTAGAACTAAGCGGGAAATACGTTCTTTCTTGTTTTTGGTAGCATTTAATACATAACTACCTTTTTTCAGAACACCGGAATAAACGCGAACAAAGGTTAGGCGACCATAAGGGTCAGCCATAATCTTAAATGCCAAAGCTGCTAGAGGTTCGTTGTCATCTGCTCGACGCTCAACTGTATCACCATTTGCAAGTGTTCCTTGAATGGGAGGTACTTCTGTTGGTGCGGGTAGATAATCTACAACTGCGTCCAGCATTAACTGTACGCCTTTGTTTTTAAAGGCTGAACCACAAAGTACAGGCACGATTGTGCCATCAATTGTCCCTTTCCGCAGGGCTGCCCGAATTTCTTCTTCTGTCAGTGCTTCGCCATCAAAGTACTTAGTCATCAAAGCGTCATCAGTTTCTGCGACGGCTTCGACTAATTTGGTGTAGTACTCTTCGGCCTTGTCTTGCATATCATCCGGGATATCTGTTTCTTGGATATCCGTTCCTTGGTCGTTGTTGTAAATGTATGCACGCTTACGCACCAAGTCGACAATGCCTTTGAAGTCGTTTTCGCTACCAATGGGCAGTTGAATTGCAATGGCATTTGCCCGTAGGCGATCGCGCATTTGTTCGTGAACTCTATAGAAGTTCGCGCCTGTGCGATCCATTTTATTAATAAAGGCAATCCGAGGTACTGCGTAACGGTCTGCTTGCCGCCACACTGTCTCCGATTGGGGTTGTACTCCACCTACAGAACAAAATACAGCAATTACACCATCTAATACGCGCATGGAGCGTTCTACTTCAATGGTGAAGTCTACGTGACCAGGAGTATCGATAATGTTAATTTGATAATCTTTCCAACTGGTACTAATTGCCGCAGCAGTGATGGTAATTCCCCGCTCCCGCTCTTGCTCCATCCAGTCGGTTACAGCAGTTCCTTCGTGAACTTCACCAATTTTATGAATTATTCCAGAGTAAAATAATATTCTCTCTGTTGTTGTTGTTTTTCCCGCATCTATGTGCGCCGCAATACCGATGTTGCGTACTTTCTCTAGCGGGTTTGTACGTGCCACAGTAGCCTCCTATAATTTTTGCCTCATGATATCTTGTATATTACTCTTTGTTAAGATTCTATACTTTTACGGATAACCGTCTGGATTTTTATGAGTCGGCGATATACCGCTTATTGAGGCTGGATATATCGCGGCTTTGTTTAGTAACGATAGTGAGCAAAGGCTTTGTTAGCTTCTGCCATCCGGTGCGTTTCTTCCCGTTTGCGGATGGCATTACCTGTTTCATTGGCTGCATCCATTAACTCATTGGCTAATTTGCCAGCCATTGTGCGCCCTGCTCTGGAGCGAGAAAATTGTACTAGCCAACGCAGTGCTAGGGTAGTGCCGCGTTCGGAACGTACTTCCATTGGTACTTGGTAAGTTGCACCACCAACACGACGCGCTTTGACTTCCACTAATGGCGTTGCATTACGCACTGCTCTTTCAAAGGTTTCTATTGCAGGATTCCCAGTGCGCTCCTCAATAGTTTTCATTGCATCATAAACAATGCGGGCGGCTAGGGATTTCTTGCCGTGACGCATGATCCGGCGAATCATCATGCTCACCAGCCGACTATTATAAACGGAGTCAGGCGGAACTGGCCGCCTTTGAACTACACCTCGACGAGACATACTTTACCCTTAATTCGGAATTTGGCAACGAAATTATATGCTATCAGACAGCGCAGTATCGGAGTGGTGGAAGCTGCCACTCAGACTGCTGCAATTTTTTTACACTACAATTTGCAGCGACCCTGAATTGCTGATTTGCTATCCTTGATGGGATATACAAAGCGACAACATCACAGGTATGAATTTACAGATGAAAATGCTGTTGTCGCTTACAGCAGTTTCAATAAAACCTACACTTGCTCGCTGAGTGCAGGCTGGCAGTGGTAACTAACTAATTTAACTTTTGAAAATAGACACTTTTATCTATTTTCACAACTGTTTGAGAGCGATCGCTAACTTTTTATATTTTTATCGCTTCCAGACAAAGCGACTAATCGTCATGAAACACGACTAATCGCCTCTGCCTTATTTTTTAGCGCCTTCTTTCGGCCGTTTGGTTCCATACTTGGAACGACCTTGCTTGCGGTCTTTTACTCCCGCTGTATCTAAGGTGCCACGAATGATATGGTATCTTACGCCTGGCAAGTCCTTAACCCGACCGCCACGAATCATGACTACGGAGTGTTCTTGTAAGTTGTGACCGATACCTGGAATGTAGGCTGTCACCTCAAATCCCGATGTCAGTCTTACCCTTGCTACCTTGCGTAGGGCTGAGTTAGGCTTTTTAGGTGTGGTTGTGTAGACTCTTGTACAAACACCCCGGCGTTGCGGGCATTGCTTGAGAGCTGGAGACTTGGTTTTCTGACGCGCTTTTTCGCGTTCGCTACGTATTAGTTGCTGTATGGTTGGCATGAGTCACAGCGCGTGAAGCTGCTTAGAGGTCTAAGTTTTAACAAATCCTGATTATATCTTTTTTCTGGCTTTTCTGTCAAATTACTTTGACTCTTGATTAATCGAAAATGAATTGCCACAACTACAGGTGGCAACAGCTTGAGGATTGTGGAAACGAAAGCCTCCACCCATCAAATCTTCGGAATAATCTAATACTAACCCATTGATGTATTGTAAGCTTTGGTTGTCGATGATAACTTGCAGACCGCTGACTTCAAAAGTGCGATCGCCTGCTTGGACAACCTCAGCAAATGACATATCGTAAAATAAATCAGAGCATCCCCCTGGTTTCACAGCTAACCTGACTAAGGCATTGGGTTTTTGCTTTGACTTTAATCGTTCAATTTCAATTTTTGCTGCTTGACTCAGTTGAATCATTGAATTTGTTTTAGCAATTGATAGCCTGTCTGAAAAAAGATGGCGTAGTGAAAAAACTCAAAAAACTGGTTTTGGCTATTTTATTTTAAATGAAGAGGTTAACTTGCAAAACCCAGTGTGAGATTTATTCAGTGGCTGGTAACTTAAAATCAACTGAGTACTTAAGTCTTGAAATAATCCAACTTTTTGGTGTTAACAGTACAAGCTAAATTCAGTCTTAAATATTTTGTCGATTGCTTCTCCGTAAATTTCCGAACTGAAGCATATAGAAATTTACGGAGAGCAATTTCTATTTTAGTAACTTATTATCCTAAAAATTAGGATTAGTTTTCTGTCCGAGCATAATCATCTTGGTAGCGAATAATATCATCTTCACCTAAATATTCGCCATTTTGTACCTCAATTAACACTAAGGGAATCACTCCAGGATTTTCTAAACGATGGGATGTGCATTGAGGTACGTAGGTGGATTGATTATTACCCAATAGTACTTCTTGATCGCCACAAGTCACTCTCGCAGTGCCAGAGACAACAATCCAGTGTTCGCTGCGATGGTGGTGCATTTGCAAGCTGAGGCGATGTCCGGGTTTGACTTCGATGCGCTTGATTTTATATCCACGTCCTTCTTCCAGAATAGTAAACGAACCCCAAGGACGCAACTCGGTTGCAGCAACACTTCGATTAGCGATCGCCGCTGGTAGGGGTAAAGTTTTAGAAGATGCGGTTTCTTGATATTGAGCCATAGTTACCTCATTTGGAGACATAACAAGCTGTCCTTAACTCTTAACCATTGATGGAAAAATCTGGCGCAATCTTGCAACCGTGAAAATCAGCAATTCATTACACCTTGCTAACGATAGCAAAATCAAACTTTAGGGTGTAAAGAGTCACGACTAAACTATGGTTAATACATAAACTCTTTATTTAGTGCCATACCAGCTTATTCTAATCTTTAAAAAATATGCTCAGAGGTTAGAGGCTAGAGAGAAAGGATAGGATTCTATAAAAATTCATTTCTAATTATTGATATCTAGTCCCTAGCCTCTAGCCTCTAACCCCTAGTTATCTTTGTTGCCAAAAAATCCCAATACCGTTATGTACACGAGCCGCAGTATTTGGAGAACGGTCGAGTAATTGTCCTCCCAAGTAAAGACTAGTTGAACTACCACCATCTAAATTTAGGGCATTGACACAGCCAAGCTGCTTCATTATTTGAGCATGTTCTGCCAGTGTCGGCCCGGCTCCACCAGCACGGTTATGTACAGCAGCAATCATCAGCGTACCTGTGGCTGTGGCGCAAATTCCACTCCGAATTGCCTTTTCTGCAATAAAAGCATCGCTAAATTTTTCAGCTTTCGCATCCAGGACAATTTGACCGTTTTGAATTAATAGCGGCCCCGCTCCGACAATGTTGGGATAACGGCTAAAATCAGCAGGGGTAGTGGCGCTAGCTAGAGTAAGTTTTGTTCCTATAGGTAGTTGTGTAGCAGCAGTTGCAGCAGATCCTCGCAAAGTTAACAAGTAACCATCCTGGGGAATGGGAATGGAAGTTTGACCTGCTTTTCCACCTGGTAACTGACTGCTAACTGCATCTTTTTGAACTATGAGGAGTATTTCGTTGTCTGTCAGAGGAGTGTAAGTTTGTCCCCAGCTTGGTGTATAACGAGCAATACCGCTTTGGACGTAACCACTATTGAGAAATAAAATCGGTAAGCGTAAATTGTTAGGAGCAATTAAAGTTTCTTGTAAAGTCAGCCTACCTACGTAAAATTCCCCAGAGTTATTCCAAGCGATCGCACCACGGTTAAGAATTGGCCCGGATAACCACTGATTATCTCGACGAATTGCCCCTAAAGGCAATTTGTTATTACGGTTAAAATAGCCACCATTAATTGCCGCTAATGCTAAGTATTTTTGCGCTGTTTGAATTAAGGGAGCAGTACCAACTAAAGTTTCCTGGGTTGTCCAAATTGGTTTTAAAATCACGGCGCGGGGGTTAGCTTCTAACCACACCACGGGAAAACGTTCTGCACCTAAATTAATAAATTGCTGTCGCCAGCGCAACCCGTTTGCCCAAGCGATATTGCGCTCGACCATTGCATCAGGGCGAATCTCGATAATCAGGCGATTTGGGTTATTTACTGTAGTGACACGTGGTGCTGAACCAAAGGGAACACTCAGACTAATAATTGTTTGGTTATTCACCACCTCGACTTTTTGAATCAAGCTATCAGGGTTAGGTTGTGGTGGTAATTGTTTGATGAGGTTTGGTAGTGATGGCGGTGCTGGTGTTGGGCTGTAACGTTGAATTAAAGTTGGATCAGCTATAGCATCAAGCGTAATTCGCCATTCTCGATTCGGTATGGTTGTTGGTTTAGGTGCGATCGCATCTGGATCATCTGCTGGTGGCGTTTGAGCTGGTTTAATGGGTAATCCTTGCCTGACTATCCAAGGTGTGGGACGGACTAAATCAACCACAATGCGGTTTTCTCTGATAGTAGCAATACTAGGAGGATTGAGAGGTTGCTGACCAACAATAATATTTTTGATTTGAGCTTGGGGAGTAACAATTACCAAGGTGTTCCCATTCACCTGTAACTGCCAATTTGCTTGTTGAACAAACTTAGTAACATCGAGATAGCGATATCCACCTTGAAGTTGAGTTACCAAAACGAGTGGACTAGTAGCTGAAGAAAACCACTGTATTGGCTGTTGGCTAGGGTTATTACTATTTAAAAAATCAACTCCTATTGCTTGCCGAAATACACCATCGCTGAGGTAAATAGTTAGTTGATCAGCTGCGCCTAGTTTTGCTATCCAAGCGCCGGGCATTGTGCGACCATTGAGGGAAATTTGATTACCAGCGGATTGGGCTTGGCGTAGCGGCTGTGGTGGTGGTGTTGGCTGCGGATTGATGAGAGACTGTTGAGCGATGACAACCCAGCTTGGAGATAAACTGAGTATTGTTGCAATGATGGATGACACCGTTAAGCAAAAGGCTTGAGATTTGGCAGGCTTGGTCACGGTAGGCTCTGATTTTTTGCGGTACCAATTTGGCATTGTTAACATCTTTTAGGCAGGATTTTTGCAAATTATCACCTCAGACACGGGCTGGCTAATTGTGGGTCACTCTGGAAATTAGTGATTTAACTTTTCCAGAAACGTGATAACCTATATATTGGCTAGTTATCTCTGATGAGAATCACCAGCCTTTAGCTAAAACCACTGTGACTGACTGTTTTAACTGGCACTAGTTCCTGCCAAACTATAGATATATAGTTTTGGTCATCAAATGTATATATAAAATACTCTTTCCTCACTCATAGTTGCTATTGTGTTACTTAGAAGTGAGGCATAGTTGTTAGTAACAAAAGTTGCAACGGGTGAGCAGCCAATATACACAACAATAAAAATATTTAGGAATTGTCAAATGGGTATATAGTGTAATACGCTGATTTTGTTGCTGAATCAGGAATCTTACAGCTTTTACGACAGTGAGTTTTTCAGTGAAAATTTTGTGTTAGGTAAGCTGAGGCTGTCTACCTGACAAACATCTGTCATCTGAAAAAGACTTAGAAAATACTTAGTTTTTAACCCAAGTAGATAAAATTATCACAAAGTGGAATTTGTCTAAACCAGCATAAACACAGAAGAATTAACGCAATAATTTTAACACGGTTAAATTTATAAATAACCGCAGTTAAAATTTTTTTTCCCTAAATTCAAGTGATTTATGTATTTAGTGCAACGCGAAATTGCGAAACTTCCCTCCCAAGCAGTGGCAAAATTTGTGACTTAACTTCTCAGGAATAGGCTATGAACGATCAAAGGGTGAATCAATTGCAAAAAATGTCATTTTCGGATAAAGACTCTAGGGATACCTACCAAGGGCAAAGGTGGTTAGTAGAGGAAAGAGATGCCTGTGGTGTAGGTTTTATTGCACATCGCCAGAATATTGCCAGCCATGAAATCGTCACCAAAGCCTTAGCTGCATTGACCTGTTTAGAACATCGTGGTGGTTGTAGTGCCGACCAAGACTCCGGCGATGGTGCAGGGATATTGACAGCTATTCCTTGGGAGTTGTTACAAAAAGAATATTTCTCAGGAAGGATGAACATCTCCTCAATAAATAATATTGCTGTGGGGATGATATTCTTACCGCAAGACTCAGAATTAGCACAAAAAGCTAAAGCTCAAGTTGAAAAGGTTGCTACTGAAGAAAAATTTACTGTACTGGGCTGGCGAGAAGTACCAGTGCATCCCCATTTATTGGGAATTCAAGCCAAAGAACATCGACCGCAAATAGAACAAGTTTTTCTCGCTGCTGATACAACTGATGATGAATTAGAAAGACAGTTGTACCTGACCCGCAAACGGATTTTTAAAGCAGCAAAACCGATTTCCGAAGACTTTTACATCTGTTCTTTATCCAGCCGTACCATTGTTTATAAAGGCATGGTGCGTTCTGCGGTATTGGGAGATTTTTATGCGGATTTACAAAATCCTGCATATAAGAGTGCCTTTGCAGTTTATCATCGCCGCTTTAGTACCAATACTATGCCCAAGTGGCCATTGGCACAGCCAATGCGGTTGTTGGGACATAACGGAGAAATTAATACTCTCTTGGGTAACATCAACTGGATGATGGCTAGGGAAGCTAGCATTAGTCATTCAGTATGGGGCGATCGCAATGATGAACTCAAGCCTTTAGTTATCTTAGATAGCAGCGACTCCGCCACCTTAGATAATGTCCTCGAATTACTAGTACGTTCCGGACGCAGCCCCTTGGAAGCCTTGATGATTATGGTGCCAGAGGCTTACCAAAATCAACCATCATTACAGAACTATCCCGAAATCACTGATTTTTATGAATATTACAGTGGTTTGCAAGAAGCTTGGGATGGCCCTGCATTACTAGTTTTTAGTGATGGTAAGAAAGTTGGTGCAACACTCGACCGCAACGGCTTAAGACCTGCACGCTATGTGATTACCAAAGATGATTACATTGTGGTGGCATCAGAAGCAGGTGTGGTTGACTTCCCCGAAGCGGATATTGTGGAGAAAGGCAGACTAGGCCCAGGGCAAATGATTGCCGTGGATTTAGAAAGTCATGAAATTTTGAAAAACTGGGAAATTAAACAAAGAATTGCCAAGCAACTTCCTTATGGGGAATGGTTGCAAACCCATCGCCAAGATTTGAAGTCATTAGTCAGCAATCATACGACAAATGGCAATGGCAATGGCAACGGTAACGGCAAAGGACAATTCACAGTTGACAGACAAACCTTACTCCGCCAGCAAACTGCCTTTGGCTACACCAGCGAAGATGTCGAAATGGTGATTGAACAAATGGCAGGGAATGGAGCAGAACCAACGTTCTGTATGGGGGATGATATTCCTTTGGCGGTGTTGTCCAGCAAACCCCACCTGTTGTATGACTACTTCAAACAGCGTTTTGCTCAAGTAACCAACCCACCAATTGACCCCCTGCGTGAAAAGCTGGTGATGTCCTTGAAGGTGGAATTGGGCGAACGGGGTAATTTACTAGAACCGAAGCCAGAATATGCCAAGAGACTGAAGCTAGATTCGCCAGTCTTGACAGAAGTTGAGTTAGATGCAATTAAGGTTTCTGGTTTTGCGACAGCGGAATTATCAACCTTATTTGCGATCGCCAACGGCCCAGCAGGCTTAAAAGCTGCTGTCGAAGCTTTACAAGCCCAAGCCGCTGAATCAGTGCGGGCGGGTGCGAAGATATTAATCTTGAGCGATCGCGCTGCTGGCGGTATTAGCGCAGAATACAGCTACATTCCACCTTTATTAGCTGTGGGTGCAGTCCACCACCACCTGATCCGCGAAGGCTTGCGGATGAAAACATCCTTGATTGTAGATACCGCCCAGTGCTGGAGTACCCATCACTTTGCTTGCTTGATTGGTTATGGTGCAGGTGCTGTTTGCCCCTACATGGCTTTAGATACAGTCCGGGATTGGTGGTTTGAACCCAGAACCCAGCAGTTCATGGAACGGGGTAAATTGACAAGCATCAGCTTAGAACAAGCTATTGGCAACTACCGCAAAGCTGTAGAGTCAGGATTGCTGAAAATCCTCTCCAAGATGGGCATATCCTTACTATCTAGCTATCAAGCAGCGCAAATCTTTGAAGCGATCGGGATTGGTGGCGATTTATTAGAACTCGGATTTAAAGGTACCGCTTCCCGCATCGGTGGTTTGAGTGTCAGTGAACTGGCGCAAGAAGTCCTTTCTATCCACAGCAAAGCCTTCCCAGAACTCACAGCTAAGAAATTAGATAACTTGGGCTTTGTTAACTACCGTCCAGGTGGTGAGTACCATATGAACAGCCCGGAAATGTCCAAAGCATTGCATGAGGCTGTTAAAACCAAGCAATACGACCATTACGAAGTTTACAAACAATATCTCCAAGGGCGACCAATTACTGCGTTAAGAGACTTGCTGGACTTCCAAAGCGATCGCCCCTCAATTCCCTTGGAAGAAGTGGAAGCCGCAGAATCAATCCTCAAACGCTTCTGTACTGGTGGGATGTCCTTGGGTGCATTGTCACGGGAAGCCCATGAAGTTTTGGCGATCGCCATGAACCGGATTGGTGGTAGATCCAACTCTGGCGAAGGTGGCGAAGATCCAGTCCGCTACAACGTTTTAGATGATGTAGATGAGTCCGGTTACTCGCCCACTCTCCCCCACCTGAAGGGCTTGCGGAATGGTGATACAGCTTCTAGTGCTATCAAGCAAGTTGCATCAGGACGCTTTGGTGTTACACCAGAGTATTTAGCTAGTGCCAAACAAATAGAAATCAAAATCGCCCAAGGTGCAAAACCAGGGGAAGGCGGACAATTACCCGGAACAAAGGTTAGCCCTTACATTGCGATGTTGCGGCGGTCTAAGCCCGGTGTAACCTTGATTTCACCTCCACCGCACCATGATATCTACTCTATTGAAGACTTAGCACAGTTGATTTTTGACCTGCACCAAATTAACCCGAAAGCGCAGGTATCGGTGAAGTTAGTTGCTGAAATTGGGATTGGCACAATTGCCGCAGGTGTAGCCAAAGCCAACGCCGATATCATTCAAATTTCTGGACATGATGGCGGTACAGGTGCATCACCATTGAGTTCGATTAAGCACGCTGGTTCACCGTGGGAACTCGGTTTAAGTGAAGTGCATCGTGTCCTGATGCAGAATAGTTTGCGCGATCGCGTCATTTTGCGAGTAGACGGCGGACTCAAGACTGGCTGGGATGTCTTGATGGCTGCGTTGATGGGTGGCGAAGAATTTGGCTTCGGTTCCATTGCCATGATTGCCGAAGGTTGCCAAATGGCGAGAGTGTGCCATAAGAATACCTGTCCTGTGGGTGTAGCAACTCAAGACGAAAAACTGCGCCTGCGATTCAAAGGTATCCCTGAACACGTTGTCAACTTCTTCTATTTTGTTGCCGAAGAAGTGCGGAGTTTATTAGCAAAATTGGGCTATCGTTCCTTATCGGAAATTATCGGTCGTGCAGACTTATTAACAGTCCGTCCCGAAGCGAAACTGGCCAAAACCCAAGCACTAAACCTCAACTGCTTACTGCAACTACCAGATACTAAAGACAATCGTAGCTGGTTAGTTCATGAAGAAGTTCACAGCAATGGCCCGGTAATAGATGACCAACTGCTGGCGGATAGCGAAATTCAAGCCGCAATTCGCAACCAATCGACGGTGACTAAGAATTTAAAAATAGTCAACACCGATAGAACAGTTGGTTCAAGATTAGCTGGTGCGATCGCATCTCAATATGGCGATGGTGGCTTTGAAGGGCAAATTAATCTCAACTTCCAAGGTAGTGTAGGTCAAAGCTTTGGTGCGTTTAACCTTTCTGGGATTACTTTAACTCTGGAAGGCGAAGCCAACGACTACGTTGGTAAAGGGATGCACGGTGGTGAAATCATCATCAAACCCCCAGCACAAGCTACTTATGACCCCGCCAAGAACGTAATCGTGGGTAATACCTGCCTTTATGGTGCAACTGGCGGCTTCTTATTTGCCAACGGTTTAGCAGGTGAACGCTTTGCAGTCCGCAACTCTAAAGGTACAGCCGTAGTTGAAGGCGCAGGTGATCACTGCTGCGAATACATGACTGGCGGCGTAATTGTTGTCCTTGGTAAAGTAGGACGTAACGTTGCAGCCGGGATGACTGGCGGTTTGGCATACTTCTTAGATGAAGACGGCTCATTCCCTGAGTTAGTCAATCGGGAAAATGTCAAAATTCAGCGAGTTCTGACAGAAGCAGGACAAAAGCAACTGCAAGATTTAATTAGAACTCATGCAGAACGCACTGGTTCACCCAAGGCGAAAGCAATTCTGCAAAATTGGCAAGAATTTGTGTCTAAGTTCTGGCAATTAGTACCACCTTCTGAAGCGGATAGTCCAGAGGCTAATCCTCAAGCTGTGGTAGAAAAACACCTGAGTTCAGTGTAATCAATAGCTAATTACTGATGAATAAAAAGGGGACAGTGCTAATGTCTCCTTTTTTCATATTTATTAGATTTTTTGCAAAAATATAGAGTCTACAAAGAGTAGTATTTATATTACCTCAGTGATATAGGTTAAGTTAGCTAAACTAGTCTATGAGTAAAGAGCCATTAGTATATGAGCCTGATATTGATAACAAGATAGAAAGGTTTAAGGCTATTTTAGAAGGTCATGAGCGTGCAGAAGTAATTGTCCAAAAATACATAGTACATGGTACACCTTATATTTTTAAGGATGATGAGGATAAATACTTTGATCTTAAGCGTGAAATTGCTGCCAACTTTTCTGAACACTATAACAATATACATATGGTTGGTTCAGCAAAGCTTGGCTTTAGCATAGCACCTAATAAGCTATGGAAGCCTTTTACTATCGAATCAGATATAGATATAGTTATCGTTTCTAGTAAGTTATTTGAAAACTTATGGGAAAGTGTGCATGAGTTTAACATTGGATTAACAAGCCGAACAAGAGATGAAGATATCAATTATAAACGTTTTTTAGATTACTTCTTTAAAGGATGGATTAGACCAGATTTGTTTCCTTTTGAATACACAGCTAAAACTGATTGGTTTGATTTTTTTAAATCTATTTCCTACAGTAAGTATGGCCCACAGAAAATAACAGGAGCCTTATATCATAGTTTCAATTTCTTTGAAAAGTACCATGTTAAAAATATAGAGAAGCTAAAAATAGGAAATAATTAAAATGTCTAAAATTGGAATAGCTACAA
The DNA here is from genome assembly GCA_018993265.1 of Nostoc sp. TH1S01. Classification (GTDB taxonomy): domain Bacteria; phylum Cyanobacteriota; class Cyanobacteriia; order Cyanobacteriales; family Nostocaceae; genus Nostoc_B. Next base: position 79,962 of record JAGKSW010000010.1, read on the forward strand.
ATAAAAAACTATTAGATTTATTCAATATGATGAAAACTGGAGCGTTGATATTAACGCCTTCTTTTCAGAGAAAACTAGTTTGGAATGACACCCATAAAGAAGATTTCATAGAAACTATATTGTTTGCACTTCCTTTCCCTGAAATATATTTGGCAGATGGCGGTATAAATTTAGAAACACAAACCTCTGAAACTCTGGTAGTTGATGGACAGCAGCGATTAAGTACTATTTACCAATACATTACATCTTCACCTGATTTTAATCTGAAAAGAGTACAAAAGTTTGCCGATTTAACACCTGAACAGAAGACCAATTTCTATGATTATAATGTTGTGATCAGAGACTTAGGACGAATTGAGGAAAGTAAAATACGAGATATATTCAAACGAATTAATTCAGTTAATTATGCCTTGAACGCTGTGGAAATAAGAAATGCTTTGTATGAAGGAGAGTTTATCAAAGCTGCTAAAACAATACTAGAAACTAATGAGCTTTTTTCGGAAGATACTGTATTTAGTACGGTATTTAGTGAAAATGAGGTTTCACGAATGAAAGATTTAGAATATATGTTACTTATGATTGCGACAGTGGAAGAAGGTGGATACTTTGTTAGCGATAAAGAGGTTGAAAAGTATGTAAAACGTTATGATGATGAGTATCCTAATAAAGAAATTATAGTAGCTAATTTTCGTGAAGTGTTAAGTTTAATTGCTAATTGTCACTTACCAGTAGATACTATATGGAAGAAACTATCTAGTTTTTTCACATTAGTGATTGAGCTGATCAAATTCAAGCAAAAATATGGAAATTTGCCTAAAGTGGAGTCTTTAAGTAATACATTAATCTCGCTAGAAAATGAATTAAACAATAATAAACGTGCAGACGTTAACACAAATGAATATGCACAGTACTATTACTACACTCATCAAGGTACAACTAGTAGAAAAGGTCGGCATGTTCGTGGCACTTTACTACAAAAACATTTAGAACAAATTATACAAAATTGATATAGTGTTTTTAACATATTTAAACCTTGTATAGCCTTTCTTAGTCTGCTGAGGCATAAATTTATCTGCGTTTATATGCGGTTAATTATTTTTTTATAATTGACTAGCACAAGAAACGCTATAATTAGCATATAGCACTAATAATATTTATTTAAGGTATTCAAATTCATCTTTCCAATTCTAAAAAATCAATAATGCTTGAAGCAAGTGCGTGTGCAGCAAGGAATGGAACACCATTTCCTATTGCTTTGAACATATGGGTTATTGACAGATGAGATGGAAAAGCAAACTCTTTTGGTAGAGACTGCAAAGCCAATGCTTCTGCAACCGAGATTCTCCGTTTCTTATAAGGGTGCAAATGAACTTCATTATTCCCATAACAAACTGTTGGTGAGTAACGCCATCTATGAAGTCGCTTAAAGGATTTTTTTGAATCATCTCCTTCTTCAACTGATTCAAAACGTGCTATTCCTTGCCTTGGTTTAAAGTAATGCTTAGAGTTAGGATGATTGTTTACATTATTGTTGGTGAACCAATGTTCAACTGTTAATTCTTTATAGATGTTCTTAGGACATTCCAAAATAGAATCTTCCTGAAATGGATTTTTATCATTCCAAGGACAAGAAAAAACTTTAGCTCTAGGATAAATAATATATTTTTCCCAAGGAAACACGCCAGGGGGTAACTCTAATCCATCTAAAGCTATTCCCATTTTGACAAGAATTTCTTTTCGGAAACCAATCAAAATAATTCTTTTTCTATCTTGTGGTACACCGTACTCAATAGCATTAATTAATCGTTCAGTTGTAACGTAACCTATATTGTGTAACTTTTGCTTAATTTCTTCATAAAAAGAGCGATGTTTTTTTGTTTTCCATAAACCTTCAACATTTTCAAATAAAAAAAAGTCTGGGTTTTGCTGACAAACTATATCAATATAAGTTGATGATAATCTTCCATGATCTCCTTCGCGCCCTTTGTTTTTACCACCTACCGAGAAGTCAGGACAAGGCGACCCCCCTATAAACCCAAGTAGATTGGTATTTTTTCGCGCTATACGTACTAGTTTGCTAAGAACCGACTTCTGATTTCCTTCAGTAAAATCAATAGCATTGCCTAAATAATACCCATACTCAGGGCTTGGCAAGTTGAGACAATGCCTAGCGTATTGATACGCATCCATAAATGGCTTAAAAACTTCGTTGACGTAAGCCACTCTAAAGCCAGCCATTTCAAAGCCTAAGTCTAAGAAGCCAGCACCTGCAAAGAAGGAAAATATGGTAACTTGCTTTTCCATAGAGGCACTCGCTTACGAAATTTCCTGCTGAGTTAGCTTAACCCTAAAATTAGAACTGCGGAAGAGACACCGGGATTTAGTCTCCACCGCAGTTGGCAGGGTTGACCCCATGCCTTATCTTTTAAAAATATCTTGTTTGAGACGGCGTAATTCCCGAATTTTACTATCTATAATTTGGTTTTTCTTGAGGATATAAGTAACTATATTCGTATCAAGTAAATAAGCCACAATTTTATTTACCTTCTACAGATGCATTAAAAATTGCCATTTGCTCAGGAGTTAAATCATTTAAGGTTCCTGAGACAGCTTCTAAAACTAGAATACTATCAATTCTATCTGCTAAATCATCATCTTGAATTTCCCGCATTTCTTCAGGAGTAAATTTTGCAAACAGATCTACCAACATTTCGATCATTTCTTGTTTTTTTAACTTGGCTATATAAGCTAATCAGCATTTAAGTTGCATAAAGCCAGGGCTGAAGCCCTTACTACAAGCGAATCAGTCTGGAAAAATGAATGACGATTAGCTTATAAACCATTACCTTTAAATAAATTTTCTACAATTGTTGCTATTCTGTCGGTCAATTCTTGATGATAATTAGCAACTTCTGGCATAAGAATTTACTTTTGTTTGTTCGATAGTTAATTTTATTATAAAAATCAAATCCTAAATTGAAGTTATTTATATTCCATTGTGAAAGGTGAGAATTGGTAATAAAAGCCTCAATCATACAGGTATTGTGCGCGATCGCCTATGAGCAAAGTTGATTATTTGGTATAAAATCATACTTTTAACAATCACAGTAGCTGTAATCAAAATATCTGCTGCTTTTCAACATCAATTTGCTGATATCTTTTTTGAACACTGATTAAAGCTAACGCTGTGATTTCTGGAACAAGTGCTGCAATTGCAGTGAGTTTTAGCGACCAAGTTACAGAGGCATTAAACAAACCAGCTGCTCCGCTCAAGTGTGCAGATAAGATGTCGGTAAGGTCAATGGCAATGCACGCTAACAAAAGTGTTTTTACAGTACTTCTATTGGCAAAAGCAACTATTACAGCAAGCACTATGTCTCTAATTGCCCAAACACGAACAATATAAGGCATTTGGATATTTGTATCAATAGGGATACTAAGTTGCTCCATTAGCCACAGTGGTTCAGCATAGCCAACAGCACTAAGACTAAACCGAATCAGACACATCAGTCCTATTAGTGAAGCAACATACCAACTTTGGCCTCTCATATTTACTCCTACACTTAAGTAGCTAACAGAGGGTCGAGTTGACCTTTGGTATCTAACTCATAAATGTCATCACAACCGCCGATGTGTTGATTATTAATGAAAATCTGCGGAACTGTACGACGACCGTTAGCGCGTTCTGCCATTTTGGCTCTAGCGGCTTCGTCACCGTCAATTTTGTATTCAGTGAAATTTACACCTTTCCACCACAGCAGCATTTTGGCACGGATGCAATAAGGACAGGTTTGCCAAGTATAAATTTCGACGTTAGCTTTAATTTTTTCTGGATGACGACCAAGTAGGGGATTGAGAAAGTCGAACATAAGTGTGAAGTGTGAAGTATTAAAGATGAAGATTTATCTTGCTATTAGGTTCTATTTTAGAAGTAAAGTCTTTAATTTTTATCTGCTTTTGGGTTAGGGCATAGGTGCTGGAACCCACTTTTGGAAGCTTTCAAGATGATTCCAGAATGCCAGATATCCAATAAATGCCCAAATTAAAGCAGCAACAATCAAGACTGCTACGCCAGTTAACCGCAAAGTACGGTTAGCTTTCCAATATAAAGCAGGTGCGGCACAGATACCGCCTAAGCCAGTGAGGATAAAACCTATGCCTGTTAGTACTGGTGTTCTAGTAAGATTTAAATTGATGATGCGGATACCGACAACAACCGCCACTAATCCAGCAAAGAAAGCGTAAATTGCTACTGTCCACAAATCCCAATCAAAAGCTAAAGCGATCGCAGCTGCTATAAATAAAACTCCAAAGAGGACGGTTGTTTCCCCAAACGCAATGTTAAAGCTACCACGCACAGGCCAAGTAAATGTCATGTGCAGTCCTGTTGTTAAGGCGATTCCACCTGTAATCCCAAACCCAGGAATCCATTGTTTCTGATTGGCGCTCACTAAGCCGCGGTTGACATAATCAGCGAGGAGAACTAACCCAGCAACCATATTGATCAACATAAGGGTGATGTAATCAATAAACACGCTTAACTTCCTCCTGCTTTTTGGATTGAGCCAATTTTTTTCGTAAACTTATACGCAGTTTTCTTGACTATATCTAGTTAGATGCACACACCACAAAAACCCATTTATTATACTGACCGAATAATTTATGAATCATATTAAAATTGATCAGTTTGCCTTAAAGTCTTCTGTAGCAATAGCTTGAGGTATTTAATTTATTCAGTTAATCCTCGGATGTTATTAGTACAAAAGAACTGTAATTTTTGCCTTACTGGTATTGATTTACATCAATCAGCAGCAAAAATTAACAATTGTGTGAGTGAATACTATTTTCCATAGGTATCGGCACTTTGGTAGACTTGAAAACTGAAATGGCCAGATGAAATAACGCAATAGAGAGCAGTTGAGAGGGGGACTCTGTGGAAAATACGCTTGGGTTAGAAATTATTGAGGTAGTAGAACAAGCCGCGATCGCATCTGCAAAGTGGATGGGTAAAGGCGAAAAGAATACAGCTGACCAAGTAGCAGTAGAAGCTATGCGGGAGCGCATGAACAAAATCTATATGCGCGGTCGCATTGTAATTGGGGAAGGGGAACGTGATGACGCTCCCATGTTGTACATCGGTGAAGAAGTTGGTATCTGCGCTCGTCCAGATGCTAAAGACTTCTGTAACCCAGATGAATTAATCGAAATTGACATCGCCGTAGACCCCTGCGAAGGTACAAACTTGGTAGCATACGGACAGCCTGGTTCAATGGCTGTGTTGGCAATTTCTGAAAAAGGTGGCTTGTTTGCTGCACCAGACTTCTACATGAAGAAACTCGCAGCACCCCCAGCCGCTAAAGGCAAGGTAGACATTAACAAGTCAGCCACCGAAAACCTCAAAATTCTCTCCGAGTGTTTAGATCGCTCAATTGATGAACTCGTAGTAGTTGTAATGAAGCGCGAACGCCACAACGATTTAATTAAAGAAATTCGTGATGCTGGCGCTAGAGTCCAACTAATTTCTGATGGTGACGTGGGTGCTGCTATATCTTGTGGTTTTGCAGGAACTAATATTCATGCACTCATGGGTATTGGTGCAGCACCTGAAGGTGTGATTTCTGCGGCGGCTATGCGGGCAATGGGTGGACATTTCCAAGGTCAATTGATCTACGATCCAGCTGTAGTGAAAACAGGTCTAATTGGGGAAAGCAAAGAAGCGAACATTGAGCGTTTGCAATCTATGAATATCACTGACCCTGATAAGGTCTACGATGCTCATGAGCTTGCTTCTGGTGAAAATGTGCTATTCGCTGCTTGCGGTATTACATCTGGTAACTTAATGCAAGGTGTCCGGTTCTTCCACGGTGGTGCAAGAACTCAAAGCTTGGTTATTTCTACCCAGTCTAAGACAGCTAGATTTGTCGATACAATCCACATGTTCGACCAGCCTAAGACTCTGCAATTGCACTAGGAATTAGGGAGTAGGGAGTAGGGAGTAGGGAGTAGAAAATACCTTACTCCCCACTCACCACTCACCACTCCCCAATTGTTAATAACCCATTATTAATTGTTGATAAGAAATGAATATTGCAGTGGTGGGGTTAAGCCATAAAACAGCCCCAGTCGAAATTCGAGAAAAGCTGAGTATTCCAGAACCACAAACTGAAAGTGCGATCGCTAATTTAACTAGTTACCCCCACATTGACGAAGTAGCTATACTCAGCACTTGTAACCGTCTGGAAATTTACATTGTTGCTAGTGAAACTGACCAAGGTGTCCGCGAAGTTACACAGTTTCTTTCAGAACATAGCAAATTACCTGTAGCTTCTTTAAGACAACACCTGTTTGTGTTGCTGCATGAAGATGCTGTAATGCACGTTATGCGCGTGGCAGCAGGCTTAGATAGCTTGGTATTAGGAGAAGGTCAGATTCTGGCTCAGGTGAAGAATACTCACAAACTGGGACAGCAATACAACGGTATAAAAACAATTTTGAATCGATTATTTAAACAAGCAATTACAGCGGGTAAGCGGGTACGCACCGAAACAAGTATTGGAACTGGTGCTGTTTCTATTAGTTCTGCGGCTGTGGAGTTGGCACAAATCAAAGTGGCTAATTTGGCGGCTTGTCGAGTGGCAATTCTCGGTGCTGGCAAAATGTCGCGGTTGTTGGTACAACATTTAGTTTCTAAAGGTGCGACACAAATTAGTATTGTGAATCGTTCTCGCGATCGCGCTCAGGAATTAGCACAGCAGTTCTCAGAACACCCCATCCGCACTCATTTGCTTGGGGAAATGATGACTGTAATTGCCGAAAGTGATTTAGTATTTACAAGCACATCCGCAACAGAGCCAATACTCGACCGTGCCAAGTTAGAAATAGTTTTAGAACCTTGCCGCCCTTTGATGTTATTCGATATTTCTGTGCCGCGTAACGTTCACTCAGACGTAAATGAACTAGCACATGTCCAAGCGTTTAATGTCGATGATTTAAAAGCGGTAGTTGCACAGAACTACGAAAGTCGCCGGAAAATGGCGCAAGAAGCCGAAAAACTTTTAGATGAAGAAGTAGAAGCTTTTGATGTTTGGTGGCGCAGTTTAGAAACTGTCTCCACTATTAGCTGTTTGCGAAATAAAATCGAAACCATCCGCGAACAAGAGTTAGAAAAAGCTTTGTCTCGTTTGGGTTCAGAATTTGGTGACAAACATCAAGAAGTCATTGAGGCTTTAACGCGAGGCATCGTTAACAAAATTTTACATGATCCGATGGTGCAATTACGAGCGCAGCAGGATGTAGAGGCCAGAAGACGCTGTATGCAAACGCTGCAAATGTTGTTTAACCTGGATGTTGAAGAGCAGTTTGGTTAAAAAAGGGTATATGGGTGTAAGGGTATAGGGGTTTAGGGGTGAAAGAAGCATTGCTTAATGAAAAAACCTACACCCCTACACCCAGCTTAAATAGACAATGTTTGTACTGAAGTGTCATCTGTTTGCGATCGCGGCTTCAAATTCTTCTAATGCTTGCAGATTACCTACTTGCCAAGCACGTTCCACAAAAGTAGGAATGATTTGCTTGATTGGTATGTCTTCAAATAGAGGACTAGTATCTGATATTAGATAAATTCCATTACTTAGTACATAAATAGTTAGTGTGCCGCTATCATATACCCAAAGTTCCGGCACGCCAATGGCTGTATAAGCATCAAGTTTGGTTTTAGAAGTGACATCAGATTGAATTGCTAAATCGGGTGGTGGGTCGTCTGGTTCCAAGCGACGACAACCAATCATACGCTGATAATTTTGGATGTAAAAGCAAGCGTCGGGTTCAACTCCGGCTACACCTTCCCTTTTGAAGGTAGTAGAACCAAAGGGTTCATACCTTCTACCTTGAAATCTGAGTAGAGCTTTGACAAAATCTGAAATTAGTTCTTTTGGCTTTTCATGTTCAGGTAAAGGAACCATAATTTCTAAAGTACCCTGGCTATAAGCTACTCTTGCACGCCGCTTGTGTCCCAATTCCTCTAAAATTGCCTCAAATTCTGACCAACTGACATCTGGTATCGTGACTGCACTACCAGGTGCTAGTTGCATTTGGCTAACAGGTTTTGCTACGGGAATAACAACCGTCATAATTTCAACAAAGGAAATCTGATATCTTACATTATCAAATAAATCTTACTGGCTGATTTTTGCTAGAGCGATCGCCAAGTCTAGGTTTCACATTATTAACTAAAAATATACGCAGAAAACTATCTGTATTTACGTAAAACATAGTTTCCCAGAAAAATATTGTGTAGCTAAACAAATTTATATTTGCTACCTGGAATTTGTTTTTCTTACGCTAAACTAGTAGTCTATGCCAATTAATCATTTATATTATTTTGGCGATCGCTACTCCATGTCGGCAACATTTTGAATTTTTAATCATTGCGATTTTAATTACTTATAGGAGAGGTCTTGTCCTTACCTGATAAGCCATTAAGGCTGCTTGACTAATCACAGTCCGTCCATTTCTTGTAGTTGTAGGAATTTGCCCTCTTTGAAGAGCCACGTATAAGGTACTTTGGTCTACGCCTAAAAATTTAGCCGCTTCTACAAGAGAAGTACCATGATTAATTGTCCTGTTTCTTGTTTTTCTAACTAACGAATGTTTCAACATAGCGAAATGTAAAGAACAACTTAAGAAATTTCATTTTTTTTCTAAACAAATCGCAAAATTGACATTAATAAAAAAATTAACCAATAGGAAATTAGCGCTGCATCTTAGGGGGACAGCATGACTAATTCGATTTCTTTCTAATTAGATTGGGATCGAATTAATTATAACAAAATTATGAGAAAAGAACAGTTTCAGACCCTGCTACAGTTTTTTAAAGTGTTAGCAGATGAAAGTCGATTGAAAATTGTAGGTATTTTGGCGAATCAAGAGTGTAGTGTGGAAGAATTAGCCGCACTTATGCAACTCAAAGAACCGACAGTATCTCACCATTTGGCGAGACTTAAAGAAGTAAATTTGGTGACTATGCGTCCTGATGGTAACAGCCGTTTGTATCAGCTAGATAGCGAAGCCTTAGAAAATATTCGTAAGGAAATTTTTACACCAGGAAAGATAGCATCTTTAATTGAACATATAGATACGGAAGCTTGGGAAAGTAAAGTGTTGAATAGTTATCTAGAAAGTAATCCCAACAGCTTAGAAGGAGTTCAGCGCCTCAAGGAAATTCCTGTTAGTCGTAAAAAGCGGTTAGTAATTCTCAAATGGCTGTCTAGTAAATTTGAGCCAGGAGTTGAATATTCCGAAAAGATGGTACACGAAATTCTAAGTTGTTATCATCCTGACTACGTTACTTTGCAAAGAGAGTTAATTAATTACAACTTGATGCAAAAAAAGGATGGGATTTATCGATCCTGGCGGAAAGACCCCATGTGGAACGAAGTGGAACTGGGGGATGAAAGCCAGGGCAGGAGCTTGAACACTTAACTAATTGACTCGAATTGGATAAGCATTGTATAGTAAGCAGATGGGAAAAAAGCTTACAAATTTAGACTGTATCCAAACAAAGAGCAATCAGCATTTTTGGCGAAATGTTTTGGTTGCTCCAAGTTTGTGTACAACTATTTTTTGAGACTGACAACAGATGTCTACGCCGAGTCTAAAAAATCTCTGCGTTACAAAGAATGGGCAAAGCTTTTAACAATGTTAGATTTTTTAAGAAGTTAGGGGGATTCCCGAACTTCAATAAGAAAAGTAATCGTCAATCGTTCAGAGTGCCACACCACTTCTCGATAGATAGTAGTCATGGTTTTCTCGGATTACCCAAGATGACACCAATTAAGATGATGATTCATCGGGAGATATTGGGAACACCCAAAAATTTAATCTTGTGGTTCAATACCTGCGGCTCACAATTGTGCTGCTAGTCTTTCAGCACGTTGGTGTTCTTGTTCAGCACGTTGGCGTTCTTGTTCAACTAATTCAGAAGCCCATAATAGTAATTGTCCGTTTTCATCCCACCAGCGCAACCAATAGCCTGTGCGATTTTCATGTGTACCTTGCCATACACCCAGGTAAAGATTTATATCAGCTATCCAGTGATGTTGGTTCTCGTTGGGGCTTTGTATGGCATATCTGCCTGTATTATTATCTAAGCGTTGACAACTCACCGCCCTAAAAGTGCGGTGATTCTTGGGCTGAATCTTGCCTCCACCAACAATGTTGATTTTGGTCTTACAGTCTCATGTCCAGTCCGAAACACATCTCCCGATATGCCCCACTTATGGACTACTCCCCAAGCGTAACTTTCCTTGTGTCCCAAGGTAGTTTATTCAATTTCTATTTGCGTCCTTGCAGTTTGGATTTACTTTTACACCATTGACTGTTAGGAATTTCAGGATCACGGAGTAGGACGTTTTACCTGTTTCCTCATCGTTCCTGCGGTTATCGACCTATTAATATTTTACCATGCAAAGTCGCCCTAGAAGGGCGAGGTTTTAAACCCAATTTTTCGATAACCTGTCCCCTATTACCTATTCGTCATCGTCGGGATCGAAATCGCTATCTTCTAGTGTTTGATGGGGGATGGCAGCGATAATGGCATCAATTACTTTGGATACTGGTAAGATTTCTAGGTTAAGGTCGGGAAATTTTGTGCCTTTCGGGACGATCGCTCTTTTAAATCCCAATTTAGCTGCTTCTTTTAACCGCAGTTCCATTTGGGAAACGGCGCGGACTTGTCCACCTAAACCGACTTCCCCAATTAATACTGTACCGGGATCAACGATGCGATCGCGAAAACTGGCAACAATGGCGATCGCTACTCCTAAATCTACGGCTGGTTCTACTACACTCAATCCACCCGCCGAAGCAACATAAGAATCTAATTTAGACATAGGAATTCCCACACGTTTTTCTAAGACGGCGAGAATTTGTACCAAGCGGTTGTAGTCTACACCAGTTCCAGCCCGTCGCGGGGAAGGGTAACTGGTAGGACTAACAAGGGCTTGTAATTCCACCACAATCGGGCGTGTACCTTCGCAAGCCACAACAATTGCTGTACCAGGTGCGGGATCATCACGATTGCCTAAAAATAACTCTGAAGGGTTAGAAACTTCTCGCAGTCCGTGTTCTACCATTTCAAAGATACCGATTTCGTGGGTTGCACCAAAGCGGTTTTTCACGGTTCTTAATAAGCGGTGGGAGGCAAAGCGATCGCCTTCAAAGTACAATACTGTATCTACTAGGTGTTCTAAAACTTTCGGCCCCGCGATCGCACCTTCTTTGGTGACGTGTCCCACAATTAACATTGTAATATCTTCATGTTTCGCCACTTTCATCAAGGCTGCGGTACATTCCCTTACCTGGGCTACTGAACCAGGCGCAGATGTCAGCGCCGGAAAAAATACTGTTTGAATACTATCGATAATTGCGACATTCGGTCTGAGGGAATCAATCTCCCGCAGAATTTCTTCTAAATCTGTTTCTGGTAAAACATACAAGTCTGCACTTATCCCTTCTGGGGCTTCTGTTTCTGCTGCTTCTGGAGTCGCCGATGTTTCTACTTCTTCTGTATTATCCTCAGATTCAGCTTGTTTACCATTCCCATTCCCAACTACATTCATCGGTTTAGACACGCCCAAACGCAAAGCCCGTAACTTTACTTGTTGTCCAGATTCTTCCCCAGAAACGTAGAGGATGCGGTATCTCTGCGCCAGTTGATTGGATACTTGCAACAATAATGTCGATTTCCCAATTCCCGGATCACCACCAATCAATACCATTGAACCGGGAACAACGCCACCACCCAATACTCGGTCTAATTCTCCATAACCAGATTCCCAGCGCGTAACTTGGCGATCGCTAATTTGATCAAATGTCAGCGAAGCTCGGGGTTTTGCTGGTTTAGTATTAGACTTACCATTATTTTGCTCTTTATGCCAACTGCTGACTCCGCCCCTTGTGGGTACATCAACAGAAGATTGAATCGCAATTTGTTCTTCTAAAGAATTGTAGGTTCCGCAATTAGGACATCTACCAAACCATTGGGGAGATTCTGCACCACATTCGTTACAAATGTAAAAGGTTTTAGGCTTAGGCATTCTTAAATCTTAATTAAGTTAATTATTCTTAATTTTTTCTTAATTCTTACAAAAATCTAAAGTCAAAGAAAAGTGGGTTCTACGGCATTTTTCAAATCAATTGTGGGAATGATATCTTAATATTATGGTATTAAAAATTAATCATGAAAAATTTTAGTTAAGGAGCGTTGAGAAACTTGGAAAGTCATAAAGAAAAAATTCTGGTAGTAGACGATGAAGCCAGCATTCGCCGGATTTTAGAAACGCGCCTTTCAATGATTGGCTACGATGTGGTGACTGCTGGCGACGGTGAAGAAGCATTGGACACTTTTCGCAAATCTGATCCTGATTTAGTAGTTTTGGATGTGATGATGCCAAAGCTAGACGGCTACGGCGTGTGTCAAGAATTACGTAAGGAATCAGATGTCCCTATTATTATGCTAACAGCCTTGGGGGACGTTGCCGATCGCATCACTGGTTTAGAATTAGGTGCTGATGACTACGTAGTTAAACCATTCTCACCCAAAGAGCTAGAAGCGCGAATTCGCTCAGTCTTGCGCCGTGTCGATAAAACAGGTGCGTCAGGAATTCCCAGTTCGGGAGTAATTCACGTAGGAAATATCAAAATCGATACCAACAAGCGACAAGTCTATAAAGGCGATGAACGTATTCGCCTGACAGGAATGGAATTCAGCTTACTAGAATTGCTAGTTAGCCGTTCCGGCGAAGCTTTTTCTCGTTCCGAAATTTTGCAAGAAGTTTGGGGATACACCCCAGAACGCCATGTAGATACGCGGGTGGTAGATGTGCATATATCTCGGTTACGGGCAAAATTAGAAGATGACCCCAGTAACCCAGAATTAATACTGACTGCACGCGGTACAGGCTATTTATTTCAACGCATAATTGAACCTGGAGAAGAGTAAAGGAAAGTATGAAGTGTGAAGTATGAAGTATGAAATTTGAAGAGTTTCAAGCTTCTCGTTCTGTACTATATTTTTCAGACTTCAGACTTTAGACTTCAGAATTTAGAAAAATGACTAAACCTGATGATCCCAATCGAGTTTTGCGCCGTTTACCCATAGTTGTTGGTGGGTTGGGCGCTATACTTTTGCTAATGAACCGTGTATTAACCCCAGAACTTACAGAATCCCAATCGCGTGGCGATGTGTTGGGGGTGATTTTGAGTGCTGTGTTAATTTTAACAGGGTTAATTTGGCAGCAAGTACAGCCGCGATCGCCTGATGCTGTAGAACTGATTGGGGAAAAAGGTTTTATCCTGGCGGAAGACTTACCAGAAGCCGTGAAAACAGAACTAGCCTGGGCATCTCATTTGATATTAACTAATACCGTCACGCGATCGCTGGTAGTTGTATATCAAGGCAAAGTTTTGTTACGTCGCGGTATTCTGGGTTCTAAACCCGAAGTAGTACCAGGGCCAATCTTAAAAAGGGTTCTCGAAAAACAACAACCAGTTTATTTAGTTGCTTTAAACCTCTATCCCGGCAGAATAGAATTTGATTACTTACCCGAAAATACGCAAGGAGTAATTTGCCAGCCAATTGGCAATCAAGGTGTCCTGATTTTAGGAGCAAATGCACCGAGAAGTTACACCAAGCAAGATGAAAATTGGATTGCTGGCATCGCTGATAAATTATCTCTAACTCTCCAACAATTAGGATCTGAGGCTTAATAGTTAAAAATTATAAATTATGCAAATTATTTATTGGTTACTAGTTGCCTTAATGGTTGTGGGAATTATTGGTGCCGTAGTGCCAGCAATTCCTGGTAGCAGCTTAATTTTAACTGCCATTATTATTTGGGGATTTGTGAGTAGTTCTTTTGCAGCGATTAAGATACCGTTAATAGTAACAGTAATTGTTTTGCTATTGAGTGTAGGAGTGGATTTTTTAGCTAGTTACATAGGAGCAAAACAAGCAGGTGCTAGTAAATGGGGACAAATTGGCGCAGTTGTTGGGTTAGTATTAGGAATTTTGGGATTATTACCAGCTTTACCCTTTGGCGGGCCGCTGTTAGGAATGTTATTTGGGCCACTATTAGGTGCAATTGTGGGTGAATTTATTTACCGCCGAGAATTATGGCCAGCAATTAAGGCAGGTATTGGAATTGTTGTCGGTACATTAGTCGGAAATTTGATTCAAGGTTTGTTAGCAGTTGCAGCCGTTGCAGTTTTTCTTGTCACAACTTGGCCGCAAGTATTTGGTGGATAGCTTAAATTTGAGAATCTTGCTTTTTTATCCGCTTGCTCAATACGCTCGCTCGCTGCCTGGGACGCTTCATCAATTAAGCCAAATAACAGAAGCAGCAAGAGAAATTGCACCGAGAAAATTGTGAGTAGGGTCATCTCGCAGCGCCTAACTTCGAGTCTTTTTTTTCTATTTGCTCTATCTCCAGCATTACCAAAAACATGGGTTTGAGGTTCCTCGCCCTTCTAGGGCGACTTTGCTTAATTTAGGAAAAATATAAGTTTTTAGCTTCAGATTTTTAGTAAAATACTAATATGAAAACACTGAAGTTTAAGCTATATCAACACAAAAGAAATAGACACCTAAAGCGCATAATAAATGCTGCCGGGGTAATCTATAATCATTGCATTGCTCTACACAAACGCTACTACAGAATGTGGGGCAAGCACTTGAGTTGTACAAAACTTCAGTCTCATATTGCCAAATTGAGAAAGCGAAATCCATTCTGGCAGTCGGTAGGTTCTCAAGCAGTACAAGATATCTGTCAACGCATAGAGAAAGCCTATCAGTTATTCTTTAAACATAATAAAAAAGGAGTTAGACCACCA
>JAGKSW010000078.1 GCA_018993265.1 Nostoc sp. TH1S01
GGGGGGCATCGACTGTTGGGTTAGGTAATGTAAGTCGGTTTGAAACTGCAATTGCTGTTTGAGCCTAGAATCCCCACCATTCAATGGTGGGGAGTATGTCAACCAGGAAACTTCTTCAATAAATCATCCCCAGGAATCACTGTTGTATAAAATACATAGTCATTATTAGCTACATAGCGGCGGTCTTGTTTAATAATTGACATAAACTCTCTATGTCCCTGGCGCATCCGGCCTACAAGACAACCAGCACTGGCATTTTTAATATCATTACTAGGCGCATCATAACCCCAGTGTTGATTCACAGCAAACAAACCTGTATCTAGTTTGTCACCAGTGCGTTGAAAATCTTTGTTGAAATCGCGGTGAACAGTAATCGGTGCAACTTGTACTAATGCTTCGTGACGTTCTGCATTGCCATGCACACCCACAGCCCAAGCTTTGTATTGTCCAAACTTAATTCTGGCAGCACCTCCGGGATTTAAGGGGTTGAGAGTGTAATATCTGCCTGGTTCGGTGGTAGCTTGCCAGTGATCTACGATTTTAGGAGTACCATCTACTACTTCGATGACAATGCGACGATCATTAAAGGCGTTGGGTGTGTCACTATTGAGATTCCAGTCACCATCCATACCCTCAACATAAACAATATTGTATTCTTTGGGGCCAGTAAAAACTTGATAATTTTGTGCCAACATATACTTCACAATTTTGCTGGCAATGTCATTACCTAATTTTAATGGGGGTTTAGGCAGTTCATCTGGTTTGGTTTCAATTAATTCCTTAGCTGTAACTGCACCTATGTAATCTGGCTCATTGATTTTTTTTAATTCTTGAAATTTTTTGAGAGCTGCCGCAGTCACAGGGCCAAATTTAGCATCTGCTGGTGGTTCTAATAAACCTAGACCAATTAATAATATCTGAATCTGGCGACTTAATTCTTCGTCTTTTGCGATCGCCTCAAATCCCCACTTTTCTTCTTTACCTAAGAAATCTTGTAATTTCATCTTGCACCTATCTTCGTTAGTTATTACTAGGTATAAACATCAATGCCAGCATGACTGATGATGTTTGGAACTATACTCGCGGCTCAAAATTTCAGCCGTGATTTTTAGTATTACTTTACGATTCAAGGCGACTTCAGTAATTTACGCAAAAGTAATTCTGTATTTTTTATAAAATCTCATTTGTGTGGTGGAGATTGCCTTTGTCATAATTAACTATCCCGCCTCGGAATGAATTCCGAGTCTCATAGCCTAAGTCATCTCAAGATGACTCAACGAGAAATGTATTCCAGTCCACTTAAGTGGACTTTGGCTATGAGCCTGGAACTTTAGTTCTAGGCGGGATGTATTTGAACATTTTTGACTGAGGTAACACGTAGGTTAACTAGGTGTAGAGATAGGTCTGGTTTGATAAGCATTTTTGATGGCTACCCAGCTACTAGCGATGGGCATTCGCCAGCCTGTACCAAAGGCGCGGTCGGTAATTTTCAAACCGGGGGGTGCTTGTCGCCGCTTAAATTCGGCACGGGCAACCATTTGAATTACTCGGTCTACAATTATGGGGTCGTGACCTGCTTCAACAATTTGGGCGGCTGATTCATGGTCGTGAATGAAGCGTTGCAAGATGTCATCTAAAATTTCATAAGCTGGGAGGGAATCTTGGTCAACTTGGCCGGGTTTGAGTTCAGCACTGGGGGCTTTGGTGAGGATATTTTGGGGAATAATTTCGTCGTTGCGGTTTAACCATTGGCAAATTTTATAAACGCGGGTTTTGGGAACATCAGCAATTACAGCTAAACCACCGTTCATATCACCGTAGAGGGTACAGTAACCGACGGCCATTTCTGATTTGTTGCCAGTGGATAATAATAGATAGCCAAATTTGTTAGCGATCGCCATTAATAAGTTACCGCGAATCCGCGATTGAATATTCTCTTCGGCAATGCCAAATTCTGTACCAGCAAACAATTCAGCTAGGCTATTGTCAAAGCCTTGCATTAATTCGCCTATTGGTAAGACAGTGGTTTCAATGCCTAAATTTTTACCTAATGCCAAAGCATCACTTACAGAATGTTCGGAACTGTAAGGTGATGGCATGAGGACACCGAGGACATTTTCTTTACCTAATGCGGCTGTAGCGATCGCGGCGACTAATGCTGAATCGACACCACCACTTAAACCTAATACTACTTTAGAAAAGCGACATTTTAGGGCATAATCTTTTACACCCAAAACTAAAGCTTGCCAGACTTCCTCTTCTTCTGATTCGCACTCAGGTATTAAAGAACTTAACTCTAAATCTCGTTGTTTCTTGTTAAATTCAACATTTACTAAGTCGGTTTCAAAACCACGGGCGCGACACATAATTTCGCCTTGACCATTCAAGGCAAAACTATAACCATCAAATATTAAATCATCATTACTTCCTACTTGATTGACATAAATCATTGGTTGTTGAAAACGCACCGCACTATGTTTGAGCATTGATTCTCGAAACTGCGGTTTACCGACGCTGTAAGGTGAAGCAGATAAATTAACAATTAAATCTACGCCCAAAATTGCTAGGTCTGCGATAGGATTAACAGCGTAACTACGCTTGCCCCAAAATTCTTCATCATTCCATAAATCTTCGCAAATAGTTACACCAATATGAATATCATCTAAAATAAAATGATTAGGTTGTAACCCTGGTTCAAAATAGCGGTCTTCATCAAATACATCATAAGTTGGCAAAAGCCGCTTGTAAAAAATTTGCTTGACTTTGCCTGTTTCTAATAAAGCAATACTATTAAATAAACTTTTACCACCAGTGATATGGGATTTAGTATTTGGTTCAACAGTTCCGACTAGTACAGCTAATTCAGGCGGCAAATCTCTAACTAATTGTTGTAATGCCATACTCATAGCAGAGACAAAACTAGGATTTAATAATAAATCCCGTGGCGGATAACCACATAAAGAAAGTTCTGGGGTTAATAATAAACGTGCGCCTGATTTTATCGCCTGATGTGCGGCTTCTAAAATCTTTTGGACGTTTCCTGGTATATCACCAATGGTTGGATTAAGTTGAGCGATCGCAATTTTCATAAGAAGTATGAAGTATGAAGTATGAAGTATGAAGTATGAAGTATGAAGTGTGAAATATGGATTTTATACTTTAAGTTATGTGCAACTTATTTTTGCAACCCCTCTCCAAACCTCTCCCCGTAGCGGAGAGAGGCTTTGAATCTTGCTCACCTTCCCTACAAGGGAAGGGGTTGGGGGTTAGGTTTGAGAGAAAGTTGCACAAAGTGTTGCTTAGTTTTTAAGCTTCAGCTTTTAGGCTTTCATTCTGCAAACTTTTTCAGACTTCAGACTTCAGACTTCACACTTTAAATAAACACCAAAGGTTTATCTTTAAAGGGTGCAAAAGCTTCAGCGTCGAATTTATATAAACTAGCTGGGCGGCCTGCACCCCGTGATACCTTTACTCCGGTATCGCACAAAAAACCTAACTTGAGTAGACGCGCCCGAAAATTAGAGTAATCAGAAAAGTTTTCACCTAAAACCGTTGTGTACAACTGATACAAATCGTTTAAAGTAAACATTTCTGGTAAAACTTCAAACGCAACCGGGCTGTACTCTAATTTATTTCGCAGTCGTCTGTGACCGTAAGTTAGCAGTTCATTATGGTCAAAGGCTAACTGTGGCACTTGCTTGACGGGATACCAAGCA
Source organism: Nostoc sp. TH1S01 (assembly GCA_018993265.1). Lineage (GTDB taxonomy): Bacteria > Cyanobacteriota > Cyanobacteriia > Cyanobacteriales > Nostocaceae > Nostoc_B. Next base: position 3,717 of record JAGKSW010000078.1, read on the forward strand.
ATTCCCGCTACTTTATCAGCGATTAATTCTGCTTCTTCAAATCTGACAAGGGCAAAATAACTCACTGATAAATAACGCACGCCATAACTATCGGTTGCTTCTCTGGGGTCACGATTTGGCCCACCAAAGGTATACAACTGTTCTAAATAAAGATTGTTGACTCTGATTTTCTCTGCCATGATGCGATAGGCCGCATCTTCTAAAGACTCGCCTTGACGCACTAACGTACCAGGAAGACTCCAATAATTTAAAAATGGTTCTTGCTGTCGCATGACTAAGAGAACCAACAGTCGATTTTGAGCCGTATCTACAGAAAAAATTACATTATCCACACCTACCTTAAAATCAGCCAAAGGTTGTTGATTTAGCGGAGTTGGAATCTTTTTGTGGTTGCGTCCTGGCATTTGTACAAATGCTGTTGATGAATATAAGCAACAATGGGAGCTATGAGTGCTTCAGTATCTCCATGCTCACGATAAGCTGTTGAGGATACATTTAAACCTGTGAGGGTAGCGATCGCAATTTTTCCTCCCAGCTTTTTGATTTCCTCTAAGCTAGATTCTTCTATCGCATATCCTGGTCGTGGCACAATCAATAGTTGCACTTGCTGTAATAAATCTTCAATTCTATACCAGCGTGGTAGTTGATTGATTAAATCTGAGCCAATGACTAAGGTGTATTCCGCCTCTTCACCCCAATGCTGTTTGGCTTTTTCTACTGTTTCTAGGGTGCGCCAGCTACTCAAATCTTGGGAAACTGCCACGTTATGGCTTGGCGCATTCATATCGGCAATTAACAAGCGTAGCATCGCCGCCCGATGTTCTAGCAGCGTTTGATGAGACTTAAACGGATTATCCGCCGCCCAAACTGCCACCCAATCATAACGCTCAGACAACCATCTTAAAATCTCTTGATGCCCAGCCGTTGGCGGATCGGCACTTGTACCAAATAAAGCAATTCTCATATTTACCTCTGTGCCTCTGCGGTTAGTTCCTTTGTTTGTTCAGTCAACTTTTGCAACCCAGCCGAAATTTCTACCGGCAAAGCCACAGGATTTAATATTTGCCTTGTTTCCTCTGGCAAACTAGCGACTGTTATCGCTGTTCGTTGGCGAATTTCTGCCAAAGTTTCTGGCAATTGCACTCGTTCGCCTTCTTTCATGACCAATTGCAATAAAGGTGTTTCTGATTGCGGTGTTTCTGTGATTAACCCCAACCTATCAGCTTTTACCTTGCCGCCGACAAATGACCGAAAAATCTGCTTGCGTCCTGGATAAGTTACCTTACCACTAGACTGCTTCATGACTGGAATGCCATCAATTTCTACCAGCTTGTAAACCCCGTTGACAGGCTGACCCGTTACCAGTCGTGTTCCTAAGCCGTAACCATCAATTATTGCCCCAGCCGCCTTGAGTCTGGCTATTTCCCATTCATCTAAGTCCCCACTAGCAACAATCGGCACATTTGGTAAAAGCGATCGCACTTGTTTTGATAAGCTCACCAAATCCCCAGAATCCAGTCTGACTCCTGATAATTCCATTTCCCCAGCATTCACTTTGGCTGCCAAATTTTCCGCCGCCGCGATGGTATCGTAAGTATCAATTAACAATGGCGCACCGGGAAAATAGCGATGAAATGCCGTAAAAGCTTCGGCTTCACTGCCTTCCATCGCTGACAACGCCATGACCAAGGCGTGTGCCATCGTACCACTTGGCTGTTGACCTAGTTGTAGTGCGGCTAACACATTCGAGGTAGCATCTAATCCCCCCGCCAAGGCTGCCCGTGCTGCCCACAACGCCCCTTGGGGACTGAATGCCCGCCTAGTACCAAACTCTAAAAGTTTGGCTTCCTGCCCAGCAACATCACGCAGACGGGCGGCTCTGGTGGCAATTAAAGTTTGATAATTGATTGTATTTAAGAGGTAAGTTTCTATTAGTTGAGCTTGCCACAGTGGTGCTTCAATTCGCAAAAATGGCTCGTTAGCAAATACGGCTGTGCCTTCGGGAACTGCCCAGACATCACCAGTAAATTTAGCCTCAGCCAATAACGACCAAAAGCGATCGCTTGCGTGGGCAAAAATTCCCGTTGCTTGTAATGCGGCAATTTGAGAATGAGTAAAGCTTAACTTTTCTAAATATGCCAGAGCTTGCTCTAGCCCCATTGCAATTAGATAGCCAAAATTTTCTGGCGATCGCCTCACAAATAACTCAAAACTAGCTCGTTTTTGTTCTAATCCTTCACCGACATAACAAGCTGCCATTGTTAGCTGATAAAGGTCTGTGAGCAAGCTGTAATCAGCCGCAGAGATTGTCAGGTCTTGGCGCTGGTAGCTTTCCAAGTCTGGGATAGTTGCCATGTAAGAGCGTCCTTACAAGAATGCTGCTTTTTTATTATGGTAGATTTTACCATAACTAATGTCAACTTCCCTAAGATAATAAAGTTGTTGACTTCATTAAATCAACATACTCACAGTAAAATAATGATGATTTATGCAAATATTTAATCTTTTTTAATAGTTTATTCCGGAGAAATAAAATTCTATAAAACACTCATATATATGAAATAAACGAGAGCAATTAAGAGTTTTGTTATAATTGGAATTGCAGAGAAACTTTAAACTTTTTTGGCAACCTAAAGTATTGCAAAGCAATCTGAAAAACTATTGCATAAATTCTCAATATATTGAGAGTCTGAGCGATGAGAAAATATCGAATTAAAGTAGAGAGATAACTATTTAACTGACTCAAAAATAAGGAGTCTAAGAGTATGGCTATTTCCCAAATCATTGCTAAGATTACCGAGTATATCTCTGAAGCTGCAATGCGAATTTTTGGCCCTACAGATGATCAATATCCTAATATTGGGGTGCAACCCTTTACAGGTGAACCTTATAAGAAAGGTATGAGTGATATTTGGTAGATGGTGAAGTATTTAGATATGAGTGAGGTAAAGGCTTGAGCCAAAAGCTTGAGCCTTTTTATTTGGTGGGGAGTTGGGAGTAGGAAAGAAGATTTTTTCAAAAATAAAATATGAGTGCTATAGATAAGTAAGTCGGTGGAAATAAACCAAACTATATTACGAAGCGTAAATATCCTGGAAACACTTACAAATGACCAATGACCAATGACAGCCCTCACTAGTTATCTTTAATTCCCCCGACCTACTTAAAACTTGGTTTTTTAATCAATTACTAAAACCGCTGAACCTTCAATTTCGCCATTACGAAGGGCGTTTAAAGCTTCATTTGCTTGGGTGAGAGGAAAAGCATTCACTTCTGTTTGAATCGGAATTTTAGGTGCTAAAGCGAGAAATTCTTCGCCATCTTTGCGAGTTAAATTAGCCACAGACCGCAAAATTCTTTCTTCCCACAGAATTTCGTAAGGAAAAGTGGGAATATCGCTCATGTGAATACCGGCACAAACTACAATTCCACCTTTGGCGACTGCGCGTAAAGCTGATGGGACTAATTTACCTACAGGCGCAAAAATTATCGCTGCATCTAAAGGTTCTGGTGGTAATGTGTCTGAGTCACCAGCCCAAGTTGCACCGAGTTGAAGGGCAAATTCTTGTCCTGTGATATCTCCAGAACGAGTAAAAGCAAAAATTTGCCGACCTTGATAGCGGGCTAATTGAATTAAGATGTGGGCAGATGAACCAAACCCATAAAAACCAATTTTTTCAGCATCGCCTGTCATGCTGTAAGCGCGATAACCAATTAAGCCACCACATAATAAAGGCGCAGCTTGTAAATCAGGAAAGCTAGGATCTAAGGCAAAGCAAAAGCGGTGATCAGCTACAGTATATTCTGCATAACCACCATCTAGGTTATAGCCAGTAAATTCAGCAAAATCGCAGAGATTTTCTCGTCCTGAGCGACAATAACGACAGCGATCGCAAGTATGACCCAACCAAGGCACTCCCACCCGTTGACCGACATAAAATTTATCAACCTTTGCTCCCATCGCCTCGATAGTACCGACAATTTGATGGCCTGGTATTAAAGGTAATTTAGGATGAGTCAATTCTCCATCAACTATATGTAAATCTGTGCGGCAAACTGCACAAGCATGAACCCGAATCAGAACTTGTTCCGCATTGGGTTGAGGTATTGGTAACTCAGCTAAACGCAGAGGTTGATTTGGTGCATCTAAAACCATTGCACGCATAATTAGGGGAGTGGGGAGTAGGGATGAGTACTGACTATTGGTATAGCTTAGGCTGAACGATTTTTATTCTATCTTGGGAATAGATATATACACCGTTCGGCTGACGCTCACGGTGAAGCCCCTACGCCCCAGACGCGCCCACAGCTTTGATTGCTTGTTTTCATAAATACCCTACTCCCTACTCCCTATTCTCTAATCCCCTACTTACTAAAGATTTCGGCGAAAAATTGCCGCATATCTTCCCAAGAACGTTTGTCAGCAACGGGGTTATATAATGCTCCTTTTATCTGACCTTTGTATTCTGGGTTAGTAAAGGCGTGTACTGCACCACCATAAGAAATTAATTGCCAGTCTACATTTGCTTGGCGCATTTCATTTTCAAAAGCTTGGACTTGTTCTGGTGGGACGAATGGGTCATTAGCACCGTGTAACACTAAGACTTTGGCTTTGATATTTTTGGCATCGTTGGGGTTTGGTGTATCGAGGTTGCCGTGAAAACTGACGACTCCGGCAATGTTAGCACCGCTACGGGCAAGTTCTAATACTGTACCACCACCAAAACAATAACCGATCGCTGCAATTCGGTTAACATCAGTCAGTTGATTTGATTGTAATACTTTTAACCCAGCTAAGGCGCGATCGCGCAACAATTGGCGATTTTGACGATAATAAGTGGCTAGTTTACCTGACTCTTCCGGATTCTTCGGTCTGACACCTTTGCCATAAATGTCAGCCGCAAAAGCAACATAACCAAGTTTTGCTAACTGTTCTGTGCGTTGTTTAATATAAGGTTGCAGTCCATTCCATTCATGTACTACCAAAACCCCAGGACGCTTACCTTTAATAGCATCATCGTAAGCTAAATAGCCTTGTAGAACTGTATTTCCTTGTTTATACTCAACATTTTTGGTTTGAATTGCTGCCAATGTTTGTGTAGCAGTCAATACCACAGCCACAGGTGTAATTAATGCAGAAAGCAGTAATTTCATCTCAGGACACCCAGTAAATTTAGTAATCTGGGATGATTATCTCTGGAAAATAGACAATAAAGTTGTCATTTGTCATTTGTCAAACAAATCCACTCCCAACTCCTAACTCCCCCATTCGGTTATTTCGGCATTCTGGCAACGCTAAAAATCACAGCGATCGCTACATTAGAAGATATATATAGATAGTTATCACAACACCATGAGTGCAGCCACTATTGAGCAAAATCCCTTGTTAAAAGGTGCTGGCTTACCGCCCTTCACCGAGATTCAACCAGAACAAGTAATACCAGCTTTCGAGCAGTTATTAAAAGAACTCGATGAGCAACTTGCTAATTTAGAAGCTAATGTCCAGCCAACTTGGAGTGGTTTAGTTGAACCCTTAGAAAAACTCACAGAAAGACTGACTTGGAGTTGGGGTATAGTCAGCCATTTAATGGGTGTAAAGAATAGTCCCCAGCTGCGCGAAGCTTATGAAACTGTGCAACCCCAAGTGGTACAGTTCAGCAATAAACTTGGTCAAAGTCAAGTTCTATACAACGCTTTTAAAGAACTCCGTGCTAGTGATACCTGGGTAAATTTGGAACCAGCCCAACAGCGCATTGTTGAAGCTGCCATCCGGGATGCCGAACTGTCTGGTGTGGGCTTATCAGGCGAAGCCAGAGAGCGTTTTAATGCCATTCAAATGGAGTTGGCAGAATTATCGACAAAATTTTCTAACCATGTATTAGATGCCACCAAAGCTTTTAGCTTAACCCTGACAACCAAAGCAGAAGTTGACGGCTTACCCCAAAGTTTACTCAGCCTAGCCGCCCAAACTGCCCGTGCGGCTGGTGAAGAAAGCGCCACCCCAGAGAATGGCCCTTGGCGCATCACTTTAGATTTCCCCAGTTACAGCCCATTCATGCAGCACAGTACTCGCCGAGACTTGCGTGAAAAGTTGTATAAAGCTTATGTTACCCGTGCCTCTTCTGGCGAGTTAGATAATAATCCCTTAATTGCGCGAATTTTGGAATTACGGCTAGAACTGGCGAATTTGTTAGGCTACAAAAATTTTGCTGAGTTGAGCCTTGCTAGTAAAATGGCTCCTAATGTCGCAGCAGTAGAAGCACTCTTAGAAGAACTGCGGAGTGCAAGTTATGATGCTGCTGTCAAAGAATTAGCCGAACTCAAAGCTTTTGCTGCTGCCAAAGGCGCACCAGAAGCCGCAGATTTACAACACTGGGATGTTAGCTTTTGGGCAGAACGTCAACGGGAAGAAAAATTCTCCTTTACCACCGAAGAATTACGTCCTTATTTCCCCTTACCGCAAGTTTTAGACGGCTTATTTGGACTAGTGAAGCGGCTGTTTGGTGTTATCGTCACCCCAGCCGATGGCCAAGCCCCGGTATGGCATGAGGATGTAAGATATTTCCAAATTGCCGATGACACAGGTAAACCCATCGCCTACTTTTACCTCGATCCTTACAGCCGTCCCGCTGAAAAGCGTGGCGGTGCTTGGATGGATATCTGCATTAACCGAGGCAAGATTAACGATAATGGTGCAACATCTGTTCGCTTACCTGTAGCTTATTTGGTGTGCAACCAAACTCCACCAGTGGATGGTAAGCCTAGTTTAATGACTTTCGGTGAAGTAGAGACATTATTCCACGAATTTGGTCATGGCTTACATCACATGCTGACCAAAGTTGATTACACCAGCGCCGCCGGTATCAACAATGTTGAGTGGGATGCGGTGGAACTGCCGAGCCAATTCATGGAAAACTGGTGCTATGAACGCCCCACCTTGTTTGGCATGGCGAAGCATTACGAAACTGGCGAACCATTACCAGAGCATTATTACCAAAAACTGTTAGCAGCTCGCAATTACATGAGTGGTAGTGCCACATTGCGGCAAATTCACTTTAGCATTGTGGATATAGAACTGCACGATCGCTATCGTCCTGGTGGAGATGAAACTCCCGCCCAAGTTCGTCATCGCATCGCCAAGACAACAACAGTTTTGCCACCCCTAAGCGAAGATTCTTTCTTGTGTGCTTTCGGGCATATCTTTGAAGGCGGTTATGCCGCAGGTTACTACAGCTACAAGTGGGCTGAGGTACTGAGTGCTGATGCTTTCGCCGCTTTTGAAGAAGCTGGTTTAGAAAATGAAGAAGCTATCCAAGCTACCGGTAAACTCTACCGAGATACTGTGCTGGCGCTTGGTGGTAGCAAACACCCAATGGAGATATTCAAAGCCTTCCGGGGACGTGAACCCAGCACAGATGCTTTACTGCGGCATAATGGCTTGTTAAACACAGCCGCTTAATTGGAAGTAAGCTGTTACAGGCTTCAATATCAAGCCTAAATGAGTCACGAAACATAATTACAGCATATTTTGGGTACATAAGGTACAAGCGTAAAACCTAAAACCATGTAGAGACGTTACATGTAACGTCTCTATAGTATTTCACGAATATCGAAACTGCTGTATATTTGCAGTTTTGCCTCCTGGAATTCTCAGGAGGCTTTTTATTACTAATCATATATATTGGTAGCAATGAGCGATCGCCGATTTTTAGCTAAATTTTAAATACAGCTTTATATTATTGATAATACTAGATAAAATCTTCTCTTACTAAGCAATCCACTGCTTTAATTATGCGAATAATTACGAGATTTTCTCTAACTTTTATGACAGCTTTAAAAATAACTTGAACTGAAGATAAGCACCCCAATTTTTCTAAAATTAAAAATTTAGATTAGCAGTGTTAATCTCAAATCATTTCTGGGAAACCTAAGCACAGTAAAACTGTAAGGTTAGGGCTGACTGATAAGTATGTTAGTTGATACAACTATTATCCAAAGAATACTGCAAAATCAATCTTGGGCTTTAAGTCTAATTTCTGCCTTAACTTTAAAAGTGAACTAAATACATTTTTGATTGATTAAGGGGATAAAATGCTAAAGGTCATTCTCGGTCATAGTGATGATCCTGACACTCAAGGAGCAATTGCAGAAGTTTTAGAAAGATGTGTTAGTGATTTAAGTAATTATCCGTGTATTTTACCGAAAGCTGGTCTTTTATTTGCGGCGATTGATTTTGATCATGCTCTAATTCTCAAAGAAATTTGCCAAGTATTTCCTGGAATTGACTTGATTGGTTGTACTACGGATGGTGAAATCTCGTCAATTTTAGGGTTTCAACAAGATTCTGTGACACTGATGCTTTTCTGCTCTGACACTGTAGACATTTATGCAGGGATAGGGTACGGAGCCAAAGAAAATCCCTTAGCTGCGGCGCAGCAAGCAGTGGAACAGGCTACTGAGAAGTGCAACACACCTGCTAAATTATGTGTCACTATACCCGCTAGTTATTTAGCAGATGGTTCTACTACCAATGGTGAGTTAATTCTGCAAGGATTGAAGTCGGCATTAGGTTCTCATGTACCAATTTTAGGTGGTGCGGCTGGGGATCAGTTTAGATTTCAAACTACTTATCAATTTTTCGGTAACAAAGTTTTGACAGATGCACTCCCAATTTTGATTTTTTCTGGGGATATTCTATTATCTTATGGAACTGGCTGCGGCTGGACACCAATTGGACGCAAGAGTCTTGTGACGAAATCGCAGGGAACGGTGGTTGATGAAATTGATGGAGTCTCAGCACTAAAATTTTATCAGCGATATTTGGGCGATCGCCAACCAACAGCAGAAAACCCTTTAGCAGTATACGAAGAAAATAGCGATCGCTACTATATGCGAGTTCCTAATACTTGTTCGCCAACTGGGAGCATTAATTTTCTGGGAAGTGTGCCAGAAAAAGCTACAATTCAGATGACAGACTTTAACCGTGATGAAGTTCTTTCTGCTGTCAAAACCTCACTTCAGACGGCCTTAGAAAACTACCCCGGAATAGAACCAGATGCCATTTTGCTATTTTCTTGTTGCTGTCGGCGTTGGTTATTAGGCACAAGAGCCAAAGAAGAGTATCAAATTATCAAAACAGAACTTGCTAAGGAAATTCCGATTTGTGGGTTTTATACCTACGGGGAATTTTCTCCCTTAGAACCACAGGGTTCAACTTACTATCATCAAGAGACATTTGTGACTCTGCTGTTAGGCACAAAATAAAGGTTTATGCAAGATATAGACTACGCAAGCAGACTAAAAGAATTAGAAAAAACCATACGAATTTTACAAAAAAAATTAGAACGTTCGGAAGCAGATCGTCAACAATTAGAGAATGCCAGTGAAGTGAGAGAGGCAATTCTCAAAAGTGTCATTCGAGAATTGGAGGCATCACAAATTGCTTTAGAAAATCGCGGTCAAGAATTAGAAACTATTTTGGGTAATCTCAAAGCTTTACAAATCAAACTGGTTGAATCTGAGAAAATGTCTGCCCTTGGAGTTTTAGTTGCCGGAATTGCTCACGAAATTAATAATCCCGTCAGTTTTATTTACGGTAATTTGAGTTATGCTAACAATTACTTTCAAGATGTACTAGATTTATTAGAAATTTATCAACAGCATTATCCCAACCCAGCAATTGCTATCCAAGAAAAAATCAAAGAAATTGAACTGCAATTTATCCAGGAAGATTCAAAAAAGCTTTTCCAATCAATGATGTGCGGTGCAGAGCGCATCTGCGAAATTGTCAAATCACTGCGGACATTTTCTCGTCTTGATGAAGCCGAATTTAAAACTGTTGATATTCATGATGGTATTGATAGCACCTTAGTGATTTTAAATAATCGGTTTAAGGCATCCTCTAATAAATTATGCGATATTCAAATTATCCGGAAATATGGAAACTTACCATTGGTTGAATGTTATGCTGGGCAACTTAACCAAGTATTCATGAACATATTAGCTAATGCGACTGATGCTTTAGAAGAGGCAGTAGTTAAAAAAAAATGTACTCAAGATAATTTCAATCCAACAATTGAGATTGCAACTAAAGTCATCAATCATGATTGGATAGAAATTAGTATTGCTGATAATGGTTTAGGAATTGCAGAACCAGTGCAAACAAAATTATTCGATCCGTTCTTTACAACTAAAGATATTGGCAAAGGTACAGGTTTAGGTTTATCTATTAGTTATAAAATTATTGTTGAATTACATGGAGGCAACCTGGAATGTCATTCAGCGCCAGGAACAGGAGCAAACTTTATTATTCAAATTCCTATTCGCCAGTATACAAAATAATTGGGAGCATCCCAGGGGAGCATCCCAGTTTTTTGCAAAGAGGGCAAAAATCAGTCAGGATAAGTAAGACGAGTATATTGATCTAGCGATGACTCCAGAACAAAAGCAAGCACTTCAAGAACATATTCAGGCGATGCCTTCGGCGGGCTACGCCTACGCATTATTAATTACGAATACCATCAAGCTGAAGAAATTTGTTCGATTGGTTCTGGAGCTGTTGAATCTGCCGTTAAACAGGTTGACCGTCGAACTAAGATTTCCGGAGCGCAATGGAAGCGCGAAAATGTACCTCAAGTCCTTGCCCATCGCTGCGCCTACCTTAATGCATTATTGTCGCTTTGAGCCACTTCAAAAACTGAGATGCTCCCTTGGCTACCTTTGGGGTAAATATGATTTGGAAGATAAACAAAATCCAGTAGAGAGAGCAAAATTCCCTGAGTTACTAGCGGAATATTTATTAATAGCAAGAGAACAGCCAGAACGTCTACAGATATGGTTTTGGGACGAAAGTGGTTTTAGTTTGCGTGTGATTCGCCGAAAAAATTGGGGTAAAAAAGGAAAACGCAAAAATATTCCAGGACAACGGCGGCATGGACGTGTCAATATCATGGGAGCAATTAGAGAAGTAGATCGCAAGCGGGTATGTTTTTTTATTAAAAAAGGTAATGCAGAGATTTTTCATGAGCAATTGCAACAATTAAATGAATTAATCAAACAAGAGTGGGTAAACAAAGGAAACCGCCCCGAAGATTTTGCCAAACTTGGACCAAAGATTATTTTAATTTTAGATAATGCTAGTTATCATAAACGTCGGGATATTCTCGCTAAAATCTCTGAAGAATTCCCTAATTTTGTTTTAGAGTTTTTACCGCCTTATAGCCCTGACTACAACATTATTGAATTAGTTTGGCATTCATGTAAAGAATATATCGCTCATCGTTTATTCAAGTCAGTAGATGAATTGCAATCTTTACTAGATAAGTTATTAAATCAAGGTGAGTTAGTGATTAAGTGGCATCGGAAAATCAAAAATAAGGGAAATATGACCTATGTTGCAGCTTGAATGACGATTAGCTTATCTCATTTAGGACTGCTATATATATAAATTTGTCTTAAATTCATTTACCAAGGTAACTTGCTTCCATCCCAAGAAAAGAATTGACCGCTATCACCTGCTTCTAATTTTTCAATTACAGTTAATAATTGGCTAACAGTACGTTCTACCGAAAATAATTTTTCTGGTGGTACACTGCGCTGAAATGGACGAGAAAGATTTGTATCGGTTGTTCCAGGATGTAAAGTGACAACCAAAGTTTGAGGACAACTTCTTCCATATTCAATCGCGGCTGTTCGCATCAACATATTCAGCGCAGCTTTAGAAGCGCGATAACCATACCATCCACCTAGTTGGTTATCGCCAATGCTACCAACTTTAGCAGATATAGCGGCAAACACGCTGGGTTCTTGATGGCGAAATAAGGGTAATAAATGTTTAGCTAGTAAAACTGCTCCAATACTATTAATTTGAAAGTAGCGCAGTAAGTTTTCTGGATTAATTTGTCTTAAGCTTTTTTCTGGTTGTAAATCACCTTCATGTAATAGTCCTACACAGTTAATTACCAAGTGCAGCTTGTTGATTTTTGCGCTGATATTTTTTACCGCTTCAACAATCTGCGTCTCATCAGAGATATCCATCTGTATGCAAGTTAATTTTTTAGGATATTCTTCTGTTAACTCTATTAATTCTTGGGCAGTTTGTTGTTGCCGATATGTTGCGTAGATGTTGTTGATTCTTGTGTCTTGAATTAAATGCCTAACAAAACCTAAACCAATGCCTTGGCTGGCTCCAACAATCATTGTATTGGCATTATTAAAAGATTCAATAAAAGGCATTTTTCTGAATTTAAATACTATGATATCTGGGTAATAAATTATATCTTTAATCTATAAAATAAGTGAGGTAAATTAGCATGAATCATCTCACGCTCATACTTAAATTCCAACTTTTTCATAACTCTTTGCGAAGCTTGATTCGTCGTTAGAGTAAAACAAACTACTTCCCGTAGTTTTAGAATTTCAAAAGCTATTTTTAAGATTTTTTCTCCCATTTCAGTAGCTAATCCTTGACCCCAAAATTTAGCCATGAGAGCATAAGCTAATTCAACTTCATTCATGCCTCCTACATCAGTATTACGAAGACCAGCCCTACCAACAAACTGATGATTAACTTTATCTCTAAATACCCATAAACCAAATCCGTAACTTTGCCAATGATGCAAGTTATTGAAAATAAACAGCCGTGTTTCTTCATCAGAACGCACACCACCTAGAGTTGCCATCACTTGTTGGTTTTGATGCATCCGATTTAATTCATTTAAATGTTGAAATTTCAGCCTTTCTGCTAACAAGCGATGAGTAGTAAACGTTTCCATTGACTGCATATTTTTTTAGGAAATCGATTGTCACATCTCTGGTTTGAAAATTGAGGACTGGTGTTTTGTATCCTTACATAATTTAACCGCAAATAAACACCGATAAATACAGATAAATTAAATTGACTATAGTAGTCCTAAATGAAATGTGAACAAATTCACTCCCTACTCCCTATTCCCTGATTCTTTGAGGAATTTATCAATCAAATAGGATTGCTATATACCATTTCAAACTCTAACTGATGACTTTTGCTAAAATCATGAGTGAAATGATCCACGACATTTGTATCAGCAAGTTCTAAATTATAAAAATCTACAACTTCATGATCAAAATAAGGGCCAGCGTGCCAAGTTCCCTCATTTAATTTAATAAAACAATTCCCTGGAATCCGAAAAGCTGCAATTTCTTCTAAAACTGGTTCATCCAATTCATTATGAGGAGGACACACTGCTATCAACCAATCTTTGCCTTCTAAGGAACCTAAGCATTGAGTGCATTGCACATGACGCGTAATTTTATTAAACTTACGTCCGCGCTTTTCTAGACGCATGATATAAAATCTTGGAGTACCATTTTGCAGATTTAATTGAGCATCGTCTGTATCAAAAGCTTTACCATCTGTACTGGCAAAAATTACCTGTCCATAGCGCCGAAAATTTTCTGGGGTAATTAGTTCTGCTCTTAATTGTTGGACTGTTTGTGATGTACTCATAGTATTAATAAATTACCATTCTAATTCTTTAGGAATGAGTGATTTAGGAATTAACGAAGCTTGGATTTCTTTATCGGAAGGTCTTGTATACCACCAAGCCCAGGCTATTAAAACTGCTTGTAATGGCAATCTAATTGCTTGAACCCAAGGTGAATCTGAATATGGTATGGTTTCAATTTTAATATGATTAACTGCCATGTTGATATTAGCAGGGAAAACAGCAATAAATAGCAGCACTAGTCCCCAAGCTGCTGCTTGACTCACAGGCGGAACTAATAACCCAATACCACCTAAAATCTCATAAAAGCCACTGAGATAAACTAATTCTAAAGGATAGGGCAGTTGTGGCGGCATGATTTTAACGTAAGGTTGCGGCACGGCAAAGTGTGTAATGCCTACGATGATGATTGATATTGCCAAGATGACACGAAAGAGTTCCTTACGTCTGTTCATGGTTTCGCCTAATTTTATCCTTGCGCTTACCACTTTAGTTTGCTGATTTTCAGGTGAGTTTGTCTTCAATCAATGGTAAGAAACATCACGCAGAGGAGGACACTTGCGTGCGGGGGTTTCCCCCGTTGAGCAAAGTGTCCGTCGCGCAGAGAGGATGAGGAGATTGGTTTTGATTAGTTAGATTTGAAAATTTGCGATCGCTCCCTGCTCCAATCCTGTAAAATTCCATTGATTAACATTCCCAATCAACGACGGCAAGTAACCTTAAAATAGGAACTATCGGCTTTCGTCCATCCGCTGCATTGGGATTGTTATGCATCTGCCCACGGAACCCATCTCAAAAAACAACGATTACCTTGTTGTTCTGTAATCTCTGCACCCAGCCGATCATAAAAGCGAAGTCCACGGGTATTTCGAGCATCAGCATTCCACGCAAGATGAGTACAGTCATTTTCTTTAGCAATTTGAGCTAGTTGAGCCATTAATGCTGCTCCTGCACCTTGGCTTCTCATCTCGTCATCCACGTACAAATCGTCAAGCCAGATGCTTGGTTGACCTGCAAACGATGAATACCGAAATCCATATAACGCAAAGCCAACCTCACGTCCTAAAATCTCTGCAAACAAAACGTAAGAGAAGGGAATAACTCCAAAAAGTGTTTTATGAAGCTTATCTTCAGATACTTGCAATGTACCAGAAAAAGCACCAATGTTTCGATCAAATTCAGATTTTTTCTGAATGAACGAGAAAATCAGTGACACATCATCAACAGTAGCATATCTAACTTTCATGAATTCAAGTTGGCTTCTGATATTTCTTGTCTGGGCTATAATTTAATTGGGTTAAAGCATCCACATTCTCAAAAAATCATCACCTTACACCAATAATACTCAGATTTAGTCCTAGCCTATTAACATCCCATAGAATAACGCCCAAAGGAATTGCTTGAACAAATCCAGTATGTTATTCGATTTAAGCACTATTCTTACCAGTAAAAATAAAATCAGAGTCTCAGCTTACCTGCTCGCCTGTTAGTTGGATTTTAAAACTTGTGATCGCTCCCCTATCAAATCCTGTAAAATTCCATTGACTAACGTTCTCCTTGAGCGACGGCTAGTAACCTTTGTATTTCAAACCCAGATATCCCAACTGTCTGCTGCAAGGGGGTTTTTGGACAGCTTTTATGACAAGTTGACAACACGATCGCAACTCATAGCTCCTAATCAACTTAGCCCCCATTTTGTTGCCTGACTTGCTGTAACAACTCTTGGATAGATAATACAGATATAGGCGAATTCAGAAAACCTTGAGCATCACGGGTCACAATGGCTTCTAATCCTTGAGCGACTGCACTAAAAATTTGAACAGCGTCTTCAAAATCAGTTAAGCCAGAGTTGAAAGCTGATTCCAAAACGGCTCGATCAACTGAACAAATCATCATGGCGCTCAGTATTTCTGAGACTGCTTGTCGCGCTTGCTCAACGCTACGGGTGTGCCTGCGTGAGATATAGAAAATATCTGTTAGCGTTGTCGCTGTAACATAGCCAACGATCTCGCCTACATCGATTGCCTGAAACAGCAGTTCCGCATCCTGAGAAAAAGGTTCTCGTTGCAGCAAAAAATCTAGGACAATATTAGTATCAATTAAAACTCTCACTGAAGAAACTTCTCCACCCGTCTCTCTTCCAGCATCGCTGCCACTTCTTCATCAGTTGGTGCAGATTGCTCTGTTTTTAGCAATCCTCTCATCCGTCGAATTGCACCGGAGCGGTCAGGCTGGGTAACGGTTGTATCTTGTAAGGATTCAATGATGACAGAGATCAGCGAGAGGCGCTCGCTGGGTGTTAACTTTAAAACTTGCGCTTTTATATCTTGCGACAACATGGATGGCTCCCATAATCGAGGGATTTACTATCTAGTATGAGCGATGCCGATCGCCTGTTAGTGAGATTTTAAAATGTGCGATCGCCTCTTGAGCAAGCGCCTCTAATTTACCGTCTTCGATGTCTTGCTCTATCTGCTTGTCCCAGCGTTCGTAGTCTAAATCAAGAAACCACAGTCTTAATTTCTCAAACTCACTTGATGGCAACGAAAGGATTGCTGCTTCGATTTGCTCCAAATTGGACATAACCCTTTGTACCTCTCTCCCTTGAGAAAATTATAGCTTTCCCGGAAAGGCAGATTACCTTCACTCGTGGCTAATAACCTTGCGCTTCCAATCAATTAGCTTGATACGGTCGGTGTGCAACGGGATTGTTATGCGTTGCCCGCATCTGTATCCCAGTCTATATCTTCTAACATCTTTAAAAGCAAATCGATAAATACGATGATTGCCCCACCTATCTCTGGACTGGGATCTACAATGCGGTGTGCGTATGAATTGCGAAAAACAGACATCATACCTGCATACAAATCTCGATAAGCTTTAAGCTTTTTCTCTTCAAGTTTGCCACTCAGTACTGGATTCTTACCAGCAAAGATAATATTAACAATGCCTTCACCTGTTGCATCTGGGTTAATAGACTCTGTTTTACCAAGTTTTCGCAAACGTTCTTCTAAAACAACTGTTGCTATCCGAACTGCTTTATCCCACGCTTTAGGATCTGTACCGCCTGCACTTAACGAGATACGACATCGATCCCATAATTCAGAATCTAAGTGACCTATTTCAGTCAAAGGGATCAAATGAGGAATTGCAGACAAATCAGGCGCACCAAAGTTAGAATCTATTGCTTCAAAAGCTCGACTGGTAAGGGCGCATTTGTATTGGTCTTCACGCTTTTGATAGCAAGTTAAGCAGCCACTTTTCTCTAGCACATCGAGAGTCGTCTTTTTTATTTCAGGAACATCACCTTGGTATTTTACAAGACGTGTTCCTTGCATATCCCACATAACCCAAATTTCTTCTTCATTGAGCTTTGCAGCACGCACTTCTGAAACGATCCATTGCAAAAGCTTTTTCTGGGTATCAGTCAAACTGTAAGTTTGCATACTTAGACTACTAAACAACTTGTAGGCATGACCATTTATTATACGTAAATTTTCTTGTAAGTTGATG
The DNA here is from genome assembly GCA_018993265.1 of Nostoc sp. TH1S01. Taxonomy (GTDB): domain Bacteria; phylum Cyanobacteriota; class Cyanobacteriia; order Cyanobacteriales; family Nostocaceae; genus Nostoc_B. Next base: position 20,714 of record JAGKSW010000078.1, read on the forward strand.
CTGATCGCCTGTTAGTTGGATTTTAAAATCTGCGCTCGCTCCTGTATCCAATCCTGTAAAATTTCATTGAATAACGCTCCCGTTCACCCGCCGCTAGTAACTTCTCAAACTCGACCAACTGTCCTATACGGTCGGTGTGCAACGGGATTGTTATGCCGCTCTCAACTACCTTCAGTTTCTTCAAGAAATCGCGTCTTGTCTAGTTGTGCTGTCTTAATTGGTTGCAGTTGAACACTAACTGCTTCAACCACTTCAAGGCTCATCAGCAACACCACGACAGCAGCACAAAAATTCAATAATTTTTCAGGGAATCCGCCTTGTCTCAATTGATCCACCATATTGTCGAAAGAATCTCCATCTTTTCTGACATCTCTAATTAACTCATTAAGCTGCCCATTGTGAGGTGCCTGGGAGAGACTTGCAACATCAATGGAATGAGCAAATGCATTCCGAATTTTTCTTATCATCTGTAAAGCATGTTCAAAGTTTCTGTCGATTACGCCTAATCTATACGCAAGAGCAATTTTGGCAGAAAAGGAGCCAAGAGGACGCTCAGAATCAAAGAGGTTATCCGAGCCACCAGGATGAGGGTGCATTAATTTCTTGAGAAGGCGCTCAAGGCTTACATCTAAGCGAGCAGCACCCAAAACTACTGCCGCTCGCTCCCCCTCTCTTGCAAGACCCACGACAAAATTTGTTGTCTCCTGAATGAGCCTCTCCTGAAGTTCTTCAATTTCACTCTCTGTTAGTAGAAGGTTGTTATCCATTACTGGTGCTTTTAGGGATTTAGAAAGTCATCAACAGATACATATAACATTACCTACCTTTCCAACTACCGTCCTTACCGGGAGATCAGGTAGTATGACTATTTATTATACGGAAAGTTTCTGTATATTCCCAAAGGAATTGCTTGAACAAATGCAGTATTTTATCCGACTTAATCACTATTCTTACCAGTAAAGATAAAATTAGAGTCTCAGCTTATACAGATCGCCTGTTAGTTAGATTTTAAAATCTGCGATCGCTGTCTGCTCCCATCCTGTAAAATTCCATTGACTAATAGATGATACCGATCGCCTGTTAGTTAGATTTTAAAACTTGGGATCGCTCTTGCATCCAATCGGATAGAATTCCATCGACTAACGGTTCACTTGAGCAGCTACAATGAATATTAAACTCAGCATCAAAATCTTGTGTTAGTCTGCTTGCACCGAATTGTTGTACGGCTGAGTGTTTACTTTACTATGACTTTCAATGTATTGACGCAAGATTGAGTTGATTAACGTTTTGTATTCACCATCTTGAGCTTGAAACCACTTCAAAACATCAGGTTCAATCTGAACTAACTGCTGTGCTTGAGTTGCAGGAATTCGTAGAGTTGCCTTCTCAAAAAACTCCTCTGTCAATGGTGGGATATCGGAGTAATCAATACCCTCATCGTCCATTGCCTCTAATGCTGCCCAATTAGTACGAGAGGTACTGCTCAAGTCTTCGTCGCTCATATCTATTTGCCCTTCGTGCTGAAATGATCCGAATTACGTCATTCTGTCGTTCTGTCCAAACCACGACCGCTACACCGTTACCGAGGAAACCAATACCGAACCAACGGTCTTCGCCATAATCAAACCGATTGTCTAGCTCAATTAGCATTGGACTCTCAAACATTTCAGGAACATCGGCAAAATCAATCTCATGCTTGCGAATATTCTCTAAATTTTTTGCCTCATCCCATTCAAACTGCATGAAGGACTAGAAATGCCAATTAAACTATCTCTATTATCCTGCACCTGTCAACTTTGCACAAATGCAACTCAGGTTATTTAGATTTTAAAGCTTGCGATCGCTCCCATATCCAATCTTGTAAAATTGGGTTGACTAACTCTGGTGCTTCATCTTGGGGGCAATGTCCTACTCCTTCTAAGGGAATGAATTTTTCTACTGATGGGTAGTTAGCTAATTCTCGACCTAAATGTATTGGTTCCCAAGGGTCGGCGGTTCCCCATAAAATAATTGCTGGGCAAGATAATAATGGCAGTAAGTCTTCTGGTAAAGGCCCTGTAGAGTAAGAAGTAAATGCCAAAAACACAGCCACAGCACCAGGATCTTTGGCTGGCGCTGTCAGAATATCGACTAGTTCATCTGTGACTGTCTCTGCGTTGGCGTAAGCTTGCAGCAAAATTTTCCGCACTGTTTTGGGTTTAGCGACTTGATTAAAAAAGAATTGCCCAATTGGTTTAATAGATAATACCCGTTGTAAAATTGGCGCACCCACACGCCGAGTCCAAGGTAAGGTGGCGCGTTTGCGATCGTGTAATAATCGCAAGGAACAGTTAATTAAGGCGACTCCCAAAGCAATATCTGGAGAACTAACTGCGGCTTGCATCGCTACAATACAGCCAATGGAATTTCCCACTAAAAAAGCTGGTTCACCTACCACTTCCCGACAAAAGTCTGCTACTTGCTGTCCCCACATTTCCAAGGTGTAAGCAATTTTTTCTCCCGGCTGAGGTTTCGCAGAACCACCGAAGCCAAGCAAATCTATGGCATAAACACGGCAAGTTTCTGCAAGGGCTGGTATATTTTTACGCCAATGCCACCATGAGGCTCCAAAGCCATGCACCAAAACTACTGCTGGCCCGGTCGTTCCTTGAGTTTGGTAACAAATTGAGAACCCCTGCCATGTCCAAGTTTTTGCGGTAAAAGCAGTTGTAGAAGTCTTCATAGAAAATCTGTATTTTTATTTACTAATTTTAATATTTCGTAATATCTTTGGGGAATTATCTTAAATTGTAGAAGTAATTTGTAAATATTTTACAAGCAGGAACATAAAAACCAAGACAAATAAGTGACTATATTTACTCTAAGCTAAGTATAATAACTTAATTAAATTTCTGGATAATTGCTTCAAAGTTTTGATAAATCTGATGCGTGAAAGTTAATCACACATAGATTTGGTGTAATATTTTTACCAACGGTTTGATATTCAGTAGTTTTACAATTTACGGTTTCTCTAGTTGATCTCTACAATCATTTGATATCGAGCATTGGCGATAAGGTGGTTGGCTGCCAAAAAAATGACGCTAAATTTCACCTAGCATTTTTGTTCCTAGTTCCTTCTGGTTCACCGAGATGACAATACTAGAAACAATTTATACTCCTGTTGGCGGTTATGCCCCGGATTTTGAACTGCCTGGAATTGACGAGCGAGTACATCATCTCAGCCGTTATTTAGACAAATTCCAGGCTGTTGGCGTTGTTTTTATGTGCAACTACTGTCCTTATGTCAGTTTATATTTAGACAAGCTCAAAAAAATTCAAGCAGAATTTGTCGGGAGCAGCTTTACCCTAATTGGGATGAATGGCTGTGATACTAATAAGTATCCTACAGAAAGCTTTGAAAATATGAAAGCTTTTGCCGAGCATCACCGCCTGAACTTTCCTTACCTCTGGGATTCAACTCAAGACGTAACTCGGAGTTTTGGCGCGATTAAAACTCCGATGGCTTTTTTAATAGATAGTAATGGGATGGTGCGTTATAAAGGCAAAATTGACACTGATCCGCAAGCGCCATCATCTGTGAGAGAAGATTATTTGCGAAATGCGATCGCCTGTTTATTTAAAAGTCAAGCAATTAACCCCCAAGAAACAGAGCCAATTGGAACTAGTTTGATTTGGCGCAACTAGACATAGGTAGTCATTGTGCTGCTATCTTAAATTGGAGGCAATTGCAACTTTTTCGATAAAGCGTAACTTCATGGGAACGAATTACCGACGGGTTTTACTCAAACTAAGCGGTGAAGCCTTAATGGGCAACATGGGCTATGGCATTGATCCGGAAGTGGTCAAAGAAATAGCACAAGAAGTAGCAGAGGTGATAGCCACTGGCGTTCAAATCGCCATAGTCGTTGGCGGCGGCAATATTTTTCGTGGCGTAAAAGCGGCATCGGCGGGGATGGATAGGGCAACCGCTGACTACATCGGCATGATTGCCACGGTAATGAATGCCATGACGCTGCAAGATTCGCTAGAACGAATAGGGGTACAGACGCGCGTACAAACTGCCATAGCCATGCAAGAGTTAGCAGAACCGTATATTCGTCGTCGAGCCATCCGTCATCTTGAAAAAGGACGGGTGGTAATTTTTGGCGCTGGTTCTGGAAATCCCTTCTTTACCACAGATACCACTGCGGCACTCAGGGCCGCAGAAATTGATGCAGAAGTGATTTTTAAAGCCACTAAGGTAGATGGCGTATACGATGCTGACCCCCAAATTTATCCTAATGCCAAGCGTTATACTAGCCTCACTTATGCTCACGTTTTGGCTCAAGATTTGCGGGTAATGGATAGTACTGCGATTGCCTTGTGTAAAGAAAACAATATCCCAATTCTGGTATTTGACTTGACGGTGCGAGGTAATATCCGCCGCGCAGTCATGGGAGAATCAATCGGCACCCTTGTGGGAGGTTCTTGTGAAATTAGCTGAAGCTGAGAGTACAATGCAAAAAACCGTTGAGTCAACTCAACGCGCATTTAATACAATTCGCACTGGTCGCGCCAATAGCAGTCTCTTAGATAAAGTGTTAGTGGATTATTACGGTTCACCAACACCCTTAAAATCACTGGCAAATATTAGCACGCCAGATGCCACAACAATTCTGATTCAGCCTTACGATAAGAGCAGTTTAAGCATCGTTGAAAAGGCAATTTCTCTTTCTGATGTGGGTTTAACACCCAGTAACGACGGTTCTGTTATCCGGCTAAATATTCCGCCATTGACCAGCGATCGCCGTAAAGAACTGGTTAAAATTGCTGCTAAGTACGCTGAAGAAGGTCGTGTGGCTATTCGGAACATCCGCCGTGATGCGATCGACTCAATTCGTAAGCAGGAAAAAGCCTCAGAAATTTCTGAGGACGAAGCCAAAGACCAACAAGATAAACTGCAAAAACTCACGGACAAGTACACTGCTAAAATCAATGAGTTGTTAGCAGAAAAAGAAAAAGACATCACCACTGTCTAAAGTATGTAGACGCTTTTAGCGGCTTGCCGCAGGCTAGTGTGAAGTGTGAAGTATGAATTTCTCAATTCATACTTCACTAAAGAAGTATGAAATGTAAAAGATGAATTTCATACTTCTGACTTCATACTTCAGCCTTTTTTTAGCTAACCTAGGGCTATTGGGGTTTATGGTCAGTCCAAGAGGTTAACATGGCACACTTAGATTTACGTCGTCCCCAAAATACTAACGGCGATTTTTATGTAGATACTACCTGTATTGATTGTGATACCTGTCGCTGGATGAGTCCAGAAATTTTTTCTCGTATTGATGAACAGTCGGCAGTTTATCACCAACCGACTAATGAAATAGAAAGATTAGCCGCACTTCAAGCACTTTTAGCTTGTCCTACAAGCTCGATTGGTACTGTTGAAAAACCCAAAGATATCAAGCATACTCAAGAAACTTTGCCGATTTTGATAGCAGAAAATATCTACCATTGTGGCTATCATTCAGAAAAATCTTACGGTGCTGCTAGTTATTTTATTCAATTACCAGCAGGAAATATTTTAGTAGATTCTCCTCGATTTACACCGCCTCTAGTGAAGCAGCTAGAAGCAATGGGAGGAATTCGTTATATGTATTTAACGCATCAAGATGATGTGGCAGATCATCAAAAATATGCTGAACATTTTGGGTGTGATCGCATTCTCCACGCGGATGATATTTCAGCAAGTACCCGCAATGTAGAAATTCAGCTAACAGGCTTAGAACCATTTGCTCTCACTTCAGATATATTGATTATTCCTGTTCCTGGACATACAAAAGGACACACAGTTTTACTCTACAAAAATAAATTTTTATTCACTGGCGACCATCTTGCTTGGTCAGAAAGTAGACACCAATTAGCGACATTTCCTGACTACTGTTGGTATTCTTGGTCAGAACAAATTAAATCAATGCGGAATTTAGCTAATTATACTTTTGAGTGGGTTTTACCAGGTCATGGGCGGAGATTTCATGCCGATGTTGCAACTATGAATCAGCAAATGCACAAGTGTATTGAGTTGATGGAAAGCCTTGAATGACTTACTAAAAAATAAATACTATTCGCAAATCCCATTTTTTAGCTTCACGGATAATTTCAATTTGGCGAATAAATTCCCGCAGGTAAAAGCGTCGTTCTGCTTCTGATAAATCTAACCAAAATTGCGGAATAGAAACAGCTTGCGCGACAGAACGCAGGTTTACAGGTGGAAGTGTGGCTAACTTTGCTTGGAGTGCAGAAATTTCTGTGCGGAGTTTGTATTCTCTGAGTTTTGCTGTTTCTACATCTAAAATGCCAGTTTCAATTAAAGCAGGTAACTGAGCTAATATTTCTTGTTGACGAGCGATCGCATCGCCTAAACTATTCTTGACGCTATCCAATTCTGGAGAATTCATTCCAGCTACTGCTAATGGTAAATCACGACAAACTTTAGCGATCGTCAATTCTAAAATGTCTTGGTAGGGAATGGCGCGACACTTGGGGCTGCGAGGGCAACTAATCGGACGTAAATAAAGGTACTCTTTATCTTGGTAGCGACGGGTAACACGAGTGACTGTCGTATGAGATTGACATTCGCCGCAGACAACTAACCCAGCTAAAGAACGCGGCGCACTTGCAGTTCGAGATGGTAAGCGGCTATTACGGCGTAACAGTCGGTCAATTTGGGCGGCTTCTTCCTTAGAAAGAATCGCCGTATGGGTATCTGAGATAATTTCACCGTTGAGATAAGCTGTATCTCCCCGATAAACAGGATTTGTTAACCAGCGTCGCCCAGTGGTAACGGAAATTTTCTTCCCATACTTTTTCGCTAAGTAACGCACTGCGCCCCGCAAGGAACCGTAAAGTAAAAAGTGATCAAAAAAGTCTTTGACAACTGGGGAAGTGCTGCGGTCAACAATATATTTTCCTTGACCACGACGATAACCGTAGGGTGATTTTCCTGGTGGGGGTGCGGCTTCTAGGCGGTTGCGGGCGTGTCCTTGACGAATACGCCGACTTCTTTGTTGATGTTGGATTTCTTGGATTAGTTTTAGTAATTCAGCGCGAAACTGGGATTTTTCTGATGTGTAAGATTGTTCAGTAGCAATTACAGCTACGCCCATCGCTTCTAATTCATTTAAGCGATCGCTTATTTCCTCTACAGTATCACCTAATTCTTCGAGGCGACGAACCAGCAAATATTCTACTGGTTCATGTTGGCAGTCTGTGAGTAATTGTTGTAATTGCGATCGCACGGTATATCCATCACTATCTCTCTTGGCCAAATCTTCATAAATTCGGTCTACCTCCCATTGCCAATTAATGCGTTGAGGAACAGATTCTAGCAGAGGGTCACAATAAATATAGGCAATAATTTTCATCATTCAATAATTAATAATCATTAGCTGTATGACACAAACATCAGCTACGAACCTTTTAAATTAACTTTTTTGCCACTGCCAACTGTTGTGGAACATAAGTTTTATGAAGTGAATAATAATTTTTAGTAAAGATTTTGCTAATAATTTTGATATTCTTTCTGAGCAAAATCATCTATTAATTAATAGTAATTCGCTGTCATTAGCAAAGATATTTTAAAGTTTAGGTATAATGACATCATGATCCTCTTCAGAATGTATATAATGGTATTAGAGCAAAGTTAACTAGCATTTTGTTTTTATTTTAGTCAAAAATAATTTTCTTTTAATTTTGGCTAAAATGTTTTGGTTCATGAGTTTCCCTATTTAATTGTATTTAACCACTCGGTTCCAATTTGCTTGTAATTAAAAACAAGCAAGAGTTTATGTTTGTATATTTTAATTTTTTGGTGAGAGTGGATTAAAATGCTATTATTTTTTTGATGTGAATTGAAATAAATGGCTGGTTATTACCAGCTTAATAAGGATACATAAAAAAGGGGCAGTTGTTTTTCCTCAGTATCCAGTAATCAAGGAGAAATCCGCTAGATAAGCAACAAAGTGATTTCTTCCCCACTCCCTATTGTTAGGCTAGGTCTAACTAACTCAATAGACATCTTGCAAAAGTAATTATTTGCAGGCTTCTTGCGTAGCTCTAGCAATAATCGCTACAAATTGGCGAAGCCTCATAAAGGGCAAAAAATATTTATGCAAGAAGTCTAATTATAGTTCAGTTAATCATAGTATGTTGCTTGCTTTTATGTAATGAGCAACATCAAATTAGTAATTTTGGGGTTGGTTAATTCTTCAATCAGCCTGTAATTAAGCAGAAAAGCATAATAGCATATATGCGCTATTATGTCACATTTTTTGCTGTCCAATTAACAGAAAGGTATGAGTTTTTTAGCTAGTTTTCCAGACAAGTTTATATTCCCACTATTAATTAGCTCAAACCTAATTTTTTGAGTCCAATAATATTAACTATAGGATTTTGATTTATGTATTTAAGAATCAAACGTAGACAATTTGGTCAGTTAGTTATTGCTAGCGCAGCTACAACAATGCTAGTTAATCTTGCGAAAAATAAAACCTTGGCACAAGAGGCGCGAGCCTTAGTGGGAGTTCGCCTGCCTGCAAGCCAAAATAAGCAAAAGGCTAAAATCTCTACAGATATAGAAAACACCAGTCCAGCAGTTACTTTAGTATCTTTAGATTTAACAACTGGCAGCGAGAAATCAACTACTAATATTCCTTCAAGTACTGTTGATAATCAAACTACAAAAAGTGAAGCTACCAAAAGAGCCTTTTATACTGAATCGAGTCGGATAACTGGTTTTACGACCTTATCAGATGGCACTTTGGCGATGGTTACTGTAGACACAAACCAAAAAGGGAATTATAGTAAACTCATATTCACTGATAGAAAATCACCGCAAAAACCAAAAGCTAAAAAAATATCAGGATTCAAAAAAGCTAATAATACAATTGAAGGAATCTTAGGAACAAAAGATAATAAAATTATAGGAATTGCTAGTAATAATCAGGGACTTCCTCCTTTCTATTTAGTACTTATTGATCCAAAAAATGGCAAAGTTACTTCTGGAGATGAATTAAAGTTACCTGAACTACCACCAAATATCCGGTTCAACAATCTTGCTCTTAGCCCCGATGGCAAATTTTATGCCACTATCCTCAATTCAGAAGGTAGAGTGACTTTAGTAACGTTAGATCCTAACAAAACTTCGATGATCACTGGGAAATTATTAATTACTACTATTGCAGAATTAACATATAACAGAAAGTATTTATCCAGCGACTTACTGAGCTTGGCTTTCTCGCCTTCTGGTCAACTGATTGCACTTGCAAACCTTAACAATGAGCAAAAAAATTCTATATTTGCAGTGGATATTAAAACTGCAAGAATGACGATTTTATCAAAAGTAGAAATAGATAAATGTACCTTCACTCTCTAGAAGAAATACAGTGTTTCTCGGTTGAGTCAAGAGACTAGTATCGTTTTCCCCACACTGCTGTAATTGTCAAATCACTGCTGACTGATCTCAATCACATTTCCATCGGGATCTTGGGTAAAGATCGCAGGGCGACCAGAGGCACTCGCTTGAATAGGATAATTTTGACTAAGTAATTCTTGTTTAGCTTGTTCTAAATCAGCCACTGCAAAAGCAATATGGGGGTTGCGCCCCCATTTTTCGTTTGGGTTATCGGTTGGTACAGTTGATGCAACTATCAGATGAACTTGATAGTTACCAACTTGATACCATGCACCAGGATATTTCAGGGAACGGTCAATTTTGGATAATCCCAATACTTGACTGTAAAAGTGTTCAGCGCGTTCTAACTCAGTAACGAGAATGGCTGTATGAAGGCTTTGGGTAATCTGCATTGTTGGTCAAGTTCGCTTTTATTTAGATTTTGACGTATTTGCAGTACAACTAGGCGATCGCTCCAGGTAAAATCCCAGAAATTGAGATGAGATCATCTATCTGTAAGGGTTTGATTGCTGTCCCAACTAAAATGTCATCAATACATGACATTTTAGTTGGGACACAAAAGCAAATGTTATGAAAGCGTGACATATTGATCCCGTGAGAGCTATTAAATTCGTGAAAGCCTGAAAAAAGTGCCTTTAGACCCCTTGATCAATACCGAGGGTTACTGGTTAATATTTACTTAACAAAACGACTCCTCCGATCCCGAAAAATGCTTACCTAAGCATTTCAGGAAATTGAAAGGGAGTGACCCTCATTTTAAAAGCGAATTAAAAAACTTTAAAAACTGGGCAAAACCAGGAGTCAGGAATAAGAAATTCATCTGAGAAGAATGACATTTTTATCAAACATTCTCTAACTCAGAGAGATAATTACCTTTCAAACTACTGGAGGCCAAATTAATGGCAAAAGAACGCCCACCGCTAGAGGAGATGACACTGCGGCAACTACGTAAAGTTGCTAGCGAATATAGCGTCTCCCGCTATAGCCGAATGCGTAAATCACAATTGTTGGCAGCAATTCAAGAAGTGCAGCGCAGCAAAGCGTCCCTTAGTCCATCTCGTTCACTGGAGGCACAGGAAACCGTGGAAGCAGCAAAATTTGAACTGGGTCAAGAAGACCGTACTGGTGGCTCTCTGGCTGATGTTGATGAAGGACTCGCCGATCTACCAGGTGGTTATGGTGAAAGTCGGATTATACTTTTACCGCGCGATCCGCAATGGGCTTACACTTATTGGGATATTCCCAATGAGCATAAAGAAGAACTGCGTCGGCAAGGTGGACAGCAATTAGCACTGCGAATTTATGATGTTACCGACATCAACCTTGATTATCAAAGCCCCCACAGCATCCAAGAATATCCTGTTGATGAACTAGCCAGAGAATGGTATTTACCAATTCCTGTGAGCGATCGTGATTATGTCATCGATATTGGTTATCGGACTTTTGATGGTCGTTGGTTAGTTTTGGCTCGTTCTGCTCAAGTACACATTCCTCCTGTGTATCCATCTGACTGGATTGAGGATGTCTTTATCAACGTTAACTTTGAAGAAGACCTGCGTGGTAGAACTCTGTACGAACTAGTACCACCTGCTAAGAAACTGGCAACCGCAGCAGGAGTTAATGGTGGCAACCCCATCTACGACCAAATCTTTGGTTTAGCCGAGTCTGCCGAAGCACAACGGGTTGCAGGTTCTCTGTTTGGTTCCATGCAGCACGTACCTGGTTCTGTACGTCCCGAACAGGCTATCAGTTCCTACGTCTTCCCATCTGGTGTAGGTATGTGGGCAGTTCCTACCGTGTCTGGTTTAACCATGTCTGGTGCAGGAATGTCTGGTGTCGGCTTCTCCGCTTCCGCTGCACCAATTCGTACCCGCCAGTTCTGGTTAATTGCTGATGCTGAATTGATTGTTTACGGTGCAACCGAACCCGATGCTACCGTGACAATTGGCGGTCGTGAAATTAAACTGAATCCCGATGGTACATTCCGCTTCCAGATGTCCTTCCAAGATGGTTTAATTGACTACCCAATTTTGGCTGTGGCTGCTGATGGTGAGCAAACACGCTCAATTCACATGAAGTTCAATCGTGAAACACCATCTCGCAATACCAACACCAAAGAAGAAGCTATTCCCGAATGGATTTTCTAAGTAATCCGCCGAAATTGAAATTTTGAATTATTACCCGCTATAGTCGTTTTATAGCGGGTTTTTATTATCTTAGTATGTGGATAAAAAAAATATTTCTCTTATCTATATTGAGTATTACAATCAATTTGTTATTAGCTTGTAAAGAAGATACAGCCAATTCATCAACCAAAGCTGCAAAAACTTGCCCTGGTGAAAATCCTCAATTTAGCATTGAATTTTTTAAAACAAATAATCAAGGCATAAAATCAGCCAAAGGCATTAATCATGTAATTATTTTTAATCCTAAATCACCTAAATTAGATTTCAAAGTAAATGTGGGTTTATCTCATAAGCTTTATGCTAAAAACCAACAAGGCAAATTTATCAGGAATTATGTCCCAAAGCAATTTAATGAAATTATTAGCGATGGAAATTCTCTGTTAAATGAACAAAAACCTATAGCAGCTATTAACGCCGACTATATAGGTACAGATGATAAACCTCAAGGATTAAATATTTCGCGTGGTATTGAGTATTCAGGAACATTTAAAAATAGGCGTTCTTCCTTTGGCATTTCTGGAGGCAGACCTCAAGAGCGAATCGCTACGATTCAGGCGGGAAGAAGAACTAATAATATTCTTAATTACAATTTAGTGGGTGGTAATGGCAGATTTTATCGCCAAGGTAAGTTTAAAGATATTTGCCAAGATTTAGGAGAATTTGCCTGTAAAGAAGCTACTAATCGCTCTATGGTAGCGACAACTAGTAAAGGTTATGTAATTCTGTTAGTGAATGATATAAAAGCTAATTCAGTGATTGAACCTTCTCAAGTTAATCAAGAATTACTACCAGATATGTTTGATAATGTTTTATCTGGAATTGCTAGTAATAATTGTTTAGGCAAAATTCAAGAAGGAATGTTATTTGATGGAGGTAGGTCTCCTGGATTATATTACAACGGCAAAATTTATGTCGAAAATGGCGGCGCAATTGGTTCAGTGTTTTTGATTTACAAAATATCTCAATAATTTTGACTTCAGTAAATAAATGCGATCGCATCTACATTAGCGATCGCATTTATCACTCCCAATTTTTCAACCTTAGATGGGGTCAGAATTTGAGAGTTTATTTTTTGACTATAAGTATAAAATACTTACATTATTTAACCAGGAATATCGCCTTCATCCCAGTTGAGAATTTTGCAAATGTTCTCTACTAAATCTAAGGGCATAAATGGTTTAACAATTACTCCAGCTACTCCCAGGTTAAGAAATTCTTCTTGTTCGCTAGTTTGAGCTTTTGCTGTTAATAAAACCGTAGGGATATGGCTAGTTGCAACATTTTCTTGGAGTTTTTTAAATGTTGTTATGCCATCCATTTCTGGCATCATCACATCTAGCATGATCACATCTGGTTGATCCAAGGCGGCAATTTCTATACCTGCACTACCTGAAGATGCTGTGATGACATCCCACTCTGCTACTGACTCTAGAGAGATTTGCACAATCTCCCGGACGCTATCTTCATCATCAATCACTAAAATTCGTTTTATCATTTTTATCTATCCTAATTATTCAATAAAGTTATGCACCAAAATAACTACTAACTTTTTCAAGACAGCGAGGTATTTTGGTAAGCGAATAATTATTTACGAATCTAGATGATGGAATTCATAATTTTTCTGCCTAATCTCCTGTTTAATTTTTTGCATATAATATAAGTGTTAAAACTTAGATTACATGCTGTACATAACAGGTTAGCTGCTGGTTGTAAATATTTTTTCAAGAAATAAAAAATAAGAAATGTAATTTTAAGCCAAGTTCATTGATTGACTATATATCCTGTTGATCTGAGTAATTAGCCATCAATTTATAAAAGTTAAAAATTTAAATTTCATACAAATTTATTGTGAAAATTTTAATAGTAGAAGATGATACAAATATCATTGAAATACTGAGGGTAGCACTTTCAGAGCAACATTATTTAGTGGAGGTTGCTACCGACGGTAAAAGTGGTTTAGAACTGGCTTTAGCCACTACCTACAATTTGATTGTTCTGGGTGTCAGTTTGCCGATAATTGACGGTATAAGTATTTGCAAACAGCTACGTAATCAAGGTTGTTGTATTCCAGTTTTATTACTAATAGAGGTAGATAACAGTACTCAATCAATTGCTGGGTTAGATGCAGGAGCAGATGATTATGTAATTAAGCCATTTAACTTAGAGGAATTATTAGCAAGAATCCGAGCATTATTGCGTCGAGGGATGATTAGCACTACACTGCTCATTGAATTTGGAGCTTTACGTCTTGATCCGAGTTCCTGTCAAATTACTTATGCAGGAAAAATTTTGCCGCTGACGGCTAAGGAATATGCGCTACTAGAACTTTTATTACGTAATAGTCGGCGCATATTTAGTCAAAGTTCACTGCTAGAGCATTTATGGTCTTTTGATGAAATTCCTTCCGAAAATACGGTACGCTCTCACATCAGAAGTTTGCGTTCTAAACTTAAGAAAGCTGGAGCAAAGGCTGATTTGATTGAAACAGTCTATGGATGTGGTTATCGTCTGAATACGCAAGAACTAGACAGAGGTAATGTCAACAAAATAATTGAAACAGAGAAGCCAAAACATAGCACAAAAGCAGATCAGGAAAATTCAATTAATTCTCAACTAAAACAGCAAATAACTGCTCAACTTGCGGGAATTTGGCAGCGTTATCAATACCAATATAGCGATCGCCTGGCAATCATTGAGCAAGCTGCTCAATCTTTGTTAACAAATACCTTAACTGAAGACTTGCGCCAGCAAGCACAACAACAGGCTCATACTTTAGCTGGTTCCTTGGGAAGTTTTGGTTTTGATAATGCAACTCGGTTATGTCAAAACATTGAAACAATCTTAAAATTGCCAGAAAAACTCAATAAAATCCAAGCAGAACAAATCCGAACCCTGCTAATGGAATTAAAAAATATATTAGAGCAAAACCCGACATTAATTCCGCCACAGTCAGGTATTAAACCACCTTATCTCAATCAAAAATATCGATTGTTAATTGTTGATGATGACCTGCAAACCCTGGATATTTTACGTACCATTCTCCAGCCTTGGGGATTCACACTGACTTTGCTAGATGACCCGCAATATTTCTGGGATACATTAGAACAATTTATACCAGATATGCTGATTTTAGATTTGGAAATGCCCAAATTCAGCGGAATTGATTTGTGTCAAGTTGTCAGAAATGATCCGCGTTGGAGCAATTTGCCTGTATTATTTCTCTCAGCGCACAGAGATATGCAGATAGTGCAAAGCGTATTTGCGGCTGGTGCTGATGATTACGTTACCAAGCCAATTGTCGAACCAGAATTATTAGCGCGTGTTCTTTGTCGTTTAGAACGCAGCCAAATTATCCGCAAGTTTGCAGAAATTGATGCTTTAACTGGAATTACCAATCGGCGCAAATCTGTGCAAGAACTTAACAGATTGCTGCATCTTGCAGAACGCCAAAATCAACCATTTTATTTTGCTGTTTTAGACTTAGACCGTTTTAAATATATTAACGACCAGTATGGTCATGATGCAGGAGATCAAGTTTTAAGCCAATTAGGAAAACTCTTAAAACAATCATTCCGTCAGGAAGATGTGGTAGCGCGTTGGGGTGGGGAAGAATTTGTCGTTGGATTGTACGGTATTACCCAACAACAGGTGCTGAAGCGATTGAATGATTTCTTAGATATTCTGCGTCGTATAGAATTTACAACTAGCAATCAAAAAAATTTTAATGTAACCATCAGTGGTGGAGTGGCTGAGTTTCCTAAAGATGGTCATGATGTGCAAACGCTGTATCGTTCTGCTGATAGTGCTTTGTACCAAGCTAAAGCCGCAGGACGTGATCAGATATTTTTGTCGTCCAGCAATTAAATTACCATTTCGGCGATCGCATTACACTTGTCAGCTACTCCCCATTCCCTAGTAATGTTATTTGTAGGAGTGTTGAGATTTGTTAAGAATAAGTTATGAAATATTGGCGCATACTAGCTAGTGTTGTTTTAGCAATGGCTTTATTTTTATTCCCCTTATCGGCGGAGGCTGCTAGTTCTTCGAGTATTACCCGTTCGGCTGGGGATGAATTGATAGCAAAGGATTTTTCTGGCCAAAGTTTAATTGGTAGAGAATTTACCAATGTTGATTTAGAGAATGCTAACTTTAGCAATGCTGACTTACGCGGAGGGGTGTTTAACGGTACTGTCCTGGAAGGTGTAAATCTGCATGGTATAGATTTTAGTGAAGGTATAGCTTACTTAGCCAAATTCAAAAACGCTGATTTAACTGATGCAATTTTGACAGATGCGATGATGCTGCGATCGACCTTTGATAATGTTGAGATTACAGGTGCAGATTTCACTAATGCCGTTTTAGATGGGACACAGGTGAAAAAACTCTGTGCTAAAGCTAGTGGTGTCAACACTAAAACAGGTGTAGATACGCGTGAGTCTTTAGGTTGTAAGTAAATTTATAAAAATAACCCTCCAAATATCTGGAGGGTTTTAATTGATGAAAATTTGAATATTTATCAGTAGGAGAATTACTCAGGATTTATAGATTTATCGTAAGGATTCAGGGAACAGAG
>JAGKSW010000241.1 GCA_018993265.1 Nostoc sp. TH1S01
TTGAAGTGCGGAATGTGGGCTATTACTTATGACCCACAAAGCTAAAGAATGCGCTGCTCACATTAAAGCAATTTTGGGGTTTACTGTCCCGCCTGATTGTCAACCGATTTGGTTGTTGGCCACCCTAGTCGCGCAGTTGGGACTAAGTTTAGTTTTTCGCAAATCTGGGCCACGCGGAATGCAGGTTAAACTATTTTCACTTTCTAAGCCAGAGTTAGATTTTGCATTACAAGTTATCGCTCACCGACAACAGCAACGGGCCACAACACTTCGCAATGACGCTCGCGGACTCGCTAACGCTGCGCTAACGCAATTGCAAGAGCGCAGTTCGGATAATTGTGAATTGCGAACTGACAATTGCGAATTGGTATCCACCCCACTGCTTTGGATTGACGGCTGGCAAGATACGCGCTTATACAGACCAGGTGTTGCAAGCATTTGCCAAACAATATGGTATTTCGTTGTATCAATATAAGGATATGTTTGAGATCAGCCCGACTCATTGTCCAGTCAGACCTTGCCCCCTGCACCCTGAATCATAGAGATGAACACGTATCGT
This sequence comes from Nostoc sp. TH1S01, assembly GCA_018993265.1. Classification (GTDB taxonomy): domain Bacteria; phylum Cyanobacteriota; class Cyanobacteriia; order Cyanobacteriales; family Nostocaceae; genus Nostoc_B. Next base: position 560 of record JAGKSW010000241.1, read on the forward strand.
CAGCTAACTATTTGGGAAATTTTAGAAGAGATATCAGCCGCCCCACCGACATCAACACTAGCGCCAGTGTGGGAATGTCTGGATAAGGAACTAGAGGATTTACCAACCGAAGCGCAGTTATCAACGGCGGCGGCAGCGTTTTATCAAATCGCAGATATTCTCCTGTCGCGTGCTGGGTTATTGCTAGAAGATGTACGCGCTCTTAATGATACGGAGGGGCCAGTGATCGGGACGGATCTATTTGCTGGGTTGGTAAGAACAACGATGCAACTAGATTTGGATGACTTAATCGAAGAACCGCCAGCGCAGACGTTTAGACCGCATGGGTCGCACTCGTTTACTCATCGGGTGAGTCAGTTCGATTCGGTAGCCGCACCTGTGGAGAAAGAGAATATCTTGACAATGTTGGAGATTCAGACTGTAGAAGATGTTCATCGGTTGGCGGGGGATGAGGATGTACAAAAATGGACAGATGCGATCGCTCACTATCTTGGACAGACTAAAAGTGAAATAACGCTGACCTTACTACAACAGAAATTGAAAATGCCGATGGTAGAGGTATGGTTGGGATTATTGCTGGGTGGTTTTAGCTTAGAGCAGCGTGGAGATTTTTATGAAAGTGAAAATGTTTGGGTATTAGGAAATTCTGCTCAGAATTAACTAAGGCTATGCCGATAGATGTCAGCAAAAACGACACAGCGATCGCCTAAAGCTTAATTTTGAGAAACTGCTTTTTGTTCCAAATGTTGCTGTAAAGTGTAACCGCAATCAGGAGGTTTATATCCAGGAGCTAATGGTAAACGATAAAACGCTCACAAATTCCACTGCAAAACTACAATCACCAAAAGAATGATTTTTTTCTCGTACTTTAGGCGAGGATGAGCAGCTAAAAACGCCAAAAGTATGATGAATTTATCGAGATTTCGGCTATTTATTTTTGAAAAAAAGACTTGAATAATGTCTAGGTAACTGGGAAACAACCCAAGCGAAAGCAAAAATTATTCAAGTTAAGACAAATGCGTACTTACCAAGATTTAGCTAATACAGAATTACTTCCAACTCAGAAAAATAACAAAATCATGAAAAACAGCACAATCGCCCTGATGGGAATAACAGGTGTGCTGATGATTGTAGAAATGTCAGTCCACGACATTTTGTTAGGCGGATTGATGATTACGGGAGCAATAGCGGTGGCGCTGCCCAAGCAGACACAAGCTTTATTGACTAATTTTGAAAAAAGACAACGCAAGTATGGAGTGAATCTGTATGCGGTGTTGTTTGCGATTTTAGCCGTCGTTTTTGTATTGGATTTTGCGAATGCTCCAGCCCAGGCTCAGTTTTTTAATAATGCTCAGACATGGATGACTGGAATTTTTGGAAATCAAGGCAATGCTCAAACCCAAGCCGTAATTGTACTATTTTTCAACGTTTTGCGAGGGTTATTTTTGCTGTATTTAGGAATTAGTATAGTGCGGGTAATTCAAGCAGCCCGAAATGATGAAGACTGGCAAAATTTAGCAAGAACTCCACTAATTATTGTGCTGGCAGTTTTTGTAGCTGACTTAGTGACAGGATTAATTGTTGGACAAAATGTTGGGGCTGCGGGAGGTTAATAAAAGTGTAATTGTGAGGGAAATATTTTCCTCACAATTATATTACTAACTGAAAGCAATTTTTCATTAAATTAATAAATAATGAGAAATCAGCCACAATTTAGAAATGTAAATAGAATCTTAGGAGACAGACCCAGACTAGGCCCGTTTCCAGCAGATCAAATATTTCCTTGGTCAGCGATTGCCATCCTCAACGTATTAATACTGAACTACACGTTCAAAGTAAGTTGGTTAGGAACAGGATTAAGTATTGCCTGGGGATGGGCGACTTGGTGGGTTTTGTCTTCTAATAGAAATTTCTTCGGTAAATTTGTCAGTGTACCTCGTGTTACCAGAGGCTATATGCCTCATAAAGCTTTAAAGAAATTAGATGAAAACTAAGTCGAAAAAGAGCGAAAAACTAGGGAAGCAATCTTTAGAAGCTGAACAAATTAGCGTAGTAAAAACGATAACGCCTTTTGAGGATATTATTCATTTAGCAGGGATATGCGATTTAAATTTAGGAGGGAGAAAAGGAATCGGAGCGTTAATATTAAAAAGAAAAGAAGATATTCAAATTAAGTTCTGCTTTGACTGCTTAGGCATTCATTCAAATTTAGCTGTTGAGCAAATACTTCCGATATTTGAGGGGATAGAAGGAGGATTGAAAGAGATTCCTGAAGCAGAATCTTTGACTATTCATTTAGGGTCATTCACTTCAGATTATGCTCGACAACAAGAATTAAGGAGGATAGAAGATAAATGCAAAATCAACCAACTTAAATTATTGATTCGCAGTGAAAGATTAAGGAGTAAAGAGCTAACTAAGCTAGGGATTCGCAAAAATAAATTCTTAAGATTATGGTGTACTTATACCGTATCAGAAAATGATAGTAAAAGCTCAGATTTTATTGAAGCTATTCTCAGAAAACTAGAAAAAGGCTGGTATAAGTTTACGGGAGAAATTCATGGGTTTAACAATACCAGAATTGAAAATATCCTCAAGAATTCATTTGATGATGGATTTTTATTGTGGGAATCAATACTCGGCAACAAAATGAAATTAGGAATTAGGACTTTAAGTGCATCTGAAATATGGGAAGTAATTTGGCAGAAATTCAATCTATCTCAACCTCCAGCCATCCCAAACCCCTTAACAGTGAGTGAGAATAATGGATTAGTTGAAACCCAGACAAGTGATTTTCACATTCGGCATCATCTTCTAGAAAATGAAGAATCTGTACCTTTTTTTGATCGCAAATGGGTCAAGATTCAAGATAAATATATAGGGGCGCTCAACTTCAGCCAAAAACCAGGGGGGTGGGTTGATGAACAAGCTCAGTTGCGATATCTATGGGAACTTATTTCCAGGGACAGTATTTTTGATACAGAGATTTTTTGTCAGTTAACAAAAGCAAACCAAGGTATTACTAAAACGAACTTGCAACGGTTAACAAAGCAATCAATTACGAGTACAACTTTATCAAGTGAGAAAGGCAGTATAGATGTAAAAGCAGGGATGAATATTGAGTCAGCAGTAGAAGCACAAAAGACAATTTACAAAGGTAATGTAGTTGTGCATAGTGCTGTCGTCTTTCTCGTACATCGGAAATCGACCAGAGAATTAGATGAAGCTTGTCGCTATCTGGGTAGCTATTTCCTGCGTCCAGCCGTGGTTGACAGAGAAACTGAATTCGCCTGGAAGGTATGGTTGCAGTGTTGTCCTTTTGTGTGGGAGCCACTGCTAACAAAGCCATTCAACCGACGACTACCTTATTTTAGTTCTGAGGCTCCAGGTCTGATGCCACTGATTCGTACAGCTACAGGAGATCGCTGTGGGTTTGAATTGATTGCCTCGGAGGGCGGAACTCCTGTACACCTGGATTTGTACCAAAGTCACAAAAACCTTGCAGTCTTTGGGGCGACTCGTTCAGGAAAATCTGTGCTAGTGGCTGGTATTCTCACGCCAGCACTCGCCCAAGATATTCCAGTGGTAGCCCTAGATTACCCAAAACCAGACGGGACATCAACCTTTACTGATTACACAAAGCTAATGGGTGAAGATGGGGCTTACTTTGACATTTCAAAAGAATCAAACAATCTATTTGAATTGCCTGATTTGCGGGGAATGAATGCCGAACTGATTGGAGAGAGATTAAACGATTTTAAAGAATTTCTCAAATCAACCCTAATGACGATGATCATCGGCACAAGCATGATTGGTGTGAGTCCTTCGATGGTGACAAATATTGAATCAATCGTGGCTTTAACATTAAAGAGTTTCTTTAATGATGATGAGATTAAACTCCGCTATAAAGCAGCATTAGAAGCCGGAGTAGGGACAAAAGCTTGGGAAGATACCCCCACATTACATGATTTTTATCAGTATTGTTCGCCTGCTTTTATTAAATTAGATTCAATTGCGAGTAACAGCCGAGAAATATTAGAGGCACTAGAGCAAATTCGTTTGAGATTGAACTATTGGTTAACTACCAGAGTCGGGCAATCAATTTCTCGTCCTTCTTCTTTTAAAACTGATGCCAAATTATTAGTATTTGCTCTAAGAAATTTATCAAGTGAAGCAGATGCAGCAATATTAGCCCTTAGTGCTTATGCGGCGGCATTACGTCGCGCACTCTCATCAAAAGCCAGTATTTTCTTTTTGGATGAAGCACCAATTTTATTTCAGTTTGATTCAATTGCTGAACTGATTGGGCGGTTATGCGCGAATGGTGCAAAAGCAGGTATACGTGTAATTTTGTCAGCACAAGAACCAGAAAGTATTTACCAATCGAAAGCAGCAGCCAAGATTTTCGCCAACATCACTACACGCTTAGTTGGCAGAATTCAAACATCAGCAGTTGACCCATTTATCGAGAGATTCAAATATCCTCATGAAATTATCAGGGTCAACAGCACAGAAGCTTTTTATCCCAAAAAGGAGGGTATTTATTCTCAGTGGTTATTAGATGATAATGGCAAACTGACTTTCTGCCGTTATTATCCGGCTTACTGTTTATTAGCAGCAGTAGCCAACAATCCCTACGAACAAGAATTACGCACTTTGTTTCTCAAAAAATACCAAAATAATCCCTTGTTAGGGTTAGTTAAGTTTTCTGAAGATTACATCAGAATGATCCGGGAAGAGGAACTTTCTTTAGAAGCTCAACAACTGCTCAAATCTCTAGTAGTTCACCAACCCAAATTTGCCGTGTAGGTCGAGCTTTCTTGAGCAGAGGTGGCAGGGGGAGCGAGGGGAGAAAACTCTTTCCTCCCCAGCCCCCCAGCTTCCCCAGCCTCCCCAGCCTGCCACCACGCAAAGTTCCCTTGGCAGAGTACTAGAACAATCAATAGAAGGTGTAGCATGAAAATTCCCTCTAAAAAAATCATAGCAATCACAGCTATTACTTTAACTATAAGCAGTACTTTTTTCCTAGTAGCACCAAGCTATGGTTTACAGATTGATCAAGGATGGGAAAATATTAATTTACCAAACATTAATCTCCAAAACATTATTAATCTGATTAGCAAAATTAGAGAAGCTTGGGGGGAGCAAGGAGAAGATGCAGAGGATTCAACTCAAGACTCTGTAGGCGATATGGGTGAGCCAGATCCGGTTGCAGCAGGTGAAGATTTCAAAAATAAAACTGCTGATGAAGAATCACTACCAATAGCACAAGCAAAAGGTGAAGCTATACAAAGAGCGATCGCCAAATTAAAAATTTCTCAAGCGTTAGGAAAAGAGGGACAGGAGGAAACAAAAGTTAAAGTTGATGATAACTTGCAAGTTGCTCAAGATGCTCAAAATCTTGCTGATGAAGCCCAAGGAATGGATGCTTCTCAAAATATCTTGAAGGTGATTGCAAATCAAAATGCCCTAATTGTCGGGATGTTGTCAAACCAACGTACTGATTCCCTGCAACAACGATACGACACAGTACATTCAAATATGCTACTGACTCAAGTAGCTGATAATTTAGCTGCTCAAAAAGCCAATGAGCAACTTGTGAACACAGGCACAACTTCTTTGGTTCATGAATTGGTAGGTATGTCTCGATTAGATCCTACGTACATCGAAAAATAAATTCAAAATTCAAAATGCAAAATTCAAAAAACAATTTTGAATTTTGCATGACTAAGTGTGTGAATTAGTGATATTAATATGCTGATCATCCATTATTTATTTGCCCAATCCCAGTTTGCTGGTGGCGACTTAATTGAGCAAGCAGCACAAGCAGCACAAGCCTTCGCCCAAGGTTTTGATGAGCTTTGGCAAGAAGTTGCAACAGGAGAATTATATGCGGCACTTTGTAATGTAGGCGTATTATTTGCTGTGGCAACATTTGTGTTTTTTATGGTCAAATGGACTAAGCAGATGTTGAACGGAGAAGAACAAAAGCCTTACACAGACTTTATTTGGGTGTTGATAGTTATTGTCTTGTTAGCCAATAGAGGGCAAGTGCTAGGACAAGGCACAATTGCTATTAGAAATTACATAAACAATACAAACACTATTGTTTTAGAGCAGGCAGCGGCGGGAACTAATTTAGCAGGAGCTTATCAAAGAGCGACAGGAGTTGTAGCAGTTCGCAGCGCAATTGGTAATGAAATTCAAAACTGCAAAACCTCGTCGCTGACACCTGAAGAATCGATTAGATGTTTGCAGTCTGCCAGAGCTAGGCTGACAAACCAATACCCTGAATACTTTAGGGAGGCTCCTGGAGCCGGGACGTGGGCAGCGCCGTTTGCCTCTTTTATTCAAACTCTAGATAGAATTATTCAAGCTCCCATAGATGCAATTAATAATAGAGCAAACCCGCTTCAGGTATTACTATCGCCATTTAGCGCCTATATTGGTTCACGGATAATTGAGATTGTTTCAATAGTTTTATTAGGACTAAATGGGGCATACCAGTGGAGTATTGAATTAACAATGCTCTTAACAGCATACCTTGGCCCGTTGGCAGTGGGCGGGTCGTTACTTCCTTACGGAAGTAAAGCTATTTTTGCTTGGTTGACTGGATATTTCTCAGTGGGAATAGGTAAGCTTTCCTTTAACATCATGATTGGATTTGCGGGACAGGTAATGGCGACTTCGAGCGCCGACCAACCCCTATTCTTTCTGTTCACTATAGGCATCATGGCTCCATTTCTGTCTGCTGGTTTGGCTGCGGGTGGCGGATTAGCTTTGTGGCAGCAAATTAATAAAGCATCTGAAATTTACACCAGTATCGTAATTGATGCTAGTAAAGCAATTGTGACAAAAGGAGCTAGTTTAGCTGCTAAAAAATAGAGGTCAAATCAATTCGCAATTCGCAATGACGCTCGCGGACTCGCTACCGCTGCGCTAACGCAATTCGCAATTTAAAAAGCCTAATTAGTCAAAGCTTTGAGTGTTTACATCTGTTTCATTATTTTAGTGAATTGGTATGAGCAATGTTTACAAAAAAAAAAGAAAAAGCCGAGCCTTTACAACTTTTAAGTTACAGCAAGTCAGTTCCAACTAGAGTCGGAATAATTTCTCTAGCCGGGTGTTCAATGGCAGTGATTTCCCTGTTATTACAATTTGTAAATTATGGGGCTATTCGCACATTAAGCCAAAAGCAATTGGCTTTGGTACAACTAACAAATGGGAACACAATTCTTGCCAGAGCAGTGGAACCATCAGAACGTTCTGAGGAAGTTATCAAGAAATTTGTGTCTGATACTTTTATCAGGATGTTCAATTGGGATGGGCTTGTACAAACTTTTAATGAGAAAGGAGAACCTGTTACAAAACCAGATATCGGCGTAGAAGTTGGAAATCTGGGAAGAGGAAATACCAAAGTAGCTTCTAAAGCTTATGACGCGGCTTTTGCTCTGAGTGAAAATCAAGGTTTTCGGGCTGCTTTTTTAAAGAAACTTGCCAGCTTAACACCAACAGGCATATTTAACGGTGAACAACAAGTTTCTCTAATTCCTCGATTTGTCTCAGAACCGCGCAAAATTAGAGATGGTAGATGGGAAGTTGATTTAGTCGCAACACTCGTCACTTTTAACAGAAATGATAACTCTGGAAATGGCATTCCTTTTAACAAAACTATTACGGTGGAAGCTATTTCTAGTCCACAAGAAATAGCAAAGGATACGAGTGCTTTAGCGAGAAAAATAGTAAGGATTCAGGTAACAGAG
>JAGKSW010000242.1 GCA_018993265.1 Nostoc sp. TH1S01
GGCTCACATTCGGGCGAATAATGCACCATTGATAAGACGGTTTTTGCTGTCATGGTACTACTCAAGTGTAAGATTTATTCGCTTTAAAACTTTGGCTAGACTGTGTTTCTTCTATATTTTGCTAGTGCGTCGCCGCGCTAGTGAGAGGCTCTGATATTGCAGCGTGAAAAGCAGTCTGGTCATCCCAATCAAAAACCTTAACAGGGACAGTTTCTAATTTTACAACTGCTGCTGCTTTTAGTCGCCGAAGTCCGGCGACTAATTCATACTTACCAGGTTGGTTGGGATGAGGACGAACCCACAGAGGAGAACGAATTCCATTAGGCTGAATATCGTTTAATGCCCATTTTTGTAATTCTTCAGGATCGTAATAATGGCGGACTGGTTTACCATCTGGAATAAAGGTAAATGTACAAACAATATCTTCGGCATATAAAATCTCTTCTTTAGTTTCTTTTGTTGTTTTGATAATTTCCTGAGTAGTAGTTTTACCAAACACAAAGCTCAGTTCTTCATTATTGGCAATGTTATCTTTAAGTTTTCGTCGATTCATGATTCAGATTCAAATAGCTGTAAAGCTTCTGTAAGAATTTTGATATAAGCTTGTGCGGCTGCTTTAGGGGCTTCTCCTTTCATACGAAAGACTGTACTACCTTGCCCAGGCGCATCTTTAATACACTGGCGATCTGGAAGCGTAGCATTTAGCAACGGTATAAAACCACTTTGCAACGCTTCTCTAGCCTCTCGTAACAAAATAGTATTGTCTTTAACTGCATTAAGATAAAGTGCTGAAATCGGGAGTCCTCCTCTAATTTCTTTCGCTTGACGTACAAACTGTACAATTTTACCCGTACTTGCTAGGTCAATCATGGAATCCCTACAAGGAATTAGCACTAGATTGGAGCGAATTAAGATTGCTTTTGTTATCTCACTAGCGTTGCCTGGCCCATCAACGATTACTACATCGTAAGATTCCGCTAACTTTGGTAGCTCATCAAACAAAATTTCTGGATCGCTGATCACCTTGCAAGGTAAATTCAAATCTTTTAACCAATTAGATGAGCTTTCTTGCCCATCTGCATCAACTAATACTGTAGAGCGTCCCATTTGAGTAAACCAATCGGCAGCATGAACAGCACCTGTTGATTTACCTGCTCCACCCTTTTGATTAGCAAACGCCACAATTTTGGGTAATTTTTCAGGTTTCGTAATAACTTTTGTTGATCTGGATTTTGCCATATAAGCAATTCTCACGCTGCAATGATTAAATTAGTTCCCACACAACCATTTTGGAGTTAGATTAGGTAGCCAAAGTTTTCTCATAAGAACTTTTATTATTGGCATAGGTTAACTAACCAAAGCATATAGTTCGTTTGATATTATCACTAATTAAAAAAAAGGCAATAGCAGTAGTTATTAACCAAAACGTTTTGGTTAGATAATAACGCAAACCTAGGAAACGGTATTTTTTATTAAAAATTATACTTAAGTTTTCTGCTCTATCTAAATATCTGCCTTTTAACAAAAATTTTCTCACATAGCTTTAAAATACTCTTTCAGCAGATTATATGTTTTGAACTATTTATCTTTTACTTAAAATTGAAGGATTGTTGAGCCTTGAGAAAAGCGATTGCACTTTGCCAATCAATTGTCTGGTTCAGCAAGTACTGGGTGAAAGTAACTTTGAGCCTTTCTAACTCTTTTAACGTAAGGTTCTCTCCCAAACGTTGTACATAACTCGGTCGAGTACCCTTAGTAGCAAACAAACGCTCCAAAAAAGCACTACTAATGTGCATTTGCGTTGAATTTTGCTCAACTACCATTTCTAATGCTAACCCTGTTGATGCAAAAGCATCACGTAAGTCATCAGCATCCCAATTGAGCATGGTGTCTGATTGATTAGCGTACATTGCTTCTTCTGCATCAACTAATCGCTCATACAACTTTTTATTTAATGCGTTTGCTGGCAGTAAGCGATATAGCCGTTGAGTATATCGTGGTACAGTCTCTGCCAATACGAGCTTTCCTCCTAGCGGTATTAGTTGAGCTAAGATTTGGGCTGCTTGTAATTTGTTAGGCTCTGACATTAAGGCATTTCGTCCCATGATACAATCAAATTGCACATTTACTGCCAGAGCAGCTAATACCTCAGACAGTTGGGGGATTGGCGCAGTCAAAATGACCGGACGCATCATTTCTGGTAGTACGGCTGCTTGCTCTTGTAGTGCATTATTTTGCTTATACTCAGCGATCGCTCACGAAGACTTTTGAAAATCCACGTCGCTCTTATAAACCTTAGCCCTGGGCTTACCCTTCTTAGCAGGTGCAGCAACAGAAGACTTCTTAGGAGGCCCTGGAGGACGACAGGTTTCGCAGTACAGGGGACGTGGGCCATAAGTCTCACGAGAGGTCGATTGATCGCACTGCTTACAGACGAAGTTAAAAACGCGCGTGTGTATCTGACGTTTGTGCGCTCGGACTGTGTACTCTTTGACTTGAATTGTTTTGCTGGGCATCAGGTGTTTGAGTTTTATTTGTTTAAATAATAAGTATAAATTGACCTTTTCTAATATGCTTGCCACATTAGAAAAATAAAAACTATCCTCCAGTCAGTGTTAGGTATAGCTTTCAATCAGATTGTTTTTGCCACTATTTCCTGTCTTTGAGAACTGAAATCTTGCAGAGGTTAAAATTCACACATTGGGGAGTTTTGATATGACTAAAATATTACAACCAGGACAAAGCTACACTTTTAGTAATTACTTCCAAATGTCTTTTCCAGTAGAAGAGATATTAAAAGAGCTTAACTACAATTATATTAGTCAAAAATTAGAATTACCTGTTGTTGAGAACCTCCCAAGTAGCTTTGAGCAGTTAAATACAACTATCAACAGAAATCTGCGGCTAACTAGTTTGTTGACAGAGGATGCTAGGAAACAAGCCGCGATCGCTCCAATATTATTTGAAGTGTGCGATTATTACCAAACTAAGCTGAACATTGAGTATCCAGTGAATGCTAGTGAGTACTTAAAAGGGACATTAGACTACTACATCAGAAACAGCAAACAACTATTGGTAGTGGAAGCTAAAAATGCTGACTTGACTAGAGGTTTTACTCAATTAGCTGTAGAGTTGATCGCATTGGCACAAATTAATGAGTCGGAAGCAACCAAAATTTATGGTGCTGTAACAATTGGTAATATCTGGAAATTTGGTTTTCTCCAGCAGCCAGAGAATTTAATTTACGAGGATTTAAATTTATACATAGTGCCGGAGCAGCTTGAAATATTGTTCAAGATATTATTGGGGTTGCTGGGGTGATTTAATCTTTTTGCAAGACTAAAATAATGACAACTGCCCAGGAGAAACATTGCCACGCCCAAAGCGATGATAATAAAGGTGACAGCCACTGCATAAGCAGACTAAGTTTTCGTGGCGATTATCAGACGGATCTCGATTCCAATGATGTACTTGCAAAGTGTAGGCTTTGCGTTGGGAGTGGGTTAAATGGGGTGCTTTTTCATCGGGACGCAAGCATAAGCGACCGCATTTAGTACAGCACCAATTACAAGCATCTTTGAGTGCTATGGCAATTTGTTTCCAGTTTGGTGGATAGACATCCTGACTCATAACAGTAGTTTCTGCTGATGAGGCTCATAAATCACTTGTTAACCACAAAAGCTTACCGCAAAATCAATTTAACTCAACAGCAGTTTCTCAGATTTTTATAAAATCTTTGAGTGTTGACGGTACATGACATCTGAGCGTAAAACATACTTTCGCCCTTGGATCACAGCAGTGCCTTCATGTACTAAGTCATGAACAAAACACAAAGCTGTACCTGTGACTGGAACTACAGCAATTGAGGGCAAATTTTCTGCGAATCGACTATAAAAATGAAAGCGGGTTTCACCACCTTCAAAACCATCATTGAGATAAATCATGAAAGTCAGTAAGCTTTCTTCACCATTAGGTCGGCGATAGGAACCATCATGATGAATCGCAAATCTTTGTCCTGGATTGTAGCGATAGAACCGAAAACGCTCATTTAGACCTACTGCTTGCCATCTGCCAATAATACTAGTACTCTGCCAAGCAAACTTTGTATGGTGGCAGGCAGGGGGGGCTGGGGAAGCTGGGGGGCTGGGGAGGGAAGAATTTTCTCCCCCTGCTCCCCCTGCTACCCCCGCTTCCCCTGCTCGACCTACACTGCAATTTTGGGTTGGTGAACTACTAGGAATGTAATTTGAGACTCGCTGCCATAAATCAAAAGCTCGTTGAGTATCGTCAAGGATAACGCGCTGATTATTACGGATATCAGGACGCATTTCAAAGCCTCTGATAGTACTAATGGGAGCATCTGTATAACCGATATTTTCGGTTAAATTTATATATTCAGCACACTCTTGTGGTGAAAGAATATTATCTATAGTGAAAATTTCATTGTTGAGCAATTTTTTTTTAGCCATAGTTTTTTACAGATATAAAATAAGTAAAAGTGATAGAAAACAATATGGCAGATATCAGCGGTAATTGGCTTGGAACCTATTGGCAAGATGAAATGCCAACAAGATTTGAAGCAGCTTTTGTGCAGAGCGGAAATGCTTTGACAGGTTCTATCCTAGATGATAACTATTTAGGAGAAGCAACGGTTAATGGTGAGGTCATTGGGCGTAGTCTCAGCTTCGTAAAGCGTTATTTAGTAACCTCAAACGCACCAGTTACTTACACAGGCAGAATCTCCCAGAACGAAGATTATATTCAAGGTAAGTGGAATATTGGTTCCCGTTATTCTGGTTCATGGGAAGCACGACGAAATGGCGATAATTTGATTATGGATTTACAAACTCGTCTGGAGAAAGAAACTGTGTTAACCACTTCAAAAAATTTGTAAATGAGATAGAGGAAAAAGCAGCCTTGAATATTCATAATTAAACTAATAGAGCAACAGTTGCTTCCATTAATTGACAGGATATATAAGGGGTGTGTGGTTCTGGGAACAAGACTCGATTGAGTACGAAATATTCAGAATATACGAACGAGCATTAGCCACTCTGGGTGTTAATTTCTCAAACGAAGAAGTCCAAAATGCCCTGGAAGTTTGCACATACAATTTAGAAGATGCACTCCGAAGTGCTATTAGTTATATGCTGTGGCTACATGAAAATCAGGACTTACGCAACTGGC
>JAGKSW010000079.1 GCA_018993265.1 Nostoc sp. TH1S01
GCAAAGCTGTACTTAGTCATTTACTAATGATATAGTGACTAACCGCTCTAGAGAAACTTGGACTTCGTTGAAGACTAAGCCTGTAGCATCTGTTAGGGCTGCGGTTTTTGCTGGTGTCAGGAAGACAACCAAGGCAGACAGTACTGTGCGATCATTTTGATGAAGAATTTGCGCGGCATCGGCAAACAGAAACCCATAGAGATCAGGAGAGTTTGCAGCATTCCGCAACCGCTCTAAGGCAACACTAATAGAGCAGCCTTTGTGTGCCACCTGTCCCAATGTCCAATCCAAGGCGAGGGGGTTGCCACCAGCTGCTTCATATAAGGCAGTTAATGTTTCTGGCTTCGTGGCGTTTAGTTCCCGCTCTAGCCTGCGGTTTTTCCTTCCCTTCTCTCTCATTAACTCTAAAGCTTCTGCCTCAGAGAGACGGTCTAAGCGGATGGTGACGGCACTTTCTCCAGTGCGGCGGCGGCTGGTGATGATGGCTTTGTTGGGAGTGGTCAACTTCCGCAGAAACTCAGCAATCATGTCCCTTTCTTGGACGTTCAGTGTTTCCAAGTTGTCCCAAATCAAAAGAGTGCGCCGTCCCCGCAGGGCTTCTAACAAGGCGCGGCGGCGTTCTTCGGCATTAGTCATCTTGACAATATCTGCCAGTCCCAAACCCTTAGCAAATTCCCGGCAAAAGCTATCGAGGGAAGACAAAGAGAGGGTTTCTTCCCGTACTCCTTCAGGTGAAAGCCAGGTAGTCTTCGCAGAAGCAAACAGGTAAGCATCAAACATCGCTTGCTTACGGGCAAGGTGCGCCACCTCTAGTGCCAATGCTGTTTTGCCCATACCGCCAATACCGTCAATTGTCACACCCCAACCCCGTTCTTCTGGTGAGAGTGCTTCTAAACAACGGGCGATTTCTTGTTTGCGTCCGACAAATACATCATTATACCGGGGCAGGTTATCAGGGACATTTGCTAAGTGCTGTCCTTGTAACTGGCTTAATCGTGCCTCTAGACTAGAGACTTCCTTTTGTTTTTCCTCAAATTCAATCTGCAAATCTACGGGAACTCGAAGCCCATAACCGGCTTTTTCTTCTTCTAATATTTGGAGGGCGCGACGGGCGCGGTTGAGAGTTCGTTGTAGTGCTTCTTGATTATCCATAGGATTTCATAAAAAGAAATCTAAGGAAATTGCAAATAAAAAATATGTAGTCTTCTTATTGATAGCAAAAAGTTTTAGATCCCCCTAAATCCCTCTTAAAAAGGGGGACTTTGAGAAGTTTTTCCCCCTTTTAAGGCTAAGGTGTACACAAAAATCTTCGTGTGGTGCATCTGTCCCGCCTCGGAATAAATTCCGAGTCTCATAGCGCAAGTCCTCTCAAGAGGACTCAACAAAAATTTTATTTCAGTCTACTTCAGTAGACTTTGGCTATAAGCCTGGAACTTTAGTTCTAGGCGGGAATAGCTTCAACATAACAATTTCGACTTGTGTGTACACGATAGCTTTTTAAGAGGAGTTTCAAGGGGATCTGGTGAAATATTTAATACTTCTCAGACATCCTCTTACTCATCTAAACTTTTTTCAATTGCTTTGAATAATGCCTCAAAATCTGATTGTATATGAATATCTTGTGTCAGCGTATTCATATCTCTCAGCAGGTTTGTGAGATTAGCAAACATAGAGCGAATTTCTGTATATAGATCAATCTCTTCTCGAAAACCCTGCAAATTAGCAGCGTTAACTTTTCCCATAGCGTCATTTAACTCTTTAATTTTATTTTCCCAATACTCAACATATTTAATTCTTTCAATAGCTTTATAAATTTTGGCATCTGCTAAAACTATGGGGAAAATTCGATGATAAAGGTTTCCTTTTTTGGCAATTTCCACTAATTCATACATACAATTTTCGGATTTTAAATATTGGTCGCTGATTACCAAGATTACGCATTTGCCACGACTCAATCGCTGCATAAATTGTTGGAATCTTTCTTTGTAAGCAATTTCACCTTTATCTCGAATAATCTTAATGCTTTTCTCCTGAAATGCTTTCTCTAGTTGTTCGACAAATAATGGGCTGTGATTATCTCGCCAAGTGTAGGAAATAAATACTTCCTTTTGCTGGTTTGCTGGTAGCTGATGTGTTGAAGATTGTTGATTATAGCTTGGCAGATTATTAGGCGCATTTGTCAGGAAATTTTCCTGTAATTTATTCAATCGCGCTTCTAAACTATATACTTCCTTTTGTTTTTCTTCTATTTCAATTTGAAAATCTACTGGAACTCGAATCCCATAACCAGCCTTTTGCTCCTCTAATATCTGAAGAGCGCGGCGAGCGCGGTTGAGAGTTTGCTGTAGTGCTTCTTGGTCATCCATATAATTATCTCAAAAATAAATTTTAAGAACTTGTAAATTTACAAATATGCAATTAATGCTGATGGCATAAGCTCTCTAGTTTATCTGAGCGCCAGGACAGGCAAGATGCCCACCATACAAGATTGTATAATCTTCTCACGGCAACCCCAGAACTCGGAAGTTGATGTTCAGAACTCGGAGTTTCATGTTCAAAACTCGGAAATTTGTGTTTGGAACTCGGAAGTTCGTGTTCGGAGCTTGAAAGTTTTTGTTTAGAACTTGAAAGTTGTTGTTTGAAACTCGGAAGTTGGTGTTTAGAACTTGGAATGTGAAAAATCTATTGTCGATTATCATAGTTTAAACACATCCCGTTGTTTCATTGAGATTGTATTTCTATAACCTAATAAGTTGTGTTGGGTTTCACTGCGTTCCACCCAACCTACACATCTTTAAAAACACTCTGCGTTACTTTGCGTTTACCTGCGAGTTCCTCTGCGTTATTCCGCATCTTCATCAATCAAAGCATTACGGTCAAGTATAAGTAAGTTACGCAGTTGATCTGTATCTAATTCAGTTAACCATTCTTCACCAGCACTCACGACTTGTTCAGCTAACTGCTTTTTACTTTCAATCATGTCGTGAATCTTTTCTTCTAAAGTGCCAGTGCAGACAAACTTATGTACTTGCACATTCCTAGTTTGACCAATCCGAAAAACTCGGTCTGTGGCTTGATTTTCAATAGCAGGATTCCACCATCTATCAAAGTGAAATACATGATTTGCACGAGTTAAATTCAATCCAACGCCACCCGCTTTTAAAGACAGAATCATAATCGGTGGCCCTTGCGGATCTTGTTGGAAACGGTCTACCATTTCCTCGCGTTGTTTTTTGCTGGTGCTGCCATATAAAAAGAAAACTTCTCTACCTAATTGCTGTTCTAAATAAGGTTTGAGTAACTTACCCCATTCCGCAAATTGAGTGAAAATTAACGCCCTATCTCCTTCTGAAATCGCCACATCTAACATTTCTTCGAGACGTTGCAATTTACCAGAATTATGTTGTCCTAATGTTGTTTCTTTCAAATACTGGGAAGGGTGGTTACAAATTTGTTTGAGTTTAGTTAATAAAGCTAAAATCATCCCCCGCCGTTGCAATCCTTCAGCAGATTCTATTTCAACTAAAGATGTGTCTACTGCTTGTTGATAAAGTGCGGCTTGTTCTGTAGTCAAACCACAAAATATCGTCATTTCTTGCTTGTCTGGCAAGTCTTGAATAATTTCGCGGTCTGTTTTCAACCTTCTTAAAATAAAAGGTTGAACTAATGAACGCAATTGATTCAACGATGCTGCATCTCCATACTTTTCAATCGGCATCGCAAACCGCCGTTGAAAGAATTGTTTATTGCCCAAATAACCAGGATTGAGGAAATCTAAGATCGACCATAATTCTTGCAGTCTATTTTCTACTGGTGTACCTGTTAAAGCAATACGAAATGTTGCCTCTAGCTGTCGAATTGCTTGCGACTGCTTGGCATCAGGATTTTTTACATTTTGGGCTTCATCTAAGACAATCATCTGCCAAGAAACAGTCTGCAATAATTTCACATCTCTGTGAATTAAGGAATAACTAGTAATAATTAAATTATGCTTATTTACAGCTTCCACAAATGCTTTACCTTTGGGGCGTTTGTCACCGTGATACTGCATTACTTTTAGGCTGGAGGCAAATTTTTTCACTTCCCGTTCCCAGTTACCTAACACAGAAGTGGGGCAAACTAATAGTATGGGTTTTTCTAGTACATCTTGTTCTTTGAGGTGTAAAAGAAAAGCAATAAATTGAATAGTGTTGTGACAAATAATATTATTCGCCACAAAATTGTGATGTTTGCCTACTTCAAAATCGTAAACCCAGCCTTGATAATCTACCTCTTCGATGTTGCTAATTTTGCAATAAAATACTTCTTTGTCAATTAAGGTTTGGAGATGCTGTGTCGTGGAATTGAATTTTTCTAAATCTAATTGGTTATAAGCAGTTAATGTTTTAGCTGTCCACTTAGAAGGTTTTAATTGCTGATATTGTTGTTGAGTTTCTCCCGTAATGATTTGGTTCATACAAACTACAACTTTCTGTAAACTTTCTCTAGAAAATTGTTGTGAACCATTAATATAAACAGTATTGTGCATTCCTAAGTGTCGCAGAGGTATGCCTGTTATTGCGACTGTTTGAGCAACAACATCAGCAGCAGGAACACCCTCGATATTGGTGTTATTAACTCGCTGACAAATTTCCCTCAATTTTTGCTGCTTTTGAGTGTAGTTAAACCCAATTTCTTGCAAAAATCTCCGGGCTGAATTGCCGCCAATGACACCAATATAATAAGTACGCAAAATGCGCTTACCATTGGTGGCACATTTTTGTTTTGAAGAAATTCGTAACCAAATACCAAAGCGACGCAGCAGTGTAGAAAGTTGCTGAATTAGTAAACTTGATGCTGTGGCAATCTCAATACTCCGCATACTAGAAACTACAGCGGACTCAGCATCAAAATAGTGACGTAAAAATAACCGCACACTATCTAAGTCAGCCTGCATAATGAATGAGGGAATCGATTTGACTGCGGAAAGTTTACCCCAAACGTAACCTTGATTTTCGAGAAAGCGACGGTAAGCTTGGCTATTAATTCGCAGAAAAGGAACTTTACCAGGAAATGTACAAATACTAGGATGGTTGATTTTGAGATTGTAGCGATCGCCTATCCTCTGAAATGTTTGGCGTAAATCTTCTAGTAAGTTTACGTCTTTTTGGGTAATGCTGAGAGTTCCGATATCGGCTAGTTCATGTCCTTCCGCAATTTGCCAAGCTAGAAATTTTACTAAATCCGGGTCTTGTGGTTGACCATGCCAAAGCGTCTTAGCAGGTACACAAACGTAATCACCTACCTGTAAATTATTTGTCCATCCTTTATTTGTAAGTAACTTGTGACGATAAGTAATAGTCACACTACTTCCATCTTGCAGCGTGATTTTTCTCAACTTCTCGCATACTTGCTGCCGATATAATCGCTGAATCGGTGCTTGTACAATTTTGCCAGTAGCCTCATCTATGGAATTAACTAGTAAATCCTGAGTGGGTTCAGCCCAAAATCCTTCACCATCAAATATTGCTACGCCAACATTGTTTGTCCAAATAGCCTCTGCTGTCTGTAATATTCCATTGACATTAATTAAGGTATCAGGCGCAACGCATTTCCCCAGTCCCATATCGTCGGCGAGACATGCACCTAAACCCCAACGTTCCAAGAAAGCCAGCCAAGCCGCACCTCGTTCTTGATACGGACGCAGTTTTCCGTGGAAACTGGCGGGTGTGGGTAAAGGTGTAATTTCCTGATTATTGGTCAACGCCCCAATTAATTCTTGTAAAGCCCCAGAGGCTTCAAAACTGACCACTGGTAATTTTTCAATCACCTGGGTATCCCCTGTACTGAGGCGTAAGGCATCTTCTAAAGAAAGTGCCATTTGTTCTTTACGCGAAGCAAAAAATGTCTGGGCTGTTTTAATATCTTGGGGACGCAACTCTACCCATTCGCCGTTAATTTCTACCAACGGACTATTTAACGCTACTAGTCGGTCAAACTCTGCTTTAGAAATTGTCTGTCCCCCGATCGCCAATTGCCATTGAAAATTCAACAAACTTTGTAAACCCAAGCGTTCTTTTTGTTTTTTGGGCGTTTCGGCGGTAATTTTCAACCCTAAACGGTTCGCCCAGCCTTCGCGGTTGGTCAAACTGGGGGGCAGAATTACACCTAAACCGCTATCTTCCAATCTCCAAGCCACAGATTTGATAAATTCATAAGCTTGGATGGGGTTCAGTTGGCAAGATTGGGGATATTCTGTTTCTAAGCTGGGTGTAATTGTTCCATATAATCGAGAAGCTAAACCCAAACCACGCAAAAAAGTTTCTTGTGGTTTTTCAATGGTGCGGTTTTGATAAATTAATTCTTCAACAGGATTTTGCCAAATGGTTGCTGCATCAACTAAAAACTCTGGGTCATCTGCAGCCTGGAGAAAGTACGCCAATTTCCATTCTGTTTCTCCCGCTTCTGGGGAAGATAGTTGAAAACAAGTGCGAAATAAGGGTTTTCCTGTGAGTTGATGTTGTAACGGCAAAGTCCAAGCTTTCAGTGCTGCTTCTAAGCGTTCTACACCAATTGCATCTGCAATCACGGTACTAGATGCACCCGTTAAAGCTTGTAACCACTGGCGAATTGCTGATGGTAAAGCCGCCATCACTCTGGTTTCGATGATGGGTTGATTACCCACCATTTGACGCACTTGCACATCTATGATGCTGTTGAGGAAATCTAAAATTAATGCTTGTGGCGATTCAGGTAAATTTACATATATCTCCCGACTCCCCACTCCCGACTCCCCACTCCCTATCTCTTGATAAGTACGACAACCCAGGGGCATTTTCGCGGCAAACTTTTCTAAGCGAGTCCCATCTACAGCACTGTCTAATAGGACTTGCCACTGAGCGATTGTACTATCTGCTTGGTGTTGAATATTAGGTAAAAACTTAGAGCGTGAAATTAAATCTAAACTCCAACGGGCTACCTGTGACCAAAATCTTAAATCTCCAGCTAAAAAAGCATCTTCACCATTAGTAATGTTGAGAGGAAGAGATTGGAGAAATTTAATTGCTTCGCTGGTATTAAGACAAAAACCTTCAACTTGCCAAGGTTGGAGATATGGTGCAGTGTCAGCATTTAAATCTTGGCTAGCAGAATGTAGAGGTAATAAGTTGAAGGTTTTATCTTCGCTGTTTTCGCCAATTTGAGTTGGTAAAGCGATAATTTGCGAATGGCTTGGTAAGCTTACTTCTGGCGGTTTTGTAGTTTTGCGCGATCGCACCCCTTGAGGCTGTACCTGCTGTTGTTTCGTGCTGGTAATTGTCAGATTCCTCGCTGCTAACCAGTCACTTAACTCCATTGCTGTCATTGCTAATGGATGTGATGGTACTTCTAACGATTTATTTATATCCCAACTTACTTGCGGCGATCGCCAAGTTTCTCCCCAGATAAATAAACAGCTATTTTGATTTTTTCTTAACCAACTACCGTGTAAAATCGCCATTTTTAACTACTCGAATTTTGACCGGACTAACTTATTCAAATTTTGAATTTTTATCTATTACTTTTATTTAATTTATATAATTTTAGCCAATTAATTCCGCAATTTTTTATCGTCATTTATAAATTATCAAATTATTACTTATTTTCTCAAAAATAGCAATTGCAATATTTGCTGAAAATTAAATTGCTAATTATAAATATTTTGTGATTTGGTGATTGAATATTTATTTTGTTGAGGCTGCAACTACGAAAAATTTCAATTTACTAAAGTATACTAGTTCGGCTACAAAGCTAGGTAGAAAACCTATTATGGTTCTGAATTCTGACTTTTGAATTCAGCATTATGTCGTATGTTTGCAACGTTGGTACTATTGTACAACTAGGTTTACTTACTGGTGTGATATTGTTTTCGTCTAATTTAATAATGATTTAAGAGATGTAGCATTCTGTTGAGAAGTTGTAAAAAAATCTACTTTATAGCCTTACCTCTATCAGTATTTGATAAATTCCATAGATTGCTATATATGCAATTCCTCAGACTTTTGAGTATGATTAGGCATATTCTACCTGTGGCAATTCTAAGAAATAAGCAAGCCGTCGAATTTACTGCCGCTTGATCAGCAAACATGTAATAGATTTGGCAGGGAATAACTTGTTTATCTTTGTATGTAACAGAAGCCAGCCAGAGTGCATAAATGTTAGGATTGCCACAGAGAGAGAATAGCGTGCATAGAAGGAAAAAAAACTGAATGGCAGAAGTTGAAAAGTCAATATCCTTTGATGGACGGGATATTCGACTGAAGTTAGGCCTACTAGCTCCCCAAGCTGGTGGGTCGGTTTTGATAGAATCAGGGGATACAGCTGTTTTGGTAACAGCTACGCGAGCAGAAGCCAGAGAAGGCATTGATTTTCTTCCCCTGACCGTAGACTACGAAGAAAGACTTTATGCAGCAGGTAGAATTCCTGGTGGGATTATGCGCCGGGAAGGTCGTCCACCAGAAAAAGCAATTCTCACTAGCCGTCTTATAGACCGTCCTCTGCGTCCTCTGTTCCCTTCTTGGTTGCGGGATGACTTGCAAATTGTGGCTTTAACATTATCAATGGATGAGTTAGTGCCACCCGATGTTTTAGCAGTTACTGGTGCTTCTATAGCGACTTTGATTGCCCAAATTCCCTTTAACGGGCCAATGGCAGCCGTAAGGGTAGGGTTAGTAGGAGATGATTTCATTATTAATCCTACTTATGCAGAAATTGAAGCCGGAGACTTAGACTTAATCGTAGCTGGTTCGCCAGAAGGCGTAATCATGATTGAGGCAGGAGCCAATCAGCTGCCAGAGCGAGATATTATCGAAGCAATTGATTTTGGCTACGAAGCAGTACGCGATTTAATTAAAGCCCAGCAAGATATCATTGCTGATTTGGGTTTGCAAATCATTCAGCAAGCACCACCAGAGGTAGACCAAACCCTGGAAAATTATATTCGCGATCGCGCCAATGACGAGATTAAGAAAATTCTGGCTCAATTTGAATTTACTAAAACTGAGCGTGATACTGCTTTAGATGCAGTTAAAGATACCATCCAAACTGCGATCGCGGAATTACCAGAAGAAGATCCAGTTCGTGTAGCGGCTACGGCTGACCCCAAAGCAGTTGGTAAGACTTTTAAAGAAATCACCAAATATTTCATGCGCCGTCAAATCGTTGAAGACAACGTGCGCGTTGATGGTCGCAAACTCGATGAAGTCCGTCCTGTTTCTTGTCAAGTTAGTGTCTTACCAAAACGAGTCCACGGTAGCGGTTTATTTAATCGCGGACTCACTCAGGTGTTATCCAACTGTACCCTTGGTACTCCTGGCGATGCCCAAAACCTTAACGACGACCTGCAAACAGACCAATCTAAACGCTACCTGCACCATTACAACTTCCCACCCTTCTCCGTTGGTGAAACCAAGCCATTACGCGCTCCAGGTAGACGAGAAATTGGTCACGGCGCTTTAGCAGAACGCGCAATTTTACCCGTTCTGCCACCCAAAGAACAATTTCCTTATGTAATTCGGGTCGTCTCGGAAGTGCTTTCTTCCAACGGTTCCACTTCAATGGGTTCCGTTTGTGGTTCTACCCTCGCTCTGATGGATGCTGGTGTACCCATCATCAAACCCGTTAGCGGTGCAGCAATGGGTCTGATTAAAGAAGGTGATGAAGTTCGTGTGTTGACTGATATTCAGGGCATTGAAGACTTTTTAGGTGATATGGACTTCAAAGTTGCTGGAACAGATACCGGGATTACAGCCTTACAAATGGATATGAAAATCACTGGTCTGTCTTTGGAAACTATTGCTCAAGCCATTCACCAAGCCAAAGATGCAAGGTTGCACATCCTGGATAAAATGCTGCAAACCATCGACCAACCACGCACCGAAACATCACCCTACGCACCACGCCTGCTGACTATTAAGATTGACCCAGACATGATTGGTTTAGTCATCGGCCCTGGCGGTAAGACAATTAAAGGTATTACCGAAGAAACTGGTGCCAAAATTGACATTGAAGATGATGGTACAGTGACTATCTCTGCTGTCGATGAAAGCAAAGCCAAGAAAGCGCGGAACATCATTCAAGGTATGACCCGCAAGCTGCATGAAGGGGATGTCTACGCAGGTCGCGTTACGCGAATTATCCCAATTGGTGCTTTCGTGGAATTCCTACCCGGTAAGGAAGGGATGATTCACATTTCTCAACTTGCTGACTACCGCGTTGGCAAAGTGGAAGATGAAGTTGCAGTTGGTGATGAAGTGATTGTCAAAGTGCGTGAGATTGACGGCAAAGGACGAATTAATCTCACACGTTTGGGTATCCATCCAGACCAAGCAGCTGCGGCGCGCGAAGCTGCGGCGGTGAATCGATAAATCGATTTGGGATTTTAGATATTATCTAAAATCCGCGATGCCTTTGTTGTAGGCATCGCCGTAGCTTTATAAAAATATCTCTTTTATAATAAATCAGCCGAACGACTGAAGTCGCGGCTATTAGAACGAAGCCTGCCTTCGCAGGCTTAGAGCTATTTGCTCAATATGATTGTGACTAACTGTAAATGCCCCATAGCCACCTTGCCATTTTAAAAATTCCTGGGGCTTAATTTCATGAGTAATTAAATGAGATGAAGTACCTTTAGTTTTTTGCATCAACTCGGATATGGTCAAGTTGGGCGGATAGCCAACGAGTAAATAAACGTGATCAACTATGCCACCAATAGCAATTACTTTGCATCCTAATTCAGAACTTTGCTTGGCGATCGCTGAATAAATTATCTCTTGAATATCTGGTGTTACTAAAGGTAATCTATCCCAAGTTCCCCATACACAATGTGCGTATAACTGTGTAAAATTTCTGTGCATTTCTTACTTTGCCCTAGAGACAGCAAAGCAAACCATTAATAGCCTGTTGGGTAAGCCGACTGCTACTCCTACTCTGCGTTGGGTTTTTCAGTGTTTTATGTCGATTCATCTGCTAACGATCGCCGATGTTAAACAGATTGCTAATCTTACCGATGAACGACGTTGGATTCTCCATTTTCTCGGTGTTCCTTGCAGAAAATATTATCTATTAACCTGATAGACCTGCGGAATGTAGGATGGACATTACGGTTTTTAGAATAAAGTTGCCCTAGAAGTACAAGGCTATAACCCCTTTATTTTCGGTAGTTATTTGCCCTTTGTGAGAACTAAGGACAAATGACTAATTTTAGAATTGACCGATTCTCAAATTGTAATAAATGCTCAAGAACCAGTTGTCAAAATTGATATTTATATCTGTAGAATCACCAAAGCTCACTCCACTCTGTAAATTGAAACTGCTGGAGTCAGATACTCGGTAAATTAAATGTCCAAACAGACGATGATACTGGTCATCTCGTTGTCTTTGGGTAAAATCAGAAAGGGTTAGCTGATAATTAATGCCAACTTGTAGGGGGTCTTGTAAGTAATAACTCAGAGACAACCAAAAAGAATTAATTAGCCGACTGCGGATATTTGGTTCTGCAAAATTTGCACTAAATTCGTAAAAACTATCTAGGACTAATTTAGAATTCAGTGGATCTCGTCTTCCCAAAGATAGCCTGACAGAATTTTCGTCTAAAAAGCGATCGCCTGCTTGAAACCTTCCAACACTATTAGCATAGAAAAACTGTTGGTTGTTAAAATCTAGCTCTGCATACATTCGTGGCGAGAGTTGTTGATAAATACCCACATTAAAAGTTATTTGGTTGTAGTTAAATCTTGACTGCTCTATGTAGCGAATCAAGCCACCATTAATAGAACCATTAATATAAGTTTTACTGCCTAAAGGAAAATAGGCAGAGGCAAGGGTAAGACCAGAAAAGATTAGTCCATCTTCTCTAGGAAAAAATTCAGAAGAAAAAATGTTATTCGTATGAAAGTACCCCACATGAGCCTGTAGGGAACCTATGGGTTTAAACCGAGAAATGGGCAAAGGCGGTTTTTTTTGTGGCAAAGCTCTTGGTCGCACCCTTAGCTCAAGTTCTTGAAGACCATTAGCCTCAGATGTTGGCTTTTGTTGAGGTAAAGGTCTTTGTCTGACTCGTAGTTCTAATTCCCGCAAAATATTAGTTTGTGGTTGTGGCTTTTGTCTTTGTTGCAAGAGCCGTCTGAGTCTCTCTAATTGCTCAGTTCTATCTACTGAGGGTTGATCCAAGAGTTCTTCTATAATCATCGGCGACTGCTGCGGAAAATCTCTTGGCTGTCCTTCTAGTTGTGGCGGATCATTGGAAAGTGGAGGATCGCTAGGAGGACTGGGCGGTTGGGGATTAGGTTCACTATCAGGTGTTGTTCCAGGATTAGATTGAACTATGAGTATGTTTGCCGCTTTTGAATTAAAATTAAATACCTGAAACTGGTTCTTCTGGTAAAACTGATAACTTCGCTGGCTATCTATAATATTTTTTATGTTCGCCTTGTTTGGCTCACTAGAGTCATCTAAGTTAGCAGCCCACGCTATATCTGCTCCAATGCAACACTTATTGGCACCAATACAAACTAATAAAGTCGTAAATAAAAATTTTGTCCAGTCCTTGGGTTGCATTAACATTTATGTTTTATAGACAAAAGAAGATAACCATTCAATCTGATCATTAAAAAACAAAGATTGTTAACTTTTAGAAATTCATCATCTGATTTTAATATTTTTTAATAATTTTTATGACATTAATTCATCACAAAAATTCGCTAAAATTTTGAATAAATACACTGAAAATTTAGTGATACAGCAGTTTCGATATTCGTGAAATACGGTAGAGACGTTACATGTAACGTCTCTACATGGTTTTATGTTTTACGCTTGTACCTCATAAACCCCGAATATGCTGTAAAAGTAACACAGGTATAAATAAACCTAATATTTCAAAATTTATCTTCACTTGATTTGCCCTAAGTTAAATTATCCAGCATTAAAGCTATGTCTTTGAAATTGATTCCCTTGTTGATGATTGGTGTATGGAGTGTGATAGTGATGCCTTTACCTAGGGCGATCGCAGCGACTCCTCTGACTCGCGCCGAGATTCAAAATCTGCGGAATATCGTGCAGTTGCTTCCCAGGAACAATAAAAAACGCCCAGCACGCAAATTAGATCCAATAATTCCTGGTGATGGAGTGTCTACCGGCAGATTATCTTTGGCCGATTTGCGTTTTAATGATGGTTCTTTAGCACGGGTCGGAGAAAGGGCAATATTTCAATTCCTACCTAAGACTAGGAATTTCAGGCTTTCAAACGGGACAGTACTTTTACTGATTCCCCCAGGAAAAGGTCAGACACGCATACAAACACCAAGTGCTGCTGCGGCGATTCGTGGTTCAGCATTATTTGTTCGCTACGACAAACAAACAGATACAACCATTGTTGGGGCGCTGACAAATAGCGGTATTGAGGTATTTAATCAGGAAGCTTCCCAAAATCAGGTTTTACAAGCTGGACAACTGATGGTCATCGTCAAAGGTGAATTTCAGGGCTTATATGATTTTGATCTGAAAACTTTTTATGAAACCAGTGAGCTAGTTCAGGGATTAAACTTAACCAAGCAAAATAATACCGTTAATCCAGACCCGGCGATCGCCAGCGTTCAAGCAGAAATTATCGCAGCTTTAGCAGCACAAACACCATTACTCGGCCAAGGAGTAATTGAAAACCCATCTTTTATGGAGTTAACTGCTAATTCTTCTAACTTGCTTGACCAAGGTGGAGTCTTAGATAATTCTCCTGTGGATTCTTTCGTTGAAACAGGAGAAGTACTATCAGATACTACTCGTAATAGTAGTAATAACGAAAACACTAACACCATAAATATCAATCAACCAAGTAATGGTAGTAATCCTGCCAATTCTCCTGGTCAAGTTAATCCAAGTAACAACCCAGTTAGTAATCCAAGTAACAACCCAGTTAGTAATCCCAGTAACAACCCAGTTAGTAATCCAAGTAACAACCCAGTTAGTAATCCCGACAGTGGTGAAACTCCAGAAGTTGAATATCCTGCGCCTTAAAACTCTTCAGCTTTCACTTCACCATCAATAATTACAGCTTTGAAATATATTTATCTTCATGGGTTTGCTTCTAGCCCTAAATCTGCTAAAGCTCAGGCTATGAGCGATCGCTTTCATAAAATTCAGATACAACTAAATATTCCTGATCTGAATGCTGGTGATTTTTCCCAATTGACAATCACACGTCAAATAAATCAAGTAGCAGCAGCATTCCCTGATCATTTTGAACCAGTTACTTTAATAGGTTCGAGTTTAGGTGGTTTGATATCTGATCATTTGGGACAACAATATCAACAAGTACAACGCTTAATTCTGTTAGCACCTGCTTTTGGCTTTTTAGCTCATTGGTTGCCTAAACTGGGAGATGAAGAGATGAAGCGTTGGCAACAAGAAAAATATCTCATGGTTTACCATTATGGCGAAGAGCGATCGCTACCTCTAAGTTACAATTTCGTCATAGATGCCAAGCAATACCAAGAAGATATATTACAGCGTCCAGTGCCAACACTGATTTTGCATGGCAGACAAGATGAGGTGATTCCAATTACAGCCAGTCGTAATTTTGCACGCTCACGTCCTTGGGTAAAGTTAATCGAACTCGATAGCGATCATGCTTTAGGCAATGTCACAACAGAAATTTGGCAAGCAATTCGCCTCTTCTGTCAGTTACCGTAAAGCGGTAAAATATGAAACCTGCTAACAAGCACCTCTGTTAGTCATGAGAACAAATAACTAATGACTATTAACTAAAACTTATGCTTCCTTTTATCCGCTCAGATTTAGCCCAATTTACGGCTTACAAACCTCACCCCAGCAGCCATACAGCAGAACCAGTCGCCACACAGTTTGATCGGTTGGATACAAATGAAAGTCCTTATGATTTACCACCTGAGCTAAAAGAAAAGTTAGCCTGGACATATCAGCAAGTTATAGAAACAAATCGTTATCCTGATGGTGGACATGAGCAGCTCAAAGATGCGATCGCTGAGTATGTGAATGAATCAGCTAATCTTTCTTCATCCAGGTTCACCGCTGCTAATATTTCTGTCGGGAATGGTTCAGATGAACTAATTCGCTCTTTATTAATTGCCACCTGTCTTAGAGGAGAAGGTTCAATTTTAGTTGCCAATCCGACTTTTTCTATGTACGGCATTTTAGCCCAAACTCTGGGTATAGGAGTGGTGACAGTAGGCAGAAATGAAACCAACTTTGAAATAAACATAGAAGCTGCACAAGCAGCCATCAGCCAAACGCAAAATCCGCCAATTCGGGTAGTTTTTGTCGTACATCCCAATTCTCCAACAGCCAATCTACTCACTGCGGCAGAATTAGCATGGCTAAGAACTTTGCCAGAGGAAATTTTAGTAGTAATTGATGAAGCTTACTTTGAATTTAGCCAAAATACTTTAGTAAGTGAATTGGCACAGCGTCCCAATTGGATCATATTAAGAACTTTTTCTAAGGCTTTTCGTTTAGCAGCATTGCGTGTGGGTTATTGTATTGCTCATCCAGAAGCGATCGCCATTTTAGAAAAAGTCCGCTTGCCTTACAATCTTCCTAGTTTTTCACTAGCCGCAGCATTATTAGCTTTACAAAATCGGCAACTTTTACTTAGCTCTATTTTACAAACACAGAATGAGCGCGACAGGCTCATAGCAGCTTTGGCGCAATATCCAACATTACAAGTAGCAGAAAGTGCCGCCAATTTTCTTTATGTGCGTCTCAGGCAAAGTAATTCTGATACCAAAAATCTGACTTTACAAAGCTTACACCAACAACTCAGAAGCTCTGGAACTCTTGTCAGACTACTGAGTGAGGGATTAAGAATTACTATTGGGACTACCGAAGAAAATTCCCGCACCTTAGAAAGACTAAAAGCTGCTATGGAAAATTATAAATTTTAACTATTTAAAACTGACAAATTATTGAGAACTGAACCCTGAATGCCTATGTGCTTCTGATAGCTAGTAATTAAATCTGCTATCAACTTCACTACCCAAACGACGTACTATCCCTACTGTTTGCGGAAACACACCAACTAACAGTGCAAAGGCTGCGTCAGGTAAATCAGCCACTATTTCTGAAGGAAAATATTGTTCAAACTGATCTAAAATCTTTTGCACTCGCTGCTGCGGAATTGGATTTTCGGTAATTTGCTTAATCAACCGAATCCATTGCCGTCTGATTAAGTAAGCCTTCTGGCGTTCCTCATACGATTCTGGACTCAATAAAGATAAATTCCCGATAGGCAGAGCCATCTGGCAATCACTGTCGTAATCTCCACCAACCGCTGCTCCAGGGCCAGCAAATTCTGCATGGTAGCGTTTAAAAAGTATTACCCCATTCCGCTTCCGACTATTGACAATCAAAACTTTTCCACTGTGCAGAAGAGTCAAGATATCCGAGCCGCATGATTGCTCGGTTCCATCTGACATGACAAGATGGCCAAGAAAACTCGTGTCGGGGTAATAAGTTGATACCATAGCGGTTTGATAGCGTGTTTGCTCTTCGCTATCCATGTTTTTTATAATTTTTGAATAATTTGGTAGTTTGATGCACGTCAAGCGGTAACTTGGTGTTAACTCAAATTAGTTTTTTTGGTTATTTTATTATCAAGAACTTTTTGTTCAACTTAATAATAGAGATGAATTAGATACCACTCAGTAGTTCTGTAAACATATTTTATGAGATATAGCTGAATTTGTCTTCTAACTAAACTATAAAAACATTAAAGTTTTTATAAAGATGAAGAAATTGAATACAAAGTTATTATGAGGAAAATTATATTTAGCGTAATTTTACCGATGGCTTCAATATAGTAGATATTATATATTGATAAGTCTTGATTATTATTTTATTCAATAGAACATAATTCATTATTTTATATACTTTGAAAGTACATGTATTATGTCCTGTAAAAGTTGCTGTCAACTCTCTGACTATTTCTTTTATTTAGTCTCTAAAATAATTTTAGAGACTAAATAAAATTACTACATATAGCAATCAAATTTGATTTCTGCTCTTACTTATGAAGGTGGGTAACACTTCGACAAGCTCCTTGCTACGCAGGCAAGAGGCAACAGGGAGTAGAAGTATGCTGAGTTTTTTTCAAAAATCAAATAGAAGTCACATACCACTATATTTATTTTATGGATATTGAAGTAAAAATAAATTTACTTAAATTTGAAAATTCAGTTGAATTTGATTAAGTAGTTGTGAAACAGAGCAGATAATGGACAACTAACTTGGACTTAATCTGTAGAATAAAAAACTTAGGTATTTTCTGCTGGACAGACCAGACAATAATTTATTTATGTCAATTTAAGTTAGAACTGCGATCGCCTTCTTTTTATTCCACAACCTGAAATATCTTCAGGGTAATTCTTATTCAAAATTCTGGTTCTTGAATTCTGAATTCTGCTGTAAGTGTTTGTGTAAAAAGATTTGACGTGAGCGTGGGAGCAAGAATAAATTCCAATTAGATTCTACTTGATGCATTCTGTAACCTAATTTAAAATACAACTGCCGTGCCTGATGATTATCTTCCAACACATGGAGATATAAGTCTTTAAAACCCCATTCATGGCAAATTTTTTCACAGTTCAGTAGTAACTTTGAAGCCACACCATTTCGGCGATATTTTTGGTCAACAGCTAAATTAGACAGATAAAGGAAACTTCTACCATGTTGTTTCCATGAATCATAGAAACGCAATCCTAATTCTACAGTGCCTACTAAATTATTAGAGCCACTAATAGTAGTATCAACAGCAACTAAACAAATATGGTGGGGTAGAGGTGAGGATAAACGATTTCTGAAGTCTTCGTAAATCCCCAGACGTAACAACGGAAACGCCCATCCCCAGAAACCAGTTTGAGAGTGAAAACTTTCAGCAATAATCCGGGAAATAGCAGTCAAATCAGTAGGTGTAGCCGCACGAATTTGGAATTTATGGGAAGCTTGATTTGCGGCTGATGTCAGTGGTTGTTCGTGAGATGAGTCAAAAAACCAGGATGTCAAGGTTACTCTATTATTAATAGTATTTTACAAAAATTTTCTCAAATATTCTAAAACACCGTTTGCTACTGTAAATACAATTGTTTTATGTAGTTTAATATCAATAAACTATTTAGGTATTCTAGGTTCTTCTGTAAGTAAATAACACACTCAGCATCCTTTTGGGGAATCTCAACAATTAACTGACACAACTAATAAAATAATCTCAGCAATTGTGAGCCTTGAGTAACAGGGACTGAGTATTGACAATTGAGAATACTATTCTATCCATGTCGTCCAGTCAGGTTTTTTGCTGCTGCGAGGGGAAATTTGTTCATCATCCCTTCCTAATTTTGCTTCTGAGTTATGCGAACCAGTGAAGTTAAACCTGTCCTATTACCGTATTTATACTGAAAAAGTCAGACAAAATATTTTTGAGATAATAGTGTACTTGTTTTGCGATCGCCTAGATAAACTAAGTACATGCTGTAATAGTTAAAGCAGCATTAATCTGTGACAGCCCCATGCCAGTTGTCTAACTGATGGTTATGATTGCTAAATTAGAACAAACAATTAGTCTAATAGTATACTTTGCCTTTAACACCCATAGTTGTGACCTAGCTCACTCTCCCGTGACTAAAATTAATAAAATTTACTTGCAAGTGTTATTACAACGGCGACAAAGGGCAAACTTAATAAGCAGCTTCAGTTAACTTTTTTCCACCAGACCTGAATGCTGTGTGTAGTCATCAAAAATTTTCACAGGAGGTGAAACAAGACTTGACAAGCCAGCATCTACTCTGTAGTACAAAAACAAACCATCCCAGCAACTGTGCTGTATCAGAGCAAGTGGCAAACATTACCACCTATTGAGGCTAATTACTGTGAGTAGATACTCTTACACCCAGCATTTGTGTAGCCATAAACCCCGATTGGGCAAAATGCTCTGCTCTTACCTGATTCAGAAAAACTACCTCCTGAGCAGATTATTCTTTATTCAACTGCTGTTGCAGCAGGAAAGCGGTGCATGAAATCTCAAGTAAACAGTAAGCCGAAAATTTTGGTTGTTGATGACGAACCAGACAACCTTGATTTGCTTTACCGTACTTTCTATCGTGATTATAAAGTGTTGCGGGCAACCTCTGGCCCTGCGGCACTAGACCTGCTGGCAGAAGAAGGAGAAGTCGCAGTGATTATCTCCGATCAGCGGATGCCAATTATGAGTGGTACGGAATTTTTGAGCCTGACAGCAACTCAATATCCAGATATTATCCGGATTATTTTAACTGGCTACACTGATGTCGAAGACTTAGTGGAAGCAATCAACGCTGGTAAGGTATTTAAATACGTCACCAAACCGTGGGAAGCTGAAGAACTCAAAGCAGTGGTACGCCAAGCTTTAGATACCCACAATGTTCTAAAAGCTCGCACCCGCGAACTCACCCGCACGTTGCGTCAAGAATCGCTGCTGAATACTGTTACTAATACAATTCGCAGTGCTTTAGATTATCGACAAATTTTGCAAGCAATTGTCGATACAGTTGGTCATATGTTAGAGGTAGATGTTTGCCTTTTACGTCCTTTTCAAGATGAACAGTTAGTAGACGAAGGATTTATCTACCAAAAACTGCCACAGACAGAAATAGAAAAAGAATCAGAAATTTCAGGAGATAGGCCAGCCACATCTTCCTTGCCTTCGGCTGCTTTGCTAGCTCAAACAGTTTGGGAAACCCGTGAAGTTCAGGTAATTCACGATGTCGCTACTGATGAGCGAATTCAAGGCGATAATCCGGAATTACAACACAGAGGAACAGCTTTTGCTACTGCAAATATTTGCTCTAGCTTAGTTGTACCACTAATTTGCCAACAAGAATTGTTAGCTGTGTTAGCACTACATCAATGTCACGAGTCCCGCCTCTGGGGGACTGAGGAAATTCAGCTAGTGACAATGGTGGCAGATCAGGCGGCTCTGGCTTTATCTCAAGCTTATGCTTACGAACAGGTACGTGCTTTAGCTAAACGAGAGGCGCTAATTAATACAATTACAACGGCAATTCGCTCTAGCTTAGATCCACAAGATATTTTTGCTGCTATTACCCACCAATTAGGACAAGCCTTACAAGTTGATGGCTGTGCGCTGTCTTTATGGACAGAGGAAGATGAAGCTGTTCAGTGTGTGGGGTTATATGATATTTTTCAACATTCTGACCATACACTCAAACCAGGGCAGAATTCTAATTTAAATATTAATCTTGACTTAATATCTCAATATTTCCCTTACTCAACGAAAGCTCCTATTAAAGATAATCCTTTGTTGCAAGAAATTTTGCGGACACAGGAACCGATAGTCATTTCTGATATAAATGTCTGTCCCCTGGAATTAAAAGGGTTTGATTTGCCTTTGAAAAAGCCAGCCCGATCGCTGATGGTCGTGCCTTTGTTAGCTGATGGCAAATGTATTGGTAGTATTACCTTGCGGGAAGGGCGAAAAGTCCGGCGATGGGTATCATCTGATATTGAACTGGCTAAAGCAGTCGCAGCGCAAGCTGCGATCGCTGTACAACAGTCACGCCTCTATCAGAAAACCCGTGAACAAGCCGAGCGTTTATTGGAACTAGATAAACAAAAAACGGAATTTTTTCAAAACATCTCCCACGAATTCCGCACCCCCATTACTTTAATTCAAGGGCCATTAGAATCGGCGGTAGCGACTGGTGAAGGGTTATCTTACGCCCAAAGTGCGATCGCCCTACGTAACTCTCGCCGTCTGCTGCGGCTAGTCAACCAATTACTGGATTTACAGCGCCTAGATGCTGGCCGAATGCAGCCGAGTTTTCGTCCCTGTGATTTAGTCGAATTTGTCAGCCAAATTGTTGAGTCATTTCGACCCTACTGTGATAAAAAACAACTGCATCTAGCCACTGATTTCGGTGCATGTCCCAAGGTTTACTTAGATATGGAAAAATTTGACAAAGTGGTTTACAACCTCTTGTCCAATGCCATGAAGTTTACACCTGAAAACGGCACAATCAGCGTTACACTCCAACATCAAGGCGAATACTGCATTCTCCAAGTCAAAGACACAGGAATTGGTATTATTCAAGGGCAGATTCCGATGTTATTTGAGCGATTCCGTCAAGCTGAAGGCTCAGAAAACCGTTCCTATGAAGGTAGCGGCTTGGGTTTGGCCTTAGTCAAAGAATTGGTAGAACTGCATGGCGGGAAAATCACTGTAGACTCAGTGTATGGTGAAGGAACTACTTTCACATTATGGCTACTGACTGGGCATGAACACTTACCAATCAACCAAGTATTAGAAACACCTGCTGAATTAAATACTAGCCGTGCTAATGTCGAATTAGCTGATTTGGAACTGATAGAACCAACAACTGAAAATTTGGAACATATTACAAAAGATTTATCAGTTGTTTCCCCGACTAACAATTCCGCACTCAGCAACACCAATTCACGCACTTTGACAGAGCCATCAACGCCACAAGGTTCTAAGCACTCTATCTTAGTTGTTGACGACAACCCAGATTTACGAACTTACGTATCCGATATCATTCGTCGTAATGGTTATCAAGTTTACACGGCTCGTAATGGTTATGAAGGGTTTGGTATAGTTCAAGAAATATTACCCAGCTTGATTGTTACAGATTTGATGATGCCTTTGGTGACAGGCTTGGAAATGATTCGGATGATTCGCTCTGATGAGAAACTGAAAGGAATTCCGATCATTTTGCTCACAGCCAAAGTTGATGAAGAAACCCGCATTGAAAGCACAGAACACGGTGCAGATGCTTATTTAGCCAAACCCTTTAACGACCGAGAACTTCTAGCAGAGGTCAGAAATCTTTTGGCCTTGAAGGAAAATGAACGAAGAGTTGTGGAACTCAATACTTATCTCACAGAATCAGTCCTCAAGCGATTTTTGCCAAGTGTATTGGTGCAGAAAGCCGCCGCAGGAGATTTAACTTTAGATTTACGTCCTGAACCACGGTTGATTACAGTTTTGTTTAGTGACATTGTCGGGTTTACTCAGTTAGCCAACACTCTCAGGTCTCGACGGGTGGCAGAATTACTGAATGAATATTTAGAATGTATGACCAAAGTTGTGTTTGACAATGGCGGGACTGTGGATAAATTTATGGGAGATGCAATTTTGGCTTTATATGGAGCGCCAGAAGAACTAACTCCGAATGAACAGGTACGTCGTGCTGTCAACACCGCCAGAGGAATGCATCGCTCACTAGAACTATTAAACCAGCGTTGGCGAGAGCAAGGTGTATTTGAAAGCGATGGACGTTCTGGCGTACAGTTTCGCTGCGGAATTCACCAAGGTACAGCAGTTGTCGGGATGTTTGGTAGTGCCGAACGCGCCGACTATACAGCTATTGGGCCCAGTGTGAATATTGCAGCCCGATTACAAGCAGCTGCTGTTCCCGGTACGATTTTGGTTTCTGCTGCTGTGGCAGATTATTTGCAGGATGAAGAAATTACCAAAGGTAGTCCGCTGAAATTGAAAGGAGTTGATGAAACTGTCCTGACTTTTGCGGTTTCGTCAGATTTAGTAGTTAATCGCTAAGATCCAAACAAAGTCTTTAAGCTTTGCTAAAGACTTTGAATTATATTTGGCTTTGGTGATATGACAACGCCTGTTGCAGACAAAACTCCTGTTCCACCCAAAATTTGGCGACGACATAGCGATCCTCCAAGTTTATGGATTTTTGTCGCTATGAGTTCAGTTTCCCTACATCTGTTGGTTTTCTGGCTGATGCGATCGTCTAATGCGTTCGGATTGTGGTTTCCACAGCCAAGCCAAGCTATTGTTCCCATCGAGGTTGTGGAAATTCCTCCCACAGCCAAATCAAAATTACCTGCGACGACAGTCTCATCCAAACCAAACAACTCATCACCAAAATCTGTAGCCGAAACTGAAACAGCAAAAACTACACCCAGAAATCAAGATGCTCGTACCAGCATTTTGAATCAAAAGGAAGTTGTTGTTTCGCAAAAAAAGACTGAACCATCAGTCAAAAAACCACTTTCGCAGCCAAAACCCACACCAAAAACGACACCGCAACCCAGTTTTACACCTGATTTAACTCAATCTACGCCAACACCCAGACCTACACCAACAATTCCTATTGGTAATCTTCCTTGGAATCGCCGACAACAAATCGTTCTCGGAAAAGGAAAGCCATTACCAAGCAGTTTTCCTGCTGACAAACCAACAAATTCAACAACGGGAACAGATAACAATTCTCCTACTCCAACCGAAAATCCCTCTCCAAATTCTACAGGTACAACTTCCAACACCCCAACTCAAAGAAATCCCCAGACTTCTCCAACTCCTACAAGCGCAAATTCCAATACTTCTAAACAAGCTGGCTCAACAATCACAATAGTACCTTTAGCTGATCAAGAAATGCGCCAACTCAGCAAAGATTTACCTGATGTTCTGGCTAAATACCAGGGAAGTGGTATCAAAACATTAGCTGCAAATTCCCTCAATGGTGAACTGGGACTTGCACCAGCACAAATTTTAGCCAGCTTTGTAATTGATCAAAATGGTAGCTTTCAAGAAGCTAGAGTCTTAGAAATACAACCCGCCAACCTCCAAGGCGAAAAAAATCTCTACCAACAAGCAATCAACGAACTTTTCAGCAACGAGAAGTTTATCCCCGCTTACAACCAAGATGGGAGTAAACCAGAGTTGAGTAATCTGTTTGTCAGAATTACAATTCAACCGATCAATTCTAATTAAAATAGGACTTACGCAACGCCGATAATATGATTGCGACCGGAACGAAGTGTGGGGAAGCAATCCCAGCGTCAGGGGAGATTACTTCCCGCCACGCCTTCGGCTCGCGGCTTCGGCTTCGCTCGTAATGACAGATTTACGTTATTTTTGCTTAAGTCTTGTAAATGATTTGAATTTTCTTTAAAATAGTGTTATAGTGATTAAGTTGAAAATTTGCGGGCGTAGTTTAGTGGTAAAACTATAGCCTTCCAAGCTATTAATGCGGGTTCGATTCCCGCCGCCCGCTTAAAAGCTAAAACCCTTGTAAGTTATGCCTTACAAGGGTTTTTTGTATTTATATGACAGTTCCTGTTGTAGTATTTTTGTACCAAAAAAATACAATAATTTGGGGTAGTTTAGGGTAGTTTGGGTGTGATTTGGGTGTAAATTCGTTGGAATCCCCGTGAAGTAAGAATCACCGCACTTATAGGGCGGTGAGTGTCAAATATAACTAATCCAATCACTCCAACTGCCCGCATACAGTTTACCTGTATGAATACCAGCCAATTCTAAAGAAAGCAAATTCACACAAGCAGTTACACCAGAACCGCAGTAGACTAAAATCTCTTGAGCCGTTTGAATGTCTTCCCATCGTTGACGTTGCTGTAGTTGAGAACGTAGATAACCTGATGAATCTGTAACTTCTTGCCAAGGATAGTTAACTGCGCCAGGAATATGTCCAGCAATTTTATCAATTGGTTCTCTTTCACCGCGATAGCGATCGCCTTCTCTGGAATCTACCAAAACTACCTGTGGTAAATCTTTACGATTTTTTACAACTTCTATATCTACTACCAGTTCTGGTTTCATTTGCGGAATAAAATTACCTGTCTGGGGTTCTGGGATAATATCTGTAACTGGATATCCAGCTTGTTGCCATTCAGTATAGCCACCATCCATAACTACTACTTGTTCATGTCCGAGATAGCGGAGTAACCACCACAAACGAGAAGCAAAAGCCAAGCGGGAGTCATCGTAAGCGACAACCAAAGTTTTTTGAGAATTGACACCCATTGCTGATAACTTCTGAGCGAGATTGTTTGGATCAGGTAAAGGATGTCTACCACCATGCTTACCTACAGGACTGGAAAGATCCTGATTTAAATCCAAATAGTATGATCCTGGAATATGACTTGTTTGATACTGTTTTTGTCCTAATTCGGTATCAGCCAGAGAAAAACGACAATCTACAATCACAACTTCTGGATTGTTAAGGTGTTTGACAAGCCAAGCTGGCGAAACAAAAAGTTGAGTGTTAACCATAAAATGACTCAAAATTCAAAATATATTTATTAGCTATTTATTGATGTAAAAATTCTCATGCCAGAATTTGATAATTTCATACCACAAGCAACAGCAGATGGTTCTTTCACTTTTTTCTCCCAAGAGTTTAGTGAATCATTTCATAGTCATTTTGGTGCTAAACAAGAAAGTTATTTTAAGTTTGTCGAACCAACTCAACTAGCTCAAGCTGCACGAAAATCTGTTGTGCGCCTATTAGATATTTGTTATGGTCTAGGATACAACACAGCCGCAGCTTTACAGACAATCTGGGCAGTAAATCCTAGTTGTTATGTGGAATTAATTGGATTAGAACTGAATCCTGCTGTACCGCAAGCTGCGATCGCTAATCATTTATTTGAGCAATGGAACTACGAATACACACCCATTTTGAAGCAACTTGCTTTTGAGCAGCAAGCAGAAACAGAACGCCTGCAAGCAAAGTTACTCATTGGTGATGCGCGAGTCTCGATTCAAGAATTAAATCAATCTGGCTTCAGTGCAGATGCTATTTTTTTAGATCCTTTTTCACCACCTCACTGTCCTCACTTATGGACGGTAGAATTCCTTGAGAAAGTTTCAGTGTGTTTACGAAAAAACGGTTTGCTTGCAACTTATTCTTGTGCAGCATCTGTACGTACAGCACTGCAATTAGCGGGGTTAAAGATAGGTTCTACTCCACCAGTCGGTAGGCGATCGCCTGGTACAGTTGCAGCCCATTCTCAAATTACTGAGCATTTTAGTGACTTCCCACTACCGCCTCTTTCCTTAGAAGAACAGGAACATTTGTTAACTCGTGCTGCAATTCCTTACCGCGATCCAGAATTGAATGATCCGCCTGATGTGATCATTACACGGCGACAACAAGAACAACAAGCTTGTTCATTAGAACCTACTTCCCGCTGGCGAAAACGTTGGTTACTGAAAAACCAAGCAGCTGACTATCTTAAAATTGGTTCTGACTTGGTTTGACAATTTGCTAGTGAAATGCATCATTTAGCACTCAAACAAGTAATAACTAGTAAGTAGAGTGGTGTAATATTTGTAGTTGTGAAAAGTCAGGAGGCAGTCCCGATGAAACTTATTTCACGAGCCGAACATGAAAGAGCAGCTAGTATTTTTACTCAGCACTTTTAACTCAGCACGGGCTAAACGCTCCGCTACCGCTAACAGCACTTTCAAGCTAGGAGGCAGCTATGCTGGAGGTAAGAGGCTTTCAGTTTAATTAACCTTTCTTAATATAGTTTTATTTTTTCCCACCGACTTAATTAAATAAACATTATAAAGTGTATCTATGTAAGAATTCAGGATTCAGAATGCAGTATTCATAATAGTTACAATAATCAGCAAAAATTGTGATAAATCAATGTAGCAATCATATTATGGCGGTTCTCATTCTAGTAAGTTACAAGCAAGAATAATTAACCACAGATGAACGCAGATGAAAACAGATAAATTTGTACCTCAGCAGACTAGAAAACACTATAAAATATGAGGATTAGTAAAAGATTTTAGCAAACAATACTTAATATATCTAAATAATGCATAAAAAGTTTAAAAAGAAAATCTCATTTTTTAGATAAATTGAGTGATTAAAATATAGTCTCTATACGGAAATATTAAAAAACCTCCGTAAAAAGCCTGATTTAACAGTTGGATGAATTTACGATACTAGAATAAGCATTTAGGATGTTTACGGTAAGTTTCTCTTATTAAAATTTTATTTATATAAATAAAAATATCCTCTGCAATGATCAAAACAAGCTGCCGAAAAATCAG
Organism: Nostoc sp. TH1S01; assembly: GCA_018993265.1. Lineage (GTDB taxonomy): Bacteria > Cyanobacteriota > Cyanobacteriia > Cyanobacteriales > Nostocaceae > Nostoc_B. The sequence goes on from JAGKSW010000079.1 coordinate 26,888, forward strand.
GCAAAAGGCTTGTCAAAATGCAAAGCAGAGTATGGTTGCAGGGCTAAACTTGATTTTGGCAGACAGAAACTGTTAATTAAAAAAAAATGGGGTGCCTTTGTGATTTACTGGAGTGCTGATTCCACAAACTCTAATCAACAAAGTATTAGTGGGTCAAATCCCAAAAAAAAAGTACATAGTGGAAATGCAAATAATGAGCTAGAATTGCGTGATTTAGAGGACTATCCACTAAACTTATCCCCGCAAGAAGTAATGATTGAACAGGGACAAGCCGAGTATTCTTGGACTAAATCTGAGATTAATTCTGGCTACAACTCATTATTATCTAGAAGTCCACTAGCTAAAGGCTCCAAAGTGAATTGCTTCTTTGATACCGAAGCACCAAAAATTTTAGTAGTTGACGACCATGCTGCTAGTCGAATGACGGCGGCGGCATTGTTGGCTATGGAAGGTTATGAAGTCATTGAAGCAGACAGTGGTGCAGCTGCTGTAGTGTTAGTAACACAAAAACAACCAGATTTAATTTTGCTGGATGTGATGATGCCGGGAATGGATGGGTTTGAAGTATGCCAATTACTCAAACAAGACGAACATACAAGGTTAATTCCAGTAATTTTTATTACAGCACTAAATGATCGGCGATCGCGCATTCGCGGCATAGAAGTAGGAGCCGATGATTTCTTGACCAAACCCTTTGACCGTGTGGAACTAGCAGCGCGAGTGAAGTCCTTGGTACGGCAGAAGCAGTTAAACGAAGATTTAGACCATGCAGAACAAGTCCTGTTTTCGATCGCTAGAGCAATTGAAAGTCGAGATCCCAACACCGGAGATCATTGCGAACGTTTAGTCAAGCTAGGACAAGCCTTTGGAGAATACTTGAATCTTTCTCGTTCTCAACTGCGAGATTTGATGTGGGGCGGTTATCTTCACGATATAGGTAAAGTTGGCATTCCAGATGCAGTGCTACTCAAAAATGAACAACTCACCTTGGAAGATTGGGAGATGATGCAGCAGCATGTTTTAATAGGGGAAAAAATTTGTCAACCTTTACGCAGTATGCGGGGTGTCATTCCCATTATTCGCCATCATCACGAGCGTTGGAATGGTTCAGGTTATCCTGATGGACTCAAAGGCAATGAAATACCTTTCTTGGCGCAAGTTTTTCAATTAATTGATATTTATGATGCGCTCACTAGCGAACGACCTTATAAAAGAGCCTTTAGACCAGAAGAAGCTTTATCTGTAATGCGGGAAGAAACTGAAGCTGGTTGGCGTAATCCTGAACTAATGGAGCGATTTGCTGATTTTATTCTCACTTACAAGCCGCAATCGATTAAAGATTGAATGGTGAAAGTTTTCGACCTATTGGCGAACTCTTGCAACAGCAGAGAGTCAAAGCGTAGCGCAAGCTAGTACAGAGGCGGAATTTGATACTTTATACTTTATACTACCCTTTGGGAATTTCAAGGGCGAACACAGTTCATACTTTTGATTATGGTAGTTGTAGCAATTCTAGCGGCGGGACGCGGCACCAGGATGAAATCAAGCTTACCCAAAGTTTTACATTCTTTGGGTGGGCGATCGCTAGTCGAAAAAGTTTTAGAAAGTGTAGAACCGCTTTCACCCTCAAGAAGAATGGTGATTGTAGGGTATCAAGCTCAAGAAGTAAAAGCTGCCATACAATCAAGCTTCAGCTTAGAGTTTGTGGAACAGACAGTACAACTGGGAACAGGTCACGCTATCCAGCAATTACTACCTTATCTTGAAGGCTACACCGGAGATTTATTAGTCCTGAATGGTGATGTTCCACTATTACGCACCGCAACGCTGAAACAGCTATTGCTCACGCACCAGCAAAATCAAAACGCTGCTACCATTCTCACTGCTCAGTTAGCAGATCCCAAAGGCTATGGGCGAGTTTTCTGTAATGGGGAAAATATAGTCCAACAAATGGTGGAAGATAAAGATTGTACCCCCACTCAAAGAGAAAATCGCCGGATTAACGCCGGGGTTTACTGCTTTCGTTGGCCGGACTTAGCCAAAGTTTTACCAGATTTAGAAGCCAACAACGCCCAAAAAGAATACTACCTCACCGATGCTGTTACCCAAGTTGGAAAAGTGATGGCGGTGGATGTCGCCGACTATCAGGAAATTTTAGGCATCAACGATCGCCTACAATTAGCTACAGCCTACGAAATTCTGCAAAGACGCATCAAAGAAAAATGGATGACCGCAGGTGTAACGCTCATCGACCCCAATAGTATTACCATTGACGACACCGTAGAATTACAACCAGATGTCATTATTGAGCCGCAAACTCACCTGCGGGGAAATACCACAATTAAAACTGGTAGCCGCATTGGGCCGGGAAGTTTGATTGAAAATAGTCAAATCGGCGAAAAAGTCACTGTTCAATATTCTGTAGTCACAGATAGTATTGTCCAAGCCGGAACTCGGATTGGCCCTTATGCTCATTTACGTGGTCATACTGAAGTAGGTGCAAATTGCCGGGTCGGTAATTTTGTGGAGTTAAAAAATACAGAGTTAGGCGAAAAAACCAACGTAGCGCATCTTTCTTATTTGGGTGATGCTACTGCGGGTACTCAAGTAAATATTGGTGCAGGCACAATTACTGCTAATTATGATGGTGTCAAAAAACATAAAACTACGATTGGCGATCGCACCAAAACAGGTTCTAATAGCGTTTTAGTAGCACCAGTGACTTTAGGTGATGATGTCTATGTAGCGGCAGGTTCTACAGTCACCGAAGATGTGCCTAACGATAGTTTAGTCATTGCTCGTAGCCGTCAGGTAGTCAAACAAGGGTGGCGGAAGAAAGTATAAAGTGTGAAGTATGAAGTATGAAAATAAATTTCAGACTTCACACTTCAGCCTTCACACTTGCATACAGCCGATTTGTGTACCAACGGGCATTTCTAGAGTGTCGCCAATTTTTTCGCCGTCGTGATAGGCGGCGAGTAAAACTTGGCTAGTTTTACCCCAAGCGATCGCACCACTAGCATCTAAGGCGATCGCACCTAAGTCTCTTTGATGTTCGTGGGCTTCAGCAAAAGAGCGTTGCATGGCATCTTTGAGCGTCATACCATCAGTAACACGTACCACAATTCTAGGTGCTAAACACTCATCGATAATATCTTCACCAATTCCTGTACAGCTAACAGCCGCATGACCAGTTGCATAGTTACCAGCCGGCATTGCCGAATCACTGACTCGACCAATGCGTTCAAAGCCTTTGCCCCCTGTGGATGTACCTGCTGCTAGTCCACCATGAGCATCTAAAGCAACTACGCCAATTGTCCCACGTCCGGCATTGCTAGTTTCTAATAATTCTGGCTCTGCTACCACCCCAGCCATTGTTCTTTTAAAATTATCTTGACGTTCTTGAATCCATTCTTGTAACCGTAATTCAGTTAAAGCATTGTAGCTGGGGACTTGTAACTCTCGTGCTAATTCCGCAGAACCATAATCTGACAATACACGGTCAGGCGAATTTTGTAAAAAATATGCTAATTCAATGGGATTTTTTACCCGCGAGACATTAATCACACCGCTAAAACGTCCTGACATCCCATCCATTAAGGCCGCACTCATCCGAATTTGACCATCAGATTGCAGTACAGAACCAGTACCAGCATTAAACCGGGGGTCATCTTCTAATAATTGGCAACCCCGCAGCACTGCTGCGGAAGCGTTTGCCCCTGATAATAACAAAGCATAAACTTCTTCTATAACGGCATGGAGCGAGCGACGTACCGCCTCTAATCCTCCTTTGCCGTGGAGAGAACTACCAGCCCCTCCGTGAATAATTAATTTGGGTTGCACCTGTGCCTGCATCTATAATTTTTGCGCTATTTGCGTCTCAATTGCAGTTGATTTTACTAGGAATTGGGTCTGAGAAAGGAATTTTTTCTAGTTCCTTTTTCATACCTTTACTCTGTTTTCGCCTCAGAACGGCGACGGCGGCAACGTTCTGAACAGTATTTCACCTCATCCCAGCAATCTTGCCACTTCTTCCGCCAAGCGAAGGGACGTTGACATACCGGGCAGATTTTTGTAGGTAAGTCAGATTTAGAACGATAGCGCCCCATATAAATACTGTGAAGATATAATGTTGATTTTTGAGAGAGACGGAAAATAATTATAACCAGTTTGCTACAAAGGCGGGAGAGTTTGGATGATATCTTGTCCAGCGCCAGACTGATTATGACGGCCGCAGGAGCGCAGAGACACGCAAGAACAGGGGAGAAGGTTTTAATTTTTCTGCACAGATGTACAGTATCATCGCTGATTTACCGGGACATGATCTAAAAAATTATTACTCCATCTGCTTTGAGATTTATTTATTCATAAATCGCTTGATAATATAGTTACATTTTATACAGAAAATTAACTTAATATTTACTGCCGAATTGGAATTGTAATGACAAACTCTGTTCCTTGTCCTGGGTGGGAGTAACACTCCAATTTGCCAGCATGTTTTTCCGTAATAATTTGATAACTGATTGACATTCCCATACCAGTTCCTTTACCTACCGGCTTGGTAGTAAAGAAGGGATTGAAAATCTGTTTTTTAATTTGTTCTGACATTCCCATACCATTGTCAGCGATCGCAATTTTTACCCAGTGAGAATCAATTACCGCAGTCCGAATTGTAATTTTCGGTTGTTCTTCTTTCCTCGCTCCCATTTCTAAAGCATCAATGGCATTTGTGAGAATATTCATCAACACCTGATTGAGTTGTCCAGGGTAGCATTCTACTAAAGGTAAAGAAGCATAATCTCTAATGACTTGAATTTCGGGAAATTCTGGCTTTTCTTTGAGACGATGTTGCAAAATCATCAAAGTACTATCTATGCCTTCGTGAATATCTACATCTTTAAATTCAGCTTCATCCATGCGTGAAAAAGTACGCAGTGATAACACAATCTGACGGATGCGTTGAGTGCCGATTTTCATAGAGTGCAAGATTTTTGGTAAATCTTGCTGAATGTAATCTAAGTCAATTTCCTCCGATAAAGTGGCAAATTCTGGTAGATTCATCCCTTTACATAAGCTAATTACCTGCAATAAATCTTGGGTATGTTCCTCTAAATGGGTGAGATTTCCGTGAATGAAATTTACAGGATTATTGATTTCATGGGCAACTCCCGCCACTAGTTGACCCAAACTGGACATTTTTTCAGCTTGAACCATTTGCGCTTGGGTGTGTTGGAGTTCTTGTAGAGTTTGGGCTAAATTTTCGGCTTGTTGTCGAAGCTGGGCTTCGATTTGGAGGCGATCGCGGATATCACGGGCGATGGTTGATAAAAATTCTATTTCTCCTTGTTCATTTTTATGGGCAATCATTACCTGAGAAATGGGAACTTCTTCGCCACTACGACTGCGTAATTTAGATTCTCCCGACCAGATACCCTTCTCCAGCAGAGTTGGTAGGCTTTCTGTCTGAAATTTGTCTAACATCGAGGGTTCTACAACCTCGCTAATATGAAACTTATCAGTTTCTGAGGGGGGAATATCTAACATTTTCTGCCCTGCTTGGTTGAGATAGCAACTATTTCCGTTGACATCAGCTATACCAATGATGTCTGTGGTTGCTTCCAGGATGGCGATTAATCTGCGTTGCTCTTGTTCTGCTTGTTTACGATCACTAATATCACGCACTACCGAAAGTGCATGAGGTTTGCCATTGTAGTTTAAGAGCCGTCCTGTAACTTCTACATCAAAATAAGTACCATCTTTGCGAATATCTACCGCCTGAGTGTGATATTCGCCTCCCATCTTAATGGCATTGATAAACTCCCCAAATTTCTCAAAAAAACTGGGATGAACGAAGTCTGTAGGGTTTAAGTAGAAAAATTCCTCTTGAGTATAGCCGTGCATCTGACAGAAAGCCGGATTAGCAGTGACAATTTTACCAGTATCTAAATCAATAACACTCAGGCCATCACTAACAGCCTCGAAAATGCTGCGATACTGGATTTCTTGTTGACGTAATGCTGCTTCAGTTGCTTTGCGATCGCTAATATCTCTGGCAATCCAAACTACACTGTTCTCACCCATACCAGAAACGCTACCCTCAAACCAAACTTCTTGATCATCAATGGGCAAGCTATATTCAATTTTGGCATTTTTCTTTGTTTTAAGTACCTGTTGAATACATTCCAAAAAACTATCAGCTAGGTGAGTTGGTAAAACTTCATGGGCAGTTTTACCAATAATTTCCGTAGGAGGTTTATACAGTAACGGCGCACAACTAGGAGCAATTTTTAAGTATCTGCCCTCGGCATCAACAACAATAATTACATCTTGAATGGCGTTAAACAATGCGAGTAATTCTGTTTGAGTATCTTTGAGAGCTTGTTCTGCTTGGTAATGATTTTGTAAAAGTTGTTGAGTGTCTTGCAGTTCCGTTTCTAATTGAGCAATTCTGACGCTGGATTCACTTAACTGTTGCTGTAACTCAGCATTTTGTTGACTTAGCAAGGCAATTTCTTGCTGAATATCTGAATTGTTCATGAATTTTCCTCTAATTTATTGGCGAAGGGGAATTAAGATGACAAATTCTGTACCTTGCCCTGGAGAGGAATTGCATTCAATAGAACCGCTGTGTTTTTCGACGATAATTTGACGGGCGATCGCTAGTCCTAAACCCGTTCCTTTACCTACAGCTTTTGTAGTAAATAAATTCTCAAAGATTTTTTGCTTGACTGCTGCATCCATGCCAATACCGTTATCAGCAATTTTGATTTCGACGAATTTATTTTGTACAGATGTTTGAATTTTGATTTGATGTTGAATAATTTGATTTTTGCTAAAATTTACTTCTTCTATAGCATCAATAGCATTAGCAAGGATATTCATAAATACCTGATTCAATTGTCCCGGAAAGCATTCAATTGGGGGGATATTTCCATAATCTGTGATGACTTCTATGGCAGGACGTTTTTCGTTAGCTTTGAGGCGATGCCGGAGAATTAAAAGTGTGCTATCAATACCTTCATGAATATGAAAACTCACTTTATAATCTTGGTCAGCACGAGAGAAGGTACGCAGACTAGTGCTAATATTTTTCAGGCGATCGCAAGCTAAAATCATGGCATCAATGACCTTGGGCAAGTCTTCTAAGCTGTAATCCAAATCAATTTCTTCTGCATGAGCTTGGATTTCATCACTGGGATTTGGTAAACTTTCTTGATAAAGGTATAAATGCTCAATAATTTCAGCAATTGTCGGTTGGGTTTGTTTTAAACTAGCAGCAATAAAGCCCAAAGGATTATTCATTTCATGGGCGACACCTGCAACTAAATTACCCAAAGCAGACATTTTTTCACTTTGTACCATTTGTAATTGGGCTTGTTGTAAATTCTGCAATGCTGCTTCTAGTTCTTGGGATTTTTGCTTGATGGCTGTTTCGGCTTGTTTGCGATCGCTAATATTTCTACTAAAGGCAAAGTTGTAGGCTTTACCATTAAACTCAACATAGTTAACAGTAACTTCTACAGGAAAAATCTGGCCATTTTTATGCCGATGATAAGATTCAAATTCACCAAAGCCTTTTTCAGATAATGTTTGCCAATGTTCTGCCCATAATTCTTGCGGGAAAGCAGCATCAAAATCAAAAATGTTTTTACCAATAATTTCTTCTCGCTGATATCCCAAATCTTGACAGACAGCATCATTTACGTAAAAAATGCTGGCATCTTCTTCAACCCACCAGATACCAATAGATGCTCGATCAATTGAAAATTGTTTAAGTAAAGAATCTTGGAGAGCTTGCTGCGATTGTTGAAAAAGTCGTGCATTTTCTAAAGATATTGCTGCTTGAGAAGCCAAAAGTTTAATAACTTTTACACGTTCTTGAGTAAATACGCCAGTAGTTAACTTATTTTCGAGGTAGAGTAACCCAACTAAATGACCTTGATTGACTATCGGCGTACAAAAGACACTTTGGGGTTGATATTGCAGCATATATTCCCCAATTACCCCTGGTATATCTGTTTGGCAGTTTTCGATAACCAGTGTTTTTTGAGTATTGATGACGTAATGGATAATTTTTATGGGAATATCTGGGCAAGTTTCTAGTAATTGAGGTACAAGAATATGCCGTAATTTTCCATTCTCAATCAAAGCAATGGCTTGGATTTGCCAAGTATGATTTTGAGGAAGCAGCAGTATAGCTTTTTTCGCGCCAGAGTTTTCCAGAATAATTTGTAATAAATTCGCAACTAGTTCGTCTAATTTTAAAGAACTAGAAATTGCTTGAGCAGCTTTGAGAGCAGAGGTAAAATCCAGAATTTCTGAATAACTAGTGCTGTCGCTACTGGAAGTGCGAGTAGATGCAGCAACTTTATGAGCAGCAATAGTTTCTAAGGGGTTAAACTCATTTTTTTGTTGTTGCAAAATCAAATGCAACAGTTGCGGATAGCGGTTTTCTAGCTCGTTAATTTTAGCTTTCGCACCCCAGCGAGCATAACAGTAGTAAGCTTCTTGCAGATAACCTGCGGCAATTTTCTCTTTGCCCCAGTTGAGGTAGAATTTAGCTGCTAGTTCGTTGGCTAAAGCTTCTTCTTGGATGTAACCATTAGCTTTGGCTCCAGAGATGGCGCGATCGTAAAAATCTCCAGCTTCGTAGAATTTGCCTAATACCCGCTGCTTCTCGGCTTCGATCAAATCAACTTTATGCTGATGATTCATCGGTGCATAATGCGCCCAATACTGGAGTTTGGTTTGGTTTTCCGTGACGCGCTCTAATGCAGGTGATGTCTCATTTAGTTGTGCCAAAGCCAGGAGAGAATCATAGAAATAAAAAACTGGTTCACTTGCTAGTCCTGCACCAGCCATAAAATAACGTCTAACTTCAGTTGCATAATTTTCGGCTGCTGCTATTTCTGCAAACAAGAAACAAAGCATCAACTTATACAAAGAGAAAATGTACAACCCGTAACTATCATTCGCAGACCGCAGCAGGGAAACAAATTCATCTTCTTGTAAGGCTTCCCCAGACAAAAGGGTGGGATTCTCTGTCAAATTCAATAAATTTAATCCAGCTTGCCAATAGATGCGGCAATAATTCGCTGTAGTCAATTGGTTTAGCTGCATCAACCCATTGCAGTAAGCGCGAGTCTCCTGTTCCAAAGTTATGAGAGACTGACCGCAACAAAAAGCATAAAAACAATAATTATGGGCATTATGTCCAGCAAACTCTAAATCACCAACTTCTAGCCCGATGCTATAGCCTTCTTGCAACAGTGGTAGAGTTTCTTGGATATGAGATTTGCGTGGGCGAATGTACAGTCCCAGAAGGAGACAGACTTGCGGTTTCGCTGTTTTCGCATCTAATTTTGAGGTGAGTTGAAGTGCTAATTGCCCAAACTCTGTGGCTGTATCGACATCTTGCAAAAAATTACACAGCAGCACACTATAGGAGCAGTAAATATAACTTGTAGCGGGGGTGTTTCCATACTGAATGGATGTTTTCACAGATAAAGAAATCAGTAAGGGAAACAAGGGTGAACCAGAAAGGTAAGCTACGGGCATGATGCTACCAGCAATTTGTACAATTGCCAGTTTTGTAGGGTCGGTCATCAAGTCGAGATGAACTAAATCTGCAATCTTTCTCTTGCCAATCAGTTGATTAATCGTTTGGATTTCTTGTTGAATATCTCCTGGTGAGGGTGTGTCTTTTAAAGTCACGCCTAACTGTTGCAAAATTGTTTGAGCGATCGCAATAGCTTCGCTAAATTTATTCTGGGCGACAAGAGCTTGAATTTTAATTCGGTAAACATTTACCTGTTCAGGTAAAGATTTTGCTTGCTGAATTACAAGATTAATGAACTCTTCCATTACCTCAAAATCACCGCACAGCATAGCCAATTCCGCAGCTAATTCATGCAAAGCGCAGGTGATTTCATACTGCTGTTGCCAAGCTTGTTCACTTAACAGTGATAATCCCACTGTGGCGTATTCCCTGGCTGCTAGATAAGCGGTGGCGGCTTTAGCTTTACGACAAGCCGTCAGGTTGAGTTGGGCGAGTTCTTCTCTTTGGGTTGGTTGGGTAATTAAATGCGTGCCGTGATTTAATTGATTTACCAGTTCAAAAATGCGTTCTTCTCTGGCTGCGGGAGAAATTTTTTGTAAGAGTAGTTGTCCAATGCGGTAATGAGTTTTTTGTTTTTGTGCTGTGGGAATTAATGAATAAGCCGCTTGTTGGATGCGATCGTGTAAAAATCTGTATTGGACTAATGGTTGATGATTGTTATTTTTGATGACTAATTCATCATGAATATCTCTGTGATAAAACTTATAAACATGAGTAGTCGGTAAAATTAATCCTTCCTGTAAAGCTTTCCATAAATCAGCCGCTGTTTCAATTTCTGATATTTCAGCTACAATTGCTAAAGTTGCTAAATCAAATTGATTCCCAATATAAGCTGCTAATTGTAAGACATATTGAGTTGCTAAAGGCAGTTTTTGTAATTGAAATGTCATAAAATTTACAACATCATCTGTAACTGCTTGCTGACTCACTTGGGTCATGTCGCATTCCCAACAGCCTAAATCAAAGTTAAATTGAATTAGCCGATCTTGATGCAGTGCTTTGAGAAACTGAGTAGCGAAAAAGGGATTACCGTGGGTTTTTTGCGAGATCAGTTGTGAAAGCGGCCATGCTAAATTTTCTGGACATTTCAGTGTGTCAGCCACTAATTGATTAACTTTTCCTTGGCTGAGGGGTAATAAATGAAGCTGATGAATTGTTGTTTGTGTTTTTTCAATTTCACCCAAAGTCAACATCAATGGATGTATGGGACTAACTTCATGATCACGATAAGCGCCAATTAATAACAGATACGGTGTATCAGCCATTAATAGTTGCATTAACTTTAATGACGCTGAATCTGCCCATTGCAAATCATCTAAAAACACTACTAAGGGATGTGCTGCACTGGTAAAGACTTTGGTAAATTTTTGAAATATTAAATAAAATCTATTTTCGGCTGTAGTTCCTGATAATTCTGGTAATAGTGGTTGTTTACCAATAATCTGTTCTAATTCAGGAATGACATCAATAATTACTTGTCCACTTTCACCAATAGCAGCTAAGATTTTGCTTTGCCATTGCTGGATTTGCTCATCACTTTCAGTTAACAATTGCCCGATTAATTCTTGGAACGCTTGGACAAAAGCACTAAAAGGAATGTTGCGATTAAATTGGTCAAATTTGCCTTTAATAAAATAACCATGTTGTTTAACAATGGGTTTATGAACTTCATTGACAATGGCTGTTTTCCCAATTCCAGAATAGCCAGAAACTAACATCATTTCTGTTGCACCTTGGCTGACTCTAGCAAATGCTTGTAAAAGAGTATCTACTTCGCTTTCTCGTCCATAAAGTTTATCAGGAATGATGAAGCGATCGCACACATCTCTCTGGGCAATTGCAAAACTCTCAATGCTGCCATTTTCTTTGAGTTGAAGACAGCATTTTTCTAAATCATATTTCAATCCCAAGGCACTTTGATAGCGGTCTTCGGCATTTTTCGCCATCAATTTACTGACAATCTCTGCAAGTACAGACGGAATTGCTGGGTGAATTTGATTAACTAAAGGGGGTTTTTTGGCAATATGACAATGTACCCACTCCATCGCATCATGCGATTTAAATGGTAATTCTCCAGTGAGTAATTCGTAAAAAGTTACTCCTAAAGAGTAAAAATCAGTACGGTAGTCAATACCCCGGTTCATCCTCCCTGTTTGTTCTGGGGAAATATAAGCTAATGTTCCTTCTAAAACATTGGGACTCACAAGAGTTTGGGTTTCTCGTGGTAGTAAAGATGCAATGCTAAAGTCAATTAATTTAACTTGTTTGGTGTCGGGATTAATTAAGATGTTGCTGGGTTTAATATCTTTATGAATAATGCGGTCATGGTACAGGATTTCCAAGGCTTTGCATAATGCGATCGCAATTTCTAAAAACTCTTGTAGCGATTCTAAACTTCCTCCCATTCCCGACTTTTGGCTTTCAACTCCCCATTGCTTGAGAGAAATTCCCCCAAAGTCTTCCATTACCAAAACATAGCCATTTTGGTAAGGTTCCAGGCTATAGGTTTGGATAATTAACGGCGAGTTGAGATTTTTGGCAATGGTATACTGGTTGCGAAATTGTACCAGTTCACTAAAACTGGGGTAAGGATTTTTCAGTAGTTTGATCACTACAGGTAATGAGTCAGTCTCTCTATAACCGCGATACACCAGCGTTCTCGAACCGTTGTAGAGTTTTTCTGTAACCTGATATCCAGGAATGCTGACTATTGTGTTAACCATACCGCCAAATCTTGATGATTTACGATTTTATTTTTCCCAGTTAGGTTAACTTTTTTATAAAATCAGCAAAAATTTATAACGGAATTTTAATTACAAATTCTGTTCCTGTACCCAAAACAGAGTGACAACTTAAGATTCCGCCGTGGGTTTCTTCCACAATTTGACGCGCGATCGCTAGTCCTAAACCTGTTCCCTTACCCACTACTTTCGTAGTAAATAAATGATCAAAAATCTTCTGTTGGATTTCTGCACTCATTCCCTTACCATTATCAGCAATTGAGATTTTTACATATTTATCTAAAATTGATGTTGTAATTTTGATGTGGTTAGGATGAGTTTTGATATCTGCAAAACTTTTGCCAATATTTGCTTCTTCTAAAGCATCAATAGCATTGGCTAAAATATTCATAAACACCTGATTTAATTGCCCAGGAAAACAATTTACTAAAGGTAAATCGCCATAATTAGTAGTAACTTGAACTGCTGGGCGTTGTTCATTTGCTTTGAGACGATGTTTGAGAATTAAAATTGTGCTATCAATTCCTTCATGTAGATTAAACTTGACTTTGTAATCTTTGTCAGCGCGGGAGAAGGTACGCAAACTAGTGCTAATATTGTTCAGGCGATCGCACGCCATCACCATTGAATCAAGCATCTTTGGTAAGTCTTCTAAACTATACTCTAAATCGATTTTTTTAGCATGTTTTTGGATGTGATTATCAGGATTTGGTAAACTTTGTTGATAGAGTTGCAAGTGTTCAATAATATCAGCCAAGGTGGGTTTAGCTTGTTGTAGACTAGCATAAATAAAGCCTAGAGGATTATTCATTTCATGGGCTACGCCTGCAACTAAATTACCTAAAGCCGACATTTTTTCGCTTTGGATAATTTGTAATTGTGCTTGTTGTAAATCTTGTAATGCTTGTTGGGATTGTTGATAAAGTCGCGCATTTTCTAAGGAGATGGCAGCTTGATAGGAAAGCAGACTAATCACTTTGAGGCGTTCGTTAGTAAATACGCCTGTTGTGAGTTGATTTTCTAGATAGAGTATCCCAACTAAATTGCCTTGGTTAATCATCGGTGTACATAAAACACTTTGGGGTTGATGTTGCAGCATATATTCCCCAATTAAACCAGGAATATCTGTTTGGCAATTATCTATAACTATTGTTTGTTGAGTATTTTTGACATAATTAATAATTTTGAGGGGAATGTCTGGACAAGTATCTAGTAATTTTGGTTCAAGGATAGTTTGAATATGATTTTGGCACTGATCTTGATGATTAATCCAAGTAATTGCTCGAACTTGCCAGATATTTTCTTGGGGTAGCATTAATATAGATTTTTTCGCACCGGAGTTTTCGAGAATAATTTTGGTGAGGCTGGTAATTAGTTCATCTAACTCAATACTGCTAGAAATAGTTTGAGCCGCTTTGAGTACGCTGGTAAAATCTAAGGTATCGGAAATACTGCTAACACTAGAGTTATGAGCAGATGAAGTTAACGTAGAAAAAGCAATAGAAGTAATTGTTTCCCCAGGATTGAGATTGAATTGTCTTTGTTCCAGGATAGGTTTGAGTAGTTGGGGATAGCGTTGTTCCAGGTCATCTGTTTTAGCTTTTGCTCCCCATTTGGCATAGCAATAGTAGGCTTCTTGCATATAACCTGCGGCAACTTTTGATTTATCCCAATTAAGATACAATTTAGCTGCTAGTTCGTTAGCTAAAGCTTCTTCTAGGATATCACCGTTGCTTTTGGCTGCGATGATGACGCGATCGTAGAGGTCGCTAGCATCTTGATTTTGACCTAAAACTCGATAGCGTTCTGCCGCTAAAAAAAGGCATATAGATTGAGCATTAACAGGTGCAAAACGAGCGCGGCGGGCGAGAATTTTCTGGATTTCCGCTACACGCTGAAGTAATTTTTTTTGTAGGGGTGGCGCACTAATTTGATAGGCAGCTAATCGAATCAATCCTTCAAAAAAAGCCATCGGTATGACAGCATAGGTAGCAGCATTACCACTCTCATAGATTCGATAGTGATCGGCATAGTTGAGGGCGGCGGGAATGTCTTCAAAGTAATAGGCTAGAGCTAATTTGTATCCATAAAAAGCATTTAAAAAGGTAGTGGCTCCCGCAGCTATCAATTCTTCGCTAACTTTTTGATCGGCTATTTCATCACCAAAAAGATAATGAGGATTGGGCGCGGTAACTTGGAGTTTAGTTAAATATTGTTTGAGAACATCGAGATTAAATAAATTCGACTGATCGTTCATCTTGGCGATCGCCTGGCGGTAAGAATTCGTCAGTGCTAATAAATCTTCGAGTGGTTCACTAAGATGAAACCTGACAGTAACATCGCCGACATAACATAGTCCAGCATAGACTAAATCCCCACTGGCCAGGGCTGCGGGAATTGCCGACTGTAGCAGGTGTTGGCTATCGCGTAAAGATTGTATGCAAGGTTGACTAAAAAAGGCAGCATCGAATTTTACCTTGGCCTCAATCGCCAGATTGGGCATTCGCTCGAATAAACGCAGAGATAATTGCCCCAGTTGATAACTGTGAGCAAAATCCTTTAAATCTGCCAGAATAATGCTGTAAAGACTGTAGGCACGAGCAGTCCAGATAGAATTACCTTCTTTAAGGGATTTCTGCACCCCAACAAATGCCAAATAGGCAAACATATTTTTCGAGGCAAAATAGGCAGGATAGGTGAGTAAATTCAAAATCCGCATTGCCGCGATGGACTGGGGATTAGTCATTTGCGGTAGTTGCAGTAGAGTATTGATAGATTTGCCCTGCAATCGTAACTTGGTCTTGACGAGGGCAATCAATAGTTGCAGTTGACTTGGATTGGCGGGTATTTTCACTCCCAATTGAGCGAGAATTTGTAACCCAGTAGCGATCGCCTGAAGATAATTTTTCTGGGTAGTCAAAACTTGGATCTGGGTTTCATAGGCAGGAACGCGATCAAGGACATTTTTAGCTCGTAGAAATACCGTTTCTACCAGTTCGGTAACAAGAGAAAATTCCCCTTGCAAAAAAGCACTTTCGGCGGCAATATGATGCAGGGGAAGTAGAAGATGATATTGTTCTGCCCAATTAGCTGTGGCATTCTCAATTGCCTGATGTGTTGTTGCATTGACATTGAGGGTCAGCAAGTTAATTCCCATATTGGCATAGTTCAGCGCAGCTTCATAAGCGGCTGATAGACGCGCTTTTTGGGCGGCGGCGAGATTGAGTTGTGCCAGGTTGACTAGTTCTGTCGTTGCCGTAATTAGCGGCCGCCCCATGTTTAATTGATTTACCAAAGTGAATAACTGTGTACCCTGTGCTTCATTACCAAGGCGTTTGAGCAGCAATCGCCCAATTTGTAAGTGTTTGCTTGGTTTGCGATCGTCAGGAATCAGAGAATAGGCAGCCTGTTGGACGCGATCGTGTAAAAATTTATAGGCAGCAGTCTCTGGAATTTCTTGATTGACCGCTTGAGTTTCCTCTCCCACATAAAATCTATACACATGACTAATTGGGACTATTAAACCTTCTTGTAAGGCTTTCCACAAATTTGCAGCAACTTCGATTGCTAATTGTTCAGAAACAATAGCTAAAGTTCCTAAATCGAACTGATTGCCAATACAAGCTGTCAACTGCAATATATTTTGCGTAGATAGTGGCAATCTTTGCAGTTGCAATGCCATAAAAGCAACAACATCATCTGTGACTGCTAACTGAGTTACTTGGGCAATATCACATTGCCAACATCCCAAGTTACGGTTAAATTGAATCAGTTTATCTTGATATAATGCTTTGAGAAACTGAGTGGCAAAAAATGGGTTTCCTTGGGTTTTACGATACACCAATTCTGTTAAAGGTTGTGCTAAGAAAACCGTACAATTGAGAGTATCAGCTACTAAATTATTCAAACTATTTTGACTTAAAGGTTGGAGATTAATAGTATTTAAATTGGCTGCTGTTTTATTTACTCGCTCCAAAGTCAACATTAACGGGTGTGCTGGGGTGACTTCATGATCACGATAGGCACCAATTAACAACAAATAACTTGTGTCAGCCATCAATAGTTGGATTAACTTAAGTGATGCCGAATCTGCCCACTGTAAATCATCTAAAAATATCACTAATGGATGTTCTAAACTGGTAAAAACTTGGGTAAATCTTTGAAATAATAAATTAAATCTATTTTCGGCTGCTGTTCCTGATAATTCTAATGCTGGTGGTTGCTTACCAATAATATTTTCTAATTCAGGGATGACTTCAATAATTACTTGTCCATTTTCGCCAAAAGCTGTTAATAGTTTATGTTTCCATGCTTGAATTTGAGGATCACTTTCTGTTAATAATTGTCCAATTAAATCCCGGAATGCTTGCACAAAAGCCGAGAACGGTATATTCCTTTGAAATTGGTCAAATTTGCCTTTGATAAAATAGCCGCGCTGTCTAACAATTGGTTTATGTACCTCGTTGACAACCGCAGTTTTACCAATTCCAGAAAAACCCGCAATGAGCATCATTTCTGTTGCACCCTGGCTGACTTGCTCAAATGCTTGCAACAGAGTTGCTACTTCGGCTTCTCGTCCATAAAGTTTATCGGGAATGATGAAGCGATCGCACACATCTCTCTGTGCAATTTCAAAGCTTTCAATTGTACCATTTCTTTGTAGTTGTTCTAAACAATCTTCTAAATCATACTTCAATCCCAATGCACTTTGATAGCGAGCTTCGGCATTTTTCGCCATCAATTTTTTAATGATTTCTGAAATTACCGTGGGAACACTTGGATTAATATCATGTATTAATGGTGCTGTTTTGGCAATATGAGAATGCACCAATTCCATCACATCATGAGATTGAAAAGGTAATTTTCCTGTAAGCAATTCGTAAAAAGTAACACCCAAAGAATAGAAATCAGTGCGATAATCAATTCCGCGATTTATTCTCCCTGTTTGTTCTGGAGAAATATAAGCCAGTGTCCCCTCTAAAACATTGGGATTGATAAGAGTTTGGGTTTCTCGTAATAATAAAGATGCAATACTAAAGTCAATTAATTTAACTTGTTTGGTTTCGGGATTAATTAAGATATTGCTGGGTTTAATATCTTGATGAATTATTTGTTCGCGGTAGAGTAAATCTAATGTATCGCATAATGCGATCGCTACTGCTAAAAACTCCTGTAGCAATTCTAAACTTCCCCCCATTCCCGACTTTTGGCTTTCTACTCCCCATTGCTTGAGAGAAATTCCCCCAAAGTCTTCCATGATCAGCGCATAACCATTTTGGTAAGTTTCCAAACTATAAGTTTGGACAATTAGAGATGATCTGAGGTTTTTAGTAATTGTGTATTGATTACGAAACGATAGCAACTCATTAAAGCCAGGGTAAGGATTTTTGAGCAGTTTAATAACTACAGGTAAGGAATCAGCCTCTCGATATCCGCGATACACTAATGTTCGAGAGCCATTGTAGAGTTCTTCAGTGACGTGATACCCAGGAAGATTCACAACAGTGCCAAGCATACCTCTAAATCCTTAAAATGTCTGGATTTAGTATTCCCAGACATACTGATTTATTTAGGCGATTAGGCAAAAATTTACACTAGAATTTGAATAGTAAACTCAGTACCTTTCCCGGCAATTGAATGCTAATATTTGATTTCTGAAAAAAATCAGTACAACCAGATTAGCAATCTTATTTGATTTCTAAAGGACTGGTTGCGGTAGGGAATAGGGAGTATGGAATGGGGAGTCGATTTGTTTGTCATTCATTGAGGACTGTTATATAAAGCTAAAATAGTAATTTACGTGTAAATTGGTCGAACTTTTAATTTTATGACTTCTGTTACTCCAGTCAAAACTGAGTACGAAGCGATTATTGGTCTAGAAACCCATTGTCAGCTCAGTACGAATACCAAAATTTTCTCTAGTAGCTCTACGGCGTTCGGTGCTGATCCAAATACTAACATTGACCCCGTGTGTATGGGATTACCTGGGGTTTTACCTGTACTCAACCAAAAAGTTCTAGAGTATGCGGTGAAAGCAGGTTTAGCGTTGAATTGCCAAATCGCTAAATATAGCAAATTTGACCGTAAACAGTATTTTTATCCTGATTTGCCGAAAAATTACCAAATTTCTCAATATGACCTACCCATTGCGGAACATGGTTGGTTAGAAATTGAGATGGTAGATGCTGATGGTAATCCTGTGCGTAAGCGCATTGGAATTACCCGCCTGCACATGGAAGAAGATGCAGGGAAGTTAGTACACGCGGGAAGCGATCGCCTGTCTGGTTCTAGCTATTCTCTAGTAGACTACAATCGTGCAGGTGTACCTTTAGTGGAAATTGTCTCGGAACCTGATATTCGTTCGGGACAAGAAGCAGCAGAATACGCCCAAGAACTCCGCCGAATTTTGCGTTATCTCGGTGTGAGTGATGGAAATATGCAAGAAGGATCGTTGCGTTGCGACGTGAATATTTCTGTACGTCCCATCGGACAAAAAGAATTTGGGACGAAGGTAGAAATTAAAAATATGAACTCCTTCAACGCCATTCAACGGGCGATTGAATACGAAATTGAACGTCAAATTGCTGCTGTCGAAGCCGGAGAACGCATCATTCAAGAGACGCGGTTGTGGGAAGAAGGTTCACAACGCACAATTAGTATGCGGACGAAGGAAGGTTCTAGTGATTACCGCTACTTCCCCGAACCAGATTTAGCACCCATTGAGGTTTCTGATAGCCAATTAGAAACATGGCGTAGCGAACTACCAGAACTCCCCGCCCAAAAGCGTCATCACTACGAAACTGAATTGGGACTTTCGGCTTATGATGCACGAGTCTTGACAGAAGAGCGTTACGTATCAGAATATTTTGAAACAGCGATCGCAGCTGGCGCAAATGCCAAAGCAGCAGCTAACTGGATTACTCAAGATATCGCCGCATATCTTAATAAGCAAAAACTCAGCATTACTGATATTGCTTTAACTCCGGCTAACTTGGCTGAAGTCATTACCCGCATTGAGAAAGGCAAAATTAGCAACGCCCAAGCTAAAGAAAAATTGCCAGATTTACTCCAAGGTGTGACTCCCGAAAAAGCTTTTGCTGGTCAAGAGTTAATCACTGACCCCAGTGTACTAGAACCAATTGTTGATGAAGTGATTGCTGCTAACCCCAAGGAACTAGAGAAATACCGTAATGGTAACACCAATCTCAAAGGCTTCTTTGTAGGGCAAGTGCTGAAAAAGACCAGCAAACGTGCTGATCCGAAGTTAACTAACGAACTGGTAGAAAAAAAGCTAAATGCCTAGTACAAAAAGCCTGAAGTATGAAGTCTGAAGTATGAAATGAAGAAACCCTTAGAGTGAGCTTTTCAGCAATTGATAATGGGTACTTTATTTCCGCCGAACTGTACTAGTTTGATTGACTGTAAATTCTGAACAATCAATCATTTTGTCCAGTTTTTGTTCAGTAATTTCTTTACTGTATATTTACCAAAAACACAGTCTACTAAGTAATGCCCCTCACAAATAAAAGGCTATTATTTGCTTAGTAGATGCACCCTAATGATCCGGAGAGTTGCCTCAGCTTCTCTCCTTATTTATTAGCTATAAAGCAATACGATTCAGTTAAGAAAGTCTACCTGTGGGGGCAAGGAAACAGGGAACAGGGAACGGGGAACAGCAAAAGAAAAAAGGCTTATCTGAAATGTCTTGAGCTATAAAGTTATGTTTTTATAACATTTGGCATCTTAATTTGGCAAGCATAACAGTTAACCTAAAATGTTGATTTTCACAAGACACTCAATCAACCCATAAAAGTAATTAAAAATAATCAAAGACCACTATTAAAGTCAATGTGCATTTTCAGATGTGACACAGGCTATTAATAAAATTTACGATTTTCATTTAAAATTTTATATCTAAGTATTTTACAGGTAAAATCTTAACAATATTTATACAAAAAAACAAATAATGGGTGATACTCCTCATGGCAAAAATGATATGCTGTGTTAAGTAGATGCACCCTGATGATCTGGAGAGCTGCTCAAGTAGCTCTCCTTTTTCAATAAAAAAGTGCTGAGTAGAAAGTGCTGAGTGCTGAGAAATACGTCTATTCCGTATATTAATGTTAAAAAATAAAAACCTAGCATCCTGACTTATGCCTTAGCTAAAAAATAAATTTTACTCAGCACTTAGCACTCAGCACTCAGCACTCAGCACTAGTTAATTGGTATAATCGCCAGTCAGGCCGCTAATTTTGTGGGGGAACGGAAAAATGGCAGACTGGCAAGAAATTACTGGTGGTGTGACTGCTCCTAAAGGATATCGAGCCGCAGGAATCACCGCAGGATTAAAACCGTCGGGATTGCCAGATTTAGCTTTGATAGTATCGGATGTAGAGGCGATCGCAGCTGGTGTATTTACCACATCTCAAGTCAAAGCTGCCTGTGTAGATTATTGCCGTCAACGCTTACAAGATAAAACCAGCGCCCGTGCTATTCTCTGCAATGCCGGACAAGCCAACGCCGCCACAGGTATTCAAGGTGTGCGTGATGCTGAAGAAAGTGCAGAATTGTTAGCAAAAGAATTAAATATTTCTCCTGAATTGATTTTGTTAGCCTCGACTGGCGTAATTGGTCAACGCATCAAGATGGATGCTTTACGAAGTGGTATTCCCAAACTAGTCGCCAGCCTTTCAGAAACAGGTTCTGATGCAGCGGCTGGGTCAATTATCACCACAGATTTAGTCACAAAATCTATTGCTCTAGAAACAACATTACATGACCGCCCAGTCCGCATTGGTGGGATTGCCAAGGGTTCCGGGATGATTCACCCCAACATGGCAACTATGCTGGCATTTGTTACTTGTGATGCGGCTGTTTCCTCCCACCTTTGGCAGCAAATGTTGAGTAGAGCCGCTGATAAAAGCTTTAATTCGATTACCGTAGATGGCGACACCAGCACCAACGACAGTTTAATTGCCTTAGCAAATGGTCAATCTCGCACCCCAGCCATTACCGAGATGGGTGCAGAAGCAGAGAAATTAGAGGCGATGTTAACAGCAGTATGCCAGCATTTAGCCAAAGCGATCGCGCGAGATGGTGAAGGTGCAACCTGTCTTATTGAAGTGCAAGTCACTGGAACCCATGATGACCTCGCCGCCAGACAAATTGCCAAAACAATTGCCGGCTCATCCTTAGTTAAATCTGCAATCTTTGGTCGTGACCCTAACTGGGGACGCATCGCCGCCGCCGCCGGACGTGCAGGTGTACCCTTTGAACAAGATAACTTGCAAATTAAGTTAGGGGATTTCTTACTATTAGAAAATGGTCAACCTCTACAATTTGACCGCGCCGCCGCCAGTGCATATTTAAAACAAGCAGCTATTGATTATCCAGTTGTAGATTTAGTAGCTACTAATAATAGTAATGATTTATCAGGCGACCGCAGCAATATCAAAACTCAACGCTTAGACAATCCCGTAATTATTGCTGTTAGCGTTGGTAATGGTCATGGGACAGGTAAAGCTTGGGGTTGCGATTTAAGTTACGACTACGTGAAAATCAACGCCGAATATACAACTTAACTAAATCAATAGATGTTCGCAACCAGTTTAGCAATTTAGTGGAGATCGCTCTCAACTATGAGCGATCTCCACTTTTCTACGAAGATCATTTAAAAAGCAATACGGTTCAGTTAAGGTGATGAGAGTTAATTTCTCAATTTCTGCTCTACCTATCAGACAATGAACAAGATTTGGGGGATTCTCCCCCAAACCCCCGATTGGGGGACGGTTGCGTCCCCCAAGCCCCCTCCAAAATCATTCTTGCGTTTTTTGTTGAGTCATTATTTGTTGGTTTTGTGATGATTTAGTTTTTTATCTGAACCGTATTGATTTAAAAAGCACATAAGTTACCGAACACGATATTAGAAGGGAAGAAATTGAAGTAGAATTGAGCCAACACTACCAACAAAATCAAAGAAACTTGGTTTGCCTGTCGTGACATTTTCTTTGTAAGGTGTTTGTAGTTCTTTGATAAAAGCCTGAGCTGTTTGGCTTCCATCACCATTTTGTTGGTTAGCAAATAGTTTTTCAGCGATTTGGGCATCTGCAAAAGCACCTTGGCGATCAAATAATTGGTACTTGGCAATACCACGTGCTAAGTAAGCACCTGCATATTCTGGTTTAGCTGCGATCGCTTGACTAAAGTAACTAATTGCTTGTTGGTGATTGCCTTTTTGCCCTTCGGCTATTCCCCAAGCATAAAACTCTTCTGGTGTCGCAATTTGTAATGGTATACCAATTGCACCTTGAAAGTTAACTCCCTGTAGATATGCATTGGTAAAGACGGTGTTTCCTAAATAAGTATTTCTTAAATCTGCACCTGCAAGATTTGCCCCATTGAATTTTGCTTCAGTTAAGTTAGCACCAAATAATCCTGCACCACTTAAGTTAGCACCACGTAAATCAGCACCAGTTAAATTAGCACGACTGAGATTTGCGCCTGTAAGATTAGCTCCACTTAAATTCGCTCCCGATAAATCAGCTAAGACTAAACCTGCACCTGTCAAATCACAGTTCTGACATTGTTTAGTTGCTAATAATTGTCTTAGATGTTCTGAATTAGCTGCTTGGGCAGTTGAAGCTAAACTGATGGTAGCTACAAATATCATTGTGGCTAAAATTGGACTTTTCATACTGGATGTTGCAATATTTGCTACTCAAAGCTCAACATTAGGCTATAAATTTATACTTCAGCCTATGATATGAAGAATTTGAGCAGTTTGCCCTCAGTAGATGCCTAGATTAGTTAATGAATTTGCATGACAGCAAACTCTCCTGGCTGATAAAAATCAATTTTTTGACTTGTATTGCTTGGAGCAGACAAACCTATCTCTGCAATTAAACGTAAAACTAAAGTTAAAATAGTTGCAAGTAAGAGTTTTTCTAACATCATCCTCTCCCCCACATCCACCACATCATAATCAAAACTTATACTAACAGTAAATATAAGCTATAATCACCCAAAGGCTAAGTCAGACTGCCTTTAACCTCAATGATTGATATCGAGTTTTTGAGTGATACTGATCACACAACAGCATAGATGATGAGTACTTAATAGGGCTTACGCAAGAAAACGAAAAATTAAGGTTTTAGAGCGGGGTGTAGGGGTGTAGGTGTTCAAAGCCCTGGCCTAAACCACTAGTTCAATTCCTCAGAAATTTGTTTCCAGGCTAACGCAGGTTCAGCCGCAGCTGTGATGGGACGACCAATTACTAGATAGTTTGCACCAGCTTGGATAGCTTCGGCAGGAGTGAGCGATCTCTTTTGGTCTCCTTTATCAGCCCAAGTTGGACGTACCCCCGGACAAACTAGCAAAAAGTCATCGCCACAGGTTTGCCGCAATTGAGCTACTTCTTGGGGAGAACATACTGCACCATCTAATCCTGACTCTTGCGCCATCAATGCCATTTCTAAGGCAAATTCAGGCAATTCTAGGGGAATTTTTAAATCAAAGGCCAGTTGTCGCGCCGAAATACTCGTCAGCAGTGTAATAGCAATTAATTTCGGCGGTTGCACACCAGCTTGGGCTGCGCCTGTTTGGGCTGCTTCGGTGGCAGCTTTGAGCGCATCCTTGCCTGCTGTCGCATGAATTGTCAACAAATCTACCCCGTAACGTGCCGCACTGCGACAAGCCCCAGCCACGGTATTGGGGATGTCATGAAACTTTAAATCTAAAAAGATGCGCTTTTGCCGAGACTTTAAGATTTCTAAAATTTTCGGCCCAGTGCTAGTAAACAACTCTAAACCAACCTTCCAGAAACTGACTGATTCGAGCTTGTCAATTAAAGCGATCGCACTTTCTAAATCTGGCACATCCAAAGCCACGATGATTTTGTCATTAGTCATTGGTCATTTGTCCTTTGTTATTTCCTCCTACTCCCCACTCCCCATTCCCCCTAAATTTACGGGACTAAACGCACAAACTTATTTTTACCCACTTGCAGCACTCGTCCGTGTAATTCGCTAGGTTCTGCAAAAGTGGTATCAACATCGGTAATGCGATCGCCATCTAAGCGTACACCACCTTCTTGAATTTTCCGCCGACCTTCGCCTGTACTTTTACACAAGCCACTGGCATTGAGTATAAAAGCCAACTTTGCTGGAAATTGCGGTATACCAGCGAGAGAAAATTCAGGAACAGCACCTTCCTTACCACCACTTTTCGCTGCTTCTTTCGCTTCATTTGCGGCTTGTTCGCCGTGGTATTGTTTAACTACTTCCCAAGCTAAAAGCATTTGGCGATCGCGGGGATTTTCTGGCAATTTATCTAAAGGTAAATCTGTCAGTAGTTCAAAATACTGTTCCAGCAAATTATCAGGAACCCCTTGTAACTTCTGATATTTTTGTCCTGGGTGTTCCGACAAACCAACATAATTTCCCAGAGACTTAGACATTTTCTGTACGCCATCTGTACCAATTAAAATCGGTAACAGTAATCCAAATTGGGGTTTTTGACCAAAATGACGTTGTAAATCGCGTCCCACAGCAATGTTAAACTTTTGGTCAGTTCCCCCTAGTTCTACATCTGCCTCAACGGCCACAGAATCAAAGCCCTGCATCAATGGATAAAGGAACTCATGCAAGAAAATCGGATTCTCTTTTTTGTAACGTTCAGCAAATCCTTCCTTGGCTAACATTTGCCCCACCGTCATGGTAGAGAGTAACTCCAAAATTTTTCCTAAATTAAGCTGGGAAAGCCATTCGGAGTTATAACGCACCTCTAACCGTCCTGGTGTGTCAAAATCCAGAATAGAACGCACTTGGTCTAAGTAAGTCTGGGCATTTTGCGCCACATCAGCTTCTGTTAGCTGGCGACGCACCTCAGATTTACCTGTAGGGTCACCGATGCGTGCCGTAAAATCACCGATAATCAGGACTGCTGTATGACCAGCATCTTGAAACGCTCGCAGTTTTCGTACTGGTATGCTATGACCAAAGTGAATATCAGCACCCGTAGGGTCAATTCCCAATTTTACCCTCAGAGGTCTGTTACTATTTGCTAGACGTTGTTCTAAACTTTCAATTTCGCTATTAATATCAGTCGGTTGGGGGAATACTTCCACTACCCCACGATGCAGCCAAGAAAAATCTTGCGCCATAATAGGAGATTCGCTATTAACTACACTTTTTATTTGAGAAGTTAGGTTGGTTACATTCACTGGCAATTTGTCCGTTTTTTCATCTGCCAAACTAATATAATTGCAAAAAATTAACCACCTTGCTGCATTTCGATGAACTACAGTTAAATTTACAAGTGAGGAAGTGATATCACCGTGTCGTCTAGGACTCTTGAAAATAAGCAGCCACAACGTCGGCCTTCATCGGGCTTTGAGTTCTTGAAGGGCGTAGGTCAGATAACTGGCGGTACTTTGTTATCTATCACCATGCTGACAAGCTCTATTGTAGCTGGAGGGCTAGTTGGTTTAGCGATTAGTTTCCGTAATTTGCCCGATGTCAGACAACTGCGTAACTTCTTTCCCTCAGAAACGACTTATATTTATGATATTAAAGGTAAACTGCTCGCCAGCGTCCACGGGGAAGCTAACCGAGAAGTCGTACCTTTAGATAGAATTTCACCTAATTTAAAACGCGCAGTACTAGCTAGTGAAGATAGCCATTTTTACTATCACCACGGTATTAACCCCACAGGTGTGGGGCGTGCGATTGTAGTTAACGCCGTAGCAGGTGGTGTGAAAGAAGGTGGTTCTACCATCACCATGCAGTTGGTCAAGAATTTGTTTTTGTCGCAAAAACGCGCCATTACCCGGAAATTAGCCGAGGCTGTATTGGCAATTCGTTTAGAACAAATTCTCACCAAAGACCAAATTTTAGAAATGTATCTCAATCAAGTGTATTGGGGTCATAATAATTACGGTGTCCAAACAGCCGCCCGCAGTTACTTTGATAAGTCAGCAGAGAATTTAACTATTGCTGAATCTGCCATGATGGCGGGTTTAATTCAAGCCCCAGAAGAATTCAGCCCTTTTGCTAGTATGAAGCTGGCAAAACAAAAACAAAAAGAAGTGCTGGGGCGGATGCTGGAATTGAAATGGATCACTCAGCAAGAATATGATGATGCCCTAAAGCAAGAAATTAAACTTGGTAGAATCAGGTCTTTCCAAGGCAGCGCCTTACCTTATGTTTCTAATACTGTGGCGCAGGAATTAGCGAAGAAGTTTGGACGTGATGCGTTACTCAAAGGTGGGATGCGAGTCCAAACTACAGTGGATGCTAAATTTCAAATAATGGCAGAAGATACTGTCAAAAAATGGCATCAAACTCTTCTGAGTCAGGGGTTGTATAAAAACCAAATTGCCTTGGTAGCAATTGATCCGCGTACCCATTTTATTAAGGCATTGGTGGGTGGCGTAGATCCCAAAGTGAGTGAGTTTAACCGAGCGACTCAAGCTCTACGTCAACCTGGTTCTTCTTTTAAGCCTTTTGTTTACTATACTGCCTTTGCTACTGGTAAGTACGGCCCAGACACAACGGTGATTGATGCGCCAGTGAGTTACCGCGATGGTGATGGTTGGTACTATCCCAGGAACTATGATGGTAGCTTTGGCGGAGCGATGTCTATTCGTAAGGCTTTATCTGTATCTCGGAATATTCCTGTAATCAAGATTGGTAAGACTGTAGGGATGTCCAAAGTTATCGAAACTTGCCGAACTTTGGGAATTATGAGTCCAATGGAACCTGTAACCTCGTTGCCTTTAGGTGCGATCGGTGTTACACCCTTGGAAATGACCAGTGCTTATGCTACCTTTGCTAACTACGGTTGGCAATCACCACCAACAATTATTGCTCGGATTACCGACAGTAGCGGCAATGTGCTACTAGATAATACGCCTAAGCCTCAGTTAGTCCTTGATCCTTGGGCATCAGCAGCTATCATCGATACAATGCGTTCAGTAATTACTGAAGGTACTGGAAAAAATGCAGCAATTGATCGTCCAGCGGCTGGAAAGACTGGGACAACATCCTCAGAAAAAGATATTTGGTTTGTTGGTACTGTACCCCAGTTGACAACTGCTGTTTGGGTGGGAAGGGACGATAACAAACAATTAGCTAGTGGTGCTACTGGTGGTGTCATGGTCGCTCCCATCTGGAGGGATTTCATGACCAAAGCGCTGAAAGGTGTACCAGTAGAAAATTTCAAATCACCGTCACAGTTTCCTCGGCCAAAGGCAAACTAACTTGAGATTTTGGATTTTGGATTGGTAATTAATCCAAAATCAAACTCTCAAATTATCTAGGGCTGTTTTTCCAGTTCAGCTTTCATCCGTTCTAGAGTGAAGTGCATTTGATCAAACATCTGTTGAGGAGTGATGCCAAACTGACCAAGCTGAGTTTTTAATTGTTCTACTGTCATTTGTGCCATGAAATCTTCTGATAGCTCGAATCGCTTCATAAAGATGCGATAGCGATCCATCATGGCTTCCATTTGTTCAATGAACATTTTTTTGCCTTCGCGGTCAAACTTGCCATAATTGTTACCAAGTTTGATTAAGGCTTGGTAATCTTCAAAAAGCTCTTTTGCTTCTTGCTGCACTATCTCAGAATCAAAGAATCCCATGTTGCTTATATTTAACTGAGTAATGATACTCAGCAGCTTATAGTGATGCTTATATTTTTATTCTAGTGTAGGGGATTCATAGAGAAAACAAACTTCGGTTGAAGTACGGTTTTTAACCTAGATTCCAACACTTGACTTTAGTAGCTTTCTATTAATGTCTGAGAAGCACAGTTTTGTAGTTTCTAAGGATTGGCTGCTTTAAAAGTATTACATTGTTGTGGATCGCCTGTTTGAATACCTCGCTGAAACCAGCGTACCCTTTGGGCAGAACTGCCATGAGTAAAAGTTTCTGGCACTACATAACCCCTAGCTTGCTCTTGTAAGCGATCATCTCCAATACTACTAGCAGCATTTAAGGCTTCTTCTACATCACCTGTTTCTAAAATTTGCCGCGATCGCTGGGCGCGATTAGCCCAAACTCCGGCAAAACAATCGGCTTGTAGTTCCTGGCGCACAGATAATTGATTTGCTTCTACTTGATCGGCTCGTTGTTGTCGCGATCGCACTTGCTCGGAAATCCCCAGCAAGTTCTGGACATGATGCCCAACTTCATGGGCAATGACGTAAGCTTGAGCAAAGTCTCCTGGTGCTTGGTAGCGATTCTTTAAATCGCGGTAAAAGCTCAAGTCGATATATACTTTTTGGTCTTGCGGGCAGTAAAATGGCCCCACTGCGGAACGCGCAAACCCACAGGCAGATTCTACCGCATCGGAATATAAAACTAACTTCGGCTTAACGTATCTTTCCCCACTTTGTTGAAATATCTCAGTCCAAGTATCTTCTGTATCAGCCAGCACTACGGAGACAAAATCAGCCATTTGGTCTTGGGCTGGTGTCTGGGGTGATTCTGTGCCTGGGCGATCGCTATGTGGGTTATTTTGTTCTAAAATTACTCTGGGATCACCACCCAATAGCGCCACCAACAACGATAGCAGCAGTGCGCCAATTCCACCTCCAACTACGGGAGCCGAAACGCGCATTCCCCGTCTATCTTCAACATTTGTACTCCGACGACCTAATTGCCAACGCATAATTGCTGCTTGCCCCAATCACCAACAAAGCAAAATTTACAGCAGGTAAGATAAAATCTATACCTACCCTTTAGCTATACTGTCTTGATATTACTGATTTCATCCGTTGAGTTCTTCTATCTTCGGTTAAACCAGCCACAAACGGCTGTAATTCTTCAGACAGGTTGTTAATCGGATACAGTTCAGTTAACCTGCACAAATATTAATCAGGGAGAAAAAATTTATGGGACTGTTTGACCAAATTCTCGGTGCTGTGACTAATCCCAATCAACAAGGCAGCTTGGGTCAACTCGGAGGGATTATCAACACTGTACAACAACTAAGCGATCGCACTGGCGCAGATGCCTCGACAATCCAGTCTGTTTTAGGGATTGTGGGCAATTATGTGCGTTCTTCTTTACAACAAAAGCAAGCGACAGGTGGCGAAGCCGAAGCCCAAGCTTTGGTAAATCAATATGCGGGTACCTCTCCTAACTCCCAAGCTGTAGATTCGCTGTTTTCTTTTGGGATGCAACAACAAGTGGCTGAGGCGGTCGCTCAACGTACTGGTTTAGATGCTGGGACTATTCAACAATTACTACCTTTAATAGTGCCAGTTGTGTTGAACTTTCTGCAATCAGGTGCCAACGCTCAAAATCCTCAATCTGGTAATAATTCTGTGTTAAGTGCCTTTTTAGATTCTGATAGGGATGGCGATGTTGATATTGCTGATGCGATTCGGATGGCGAGTCAGTATCTCGGCAGATAATGGGGTTGATTTCCACAGAATACATACGTTAGTCGTCAGAATCAGCGTATGTATTCTGTACCAATGACTTTTACCTTTTGCTTTTTGAGCTTTTTACTACCCTCCACTCACAGGCGGAATCAGTACTACTTCATCACCATTTTGGATTATTGTATCTGGTTCAACAAAAATTAAATTGATGCCAAAGCGGGTGATATCACGCCATTTAGCGAGTTCTGGACGTTCTACAATCAGGCGATCGCACACGGCCTTCACAGGTGTACCTTCCGGAAATTCCAGCACTAATTCTGGAAGCTCAAAGGCTTCTTGATAAGCAGCGAATAATTTTACCGTGACTGTGATTGCAGATTTAGACATACAAAAGCTTGGCATTCTAGAACTTTTCTCAATCTAGAGTTTCCCAGACCGAAACATGGCACAGCAACTTGAGAACTTGTCATTTATAATCACTAGCACAACTTGGATGTGGCTAATGTTATTAGCAAAAATACTATCATTCATTAGTCCAGAAAAAATGATGAGAAAAGTAAACGTTACTGAGCCTGTCGAAGTGCGGGTTTGGTCTGTGTGTAAGATGAACCGCGACTTCAGTCGCAGGCGTGCAAGATTTGAATAAACTGAACTGATGCAAAAATTTACTCGCCACCAATCACAACAACATTACTCCCAAGTGGAAACATCGCGCAGCACATCTGGGATTTCTCCCATCTCTAGGGGAAATTCTAGCAAAGTCTCTCTGTAACCTAAATATCCAGACTCCGCAAACGATAACAGCATTCGTTTGAGGGCAAACCAAACTTCTGATTCATATTCCCAATCACTATAACGCGAAGCTCGACCTGCAATTGAACGTAGCGCCCAAAAATAAGAATTTCTCACTACAGAACCACCTTTTTTAAACTCCGGTAAGTCTGAATAGTGGAGAAATAATACTTGATTTTCAATTCTGGCTTTCATAACAGCCATTTTAACGTGAGTTCGATGAATATCGTTTTGATATCACCCCAGCCTATCTCCTCGTAGGAGATAGGCGTAAAACCTTCATTTTTTATTACTCCTCCCTCGCCTTTTAGAAGAGAGAGGCCTGTCGAATTCACTTCATTTTAATTGATTGAGTCAGAAGTTGTGTGCATTCTACAAACTGGAACTTAAGCCCAAACGGAAAGTAAACCCAGGACTGTAGATGCGATTTACTCGCTCGTATTGCTCACCCAGTAAATTTTCTAAGTACACTGTTAATCCTAAATTGCCAGCTATGGGGATGCGACCACTAAAATCTAAGTTTAAATAAGATGGAGCAAAATCTGTAATTTGGTCTCCGGTTCTATTAAACAAGGCTCGACGCGCACCACTGTTGTATGTCATATACAAATTAGCTTGCCAACCGGAATTTTGATACCCAACTCCAGCTTGAAGTAAAGAATAAGGAATCAAACCCAACTGTAAGCCTCTTTCTGAGCCTGTTTTGATTTGAGCATCTGTATAGGTGTAGTTGAGAAAAGTTGACCAGCCAGAATTTAGTTTGAGTTGTAAGGCGGCTTCTAAACCATTGGTATCTACTAGCCCGATATTTGCCCAGCGTCCGGCTACTATCCCCAGACGATTATCTATACTGCTGCCGAAATAAGTAAACTGTCCAGTCAAATTGTCTGTGAATTTGATATCTACTCCCGCAGTCCAACTAGAGCCTGTTTCGGGTTCTAAATCAGGGTTGGGTTCCCAGCCATGAACTGTGTCATAAACGTATAACTGGTCTAGTCCAGGGTTGCGTTGTCCGCCAGCCCAACTTCCACGCATGGCAAGTGTGGGGGTGAGGGCATAACGCAAGCCCACGCTAGGATTGAGATAGTTACCGAATTCTGTATCAAAACTCTGCCTGAGTCCTAAATCTAGCTGGAAATTATTAGTAATATTCCAACTATTGACAGCAAATAAAGCTGTGTTTAATAAATCTCTATTTTCGGTTTCATTATTAGCAATGCGAAGTGGGTTGGTACTCAAGACATCACCGTTTAAGTTAGTATTTTTTAAATCCAATCCCCACCGTAATTTATTGTTCTGACTTAATTGCCACTCATGATCAATTCTGGCTGAAAACTGTTGTGTATCTAAAGCACCTGTCCGATAAAAGTTACCTGTTGGCCCGTAAGTGCTGAAATAGTTCTGATTATAACCAATGGTAGTAGTTAAATTAGAGCGATCGCCATTTCCTAAACGAGCTTTCCAAGATAAACCAATATTCAAGCCATCATGGTCTAAACGGTCTCTTTGCAGCGGGAAACCAAAATAAATTAAACCTCGACGGCTACTCAAAGCAGTCACATCTAAATTTAAAGTATTTCGAGAATTTAAATCTATGCCGATGTTACCAAAATAAGTACTGGTTGCTGTATCTGCATTGAATAAAAAACCTTGAGCATCGCGGTTTGCTGCACCTATAGGAACACGATAGCGGTTATCGGTGAAAAATCTTTCAAAGCTGAAGTTATATCTCGCAGCACCCACTGAACCACTAAAACTAGTCTGTTGATTATTTAAGCTTAAGGAACCATATTCTATACTGCCAGTTAGCTTTGGTTTACCGTAACCTTCTTTGGTGATAATATTAACAACTCCACCAAAAGCTGAGGAACCATACAAAGTAGAAGCTACACCGCTAGATAATTCTACTCGTTCGATTGATTCTACAGGAATACTATTTAAATCTGTTGTGCCATGATAAGTGTTGATATTATTATTAATCGGTCTGCCATTAATTAAAAATACAGATTGATTAATTGAAGCTCCGCGATAATATGTGCCTGTATGAATATCTGCACCATGACCGACATCATTAATCGCAAAACCAGGCAATCTTTTTAAAACATCAGCAACGCTAGTAGCTCCCTGTTTTTGGATTTCTTCTTTTTCAATTACATACACAGGTGTGGAGCCAGATAAAGTATCTTGTTCTCCAATTACTTCTGTAGAAATATCTGCATCTTCAGCAGGTTGTGTTTCTACTTCTGGCTGAACTTCTTGATTAACTTCTACATCAGTACCTGTTTCTTGAGTTAGTAATTCAGCACGAGTAATAGGTAACTCAAATTTTTTTAATTCAGGAAAATTTGAAGTTACTGGAGTTAATTCAGTGCCAGCTTGCTGTTGAATTTCAGTCTCAATGGCTTCAACAGGTAAAGTTATCAGTAAATTTGGTAAAGCAACTAGCAGCCAACAATTATTTTTCACTTCTCGTCTCACACCAAGTAACAACAATCACCAAAGGGTAATTTTGCGGTTGTTGCAAAACTTTGTCAAACGACATATTGTCGTATTTGTCATCAGAAATTAATGAATCAAGCAAATATTAGTATTCTATATTTTTGAAAAACTTATTAAATGTAAAAAACTAGAAGAGTAATTATGATTACTCTTCTAGTTTTTTAGCTTACTCATTAATTAACACCTAACAGAAGGCATTATAGCCAAAGCCATAGCCACCATAGCTACCATAGCTACCGAAACCACCGAAACCACCATAGCCTGCACTAAATCCAGATGATGTTGAATAAAAACCACCTTCAAGAGATAGTATTTCTTGGCTAGTTAGCTTATCCAAAAAGCTTTCAGAATCATCAAACAGTTCATAACCAAGAATATTTAATCCATTAATGGTAATATTCGCCATTAGCTTTGCTCCTTGATTTGCAAGTATTAGACCAATGAATTTATGTTTTGTCTAATTTTGATGTTTGCAAAGCAATGAGATAAATTCAACATTTTCCAAAAAATAACTAGACATAAATTCGAGATTTAAGTCTGGAAAAATTTTTGTAGATTTGTATACAGCGTCTCTACAAAAACTGATAAATTACATTTTCATCAAGCAACGGTATAAGGTGGAACTAAGCGATTTGGACTGCAAGTTGAATTTCTTGTTGCCAGCGATGGAGTAAATCTTTGGTTCTCTCGTAGGCAATTTTTTGGTTTTGATTTTCAAAATATTCAGATGCTTTATTTAAATCAGCGATCGCTCTTTGATGATACCCTAGATAATACTGAGCTATGCCACGATTCAAATAAGCTTGACCATTACTAGGATCTAGCCTAATCACTTCCGAAAAATGATTGACGGCTGCGGTATTGTCTCCGTGACGACCACACACACAACCAAGGTTAAAGTAAGCTCTGTAATCATGAGCGTTAAACCGAATCGCTAAATTAAAGTCTTGCATTGCTGCGCCTAAATTATGCAACTGAAAATGCGCTAAACCTCTATCGTTGTAAATATCTGCAAACAATATTTTGGCGACTGCTGGAATTTGTGTTAGCGCCAAATTAAAATCTGTAATTGCAGATGTGTGATCACCAAGTGCATTATGCGCTACACCGCGATTATAGTAGGCGCGAAAATCTTGAGGTTTGTGAGCGATCGCTAAATTATCATCTTCAACAGCACTGATATAATTGCCTTGTCTGTAATATGCTAACCCCCGATTTAGATAAGCTTCGACATTATTTGGAGAAAAATTTATTGCTTGGGTACAATCAGCGATCGCTTGATAGTAATCTTGTAAATGAAGATAAGCAAGACAACGATTACTGTAGGCTACAGCATTTTTTCCCTTCTGAGCGATTGCTTGATTAAAGTGAACTATAGCTGCTTCATAGTTACCTTGCTGCATCTGCAACACACCCAAATTCACAGACTCGCTATTTAGGGTTTGCGCCAGAGATATTGGTAGAAATGAAAACTGACTCGCAAAAGTCACAGAAAACACAACTAGCAAACTGAATAAAAACCGCCAAAAATTAGTCATAATTATCATCGACAATTTCGGCAAAACAACATAATCTGCGGGACAATTAGCCCCGCAGTTTGTAAGACTATACTAGTCTATACTCTACTTCCAGTTTTTGTTGTTTGCTTCGTCTAATACGTAAGCAGCTACGTCTTCAATTTGATCAGCTTTTAGACGACCTTTAAAAGCAGGCATGGCATTTTTACCATTGGTTACTTGAGCAATAATGGCCTCTGCGGAGTTCATACCGTACTTATCTAAATCCTCTTTTTTCAAGGTCTTGGCAGCGTTAACTAAATTTTTACCGCCTGCATGACAAGAAGCACAATTAGCACTAAATACTTTAGCTCCATTTTCGATGTTGGCAGCTAAAGCTGGGGTGCTGAAGGCAAAAGTGAAGATAGCAATGCCTAACAGCAAAACGGAAATAACTTTTTTCATGGAGTGTTCTCTCTGAAACCAACGTACATTTCGGACGATATCATTCTTAATTGTCAATTGATGAAATTCCCCTCGTCAAAAGACAGGCTGTCAAACTTCGCTGTAATGATTGTGAATAGACAATTTCATCAGTTAAGAAAAACTCATATAAAAATAGGCGATCGCACTCTTGCTATACTTACAATCAGTATGTAATTGGTAGCAGATCAATTTTCCTGTTTATCCGGCAGAATGTTACATATAGTAATCTGGTTTGATTTTTGAAATTACTTGTCAAGGCTGGGAGTAGAAAGTAGGAAAGAGAATTTTTTGGATTTACTATACTTTTTCAGCAATCAAATATGATTCCTAGAGAAAGATTTTTATGACAAGTAAAGCATCTGGTCAAATAATAATTATTTTAGATTTTACTTGTTGACATCCAATCGAGAAATCACTAGTAAAAAAAGGCTGAAGTATGAAGTCTGAAGTATGAAATGAAGAAACCCTTAGAGTGAGCTTTTCAGCAATTGATAATGGGTGCTTTATTTCTGCCTTACTGTACTAGCCTCTTTTTCATTGTTTTGCTGCTAAATTTTTCAGGTTCTCTTCGGTAACGCGACAAATTCGCCAATCATCTAAAATGGTGGCTCCCATAGTGCGGTAAAATGCTTGTGCTGGCTCATTCCAATCGAGGACACTCCATTCTAAGCGTCCGCAATTCCGCTCAACAGCAATTTGCGCTAGTTTAATTAAAAGTGCTTTACCAATACCTTGACGACGATATTCTGGTAAAACAAACAAATCTTCGAGGTAAATTCCTGGCTTGGTGAGAAAGGTAGAATAGTTGTGAAAGAACAAGGCAAAGCCTACAGCCTGGCCTTGAGATTCTGCCAAGATGGCCTCAATATATTTTGGCGAACCAAATAGATGCTCTTGGAGTGCTGCAACATTTCCTGTGACGGCATGAGATAATTTCTCATACTCCGCCAACTGTTTAATTAATTGAAATAGTACGTTGCTATCAGCAGGTTCAGCAAAACGCAAAATTAAATCGGTCATTAGTCATTAGTCATTAGTCCATAGTCATTAGTCCATAGTTAAGCTAAAGAGTCAAGACTAATTAGACTAAGACTAAAACTCAGCACTCAGCACTCAGCGAGAAGTTGCGTGCGCGGGTTCCCCGCGTTGAGCAAACTTCGGTGACTCAGCACTTTTAAATGAGCCAACCCTTCAACCGTTTAGCAATGTGAGGACGGCGTAATTTTCGCATGGCTTTGCTTTGAATTTGGCGGACTCGTTCACGGGACAAGTTGAACATATTACCAACTTCTTCTAAAGTGCATGGTTCGCTGGTTGTCAGTCCATAGCGTAAAGAAATTACGTCTTTTTCTCGTGGGGTTAGTACGTCACCTAAGACTTCCCAAATCTCCTGACGCATCATGTTTTCATTCATTTTTGCTTCGGGAGAGAGGTTGTCTTCATCTTCTAATAAATCCATCAATTCGGTGTCTTCTTCTTTACCGACACGATGGTTAAGGGAGAGGGCTTGACGACGTAGTTGTTGTAGTTGACGTAATTGTTGAACGGTCATTTCCAAAGAAGCGGCCATTTCGGCTTCTGTGGGGTTGCGACCAAGTTTTTGTTTAAGTTCGCGTTGGGCTTTTTTGAGTTTGTTAAGTTTTTCAACAATGTGAATTGGCAAGCGAATTGTCCTGGCATCATTAGCGATCGCTCGCGTAATTGCTTGTCTAATCCACCAATAAGCATAAGTGGAAAACTTATATCCTTTATCGGGATCAAATTTTTCTGTAGCGCGATTTAATCCCATTGCCCCTTCTTGAATTAAATCTAGAAAAGGTACTCCGCGATTTAAATATCGTTTGGCAATTGATACCACTAGTCTCAGGTTCGAGCGAATCATTTTGCGTTTCGCTACTCGACCTTGATATAAGCGGCTTTCTAGCTGCTTTTCTGTCATCTCTAACTGGGCAGCTACTTGGGCTTTGGTTGGTTGCTGTCCTAGTTCGGCTTGTAAAGCGGCTTGGATGTCTCGGACTTCTTCTAAAAATCGGACTCGCCGCGCTAATTCGACTTCTTCGTCTGGTTTCAGCAGCGGATAACGTGCCATTTCTTTAAAAAATGCACCTACGGCATCATCATGCTCGGTTTTGTTATATCCTGAAGGTCGCGCTGCCGCCATCTCATCCCCATCACGTTCCTCTGGTTCGAGATTTTCTGCAATTGGGGATTCTTCTTCTACCAATATTTCTAAACTTTCGAGTAGTTGCTCTTCTGTATCGGCAGCGTTTTCTAATATTTCCATTGTTCCCAATTCAGCAATATTCATAGTTTCCTTTAGGGATAGTTGCTTTGTTTGGTACATAATTCCTTGACAGCTACTCGCTTGCAGCTTGGTAGTTTCCCCTTAGAAACAAATGCACCCTCTTGACGACAAAGTACAAGTTTCTACTAATTACTTCGCAAAACTAAAAATTATTTTCTAGCTGTCATTTTTTTGTTACTGCTAGATAAAACCTTTCACAAAATATTGGTTATTGCACCTAAAAATTATTGTCTCAGGTTCTAACAGATATACTTCTTATTTTTTGATTAATCCCTAAATCTGTCAAACGGCCTCAACCATTCTCAACCTTAACAAATATAAAAGAAACCAAGTAATTATTCTCATTTCTTAAAATTTCCTATATTTTTATAAACTTTTTCCGCTTTATGGAGGGGAATTAATGTCGAAATTTAAAGTCTTGATTTTGCTTTTATTTGAATTTCATGAAATTTTCTGAAGCTCACAATTTCAGTAGTTTAATTAGCTGAAATTAATTAGTTGTATAAAAGCATCTCACATACATCAAGAATTGAATATCTACCAATGGGCGGAAAAAGGCTATGCCATATTTAGTAAATAGAAAAATGATTTCATAAATAGTCAGAGATATATAGTAATCCGATTTGATTTTTGAATTTATCTGTACAGGTATGGAATAGGGAGTGCGTACTGTTTTGTCAAAAATCAAATATGTGTCCTATCGCTGGTTTTTATGGTAAGTGGTCTTCAAATATTTATTGCACGTATAGCTAAGTTGGATTTGTCTACTAGGTTACATAACAGAAAACTTATCAAGTATCATGAGGGATAAAGTATTGCGAAATCCACTTTACCTTTTAGAAAGAAAAAAGTTAAATTTTTTAGAGCTAATTGAAGGGATAATAAATTCCTGTCAATAAAAAACAAAAAATATGTATATTAATGACTTAAATTTACAAAATTTAGTAGTTGCAGAGCCAGGAGAATCATACCAAGCCCAAAATTTGGGGAATCGCTACATTGAAGTATTGGTGGACTGTCCAGGCGCTACAGGATTATTTACATACCGATTGCCACCGCAGTTAGAAGTAAAACCAGGGGATATATTAACTGTGCCATTTGGCGCACAACAATTAGGAGCGATCGCTATTCGCCTGTTAACTGCACCCAATATTGATCTAGCGCCAGACAAAATTCGGGAAGTCGAAGATGTTGTGAGTATGGGGTTTTTTCCCAGTCATTATTGGGAATTATTAAACCGCGTAGCAGCATATTACTACACACCCTTAATTCAAGTGATTCGTGTTGCTTTACCGCCGGGATTATTAGGGCGATCCCAACGTCGGATTCGCTTAACAAGTAATAGCCAAAACCAATCTACGCGAAATTTTCTCAGTCCAGTAGCACAGCAAATTCTTCAACTATTGCAAACTCAACCATCAGGGGATTACAGTTTTGCCTATATTCAACAAAAAGTCAAGTTCACCTACCGAGGCGTGCGGGAATTGTTGCGCTTGGGTTTGGTAGAAAGTTATTTAGAAGCACCACGACTAACTCGCCCCAAATTACAAAAAGCTGTCACATTAATTGATAGTAGCGATCGCGATTTAACTCTACGTCAACGGGAAATTATTGAAGTGTTACGTCGTCGAGGTGGGGAATTATGGCACAGCGAACTTTTGCAAATTTGCCAGACTAGTGCTTCTACCTTAAAGACGATGGCACAAAAGGGTTACATCGTTATTGAAGAACGGGAAATTTTACGTTCAGAACAAAGCCCAACATTGACTCCAGACCAGCCAAAATTATTAAATACTGCTCAGGCTGATGCTTTAGCAACTA
This sequence comes from Nostoc sp. TH1S01, assembly GCA_018993265.1. Taxonomy (GTDB): domain Bacteria; phylum Cyanobacteriota; class Cyanobacteriia; order Cyanobacteriales; family Nostocaceae; genus Nostoc_B. Next base: position 66,032 of record JAGKSW010000079.1, read on the forward strand.
TCAATAATATCAATGGATTTACTCAAGTCTTGTTGCATGGCGTAACAGGTTCCGGCAAGACAGAAGTATATTTACAAGCGATCGCTCCACTACTACATCAAGGTAAATCAGCCTTAGTCTTAGTCCCAGAAATTGGACTCACACCCCAACTCACCGACAGATTCCGCGCCCGGTTTGGTAACAGAGTCGCCGTTTATCACAGCGCCCTTTCCGAAGGCGAACGTTACGATACTTGGCGACAAATGCTCACAGGCGAACCGCAAGTAGTCATCGGGACGCGCAGTGCTATTTTCGCCCCTTTACCCAACCTTGGTTTAATCATCTTAGACGAAGAACACGACGGCAGTTTCAAGCAAGATTCTCCCATTCCTACCTACCACGCCCGTACCGTCGCCCAATGGCGGGCTGAATTAGAAAATTGTCCCTTGGTTTTAGGTTCGGCTACTCCCTCTTTGGAAAGTTGGGTGAGTGTGAGAAGGCAGGAGGCAGAAGGCAGGGTGCAGGACGTAGAATTCAGCAGTTCGGCTACGCTCACCAACCAGGGGCAGGAGGTAGAAGACAATTCTTACCCTACTCAGCACTCAGCACTCAGCAACGCCACTTGCTTCAAGTCGGGGAACCCGCCCAACGCAGTGGCTCCTCAGCACTCAGCACTCAGCACTCAGCACTCAGCACTCCCCACTCACTACCTATCACTCCCAGAACGCATCAACTCCCGCCCTCTACCACCAGTGGAAGTGGTGGATATGCGGCAAGAATTACAGCAGGGAAATCGGTCAATATTTAGTCGCAGTTTGCAAGAAGCTTTGACACAATTACAAGAAAGAAGACAGCAGGGAATATTATTTATTCATCGTCGCGGACACAGTACTTTTGTGTCTTGCCGTAGTTGTGGCTATGTGATGGAATGTCCGCACTGTGATGTTTCGTTAGCCTATCACCATACCGAAGAAGGTGCGCCCCAATTATTGCGGTGTCATTACTGTAATTATGTGCGATCGCATCCCCAATTCTGTCCCGATTGCAGTTCGCCTTACTTAAAATTCTTTGGGAGTGGGACGCAACGTGTTACCCAAGAATTAGCTAAACAGTTTCCCCAACTGCGGTGTATCCGGTTTGATAGTGATACCACCCGCAACAAAGGCGCACACCGTACCTTGCTAACTCAGTTTGCCAACGGTGAAGCCGATTTATTAGTCGGGACGCAAATGTTAACCAAAGGTTTAGACTTACCTCAAGTAACTCTGGTGGGAGTTGTCGCGGCTGATGGACTACTACATTTATCAGACTACCGCGCCAGTGAACGGGCATTTCAAACTCTTACCCAGGTGGCGGGACGCGCGGGGAGAGGCGATGATGCAGGGAGAGTGATTGTGCAAACTTACACCCCAGAAGATCCGGTAATTGCAGCAGTCTGCACCCACGATTATCAGTCTTTTTGTCAAACTGAGTTAGAAAAACGGCGAGACCTTGATTATCCACCTTATGGCAGGTTAATTTTATTGCGTCTGAGTAGCCTTGACCCCATCCAAGTGCAGAACACTGCCCAAATTATCGCCGCGAACTTGGGTAACAATGAAGGCTTTGAAATTCTCGGCCCTGCACCAGCCGGGGTAATGCGAGTAGCAAACCGTTACCGTTGGCAAATCTTATTAAAATTTAACCCTAATGAATTACCCCAGTTACCCGATTGGGACGAAATCAGAGAGTTATGTTGTGATGGCGTTAGCTTGACTATAGATGTTGATCCGATGAATATATTATGAGGTTGGGTAGTTGTGAGTTGAATTATGGTGAAAAAAGTAGCGATCGTTGGTGCTGGCCCTAGCGGAGTCCTACTGGCTCACTATTTACTACATCGTCAAGAAAAATATCAAATCGATATTTTTGATTTTCGCAGTGATCCCCGCACTGTCGGCTTTTCTAAGTCGCGCACCTTTTCAATTGTCCTCAGTCAACGCGGGATCAATGCTTTACAGCAAATTGAGGGACTAGAAGCAGCTGTAAAAGGCATCAGCTTAGAAACTAATGGAGCCGCACTGCACCAAAAGAATGGTAAAACACGGGTATTAAGTAGAAACTACTCACAGTTGAGCCTGGACAGAACGAGCTTGGTGATTAAATTATTAGAACAGTTGGCCATCAAAGGCAGCAATCAAGTTAATCTTCACTTCAATCATGAATGTACACAAGTAGATTTTGCTGCTAAACAAGTGAAGTTTAAACAACTTGATACGGATGCAGAAATCACCGTTGATTATGACTTATTAATCGGTGCAGATGGGGCGCGTTCAGTAGTTAGAGAAAGTTTTCTACAAACAGAGAACTTTCAGTGTGAACAAAATTATGTTACGAATGACTATAAATCTCTTTTTCTACCACCATTAGACCCTAAATTAAATCTCAACTGGCAACAAAATAAAGTCAACTCTTGGCGGTTAGATAACAGTATCAATGTTTTATTAGTCTATCAAATGGATAGTAGTTGGAGTGGTGTAATCGTTTTTCCGCACAAAGATAAAACCATTCCTGAACTGACTACCAAACAAGAAGTATTAAGCTATTTCCGCCAAAATTTCCCAGAAATTGCCCAAGTATTACCAGCATCAGAAGCGGAAGATTTTGCTAATAGACCTGTATCTAGAGTACTGACAGTGCGCTGTAACCGCTATCATCACGGTGATAGTGTTTTGTTGATTGGAGATGCGGCGCATGGAGTTTCACCATCTCTCGGACAAGGTTGTAACGCCGCCTTGGAAGATGCAAATATTTTTAACCAAATTTTAGATGAATGTGCTGATAATTTAGCCGTGGCTGTGGAAAAGTTTAGTCTTCAACGTCAAGCTGATGGAATTGCTTTAGTAGAATTAAGTGATTACGCTTTTCCTACCTCGAAAAAGTTATTTGTTGAGTTGTTATTCAGGAATAGTCTGAGTAAATATTTATTTCCAATTTTACCCAAATTCTTCTTACCTTCTTTATTTGAATTAGTGGCTGAAGGCAAACTTTCTTACTCCGAAATTTTGAATTTATATCAAGATTGGATAGCTAAAGTTAAAAAATCAAATCAAGAGATTTTATCAAAACAAAATTAAGAATTCAGGAGTCAGAATCCAGTATAAATTCTGTATGGGTGGCGGATGTATAAACAGTCAATATTAAGGAGAGTGTATTAGAGCTATACAAGGCTTGAGGGTTTAAACTAATGAGGATTAAGCGTAATGCAACCTACTGGACTGACCAAACTAAAATAGTGTATTAAATTTAGATAAAAAACCGCAGATGAACGCGGATAAAACGAATTTTTTAATGCACCGTTTTAGCTGAAACAATCTGCTAATGGCTATTCATAATGAGTCCACATCCGTAAAATTTTCACTGTATTCTCGGATTCAATAACTTCATACACCAAACGATGCTGAATGTTGATGCGTCGGGAGTATGCACCTTCTAAATCTCCCACTAACTTTTCATAAGGTGGTGGATTCTGAAATGGATTGCTTTGAATGATATCTAGTAACGTTTGCGCTTTATCGCGTAAATTACTAGCAGCTAGTTTCTTAGCATCTTTCTGTGCTTGTTTGGTATAAACCAAGTCCCAACTCACCACTCTAACTCCCGACTGCACTCCTCAATAGGTGTTGCTATTCCTTCCCTAATAGATTCCCGCATCCCTGGAACTGATAGAAGATAGAGAGTTTCTTGTACAGATGCCCAATCTGCTTCAGATAAAAGTACTGCATTGCTATTCTTACCTGCAATAATAATAGGCTGATGAGACTGATTTACTGAATCAATTAAATCTTCTAATTGCTGTTGAGCTTCATTAATTGGAATCATAATCAAAGAACATTCTAAATATGCTTTGTTTTTGATAATCTGAATATACAGCGTTTCTCAGTTTTATGCAGTACATCTTTCAAAGGGATAGAGGCGCTTACGCTAGGGGCTAGAAACTAGAAAAATGTACCTTATCCAGATGAAAAATGCTGTATCAATGAATAGTATGTGGTACAATTTAATTGAATCTGTATAGCATGATTTTTTATATTTAGTTCTATTAAAATAGAAACTAAATAATAAGTAATCTTAGTTTTCAATAGTCAGCAAAAATTCTTCGATAGCAATACATCCTTGAAGGTGCGTTAATAAGTTATAACGCACCTTAATATGCTTTCTAGTTTTAGGAAGCTGAAAGTAATGAGCTAAATGGGTGATATTTTAGCATAATTACAACACCTCACGACCTAAGTACGATTGCAGTGCTTCCGGTATCAAAATCTTCCCGTCTGGTTGCTGGTAATTTTCTAAAATAGCGGCCATAGTACGTCCAACTGCCAAACCGGAACCGTTGAGGGTATGGACAAATTGTGTACCTTTTTTACCTGCTTCCTTGAAACGAATATCAGCCCTTCTTGCTTGGAAGTCTACAAAATTAGAACAGCTAGAAATTTCGCGGTATTTTCCAGATGAAGGTAGCCAAACTTCTAAGTCGTAAGTTTTGGTTGAGGAAAATCCTAAATCTCCAGTACATAAATTTACTACCCGATAAGGTAGCTTTAATGCCTGTAAAATTGCTTCGGCATTCCCCACCAATTTTTCTAGTTCGTCAAAGGAAGTATCTGGCTGGACAAATTTTACTAGTTCCACTTTGTTAAATTGATGCAGGCGAATTAACCCCCGCATATCGCGGCCATAACTTCCCGCTTCTCGGCGAAAACAGGGAGTATAAGCACAGTGGTAAATAGGTAAGTCTTCCGCCGCCAGAATTTCTCCACGATAGAGGTTTGTCACTGGTACTTCCGCAGTGGGAATCAACCACAAATCATCATCAGCACATTTAAAGCTTTCTTCAGCGAATTTGGGGAGTTGACCAGTTGCTGTTAGTGAATCAGTATTGACTAACAATGGCGGACTAACTTCTATATATCCTGCCTGAATTTGGCGATCAAGCATAAATTGAATTAATGCTCTTTCTAATGCTGCACCAGATCCGATTAAGCTAGTAAAGCGGCTTTGGGCAACTTTAACAGCACGCTCAAAATTGAGAATGCCTAGTTTTTCGCCAATTTCCCAGTGCGGCAGAATATTGGGGTTTTGCGGAAGATACTCGTCACCCCAACGGCGAACTTCAACGTTATTTTCCTCATCTTTGCCAACAGGCGTAGAGTCACTCGGTAAGTTGGGTAGAGCGAGTACTAGCTTGGTAATTTCAGCTTTCAGTTCTTTTTCTTTTGGTTCCAGTTCACTCAACTGAGCTTTAATGGAGTTACCCTCATCACGCAAAACTTGAATTTCTGGGTCTTGAGGATTAACACCAGATTTTATCTTTTGGCCGACAAGTTTACCAATTTCGTTACTCCGAGCTTGGAGTTGACTGCGGCTCACCTCCAATTCTCGTTGTTGCTTGTCTAACTCTAATATCGGCTGAATGTCATAATTACCGCTACGACTGTTCAACCGTTCTTGCACTAATTGCGGATTTTCCCGTATTTGCTTAATATCCAGCACAGATTTTTCTCAGTTTTTAGCCTAGAATCTTCTTGATCAATACAGTTAACATACAAAGTTTCAGCATATATTAATTTTGGCTGGCTAGAACTGGAAAAATATATCAAGTATCAAATTAGACAATATGTACTGGTGATAGTATAACTGTAATACACAGAGGCGATCGCTATTTCCATTAACCGGGGTAGTAAAAAAGCAGCTTACAAAGTTTCTGCTGAACCCCCTAACCAAGGTGTAGTAGGTAAGTCTGAATGATCATGATAATCATTTTGCTGCAAAGTACTTATATCTGGATAAATTCTTAATTTATCTAGCATTGCTAACACTTCTGTGGCTGATTGATAGCGTTGTTTAAAATCATCCAGTACCATTTTGCTCAATATCTCAGCTAGGGCATTGCTAACAACTGCCTGATGTTTCCATTGCCACTCGCCATCTTCATTCCTATTCATTTCATGGGGTGCAATGCCAGTTAAGGCACGAATGCCAATCATCCCGATCGCATAGATGTCACTATTGTATTGGGGACGACCAAAACATTGTTCACTGGGTGCATAACCTCTTGTACCAATCCCAATTGTAAAAGGTGCTTGTTCGGAATTTTCTAGTTGTGGTATTGATACTTCTTTGACTGCACCAAAGTCAATCAATACCAGTTTGTTATCTGCATGGCGGCGAATAATATTACTGGGTTTAATATCTCTATGAATTACATTGTTTTCGTGAACAAAGACTAATATTTGTAATAGTTCTCTAATAATTGCTATGACTGTAGTTTCTCCTAAACCTTGACCTGAAGGTAGTTCTTTAATCAAGGAATGACCGATTACATATTCCTGCACTAAATAAAACTCATCGTCTTGTTCAAAATAAGCTAGCAATTGCGGAATTTGGTTATGAGTTCCCAATTTTTCGAGAGTTTCTGCTTCGGAATTAAATAAACGTCTGGCAAGTTCTAAACTTTTCGCTTGGGTGTTAGCTGGTTTTAGTTGCTTGACAACGCAGTGAGGATAACCAGGACGGTGCATGTCTTCAGCAATGTAAGTTTCGCTAAATCCACCAGAACCAAGAACTTTGACAATTTTATAGCGTCCAGCGAGGATTTTGCCTGATACAGCTAAATCCCTTTTTTTCAGTAAGTCTTGTAGGTCATTTTGTTGACTGATAATTTCTTGGACAACGGGATATGTTTTATATTTTTGAAAAATTGTGACTAATTGGCGTGTTCTCAATTTTTCTCTAGCGACTTCTATTCCTAAATAAGACAGTCCGTTAAAAGCGATCGCGATCATTGGTAGGGCAGTTGGGAAAATTAACTGACTATGTATAAAGCACACATAGCTAATTCCTCCCCAAATGCTGGCTGAGGCCAAACTTACTAAAAATCGTTTGATATTGTTTCTAGTTCTATTAACAATGTAAACTGTACTGCCAACTAAAATCAGTACAAACAATCCTTGCAATGCCGGACTAGAAATTGCTGGAGCGATCGCTTTATTCTGCATTAAAGTGGCGATCGCATTGGCATGAATTTCTACACCAGACATCCGGTCAGCCATGTCAGCAACAGCTACTGAATGATAATCATTAGTGAGTTTAGCTGTAGAGCCAATCAAAACTATCTTGTCTTGAAAAACTCGACCTTGCTGCAAATAGTTATTCCAATTGAGTGTGTCGAGGACATACCACAAGGGAATCGGCTCAAATGTCCCTGCTGGCCCCCAAAAATAAATGCGATCGCCTTTTGGTTGAGGATATTTGATTTGTGCTGCGCCTAAAACTGCTTCATCAAATGACGGTGCTTTCTCGATCAACATCCCATTAGCGGTTAACAGCTTGGTATATTCACTAGCTAGTTTGTGAACTTTGCCATCTGCCTCTAGAGGGAAATTGACGGAACCAACCGCAACTCCACCGACTTGAAACATCTCCTGCGGTAGAGTCAATTGTGTAAAAGTACCTTGATGGCTGGCAAAACTTTCATAAACTGCGGCTAAAGTCACTTTGCTGCCATATTTTTTTAATACAGCTTGCAGTTGGCGATCATCCTCACTACCATAACTGCTGGGTGTGTCAAAAACCACATCCAAAGCAACAGACTTTGCTCCGGCTTGGATTAATTTTTCGATAATCTGGGCGTAAGCAGCACGTTTAAACGGAAAAGATTTCAGTGGTTCTAGGTAGGCATACTGGTGTGCATCTGACTTATAGTACTGTTCGGGAAGTGAAATTGACTGGTCATCAATGGCCAAAATCACGATATCTGCTGGTGCTGCGTTCGTTGAAGACGTTGCCAAAGGCATCGCTCCCCGCAGTTGAAAAAACGCCGAAAATATCTGACTCTCCAGCAAATTCACCCAATTCGCACTAGAAGCAGTCAGCAATGTTGCACCTATTGTAGATGCAGCCACTAAAAAATAACTCAAGCGAGCTACAAGCTGAGACTGTGATGCTGTCAGAGTTACTTTTGTGGGTTTGCCTGAAGCTGTATTGGCAGTAGAGACATGTTTTTTACTGAAAGTAGATGTAGGTTCTTCTGCCATATCATGTTAATAATTGGTTTACGTACAACTTTATTTATTTAGTCTCATTTCTACTAAGAACATATTGAAATAAAACTTAAATGAAAATCTTATACATTTGTAATCTATCTTCTCTGACTCCGCACAGTTTGCGAAACCGGATTATTCAAGGCTCTCAACTCTAACATAGGCTGAGTTATTTGCTGAGTGAGTTGCAGCAGTCATTGTTCCTTCCACAGACTAAAACCCAGGAAATTCTCGCCCAATAGGCCTATGTTTTGGAAAATATGTCGCGGAAACTTGGTTTAAGGGTGTAAGGATATAAAGGTATCGGAGATAGACAATTTATCGTTTATTTCTAAGTTGCGACTCCTGAGTTAAAAATCTCCTGTGGTCAAGATATTCCCATTTTGCATTGGCTGGCGGCAAGATTTTCACCTCTGGAGATACAATGAGAGCCTCCTAAAAATTATGATCCAGGAAGCTTGATTTGAGATGACTTCAGTCTATTGTGTCAAGGTCGCATGTACAAAAAAGTCTACCATTTTGTTAACAGTAAAACCTATATATGGATTAATATACTTGAAATCTCTCTTTTACTTCCCTGTTTCCTCTACTTTCTACATTTGCCTTCACAAATAACTTTACTTAACTCAACTTTATTGATATATGAGCATCAGCCAATATCCTCCTTTTAGACATATTTAGACATATACCTTACCTCTTTAGGAGTAAAATTGACAGTTATATCACTAAGAATGCTGTTACTCAGTCAACTTTATTGGTAGATTTTGATCATATGACATATTTATATAGTGTTAGAGGTTAAACTATCGAACACCCAGCAGCTTGGGTTGATGTTTGCGTCAAAATTATGCTTTGAAAGAGGTAAGATAAAGGCTATACATGAGGAACTAGTTCCCATCTATTAGCAAATTTACGATTTAAGAGTTGCTATAATCTATTGTTCAATCTAAATTCATTGCTATATTTTAGGTGTAAATTTTTATGGGTTCCCCTATGAATCGTCTGTCTATTTTTGTAGACGGAAATAATATGTTCTATGCTCAACAAAAAAATGGCTGGTTTTTTGACCCTCGGCGAGTATTAGAATATTTCAAACATGAGCAATCAGAAACAACTTTAATTAATGCCTTCTGGTACACTGGCTTAAAAGACCCACAAGATCAACGAGGTTTCCGCGATGCTCTCATCAGTTTAGGCTATACAGTCCGAACAAAAATCCTCAAAGAATATTATGATGATACTTCCGGACGCTATTCACAAAAAGCTAATTTAGATATAGAAATTGTCGTAGACATGTTTAATACTGTAGACCAGTACGACCGGGTAGTTTTATTTAGTGGTGATGGCGATTTTGAAAGAGCTATTGAATTATTAAGATCTAAAAATACACATATTACAGTAGTGTCTACAGAAGGAATGATTGCTAGAGAACTGCGTAATGCTACGGACAGATATATAGATTTGAATGATATTAGAGACCAAATAGAAAAAGTAGATGGTCAAGTGCCTTAGCAATAATTATTTACAAAAATTAGAGCAAAACAACTAAGGTTACAAATATTTAAAATAAAAGAACTAGACCTAAACACAACCACCAAAAAGATGAATAAACCAGAGCGAATTATCATTTTTGATACGACACTGCGAGATGGAGAACAATGTCCAGGCGCGACGTTGAATATAGATGAAAAGCTGGCAATAGCCAAGCAGCTAGCCCGCTTAGGCGTAGATGTTATTGAAGCTGGTTTTGCCTTTGCAAGTCCAGGAGATTTTGAAGCAGTCAGCAAAATTGCTCAAACTGTCGGGACAGAAGATGGCCCGATAATTTGTAGTTTAGCTAGAGCAAGACACGACGATATTAAAACAGCAGCAGAAGCAATTAAAGGGGCAGCAAAGGGCAGAATTCATACATTTATTGCAACTTCTGATATTCACCTGAAATATAAATTGAAAAAAACCAGGTCAGAAGTAATTGCGATCGCGGAAGAAATGGTCGCTTATGCCAAAAGTTTTACTGATGATGTGGAATTTTCTCCTGAAGATGCAGGACGTTCTGAACCAGAGTTTTTATATCAAGTATTAGAAAGAGCGATCGCTGCTGGCGCAACTACAGTTAATATTCCTGATACTGTGGGTTACACAACTCCCAGCGAATTTGGCGCGTTAATTAAGGGCATAAAAGAAAATGTCCCCAACATCGATAAAGCAATTATTTCTGTTCACGGCCATAACGATTTAGGTTTAGCTGTTGCTAACTTTTTAGAAGCAGTCAAAAATGGCGCACGCCAATTAGAATGTACCATTAATGGGATTGGGGAACGTGCCGGCAATGCTGCCTTGGAAGAATTAGTCATGGCATTACACGTCCGTCGGCAATATTTCAATCCCTTCTTAGGAAGGCCTGCTGAATCTGAAGAACCATTAACCAATATTGACACCAGACAAATTTATAAAACCTCCCGTCAAGTTTCCAGTTTGACAGGAATGTTAGTACAACCAAACAAAGCAATTGTCGGTGCAAATGCCTTTGCCCATGAATCTGGTATCCATCAAGATGGGGTATTAAAAAATAAACTCACCTACGAAATTATGGATGCCCAATTGATTGGATTAACAGACAATCAAATCGTCTTAGGCAAACATTCCGGCAGAAATGCTTTTCGTACCCGCTTGAAAGAATTGGGTTTTGAATTATCAGAAACAGAATTAAACAAAGCCTTTGTGCGGTTTAAAGAAGTTGCTGATAAAAAGAAAGAAATTTCTGATTGGGACTTGGAAGCAATTGTGAATGATGAAATTCAACAAGCTCCCGATTTATTCCGCGTAGAGTTAGTACAAGTTTCCTGCGGTAGCAACGCTCGTCCTACAGCTACAGTCATCCTCCGCACCCCAGATGGCGAAGAATTAACCGATGCCGCCATTGGTACGGGGCCAGTAGATGCAGTTTACAAAGCAATTAACCGTGTTGTGAACGTACCCAACCAACTCATTGAATTCTCTGTGCAGTCAGTAACCGCAGGGATTGATGCAATAGGGGAAGTAACCATTCGTTTGCGCTATGAATCGAGAGTATTTTCTGGTCATGCAGCAAACACAGACATCATAGTTGCCTCCGCACAAGCTTATGTTAATGCGTTAAATCGTCTTTATGCATCCTTGCAAACGAAGGAAAAGCAAGAAGAAGTGACTGCATAGAACGAGAAAATGTTGAGACAAGGTGTGTGAAATTAAGAGGTGTAAGTGAGCAAAACCCTTACACCCCATACCCTTTCACACGCCAGTTTGCTCAAGTCGGGAAACCCGCCCACGCAACTGGCTCCCTTACACCCAGTCTCCACAGCAAATCTTTGTGCGTAAGTCCTAAAAATGAGGAAATTACTGAAGCTGATGCTAAATAGCAGCAGTTATATTCATAGTAACCTCATATTCAATGTGGAAAACCTAGGGCGCATCTACTATTTTTCAGCATGAATCAACCCGTAAAAACAACTTGGCAGGATGTTCATGCAGCGTTCCAAAAAATTTGGGGTTATAACGATTTTCGTTCACCACAGGGAGAAATAATCAGAACTTTATTAGTACAAAAAGATGCTCTGATTATTATGCCAACAGGCGGGGGTAAATCGATTTGTTTTCAACTGCCAGCATTATTACAAACAGGATTAACATTAGTAGTTTCTCCCTTGGTAGCGTTAATGGAAAACCAAGTGGAAGAACTACGTCAACGCCATCTGAGTTCAGCACTTTTGCACAGTGAATTACCTTCATCTCAACGCCGTGCAACGCTACAAGCAATAGAAAAACAACAACTGCGATTACTTTATTTATCACCAGAAACTTTATTAAGTCCTCCTGTGTGGGAAAAATTATGTAAGCCACAATTGCAAATCAATGCCTTAATTCTTGATGAGGCACATTGTTTAGTGCAATGGGGGGAAACATTTCGACCAGCTTACCGCAGATTAGGGGCGGTGCGGACTGCATTACTCAAATCAAAACCACCAGGAACGAAAATTAGTATTGCTGCTTTTACAGCAACAGCTGACCCATTAGCGCAAAATATTATTCAAACAGTTTTACAATTACAAAAACCTGAAATTTTTCGCCTGAATCCTTACCGTGCTAATCTGCATCCTAGCGTTCGCATCGCTTGGACACCACGCGGGAGAAAACAACAGTTACTCCAGTTTATTCAAAAGCGATCGCAACAAGCTGGCTTAATTTATGTTCGCACCCGCCGAGATAGCGAAGAATTAGCAGCATGGTTAGCTGAGATAGGTTACACTACAGCCAGTTATCACGCGGGTTTAGGTGCAGCCGAACGCCGTGCAGTTGAAGCCAGTTGGTTGGGTGGCAATATACCATTTGTAGTTTGTACCTGCGCCTTTGGAATGGGGATAAATAAGCCAGATGTCAGGTGGGTAGTGCATTTTCACGCACCACATCTGCTATCAGAATATGTCCAAGAAATTGGTCGCGCGGGACGAGATGGTAAACCAGCCGAAGCATTGACACTTGTGAGTGAACCTACAGGGTGGTTAGATTCTGGGGATAAACAAAGACAACAATTTTTTGCTGATAAAATGCGATCGCAGCTGCAAACAGCACAACAATTAGTCAAAAAACTGCCAAAACAAGGTGATATTAATACAGTAACGCGACAATTTCCCAATGCAGCTGTAGCGATCGCATTACTTCACAGCAGCGGACAGTTAAAATGGCTTGATCCTTTTCATTACAGTATTGAGTCAAAGGTGCAGAAACAACCGTCAACACAATTACAAGCTGTTAAACAAATGCAGCAATACTTAACAACAAAACAGTGCCGTTGGCAGTTTTTATTAAATGCTTTTGGTTTTTCTCAAGATGCAGCTAACTGGCGTTGCGGACATTGCGATAATTGCTGTTGATATAAATCCTAAGCACTCTTATGCTCAGACTCTTCTTTTTGCAACAGAAAATCGAGATAGTCTTGTAATTTTAACAGCCTCGCTCCAGAGAGCTTGCGTAAGTAGGACGACGGAAAAATTTATAAGTATGTAACAAGGGTGAACGAAAAAAGGTGTGGGAGAGTAGTTAGCGGAGACTTTACGCTAACATAGCTCTTGATACTATGCAACCAAACTACCTATGAACAACCTCCAATCAATTCTGTCTCACATCAGCGAAACACTCCAGGACTTACCGGAGTGTCACCATTTAGAAGGATTTGTGAGCGAATTCTACAGTATGTGGCTAAAATTAGGGAACTTTGTGCAACAAAGCTTATTTCAAGCCTTAATTTCAGAAAAAGAAGCCGAATACTCACATCCGAGAACTAAGCGAGAAAAAAGATATTACACCCCATTGGGTGAAATGGTTCTTGTACGTAGAGCTTATGTCACAGAAGATGGTATTAAAGTCAAGGTTGATGAAGAGTTAGGGCTACCAAAAGATAAATGGCTACCAATGGTATTAGAATTAGCCTGTGCCTTGGGAGTTAGTAGTGAATTTCCAAATTCTCACTCCTTGTTTCAAAAATGGACAAGACTAGATTTGACACAAAAAACCTTAGCTAATCAAGTAGAAAAGACAGGAAATCAACTACAAACACAAGAGTTTCAGGTTCGATGTGAGCAAGACACTTCTTCACAGTTTGAAATTCCCAATCAAGAGCAGGAACCACCAGATTTATTATATGTGGGAGTTGATGGAGTCATGACTCCCTTGAATCAAAAACAAGGATATAAAGAAGCAAAAGTTGGTTTAATGATTGGTTCAGGAGTTGTTGAAAGTTCCAATCGTCGTGTAGTTACTCAAAGATTAAAACAAGCGGGTATGCACTGGTCTTTTTTTGGGGCTGAAGGAGTTATGGCTCTCAGGGCAGCATACTTAAGTAATTCAACTCGATGGTCAAATTTTTGGTCATCCTTATCTTATAATTCCCCGTAAGTTAGCATAAAGCTGACGATAATATTTATCCTTTTAACCTTGTATTTAATAGTGGTCAAAACAAGAGAACAGAGTCTTTCAGATTTAGCACACAGAATAGAACTTTTACAAGCTAAAAGAGAAGAAATCAACCAAGAAATCTCTACTCTTCTTAAGAGTGATGTAGCTGAAGAGAGTTGTTGGATTGTTCGTTATCGCGCCAAAGGTAAGGGCGGAGCTTATTGGTATTACAAGTGGCAATCAGGAACACCTATTTTTGTTACCAAAAATGGTAGTAAAAGTTGTCATCAATATATTGGTAAAGCAGGTAGCCCAGCTTTTTTAAAGGCAGTTGAGATGATGCAAAATCGCACAAAAATCGAAGCTTTAAACCAGGTGCTTCATACACTAGAGCTAGGACTTAATGACCTAGTTGAAGAAGCAGCAAGATTTCAAAAATAATTCATATCCTCATAAGAGTTAACATCTATATTGGTCAGAGCTTAGTTAGCGGAAATTATACGCTAACTACTTTCTCTTCCCCACACCTTTTTTCGTTCACCCGCTCATATACCGCTCTTTCATCACTCTAAGCAGAGGAAAATAAGAAATCATCAGAATATAAGGTGTCTGGTATAGCGCCTCGCATTCGATTCATCAATGTAATTAATGTCAGAAACCCAATCGATAAATGGGAAACTGGAAGGGAGCATCCCACTTTTTATTATTTATGAAGAGATAAATAAATCGTGAGAAATTAAAGAAGTAGATGGGACTGTAAGCGAAAGGAGCCATGATGACAGAAGAAGAAAAGCAACTTTTAGCTGAACATACCCAGGCGATGCCTTCAGCAAGCCGCTAAG
>JAGKSW010000080.1 GCA_018993265.1 Nostoc sp. TH1S01
AAACGGGGGAGTGGCTCAATGTCATATTCATCACCAGGAGTTTTAGAAACTACTTCTAAAACAAACTGTGGAACAATATCTTTCTCTTCCCAAACAACATAGCTTGAACGAGATTTACCTGCTTTGCGTCGTTCGACTCCTAAGCTTAAAAAACCATCGGGAACTACTGGTACTAAATGACTCACACCAGTTGTATGATAAATACCCATATCTACGCCAAAAAACCAGTCGTTACGCTTTGCCCAAATAGATTCCAACAGAAACAACAAAAGATTTGGAATAAAATTTTGGTCTTCATTATCCACAGGCGTATCATCCGAACAAGGCAATTCTGCACTGGTCGGTAGAGTTCGATAAGAGTCAAATTTTACCATAGGTAACATTTTGTGGTCATTTGACCGATAAGCCGTGTCTAGAATTATATTTTATGCTTAATTAATTAATGGCTTCAGTTAAAAATCTATGCTTGACCTGACAAAATTAGCGCGGCAAATGCAAGGTTTAAGTCAGCATCTCTCACAAGAAGCTGTTGCTGGTCGCCAGCGTTTAGAATTAGCGCAACAACATTTAATCAATGCTTACGCGTGTCAGCAAGATTTAATTGAACGTCAAGAAAAATGGCGAGATCGCATTTTATTTGCTAATGCTACCCCGATTGAACCGTTAGAAACTCGGATTGATATTCCTGTTCCACCTAAAGTACATACCGTTATCGCTACCGACGGTTCACAAATTGCACCCAGTCACCACGAAATTGCTTATTGCTATCTCTTAAATATCGGCAGAGTTGTTTTACACTACGGTCAAAATCGCCATCCACTGCTTGATAGTTTGCCAGAGGTATTTTACCGCCACGAAGATTTATATGCGTCACGTCAGTGGGGAATTAGAACTGAAGAATGGATGGGTTTTTGTCGGACTGCGAGTGAAGCAACGGTATTGGCTGAATTAGCTTGTGCAGCTAAGGGAGACGCACCAGCCTTAGCAATGGTGGATGGTTCGTTAGTTTATTGGTTTTTAGAACAGTTACCACTAGAGGCACGCGATCGCATTTTACCGCCGATTTTGCAAGCTTGGCAGCAGCTGCGTGATGCCGGAATTCCCTTAATGGGTTATCTCAGCGCCTCTCGGAATGTGGAAGGAATTAACTTTTTACGGTTGATGGCTTGTCCCCATCCTGTTCCCGACTGTGTAAGTTATTGTCCCAACCAGTTAGAAAAAGTTCCTTGCAAAGTTTTTGAACCTTTACGAGATACATCTTTGTGGTCAACCCAACTCCAGCCGGGACAACGCGGCCCTCTATGGCGGAGTAATGCTCGCATTTTAGAGTTTTATGAAGGACAAAGCATTTGTTTTTGTTACGTCCACGTAGGTACTGAAATTGCTCGCATCGAAGTCCCAGCCTGGGTTGTGGAAAATACAGTTATGTTTGATGAAGCCTTGGGTTTAATGCTGGCGCAAGTTCAAAAAGGATATGGCTACCCAGTGGCGATCGCCGAAGCACATAATCAAGCTGTGGTCAGAGGTGGCGATAAAGCGCGTTTCTTCGCTCTTTTAGAAAAACAAATGATTAAAGCTGGCTTAAAAAATGTTGGTACTTCTTACAAAGAAGCTCGAAAACGCGGAAGTATCGCTTAAAAGTTGATATCTAGCAATTTTAGGGGATGGGGAATAAATAGAATTGCTAACTTATTTTATTTGTAAACAATTATCAACTTTTTACCAACGTAATTAAGTCTACCTTCGTAACACTTCTTATTTTAATTTGATGCAATTCATGTTTACTTAATACTTTTTTAGGGAAATCTATACTTAGAAGATTGGGTAATAAATAGCTACTCGTACTCGAAAACATCAAGTTATCAGGTGAATTAATCACATCACGATGTAGTGTGGGTGTGTCAAACTGCCGTAAATATGAATAAACTCCGATTGCTATTAACCGACTAATTTTATCTTGTCGAGTTCTTAGTGCTTGATTGGCATGACTTGTGATATTGGAGAAAAAATTAATCCTCCCAAATCAATATTTTCAAAGTTGATAAAGTCAAACACAACTGGCAAACTTGAATATGCAAACACAAGTTCAATTAACTGGATACCAATCACAAGAGCAATATTCTCGCTTCTTTTCTCTGTCTTTAGACTTACTATGTATTGCTGGTTTTGATGGTTATTTTAAAGAAATCAATCCAGCCTGGACAAAAATATTAGGTTGGTCAGAGCAAGAATTATTAAGTAAGCCATTCATTGAATTTGTACATCCTGCGGATAAAGATAATACACTTTTAGGAGCTAAAAAATTAGCGATGTCTTTCGAGACAATTTGTTTTGAAAATCGCTATTTATGCCGCGATGGTGCTTATAAATGGCTGTCTTGGTCTTCAACGCCATTTATTGAAGAACAGTTGATTTATGCTGTAGCTCGTGATGTTACTTTGCAAAAAGAGAATGAGATCGCATTACAAAAAACTATTCAAGAGTTAGAAGCATTCAAATTTGCATTAAATGCTCATTCTTTAGTAGCAATTACTGATGCAACAGGCAGAATAAATTATGCTAACGATAAATTTTGTCAGGTTTCCCAATACTCTAGAGAAGAACTATTAGGACAAGACCATCGTATAATTAATTCTGGATACCATTCTCCGGAATTCTTCACAAATTTATGGCAAACTATTGCCGCAGGTAACATCTGGAGAGGAGAGATTAAGAATAAAGCTAAAGATAACAGTTTTTATTGGGTAGATACGCTAATTGTACCCATGTTGAATAGCAATGGTAAACCCCAACAATATGTGGCTATTCGTACAGATATCACACAGCGTAAGCTTTCTGAGTTAGCTTTGTTAGAGCGATCGCGTTTATCATTATTAAGTGCAGAAGTTAGTTTATCGTTATCTCAAAGTGGCACGCTTGCCGAAATTCTTCAAAGTTGCATAAATACAATATCAAAATATCTCGATGTTAACTTTGTATGTATTTGGACTTTTGAAAAGCAAACACAAGAGTTAGAATTCCAAGCTGGCGTTCATTGTCAAAATGCTAACTGCAATGCTTTCAGTAGCAATCAAGATTTTCCTCATGATATCGTTGTAGCTAATAAAATTGTTGGGTTAATGTCGCAAAACTACCAACCAATTTTGAATGAAGAAGTTGCAGTTAATTATGCCGATAATCTCCTTGAGCAAAAATTATCTATGTTGCGCTTTTCTGCTTATCCTTTAATTGTTGAGGAAGAATTAATCGGCATTATGGCTTTGTTTACTCAGGAAGTTTTTAATGAACCCGCCCATAATATGTTAAATTGGATTGCCAATAATATTGCAGTTGCCGTTGATAGAATTTGGGCGAGAGAAGAATTGCTGAGTCGCAGAGAAGCATTATTACTACGTTTAGCTAGTCAAATTCGCAGTTCCCTTGACCTAGATACAATTCTCGAAACTGCTGTTAATGAAATTCGCAGTTTATTGCAAGTTGACCGTTGCTATTTTCTGCAATATTCTCCAGATTTTTCGCAACCTTATCTCACCATTACTCACGAAGCACGCAACCTTAATTTACCTTCTATCTTAGGTAATTTATCTTTGCAAAATCATGATTTATTAGCAAAAATGCTTTTAAGTCAGGAGTTAGTTTGTATAGACAGGAATCAGGGAGATTTTTCTTTTCAGCCTAATGTACAAGTACTATTAAACGAGTTTGGCATTACCGCTCAATTGCTATTACCAGTTAAAAGCAATGCTGGTGAATTAGGTGCAATTGTTTGTAGTCATTGCTATGGCGATCGCATTTGGAGTACTAGTGATATTGGAATTTTACAAGCCGTGACTGATCAGTTAGCGATCGCCGTAGATCATGCCCAATTATATACTCAAAGTCAAGCTGCAACTCTAGCAGCCCAAGCTCAGGCTGAAAAACTCACTCAAGCTTTACATCAATTACAGCAAACTCAATCGCAATTAATTCAACACGAAAAAATGTCTAGCTTGGGACAATTAGTAGCTGGAGTTGCTCATGAGATAAATAATCCCGTGAACTTTATTCATGGCAATATTAATTATGCTAATGAATATGTTGATAACTTACTCACGCTCCTGAATCTCTATCGAGAACAGTATCCCGAACCTACACCAGAAATTGCTGAATTTGAGGCAGAAGTTGATTTAGATTTTCTGACTGACGATTTATCAAAAATTCTCAGTTCTATGAAAATGGGTACTAATAGAATTAGAGAAATTGTTTTGAATTTGCGAAACTTTTCTCGTCTAGATGAAGCTGATAAAAAGTTAGTAGATATTCATGAAGGTATTGATAATACCTTGCTAATTTTACACCATCGCTGGAAAAATAATGGGATTGGTTTAGGTATATCTGTTATTAGAGAATACGGTAATTTGCCATTAGTCGATTGCTATCCTGGAAAGTTGAACCAGGTATTTATGAATATTTTAACCAATGCAATTGATGCCTTGGAAGAGACAATAATTCAAGCAAAAAGCTTGGAAGATAATTACAAAGAAAAACTCAAACCGACCATTCTGATTCGTACAGAAAATTTAGATAAAAACTCCATTACTATCAAGATTAAAGATAATGGTTCTGGGATGACGGAAGAAATTAGAAGCCGTTTATTTGACCCATTCTTCACAACCAAGCCTGTAGGGAAAGGTACAGGTTTAGGATTATCTATTAGCTATCAAATTATTGTAGAAAAACACAGTGGTAGCTTGGAATGTATCTCCGAACCAGGAAAAGGTACAGAATTTGTCATTAAAATTCCTGTAAAGTTAAACTAAAAGTTGCAGTAGAGACACAATTAACTGTGTCTCTACTGAAATACCCAAAGCTGTCGGCGATCGCCTAAACTATCTAACATAGGATTAGCGATACAACGGTCAGCGATGCAAAATATCAATCAATTTAGCACTACAGGGCTAAGTTTAGAGCTATTCCATGTCCAGACAAACACGGCTTTTGACTTACCACCCAATCTGACAGTGATTCGGATTGGTAAGCCAAATGATCAGCATTCGCCTGATATTGATGTTTCCAGTTTGCCAAATGCGGAAGTAGTTTCTCGCATTCACGCTCAAATTATAGTGGATGCTAGTAATTACTTGATTGAAGACTTAGGTAGTTCTAACGGGACATTTCTCAACGATGTTAAGCTGGAAGCAGGAACTAGATATCAGTTAAAAGTAGGCGATCGCATCGAGCTTGGGCAAAATCATTCTGTAACTTTTATTTTGCAAAATTCCCAAGAACATTCACCAGCTTTACTGACATCTTCTCAAATCACTCAAATTGCACCCCAACTAGTTGAGCAAAACCAATCAATTGTGGTAGATAAAACAACCAAGCTAGTAGGTTTAACTTTGATAGTTACCAGCATTGTGCTTTTAACTGCCAATGTTAGAATCGGCATATTTTTTGGTTTACCTAGCGTCCTTCTCTGTTTTGCTGGAATTTTTGTGTTGTGTCAGCAACGTGTTAATCGCAATCTCGGCTGGATTTTGATTGCCATAGGAATCGTCATCATTATATTTACTGGTCGTCTTTTTGCCTCAGTTAACCTCTTATTATTAATCGCAACTTCCGCTTTATTTTTTATCGGTTATCTACTTTTCACCACAGGTAAAATATTTGGTTATGATTGGCGATCGCTACCACAAATAATTAATAAATAGAAAAAAGGTTACGCCATGAGCGTAACCTTGGTTTTCTGTACTATAGCAATCCTATCTGAGTTGTGAAAAATATTCTTTTTAACGAACCGCAAAGGACGCATAGACGCGATAGCGGCTTCCCGAAGGGTAGGACACAAAGAAAGAGAAGAAAGAGAATTTCACAAATGATTTAGGATTGCTATAGTTCAATTTAAAAATTGGTTTTGCGTCAGTCCTTAAACAATCACAAAATTGCTGACATCCAATGCAGGCGCACCAGATAGTTGAGCGAGTTGCACCTGTCTAAATCCACCAGCATTACCATCTTGGTCAAAGTACAACGCACCAGTAGTGTCGTTATAAATAAATCTTTGATCAGCAGTTGTTGTAGAGGTTCCCAAAGTAAACTGACCAATCGACAGCGCCCCTGCTAATAAACCACCTCCAAAACCAGCAGCAGATATCCGAATGATGTCATCACTAATGCTGAAGTCAGTAATAGTATCTGTACCTTCATTGAAACTATTAAAGACAAAGGTATTTCCACCGCCGCCACCAGAGATTAAATCATTACCTCTGCCACCGATGAGAACATCATTGCCATTACCGCCGATGAGGGTATCATTACCCGTACCACCGTCGAGGGTATTATTACCAGAAGCGCCAACAGCTGAAAGCTCATCATTACCACTACCGCCATTGAGGGTGTTATTTCCATGCGAATAATCCACAATTAGGATGTCGTTACCACCAGCAGCATTGAGGATATTATTCCCCAGGGAGGCAACCGCAGACAGATAATCATCAGAATTTTCACTATTAAGGATGTTATCGCCGGTTGACTGATCCACATTTAAGGTATTGCGTCCAGCACCACCATTGAGGGTATTATTACCAGTTGAACCAATTGCCGAAAGGTAATCATTACCACTACCACCATCAAGCAGGTTATTGCCGCTTGACTCATCCACATCTAATGTATCGTCACCACTACCACCATTGAGGGTGTTATCACCAGATGAACGATAGGCGGAAAGGGTATCGTTACCGTTGTCACCATTAAGGCTGTTATCACCTGTGGAATCGTTAACGTTGAAGGTATCATTACCTTCGCCACCATTGAGGGTGTTACTCCCAGATGAAGCAACAGCAGATAGATAATCAGCACCAGCATCTCCATTGAGGGTGTTATCCCCTGTGGAATCGTTCACATCTAATGTATCTATCCCATTACCACCATTGAGGATGTTATTGCCAAAAGCACCAACCGCCGACAGATAATCATTACCAGTACCACCATTGAGGATGTTATAGCCGATTGACTGATCCACAATTACGATGTCGTTACCGCCTCCAGCATCAAGGAGGTTATTCCCCTCGGAACCAACCGCCGACAGATAATCATTACCTGCACCACCATTGAGGATGTTATAGCCGATTGACTGATCCACATTTAAAGTATCCTCTCCATCACCGCCATAGAGAGTATTGCTGCCAAATGAATCAATCGCTGACAGATAATCATCTCCAGCACCACCATCAAGCACGTTATTACCGGTTGACTGATCCACATCTAACGTATCGTCATCACTACCACCATTGAGGGTGTTATCCCCAGATGAACGATAGGCGGAAAGGGTATCGTTATCGTTGTCACCATTGAGGCTGTTATCCCCGGTGGAATCGTTAACGTTTAAGGTATCATCACCTACACCACCATTCAGGGTGTTATCACCAGATGAAGCGATCGCCGAAAGATAATCATCACCTGTATCACCATTGAGGGTATTATCCCCTGTGGAATCGTCAATATTTAAGGTATCTATCCCATTACCGCCATTGAGGGTGTTATTCCCAAAAGCACCAACCGCCGACAGATAATCATCATCTGTACCACCATTGAGGGTGTTATTGCCTGTGGACTGATCAATAATTAATCTGTCGTTACCGCCTTCACCGTTGAGGGTGTTATTCCCCTCGGAACCAACCGCCGACAGATAATCATCACCCGCACCACCATTAAGATCATTAGCGCCGCTTGACTGATCCACATTTAAGGTATCGGCTTCGCCACCACCATAGAGGCTGTTATTCCCAGATGAATCAATCGCCGACAGATAATCATCACCCGCACCACCATAGAGGGTGTTATTACCGCTTGACTGATCTACATCTAATGAATCACCCCCATTACCACCGTCGAGGGTGTTGTCACCAGTTGAACGATAAGCCGTCAGGGTATCGTCACCGTTATTACCATTGAGGGTGTTATTACCTGTGGAATCGCTAATGTTTAAAGTATCATCGCCTAAGCCACCGTTGAGGGTGTTATTCCCAGTTGAAGCAACAGCAGAAAGATAATCATCACCCGCACCACCATAGAGGGTGTTATTACCTGTGGAATCGTCAATATTTAAGGTATCTATTCCATTACCACCATAGAGGGTGTTATTCCCAGAAGCACCAATAGCAGACAGTTCATCATCACCAGCACTACCATCGAGTACATTATTCCCGTCGGAATAATCGACAATTAATCTGTCGTTACCATCTCCACCATTGAGGAGGTTGCTTCCAAATGAAGCGATCGCCGACAGATAATCATCATCAGCACCACCATAAAGTAGGTTATTGCCAGTTGACTGATCCACATTTAAAATATCTTCCCCATTTCCACCGCTGAGGGTGTTAATTCCCAATGAACCAACCGCCGATAGATAATCATCCCCATCTGCACCATTCAGCACGTTATTGCCACTTGACAAATCCGCATCTAATATGTCATCGCCATTAGCACCGTTGAGGACGCTATTACCAGATGTAGCAGTGACGAGCAGAGTATCATCATCAGCACCACCCTCTAAAATATCGTTGCCCCCGTTACCCGATAAAATATCAATTCCGGCAAAGCCTCTAATAATATCATCACCAGTTGTGCCGATGAGATTATCATCGCCATTAGTGCCATTAATTGCCATAACTTTTACCTAAAATAAATTGATTGTTTCAGTCAGTTGAAAGTTTTCAAATTACATGTTTTGCTGTTTTATGAAAAAAACATGCCGATAGCCGTTGCTTTCAGCATTTTTTTCGTGAGTATAAAAGCAATAAAATTCGGTTAAATTTTAAATGCACAATTTGCAACATAATGTTGGCTTTTGCTGTCGCATTAACTAAGTACAAACATATTTAACTAAAGCATATCTGGATTACATAACATAGTAATTTTTTATAAAGTTTTTCCTACTAATTCTCAAGAGACCCATAGACATTACAGATAAGAATCCAGGAGCCAGAATGCGGGAAATTTTATGTCTAATTCTTTTCATTCAATAGATTAATCATGCGCTCATTGCTGTTAAATCTGATCCTTCGACAGGCTCCCTTCGAGAAGCTCAGGGCATCGCCAGGAATCGCTTCTGACTCCTGATTGCTAAATTTTTACCACAACAGATTGATTTTTATCCTTATTGTTCAATTGGTATGGAATGTGCTTCTTAAAAGTATTAGAAAAGTTGGCTAATAAAATGAGTGCGTCTATCTAGAACTGATAAACTTTTTCAAGTATGTATCAAGATTATTAAAATTAATATTAGACAATACCAATTTTAATAATCTTGACTATACATTAATCTATTTAACATAGAACTACTGCACTCTGAGATTATCTTCACAGAGTGAATGTATGCTCTTAGCAAGCTAGCTGCTGGATTTTTTTATAAAATTGGTATGTATGCTATTTTTAGCTGTTATCTCTGCATTCTCTGTGCCTCTATGAATTCCTAGATAAGCACTCATATTTAGGCGCTATTTTAACCATCCTTTGATCATTAGCGATCGCTAATAAAGCATCAAAAAATCAAGCTTAAAGATGTATGTGACACAGAAAGGCACTACCACGCTTACATTGTGGGCTGTTACCTGCGTTTATTGAGCTTAAAAGCTAGGTAATATCTAAATAATTTATTGAAATTGTACTGTATATTTACTGAGGTGTCTATTCTCACCAAAAGCATCTTTACATACTCTTTACAGTAACTACAAGAGCTACATACAAAGGCATAGCAATCCTTATATTTGTGTATAACTCACTTTTTGATAGCAAAGAAATATGGTAAAGGAAGTAAGTGAGAAATTTTGCTAGATTGGAGATTGTCAA
Organism: Nostoc sp. TH1S01; assembly: GCA_018993265.1. GTDB lineage: Bacteria > Cyanobacteriota > Cyanobacteriia > Cyanobacteriales > Nostocaceae > Nostoc_B. Next base: position 9,829 of record JAGKSW010000080.1, read on the forward strand.
GATGCTAATTTTATCTATGATGAATAAAAAATAAAAAAATCCTTAAAAAATTAATTATGTTACATTATTTAAATTTTAATTACATTACCAATCATTCACTCAAGACACATATTTGTGTACTATTCAAAGCGACTTATCTGGGTTCAATTTGTAGCGGAAGAATATTAAGTATTTGTGAGAAAAATACACAACCCAATATGAGTATCTTCTTTTATATGCTTTAGTTACTAACTTTTATTTGGTACATAACTTACGTATTGGTCACGGAATCACATAGACACGCTTGACTCGGCTTCCCGAAGGGTACCACAGAGGAGCCAGTGCGTTGCGGAGGTTCCCCGCGTTGGAGCAACTGACATAGCACAGAGTTCACTGAGAAACAAGAGTGTTAGAGATATTTTGCTTAAGTCCGGTTGTCGTCATTTCTGAGGTAAACCATCTTGAAAAACTAGTAATTCTCCTGGTTGGATTGTCGTCCAGACTTCGTTATCGGTGAGGGGGGTAGTAGCGATGACGGCGACGCGATCGCTTGGTGAAGTCAACTCCCGAAAATCTACCGTCATATCTTGATCAATCAAGTGGGCTGCGGCGAAGGGGGCTTGACGGACAATGTAGGTGAGTTTAGTCGAACAGTGGGCAAAAAAATGCTCTCCATCTGACAACAAATAGTTAAAAACACCGACTTGTGCTATTTCAGCAGTAATTTGACGCAAAACAATATTAAGTTTTTCTAAGGGAGGTTTACCGTGAGGGAAAGCTTCTCGGAGAGTTTCTAACATGATACAGAATGCTTTTTCACTGTCGGTATTGCCTACGGGTTCGTAAAAACCCATATTCTGAGGATGAAAATCTGGCAAATTTCCATTATGGGCAAATACCCAATACCTACCCCACAGTTCTCTCTGGAACGGATGACAGTTTCTTAATGCTACCTCACCCTGGGTTGCTTTACGGATATGGGCGATAACATGGGTAGAGTGGATGGGATAGCGCCTAACTAAATCTGCTACTGGAGATGTCACCGAAGGTTTGTCATCTAAAAATAAGCGACATCCCTTGTCTTCAAAAAATGCAATACCCCAACCGTCGCTATGATCGTCTGTTTTTCCTCCGCGTGCTGAAAAACCTTCAAAGGAAAAGCAAATATCTGTGGGAACATTGCAGTTCATCCCTAGCAGCTGGCACATAATCAGTAACTATGAGTTTGAGTATGTTTGATTTGAGAAAACTGTCAGACCTTCAGATTCCCGACTTATTGAAGAAGTCGGGAATCTTTCTGCTCTATACTATTAAAAACATATTTGTAGATAGTTTTAGTTCAAATAGTGCTAAAAAGCATTTATTAAAAAAACTGAACTCTGCTAGTTTTTAGTTTTCCTTGTTTGCCTGACGTTCTTTCAGCTTTAACAATATTTCCGCGTGCATTTCCCTAGTAATTGGGTAAAAATACGTCAAAACTAAACCACAAATTAAACAAACAGTTGGTATAGGGCCAACAGCAAAGCGAATCGCTGTGAGTGCAGATTCTGGTTGAACAGGTAGAGTGCTTTGCCCAGCTACAGCTTCTTTAAAACCAGCAGATTGTAAAGCATTACCTACTAGGAATAACCCAAACGCTAAGCCAAATTTTTGTAACAACACCATAAACCCATAAAATATACCTTCGCGGCGTTGTCCAGTTTGGAGTTCATCTAATTCAATCACATCTGGAATCATCGACCAAGGAACTAAATAAGCTGTAGACACGCCTACACCAGCCATGACAGCCATGACATACATCAAAACTAATTGACCAGGCTGTAAGAAAAATAGTCCAGACGCGGCGATAATCCATAAACTCATTCCCAGAAAATAAACAACTTTTTTGCCAATTTTTGTACTTAAATTGCTCCAAACAAATAACATGATTAAGGCAGTACCTTGAACAGCAATCATCACTGTAGGTACGTCTGCTTCTGTCAGGTGCATACAGTCAGTAGCAAAATAGGGAATGATGCTAGCTGTAATTTGAACAGCTAGCCAAGAAAAAAGATATATCCCAATTACAAATAGAAAAGGTCTATTAGTAAAAACAATTTTTAACTGTTCAAAGAAGGAAATGGAAGGTGATTCTTCCAATTGGATGCGCTTGGCTTCAAAGGCTAAAATGCGATCGCGAACTCCAAAAATGCACCAATACAAAGAAACAACAGAAATTACAGCACAAATTATGGCTAAGATAAAATATTGTTGTTGGCGGTCAGCAATATGAGAAAAAACTATTTGTGCCAAAATCAACGATAAAATACTGCCACCAATCGAAAAAGTAAAGCGGAAACTGTTGAGGCTGGTGCGTTCATCATAATCTTGGGTGAGTTCAGGAGTCATAGCCGTATAAGGCAAATTCACAACAGTGTAAAACACCTGAGATATCAACCCAATTACGACGTAATACCAAAACAAAGCCCAAATATTAGCACTGCGATCGCTGCTAAATTGCGGTACAATCCACTGCAAGAAAAAGAAAATACTAAAAGGAATTGCACCATATAACATCCAAGGAAGACGACGACCCCAACGCCGAGATTTTGTTTTATCAGTCAATAGTCCGACAAAAGGATCGTTAATTGCATCCCAGATTTTGCCAATCAACAACACGCTACCAGCCAAACCTGCGGGAATCCCAGCAACATTTGTAAAAAAAACTAACAAGAAAAATATGGAAATATTGGCAGTAACTGCCGGGCCTAAATCGCCTGCACCGTAAGCCAGTTTTGTTTTAAAATCCAGTTTTGGACTCAAAGCCTGATTTTGAGCAGAATTATCGGCAGAATCGTTCATAATATCTGAGGCTCGTATTAAAATAAAAAGTTTGCGATCGCTATCAGTATTACCTCAAATTACTTTTTTTATGCCAGACCTTTACGTTTCTTGGTCAGAATACCACTATAAAATTGAACAACTGGCTGTTCAGGTATATCAATCTGGTTGGGAATTCGACCAAATTGTTTGCCTAGCCAGAGGCGGACTGCGAGTCGGAGATATTATTTCGCGGATATATCAAAAGCCATTGGCCATTTTAGCGACATCTTCTTACAGTGGCCCCGGTAAACAAGAGCGAGGCAATCTGACGTTTTCTCATCATTTAACGATGACCACAGAAAAGTTAGGTTCCCGAATTCTTTTGATTGACGACTTGGTAGACTCTGGGATTACTCTTCAACAGACAATTCCTTGGTTAAGGGAACATGTAGATTCTGCCATTAAAGAAATTCGCAGCGCCGTCATTTGGTATAAAGCCTGTTCAGTGATAGAACCTGATTATTACGTCGATTACTTACCGGACAATCCTTGGATTCACCAACCCTTTGAACATTATGAACATACTAGTCCCGCAGATTTGGCAGAAAAGCTGAGTCAACTATGCTGAGGGAAGAACCAAAGGGGAAAGGTTTAGGGGTGTATCAGGCGATAAAAATAATCACAAATGACCAATGACTAATGACTAATTCAAAACAACCATAACCACACAGGCAAAGTCACCAGCAACAGCAGGACTCCCAACGCTAGGGAAGTTACGGCGAGGTCGCGGTCAAGATTGAAAGTTTCAGCCAGCACCATTGTCGCAAAAGCTGGCGGCATAGCCATTTGTAAAACAATGACCTTGGCGGCAGAACCAGTCACACCAAACAGTGATAAGGTACTGCCGAGAAGCAGAGGAACTAAAAGCATTTTGATTGCCAAGCTCACAGCAGCTTGTGGTACTCTTTGCCAAGAAGTCAGCAGAGAAAGACGCATTCCTATTAATACTAGAGATAAAGCGACAGCAACCCAACCTAATTTTTCTAGATAAAATTCCGTAGTAGTCGGGATAGCGACTTGGCGAAACAGTAAGCCAAAACCAAAACTCCACAAGGCTGGATTAATTAAAATAGCCTGAGCCATTTGCCAGTAGTTTGTTCCTCCGTAGCCAAAACGAGATGCTAGGGCTACACCCAAACCGTAAGCGCCAAACAGTGAACCCAGTAAATCGTAAAATAAAGCCCAGGCAAAATAATCTTGGCCTACCATTGCTAAAGTTACAGGAAAGCCAATATAACCTGTATTACCTACCATTGCCGCTAGGATCAAACTTCCCTGAGTTGGGTGCTGGAAAGTTGTATTTGTAAGATAAGCTTGTCCTTTAATCGTTAACCAAGCCAAAAATGCGCCTAATAGAATGGCTAAATGAGCGATCGCAGGTGCAATCCAAATATGTGCCGATAGGTCAGCTTGACGCAAAAAAGCAACAATACTTACAGGTACTCCCACCCAAAAAAGGAACTGACCCAAACGCTGTGGAACTGTGGCAGGCAGTTTCCGTCCCAGGAAAAATCCGATTAAAATTAAGCCTACCAGTTTGACGTATAGTTCTAGGAGGTTTGCCAAAATTTCACTATTAAAGACAGATGTAAAATGTAGCGAATATGCTAATCTCTGTCCAGTCTACAGTCTGTTATGAATTTTGAACAAAAGCAGGAGTTAACCCTTGAATAAAGCTGGGTTTTCTGGAAAACCCCCAAACTCGTCCGGTGATTCAGGTGATGACATTCCAGTAGCTTTACGCGATACTCCTGATGTCGCATCCAAGACACCCTTACAACCCTTGGTTTTGCTGATTGGGGGAGTCGCGGGATTTATCCTGTTGGCTGTAGTTAGTGGTTTTTTGTTTTCTCTCACTACACCGAAAAAAAACACCGATTCTTCATCTTCACCAGCAGATTCTCTGAGTGCAACAACTCCAGCCACGGCTAACTCAGCAAATCCCCAAGATAATAATGTGGTATTGGGACATTTGGCATACCCAGAAGCACCAGAGTCAGAGTTAGTACCAATTACCGCCGATCGCCGCATCAGAATGCGAAAAGCTGCGGCGGAAAAGTTTCGCGCCATGACCCAAGCTGCGCGGAGTGCGGGGGTAATTTTAGTGCCAATTTCTGGCTTTCGCTCTGTGAAAGAACAAGAGCAATTATTTTTTGAAGTCGGGGCGCAACGCAATCAAACTCCAGCCCAAAGAGCCGCCCTGAGTGCGCCGCCTGGACATAGTGAACATCACACAGGTTATGCAGCCGATATCGGAGATGGCTCTGCACCAGCTACTAATCTTCAGGCTAACTTTGATCAAACCAAAGCTTTTGGCTGGCTACAAGCAAATGCAGCTCGCTTCGGCTTTGAGATGTCTTTTCCTAAAGATAATGTGCAAGGTGTGAGTTATGAACCCTGGCATTGGCGTTTTGTAGGCGATCGCCAAAGTCTAGAAACTTTTTATAAAGCTAGAAATTTAAAACCAGCTAAGGCATCACCATAAATAAAATCTGAAGTCTGAATTCTGAATTCTGAATTCAATTCAGACTCCTGACTCGTTAATTCTCATAAGGTTACAAAAATTTCATAGCAGTCCTAAATGTTTGACAAACATTTCTCTTCCTTGTCTCCTTTCTCACATATCAAATAGGACTGCTATCTGTTAATCCTATTTCTCCGCATTTTCAAAATCTGTCAACGCACAAGCAAACTCTCTAAAAGCTGTTTTAATTAGCACCTCTCGCATCGTTCTTTCTAAGGAAGAATTACGAATCATATCCGTCAATTCTAAAAATAGATATGACACAATAAAACGGTCTTGGCGGTCAATTTGTTTCAGGCAATTCAAGATAAAATCATAAAGCTCTGTTTTTCTGGGTTTACTTTGTTCCTCCCAGATTTTGAATGCTAATTGAAAAGTTTTTAGGCGTATCTCACTCATATTGTAGGAAGTGTCTTTGTAGCGAATTGACACGCGTTGAGGCATTTCCATAGGTTGTGGTGTAGAGAATTTATGTGAAATATTATTCAGTCGTTTTCTCGCTCATCCGGAGAAATGCACAATAATGAAAGAGATAGTTTAATATTGAATTCTATTAATTCAATGATTTGTATATTTTCTATTGCTCAGATACTTGATCGATTAAAAGCACTGCTTTAATTAGAACTTGATGAACATCTGTGTATATGAGTATCTTTATATAATTAATTGTATTAACATTGACAAACTAGGAAATATATGATTGGGTGAAAACTAAGGGGTAAGCTGATAACCCACAAGGAACTGCAACATCTTTTGCAGTTAAGCTGAGGGAATATGAATTTAATTAAAATCTTAGATAATCAACCTAAATGGCGCATCATTTTGCTCAGTGTTTTACTCACAAGCTTAATAGGTTGGTTAGACTACCAGATACCACCAGAAATTTTAATAGCAATTTTTTATTTAATTCCTATTGGTATTACTACTTGGTTTGGTGACAATTGTAGTGGAATATTAATTTCATTGATTAGTGCCGTTACCAATTTATTAGTAAATCAAAGACAAAATTTTCACTATTTACATCCTCTAGTTCCTTATTGGAATACAGTAGTAATTTTAGTATTTTTCTTGTTTACTAACTACCTTTTATCACAACAAAAACTCACATTAAAAAACTTGGAAAAGCTAGCTCGGACTGATGATTTAACTGGGTTAAACAACAGGTCATTTTTTTTAGAATTAGTCAATATTGAAATTCATAAATCTTTAAGACATAAAGAACCATTAACTATTGCTTATTTTGATGTTGATAATTTTAAATTTGTTAATGACCAGTTTGGTCATACCGTTGGCGATCGCCTACTATGTTTAGTGGCAGAAAATGCTAAAAATAATCTACGTAAAATTGATATAATCGCCAGACTGGGTGGTGATGAATTTGCGATTTTATTACCACGCACTGGTTATGAAGCATCAGAAATAGTATTACAGAGATTACACAAAACCTTATCATCTGCCATGCAGGTACAAAATTGGCCTGTAACATTGAGTATTGGCGCAATTACTTTTATTAAACCACCAGCGTCGGTCACTGAAATAATAGAAAGAGCCGATAATTTAATGTATGGTGCCAAAAAAAAGGGTAAAAACTTACTACACCACGAATTAGCAACTGATTAAGTAGATGAATCACAGTAAAAAAAGGTAAAAATAATAAAGCAAACGGAACAATCAGGCGAGGGAAGAGATATCTCGCCATTTTGGCTTATTTAAGACTACTCTTTGTTTAGTAAGTTAAAGAGGAGATGCAAAATGGTAATAGCAGTTAAAGAATTTGATGCACAACAATGGGTCAAAACTCGCTCTTCCCTCGACTCTAATGAATCTACATTCTTAATTTGGCAAGGAAAAATTTATAGTTTTATTCCCGGAGAGAAAAGAAAACTATTATTTAAAATGCTTGGCGTGAGCGTCAGTAGATGCATTTCCACCCAAGAAGGTAGTTGGGATTTTACGTCTCGTGAACTAACTTATTACTTAAACCCAGAAACGGAAGAAATTTTACAGAAATGGGAAAATCCTTGGACTGGTGAAACTGTAACTGTATTACACGTTGCTAATAATCCGGTGCAAGGACATTTTAAAGGTAAATTTCCGGCACAAGTTGAGGGGGATACAGCAACTTTTGTATTTGATATTTTTCCTACCTATCCCAACCCTCTGGCGGAAGATCCGAAATTTGCCGAATATAGTCCTTATGAAACTTATCAAGCAGCAGAATTATTTAAATTATCTGTACCAACCGCAGATTTATTCAATACAGAACTCAATTCAGTTTCTCAACTAAAACTAAGTTGGGATAGGATTGGGCAATGGCTACCTTGGATGAAAATGGGCGATCGCTCTGGTAATCTCATCTATAGTGCTTTTGGCAGAAAAGTTAGTGGTTTAGCAGAATTACCCCAGCTACTCCAAGATGAAATTAATCATCGCGTTCCTTTATATAAACAAGCTCCTAAAGCATTTTCTGATGGGGAGGATATGACTTCTTGGCTGTACTTTCAAAAGCATTTTGATGCTTACTTAGCCGGCGAAATCTTTCCCTTACCAGAAGCAGAGGAATTGTAATGTGGTGTTGAAGAGTTAGTGAAGAGCTAAATTATAAGAATTCAGGAGTCAGAATCCAGGAGCCAGAAGGTCTATTCCGCATTCAAAGCCTTGCGGAACACCACCTTATCTTCCCCTGCCTTGTAAAAGTCACGAATACGCGCCTCCTCCTCGAAACCGCACTTTGTGTAGAAAGCCCGCGCTCGGTCATAGCTTGGAAGCCCCGAAGTTTCGACCAACAAAATCCGCTGACCACTTGCCCGTAAGGCATTTTCCACATACTCCACCAGTGCTTTTCCTCGCCCTTGCCGCTGGTAGTTGGGATGCACAACAATCATTAACAAGTCCCACGTCCCATCCGTAAACGGGGCAGGTGCGTAGTAGGCCACCCCGCACGGCTCTCCATTCTCCTCATCGGTGAGCCACACATGACCGTCGCCGATGTTGCCACTGAAGTAACTCGCCAGCACTTTGCTCAGTTCTTCGGTTTCGTTCGCGGGGAATAGCTCTGCTGCTACTGCGATCGCAATTAATGCCGCTGCATCATCGGGCGTACTAGGTCGAATCATAGGGAACTCCAGTGCTGTCTTTTCATCAGATTGATGCGTGTCTGTACTGCGTACCAATATACATGATGCAGATAGCTTTTATCCGCATAGTGAAACGGTATAAGTAGGGTTGGCAGAAAAAGTTATCTGTGAGGACAGGGAACAGTAAACGGGGAAAAGTTTCAGCTATTTAGGGCTTGCCAATTCACATCTTGCACAAAGCCTCCCAACGCACTGCTTCACCGCTTGCGCGTCTACGTTTTTATAGCCCCGAATTCCATTCGTCGGGGCTAGGTGCAAGATATGTGCCAAGTTTTGATGGTAGGTATTCGCTATCTCAACCCTGCCAAAATCAAAACTTTCGCATATTGTTACTTACAGGGTCAAATCCTTTAGAAAACAAGGTGCTGTCATCATAATAAGCTCCACTTAAATCTGCGCCATAGAGCTTAGTAAAGTTGAGTTTCGCACCCCGGAGATTTGCTTCTTTTAATTTGACACCACATAAATTAGCTCTGGTTAAATTTGCTTTTGCCAGATTAGCACGGCTCAAGTCTGCTCCCCAGAGTTTGGCTTTAGCAAGGTTAGCTTGACTCAAGTCTGCTCCCCATAAATTAATTCCTGGTAAGTAAGCAGAGATTAACCTAGCTCGACTTAAATTTGCTGCGGGAAAATATCGTTCACCTGCGGCGTAACTGCGCTTGAGTTGTTCAGCATCCATGAGTTGTGTTGACCTTTTTCAGTAATAGAGAAGTAATTTGTTCCCATTCCTGGTTTAGCTCTCCTACAAACTCTGGCTGACTACTGCGACGATACCAGTAACGTGCATTATGCAAATCACCTTCTTTACGATGTAAATAAGCGTGAACCCAAGCACTGTCTACATCACTGGCATTTTGGACTATTTCATGAGCTTGGTTCCAATTACCTTGTTTGTCATACCACAGAGCTTGCAGTGCTTTTGGTAGGGTTTGCGGACATGAAACCAGTTTGTCGATCAATCGCAAGAATTCCTGGGTATTCACGATCGCCACTCCACAACTATCAAACCTCTATTTCTAAGATACTTGGCGATCGCCCTTCATTACAATTATTATTGCAAACTGGAAAATACAGCTAAGGTAAGGCTATTCTTCAGGAGGTGAATATGGCCTTTAGTAGTTATAAATCCATTGCTGAAGTTCTCAAAACATTTCAGATTATCTACACTGAAGCTAATTTTGTTCTAGCAACAGAGTTTAATATTTCCCATTATTTTCGAGAAGACTTAGCAATTGTTATGCGCGAAGGTGTAGTGGATAATTCTGAATTTGCTATTTGTGAAAACTTAATTTATCCTGTCCTGAAAGAAGTTTGGAAGCAGTACAATAGTAAGTTCACTTTATGGAGTCATCAATCACTAAATTATGATGAGCAATTATCAGCATTTCCTGAGTATATTTTAGCTAAACGTTCACCTTTAGGGAAAATCGTTTTTGATAAACCATACTTTATTTTAGTGGAAGCCAAGCAAGATAATTTTGAAGCATATTGGGCGCAATGTTTAGCAGAAATGATTGCTGCTCAAAGACTTAATCAAGAATTTTCAGTGATTATCTACGGTATTGTTTCTAATGGTGCAGTCTGGCAATTCGGTAAACTAGAAGCACAAAAATTTACCAGAAATATTACACCTTACACTATTTATGAATTAGATAATTTATTTGCCACTGTCAACTATATTTTTCACCAATGCCAATTACAACTAGATAATTTACTGATATCTCAGCCTAATCTTTCAACTTGATTTCGCATCAATCTTTGTACACTTACTAAAGCTCGGTTTAATTCATAATTACGTCGTTGCGGATTCTGTAAATATGCCTGTTGTTCTTCTTCAATCATTTGTACATCTTGCACAACTAAACCCTCAAGTAATTTTTGGGCTGCATTAAATAAACTATTTTTGACAAACTTTCTAAACCCTATAGGTAATTTATGCAATCGCCAAAAGGCATTGAGTGATGTGAAGTGAATTAAATAAGCTTTAGTTTGTGTCTCATTGACAGGACACAATAAACAATAAATTTTAAAATCTTTGCCTAATGTAGATTGCCAATGGGGATAAATATAACTGACATCTAATGGTTCTGGATGTAGTTTTCGCAATGCGGGAAAAAATAACTGGGAAATCGACCAAATTTTATCGATTTTATAATAACTTTGGGCTGTATAATGAGCATCTACACGGTGTTCATTTTCATCAATATCTTGTAAAGATGCTGCTGCCCAAGCTTGTAAATCTTGATGTAAATGTCCGTGATACATATCCATCAAGTTTTCAATTAAATAAGAATAATGGGCTTGACAATTAATTACTGTCACTGAAGCAATATAATTCAAATGTTCCCACTCTGGTAAACCCATTGGTTCGACAGATAATTCTGCATTACCAGGAAACAGCCAGATAAAACCGTCTTGTTCTTTGACTGGGTAGCGGCGAATTTGACAGTTTGGTAGTTTTTGATTTGCAGCTAAATAAGGAACTTCTGTACATTCACCAGATGAATTGAACCGCCAACCGTGATAAGCGCATTCCAATTCATTACCGATCGCTTGTCCGTGGCTAAGTTTAACTTGCCGATGGGGACAACGGTCTTCTAAAGCGTGGATTTTACCTGTATTATCGCGGTAAAGTGCGATCGCCTGATGCCAAAGTACCACTCCCAGAGGCTTATTTGTTACCTCATTACTCTGTGCAACTACATACCAGTGATTAGGATTAATGCCTAATTGACGCACATCACCAGTTTGCACTGTTTGAGAGAGAGATGACATAGACTCGTACATTATTTTTATCTTGAGACTTTCAATGTACTGCCCACTTTTTGTAGATTCAGGTGCAGCTAAGAATAGCTTATCAGTAAGACACTCATCTATTTTAAAGAATACATATTACTTGCAGAGCTTGCGATCGCGTCCTTCTACATCATCGCTATTAGAGCTAATTTGTAAACTAAAGTAAAATACTTACCTTGTAAGGGTTCCAGGAAGTTGAGTTAATACAGTACTTATTCGCTGAAACTTAGACCTCGTAATGAGTTGAGTCTCCTTAAAATTTTCTTTACGAATCAGATCTAAGCTACAACAATGGGTGCGGGTTGTGGAAAACCGAGAAGCTAACCAAGCGTGCGGCAATAGTCGATTGCCAATCTGTGGAGAATGGAACAATGGTGTCACAGGATCTTGGTTTTGATTGCGGCAAGTTAGTAAAAGGACGTAAACGCCATTTGCTGGTAGACTACTAGGATTGGTCTTAATGGTTGTAGTGACATCAGCATATGAATCAGACCAAGCGGGAGCAAAGAAATTATTTGCACAAGCCTACAACAGGATCAGCGATCGCCTGACACGGTTAGTTTGTATTTGGGTTGATGCTGGATACCAAGGTGAGGGTTTTATGAAATGGGTTATGGACACTTAGCATTGGATTTTAGAGGTTGTACGTCGTCCAACTGATACCAAAGGCTTTGTTCTTCTACCAAAACGTTGGGTTGTTGAGCGCAGTTTTGGTTGGTTTAATTGGTGAGCCAGCGCGTTGCGGGGGTTTCCCCCGTTGTAGCGACTGGCGAACCCGAAGGGTGTCGCCGGTTAAGTAGTGAAACAAAATTAATTACACAAAGTCATTGCGAATGCAGCGAAGCGAAAGGAAGCAATCGCAAGGGCTGGGATTGCTTCGCTTCGTTCGCAATGACTGTAATTAATTTTGCGTGGTTACTTAAGTAAAGACTACGAAATTTTACCGCATACCCATGAAACATTTGTGCAAGTCGCAATGATTCGGTTAATGCTGAGAAGACTTGCTTGATTGATTAGTTTCATACTTGACAAACATCCTCTCAGAGATTGATAAATATTTTCTGGCTTTAAGTTTAAAGATGCGCCATCTTCTTCATCACCATTTAAAGCAGCTTCTTTTAATTTTTACCTTTTAACTTTTGACTTTATTTTGCCCCTAGCCCCTAAATTAATCTTCTTTTGGCAAATTCTCTTCCACAGAAGTAGGGGGATTTTCCTCATACAATTCATCATGATTATTAGGAGGGTTGCAAACTATCACCACTTCAGTTTCTTTGGAGTGATGAATTCCCCATTGGTCTAATACATCTTTGATTAAAATTTCTTGTACCCAAATTTTAGCAACAACTGTTAAAGGTAAGGCTAAAAATAATCCTAAAAAGCCGAAGAATGTTACAAAAAATAGTTGAGAAATTAAGGTCACAGCGGGTAACAATGAAACTTGTTGCGCCATAACATAAGGTGTAATAAAATTACTTTCAGTTTGTTGAATAAAAAAGTAGAGAATCAAGACAGCAACAGACTTCCAAGGGTTATCTAATAAAGCGATCGCCATAGCTGGTATTACACTCATTGTTGGGCCTAAGTTGGGTATCAAGTTCAAAAATCCTGCCAAAATTCCTAAAGCCAAGGCTGCTTTTACACCCAAAACTGATAAGCCAACCACACTCATCAAGCCGACGACACCCATCGCAATTAGCGCACCTGTTACCCATCCTTGCAATGAAACTTCGCATTTATCTAAAATGCCATCTACCCGACGGCGATAAAACGAAGGAAACACGCGAATAAAGACTCGGCGGTAAGCTAAAGGATCAGCTAACAGCATCCCAGTCCACACCAGCACCAACAAAACCTTCAGAACAACTTCTAAAGAACTGGAGACAAACGCAAAAGAACTCCCCAAGACACGATTGATAAAAGGTTGTGCTTGCTGAATTAAACTATTGAGATCGGGAATGTAGGGAACTAATTGGCTAGGAACCCTGGTTTTCATTTCATCCAGCCAACTATTAAAGCGTTCTAAACCTTGGGGAACCCGGTAAGTTAATTCATGAAATTGTTGGGCAAAAGGTGGCACAATCAACAGGAAAAAACCCACCACCACAGCAAAAAAGATAGCTACCGAAAGCAGTACAGCAAATCCCCGCTTCAGGCCAAGGCGTTGGAAACGCTTTGCTAACCGATTTAACGTGGTTGCTAACACCACGGCGGCAAACATCAGCAACAAAACTTCTTTGATTTGCCACAAGATGTATAAAGAAAGAACTATGGCGATTAAACCGATCCATTGACCAAGGTTCACAGGCTGACTCCCGGCTGTTGGTGTGATGCTTCTGGTGATGCAGTTAGGTTAGCTGATTTTAGCGATAACGCCCAGATGATTTAAGTTAAGTTTGTTTTTGGGTTTGGAATCGCCGGAATAAAGCGATCGCCATGATCACAGTCGGTGACAAAACTAAGATTAAGGCGTTTGCCATCGTCGCAGGAACCGGCACACTTGGCAAAATGTACTTAATTACCGCAGATAACAAAGCTGACAGTACAAGTAGTTTGGCAATAAAAATTAGCTGGTTTGGCATAGCAGTACGGCAATTCACCTTTTCCTGTAGGGTATACCCGAATATAGGCTCAATGGAAGACTCTCTACAATATTCATATAAATACACAACCTAGAGGTTAGGGGCTAGAGGCTAGAGGCTAGTGTGTTTTGTGCTGCACTCAGAAAAACTTTGAGTTCAACAACTTCAGCCGAAAACATCGCCTTATTAGTCAAGGGTCAAGAGTCAATAGTAAATAGTAATCAATTTTTTCACTATGGACGATTGACTATGGACTTTTGACAAAAAATTAATCAAGGATACATCAAAATGCCTGTAGAAAAAAATAACAAAAATTCTATCAAACCGCCGCGCATCCGGCAGTTTGGTGGTAGCTTACTAATTCTGGTGACTCTGTTATTACTGCTTAATTTTATTGTTCCTAGTTTCTTTGGCCCGCGATTGCCACAAGTGCCTTATAGTGACTTTGTTGCTTTAGTACAACAAGGTAAAGTAGACCGCGCCGTTGTGGGAAGCGATCGCATTGAGTATACTATCAAAGCACAAACTCCCGATGGCAAAACTACTGAACAGGTATTTGCGACTACACCCGTTGCCCTAGATTTAGATTTACCTAAAATTCTGCGCGAGAATAAGGTTGAATTTGCTGCACCCTTACCAGACCAAAATAGTTGGATTGGTACTCTCCTCAGTTGGGTTGCACCTCCATTAATATTCTTTGGGATTTGGGGCTTTTTAATTAATCGCCAAGGTGGTGGCCCGGCTGCACTCACAGTTGGTAAAAGCAAAGCCCGGATTTATTCTGAAGGTAGCACAGGGGTAAAATTCCCTGATGTGGCTGGGGTAGATGAAGCCAAAGCCGAACTCGAAGAAATTGTAGATTTTCTCAAGAATGCGACCAAATACACCAACTTAGGCGCGAAAATTCCTAAAGGTGTGTTGTTAGTTGGGCCTCCGGGTACAGGTAAAACACTACTAGCAAAAGCGATCGCTGGGGAAGCGGGCGTTCCCTTCTTCAGTATTTCGGGTTCAGAATTTATCGAATTGTTCGTTGGTGTTGGTGCGGCGCGTGTCCGTGATTTGTTTGAACAAGCCAAACAGCAAGCGCCTTGTATTGTCTTCATCGATGAATTAGACGCGTTGGGTAAATCTCGCGGTGGTGCAGGTGGATTTGTCGGCGGTAACGATGAACGGGAACAAACCCTCAACCAATTACTCACCGAAATGGATGGCTTTGATGCCAACACTGGGGTAATTATCATTGCTGCAACCAACCGTCCCGAAGTACTAGACCCTGCTTTGCGCCGTCCTGGACGCTTCGACCGTCAAGTTGTGGTCGATCGCCCTGATAAAATTGGTCGAGAAGCAATTCTCAAAGTTCATGCACGTAATGTTAAATTGGCGGATGATGTTAACCTCGCCACCATCGCCATCAGAACTCCTGGTTTTGCTGGTGCAGACTTAGCCAATCTTGTCAACGAAGCCGCATTGTTAGCTGCAAGGCAAAATCGCCCAGCCGTGACAATGGCAGATTTTAACGAAGCGATCGAACGGGTAGTTGCAGGTTTAGAAAAACGCTCTCGTGTACTCAACGAAACCGAGAAAAAGACCGTCGCTTATCACGAAGTTGGTCACGCCATCATTGGTGCGTTAATGCCTGGGGCAGGTAAAGTCGAAAAAATCTCCGTGGTTCCCCGTGGTGTCGGCGCATTGGGATATACCATTCAAATGCCAGAAGAAGACCGCTTCTTGATGATTGAAGATGAAATTCGCGGTCGCATTGCTACCTTATTGGGTGGACGTTCCGCCGAAGAAATCGTCTTTGGCAAAGTCTCCACAGGCGCGAGTGACGATATTCAAAAAGCCACCGACTTAGCCGAACGTTACGTTACCTTGTATGGGATGAGCGATAAACTTGGCCCTGTCGCCTTTGAGAAAACCCAACAGCAGTTTCTTGATGGTTACGGTAACGCCCGTCGCGCTATCAGTCCCCAAGTCGCCCAAGAAATTGACCAAGAAGTAAAGCAAATAGTAGATAACGCTCATCATATTGCTTTGAGCATTCTGCAACAAAACCGCGACTTGTTAGAAGAAACCGCCCAAGAACTACTGCAAAGAGAAATTCTCGAAGGTTCAGACTTGCGCGATCGCCTCAAGCAAGCCAAAGCCCCCGAAGAACTGTCAGAATGGTTACGTTCAGGAAATGTATCAGCAGATATACCCCTGATGCAATCTGTACTGAATTAAATAATTAAATTTGTGTGGTGTGTTGTTGCAAAAGACAACACACCATATTTTTTTATGGCTTAAACAAGAAACCTCTCAAACTCTCATTCCTCAGCGTACTCTGTGTCTCTGTGGTTCGTAATACCCTATTCTGTGCTTAAAATAATTAACCGCAGATGGACGCGGATGAATCTTTTAAGCCACACCATAATCTGTGTACTGTCTTTTATACGGAGGTTGCAGTCCCAAAACAATGTCATCTTTGGGAACACCCATCTTAACCAACTCTTCAGCCGGATTTTGATCTGTTAAATTCTGCTGAAGCCAGATTTTTCCGTTTTTAATGTCCAAGTGGATAATACAGCGATAAACGCGGTCAAATTGTTGCCAACCTACATTCATCCACTGATAATGATCTCGTTCTGTATCAAAGATAAGTTGCGTTTCAACCTGCTCATCTGAAATATCGTCACTAGCATAATCAGTAAGCAAGGTCTGAATGTACTCGCGGTATTTAGCTATTTTATCCATTGCACAATCACCTCGTTTACCGGATCATAGCCCTGTTCTGTCACTTCCGGAAAACAATAATCGTAGCGAAACACTGGACTTTTATCTAATCAAGGTTTGAGCTTTTCTTTTCTAATAGAAACTAAAATTTGTAGCCAAAAACTAAAAATTCAAGATCCGAAAAGCTTTCAGCGATTGGGTTTTCCCAGTCAGACACAAGAGGCATAGACAACTAACAACACTAGATATTTTTGTAATGCTGTCTGTGTAAATTCAAGTTGAAAGACTTTTAGCTCCAAATTTTTTGAATATTATTTAAATTAATGTTTTCTATATATTTTGGGTGGAGTACGATCCTTATTTCTTCAGTTGTAATCTTACCTTCCTCTTCAATTGCATTCGCTATTGCTAATAAATTTAACTCCAACAATTGAGTAGGATTCAGTCGAATTCCTGTTACACCACTTCCAATTAATGGAATATTGATAGACTTACCTCGTGAATCAATACGTGCTTTCTTCCAAAATTTTTCTAGAGCAATCCACATTTTTGAAACATTGCAATTATCATCTGGGATTTGTCCTTTTAGCTCAGTTTCAGTAAGAGCAAATAACATATAATCTTGACCATTCAACATCAGGGTTGCAGTAGTACCTAGAGGATAATATTTTTCTTTTTGCTGCGTTACACTTCTATATGATTCTTGATAAATTTCATACTGTAAAGCCTTAGATAGAGTTTCTTGATAAACATCAAATCCTCTATCCCCTTCATGGCTTGTAACAAACTTATGAATAAGTTTATTTTGTAGACTTGTAGCCACTACTTGAATTTCGTAAAAGTATCTACTAACGGGGATTACCTTAAAACCAGTAAATGAAAATAAATCTCCAAAAATAATTTCTATTGAAGTATTTCCATATCTAAAATTTATACTTTTAGGTACAGCAGTTTTATAAGTTCCAATTAAACTGCTTATTAATACAAAAGCAAAAAACTTTATTTCTCCGGAAAAGTATTTTCCAGCATTTTGTACAATACTAAGTAGAGGTTCTAAAATTGTCCAAATAGCCGCATAAGCAATAAATATATTTACGAGAAAATGAAATGGCTTATTCTTGATGCCAATCTTAACTCGATGAAAAAAATTATTGCTATTCATGACTTTTAATTACTTTAATAATTGAACAGCATAGGCTCTTCTAGCTAGGCTTTCGACTATTGTTTTTATTACTGTTTGTCCTTTTCTGCTGTTGTGGTTCCTGATTAGTTTGATTTCCTAAAGCTACAAGTGCTTGTAAACTGTCAGGATTTTGTATTGCAGCAGTCATTAATTGACCAAAAAACTGCATTGTTAAAGCATTATTTTTATCCTCTCGGTCTTGCTCTCGTGTATTATATAAAACAGATACAATATTTGTGATTAGATTTATATTTTCCTTCATTTCAAAAAGGTCAATAGCCATTCTACTATTAATTTGGTGAAGGTTAGCAATCATAGCTTGTTCATTATCTTCATCAGAAGATTGAGGAACAATAAAAGTAACTGGACTCGCTGCTGACCATCCCCCGTTCTCAATACTCTCAATTTGCCCTTTCAACTCAGATTTCGCATCCTCAACTGTGTCAAGTTCTAGTCGATAAAATACAGTACGAACATCATAAATATCAAACGGAGGTTTACTGTTATTTTCCATCATATGTATGAACGGTTTACGAATTGCATGGCGTATACCAAGTTCATACATTACGTTGGGATTTTCACCAGTCAAATCTGCAATTACTATATCTGCATCATTAAGTGCTTGTAAAACTTGTGTTGTTATTCTACCTGCTGTTTGTATTTGATCTGCTCTAATGATTTCATAGCTTAAATCATCCAGAACAGGCTTAAGTATATGACGTAAAACTCCATCAGAGCGTTTTCTCTCATCAGAATCCGGTTCTCCGATGGGACAAGCTACAAAACAGGTTTTAGTTGCAACCATACACACTTTCTATTAAATGTAGTATTTGAGTGCAAAACAGCTCATGCTAGAATAGTACATATGCTCGTATTCGTCAAGCTTCAGTATTGTTTATTACACTAACAAATTTAGCAATAGTAAAAAATTATAATTATTGAGCCAAAGCCATGTGCCAAGCAAATAGCGATCGCCATAATTAATCACTGCACATCAATAAAGACTATCAAACCCACAACTTTCCTACCCCTACACCCACTCCCCATGTTCCTTAATCCGGCGAACTCACGTATATTTAAGGTGTAGCTGACTATCTAGAGGTTTAACGTGGATACCATTGCTATACCTGCTCTTAATCGCCCAGTGGATGCCACGGTAGAGATTCCTGGTTCTAAAAGTATTACAAATCGGGCATTACTTGTTGCTGCTTTAGCGCAAGGCGACTCAATTTTAGAAAATGCCTTATTTAGTGAAGACAGTGAATATTTTGCCAAATGTGTCGAAAATTTGGGGATTCCCATCACCTTGAATCCTGACATAGCACAGATGCAGGTGTCAGGCAAAGGTGGGGAAATTCCCGCAACCCAGGCGGATTTATTTGTCGGTTTAGCAGGTACAGCCGCGCGGTTTATCTCAGCTTTGGTAGTACTCGGTAAGGGGGAATATCGCTTAGATGGTGTACCGAGAATGCGGGAAAGGCCAATGGGCGATATGTTAACAGTGTTCCAAACAGGCGGAACAACCGTTAACTTTGAGGGTAATGCTGGCTATATGCCCTACACTATCTACAGTCAGCAATTTGCTGGTGGACATATTCGCATCAAAGCCAATCAAACTAGTCAACAACTTTCAGCCTTACTGATGATTGCGCCTTATGCTCAAAAAGACACAATTATTGAAGTGGAAGGCACACTAGTTTCTCAATCTTACGTGAAAATGACTTGTCGCCTCATGGCAGATTTTGGCGTAGAGGTGAATCAAGTTGGCGACAATCAATTTCATATCAAAGCGGGACAGCGTTACCAACCGCGACATTACACCATAGAACCAGATGCGTCGAATGCGTCTTACTTTTTTGCTGCGGCTGCTGTGACTGGTGGACGGGTGCGGGTTAAGTATTTAACCAAGCAATCTTATCAGGGTGATATTCTGTGGCTGAATGTTCTAGAACAGATGGGTTGTCAAGTACGTGAGGCTGATGATTATATCGAAGTTACCGGGCCAGAACAATTACAGGGTATTGATATTGATATGAATGATATATCTGACTTGGTACAAACATTAGGAGCGATCGCGCCTTTTGCCAATTCACCTGTTACCATCCGTAATGTCGAACATATCCGCTACAAAGAAACTGAACGCATCCGCGCTGTGGTGACTGAATTACGTCGCTTAGGTGTCAAGGTTGAAGAATTTGCCGATGGGTTAAAGGTTGAACCTAGTCCAATTACACCAGCCGCCATTGAAACTTATCACGATCATCGTATGGCAATGGCATTTGCTGTCACAGGCTTAAAGGTTCCCGGAATTGTGATTCAAGATCCAGGTTGTACGGCTAAAACTTTTCCCGACTACTTCACCCGATTTTTTAAAATGATTCAACAATAGCTGGCTAATATTCAGTTCCTACCTTATCCTAACGATTATATTCACGCTAACCTACTTATAGGAGTTGCATCATGTCTAACATACGTGAAGAAATGCCTGTACTGGCACGTCATGAAGGCGATTGGGTAGGAACTTATACACTAGTAGATACAGAAGGCAAAATTTTAGATAAACATAACTCGCATTTAAGCTGTCAATTTCCCGATGATAGCCCTTATTCTTACTACCAAATCAATCGCTACACCTGGGCTGATGGTAAACAAGAAGAACATAAATTTCCCGGAACATATCGTGATAAATTCCTCTATTTTGATACAGAACGCATTGAAGGAAAAGCCTGGGAAATAGATGATTATACTGTAATTTTATGGTTTTCTTATAAGACAGTCCCAGCAGCATATTTGTATGAAATGATTCAAATTAGTCCCGATAATAACTATCGCGCCCGCACATGGCATTGGTTTAAAAATCATCAAATTTACCAACGTACCTTAATTCAAGAACAAAGAGTTAGATAGTCATCTAAAAATTCAAAAATAGTTTCCAGCTAAGGTGCGTTAACGTAGTGTAACGCACTATTTTATGACATAATAGATAGTTCATTATATTTAAATTTAAATAGATTACTCACATGGCAAAGACTGACAAAATTAACTTTTCTACTCCTAGCGGTTTTCCTGAATTTTTACCTAGCGAAAAACGTTTAGAATTATATTTACTAGATACCATCCGTAGAGTTTATGAAAGCTATGGATTTACACCCATAGAAACCCCCGCAGTTGAAAGGTTAGAAGTATTACAAGCTAAAGGTAATCAAGGCGACAATATTATTTATGGTATCGACCCAATCTTACCACCAAATCGCCAAGCAGAAAAAGATAAAGCCGGCGAAACAGGTTCCGAAGCACGCGCTTTAAAATTTGACCAAACTGTTCCTTTAGCAGCGTATATTGCCCGTCATTTAAATGAATTAACTTTCCCGTTTGCCCGTTATCAAATGGATGTCGTATTTCGGGGAGAAAGAGCGAAAGATGGACGTTTTCGGCAATTTCGCCAGTGTGATATTGATGTAATTGCGCGGCGTGACCTCAGCTTATTATATGACGCACAAATGCCAGCAATTATCACCGAAATATTTGAGGCAATTAACATCGGTGACTTCTTAATTCGCATCAATAACCGCAAAATATTAACTGGGTTTTTTCAGTCATTAGGCATTGCCGAAAATCAAATTAAAACCTGTATTAGTATTATTGATAATCTAGAAAAAATTGGCGAAACTAAAGTCAAACAAGAATTAGAAAAAGAAGGTATTTCACCAGAAAATACCCAAAAAATTATTGATTTCATCAAAATTGACGGTAATGTTAATGAAGTATTAGATAAACTTAAACACCTGTCACAAAACTTACCAGAAGCCGAGCAATTTAGTTTGGGTGTGACTGAATTAGAAACAGTAATTACAGGTGTACGTAACTTGGGAGTTCCTGATAAACGTTTTTGTATTGATTTAGCGATCGCCCGTGGTTTAAATTACTATACAGGCACAGTTTACGAAACTACCCTCATCGGTCATGAAGCATTAGGAAGTATCTGTTCTGGCGGCAGATATGAAGAATTAGTCGGGATGTTTATCGGCGAGAAAATGCCAGGAGTTGGTATTTCTATTGGCTTAACTCGCTTAATTAGTAGACTACTCAAAGCAGGTATTTTAAATACTCTACCTGCAACACCAGCCCAAGTAGTAGTAGTAAATCTGCAAGAAGATTTAATGCCGACTTATTTAAAAGTATCCCAACAGTTACGCCAAGCAGGCATTAATGTAATTACCAACTTTGAAAAACGCCCATTAGGTAAACAATTCCAAGCCGCAGATAAACAAGGAATTAGATTTTGTGTAATCATCGGTGCTGATGAAGCCGCAGCCCAAAAATCATCGCTTAAAGATTTGCAAACAGGCGAACAAGTAGAAGTAGCATTAGCAGATTTAGCTGAAGAAGTTAAACTTAGGCTGATGTAAATCCAAAATTTATCAGGGTGCTGGTGAAGTACCTACATGCTAGAGTAGGCGATCACATCCAAATTTTGACTTTGCCATTTAAAATTGTCTCAAGAGTCAACCAGACCCATAAACGCGATCATGAATATCGTTTTGTCGTAAAGCACACCACTAAATTGCCGCATTGACGTAAATTACTTATGTGCCAAGTGTTTGCTCTGCTTCATCTGCAAACCTGAGTATACTTATAATGGTGCATTATAATACGAGTGTATTTCTACTTATATAACTTACAATCGACAAGAAATGTATCATTTTGATCAAAGACCAGATACAGTATTCTCAGAGCAAACTCAACATTTACTGGAAGACATAAAGCAATCTAGCTATTCGGTCTTGTGTGGTCGCAACAATTGTGGAAAATCTTTTATATTAAAAACTCTCACTCAAAGTATTGGGGAAAAAGCTTCGTATCTGGGGCCAGCGAGATATCAAAATTTTCATGTCCTAGACTACTATACGCCCAATAGAAATAGAATAAAGGAACGATGGCATAGCTTTATAAGTCTCTGGCAGAATCAGCAACAAAATATAGATAATTCTCCTCTAAACTTGCAGCAAGCAATTGCTCAACTCAATGATCATAAGCGAGAGCAATTAATAGAAATCATGCAAAAGCTGTTGAATTCTAAGATGGAGATAAAGTTTTCTGTTCCAGAAAACTCGATGTCGCAAAAATATATATCTGTAGACGAACATAATATTTCCTTTACAAGTTCAGGTTATCGTCTAATTACTACTCTAGTTACATCGCTTTTGGATGAAGAGGCTGATACATTTCTTATAGACGAACCTGAATTAGGAGTAAGTCCTGAAGCACAAGGAATTTTTTCTGACTTTATATTTGATGAAAATGTTAGAGCTAAATACTTCAGTCACATTAAAACTTTAATTTTAGCGACACATTCAACTATTTTTCTGGATAGAAATAATATTTTAAATAATTATTGGATTGAAAAAAAGAATAATTATATCGACATCTCTAAAGTTTCATCTGTTGCTGATATAAACAAAATTCACTTCTTCCTGCTTGGCAATAGATTAGAAGCATTATATATGCCTTCTGCCATTATAATAGTTGAAGGTAAATGCGATCATAAGTTTATTGAGAGAGTGGTAAGTACTCGATATGAAGGATTCAAGTTTAGTGTAATTCAAGCAAATGGTGATGGCAGGATACGCGAAGTATTCAATATAGCTAAAACCCTGTTCGGAGATATACAAAAAAGTCCTTATAAAGAAAGAATTTTTGCGGTGTTAGATTCTGTACATGGAAAAGGTTTGGTTGAACAGTTGCAAAAGATGGGAGTAAGCCAAGAAAATATTGTTGTATGGACTAAAAATGGAATTGAATATTATTATCCACCCTCTATAATTAAGAGTATATTTTCTTCAGATAGTGAGTTAAGAATGAATGGAGATCGTATTTGTTCAAATGGCTTGGAATATACAAAAAACGAGCTGGCTGATATGATCATCTCTAAAATTGATAAGAATACAGAATATAATCAGGAATTTTTGAATGAATTTTTAAGTAAAGTTGAAGCTGCTATTGGTATAACACGGTGCTGAATTTTAGTGATACTGCATAATAATTAAGCTAATTTGTACTATTAAAAATTATGTTCAGACCTAATAGACTAAAAAAAATGCTCCAAGCCAGTTCTCAACCAATTGGGTGCTGGATTTTTTTCTCAGATAGTGACTCAATTGAACTTCTTTCTATGTGTGGGTTCGATGCCTTTATCATCGACCACGAACATGGCGCGATGGAAATGGGTATCTTAGTAGAGCAACTCCGCGCCGCCCAGGCGACAGATGTTACTTGTATTTTGCGTGTACCTTCAAACGATCCAGTTTATATCAAGCGAGCCTTGGACATGGGTGTGGAAGGTATAGTCGTTCCGACTGTCGAATCAGCAGATGAAGCGCGAGCAATTGTCGCTGCAACCCGCTATCGACCTCATGGCGGACACCGAGGTGTCGGTTATCCAGAGAGCCGAGCAGCCAACTGGGGTTTAGCAGAGCTAGAATATGCTGCCAATTATCAAGAGAACCTAATTGTAGCTGTTATCGTTGAAACTCGTCGGGGTTTTGAGAATGTTAAGGAAATTGCCGCAGTTGACGGGATCGATATGGTAATTTTAGGAGCAGGCGATTTGATGGCAGACATCGCAGACGATTTTGCTGCACTCACTAAGTTAGGAACGTACAATAATTCAGAACTTGACCGATTGTTGACGGAAGCCGAAGCGATAGTTCGTTCCACCCCTAATTGCTGGCTTGGCGGTGTCAGTCGTCATGCCGCAGGAGGTTGCGAACTATTTGCTAAAGGCTATGATTTCGTGCTACCTGCTGCTGATGGCTGGTTGCTGGCTGATGCTGCACGATCGCTTGTCGCTGCCATGAAAGGTAATCTGGGAAAATGAGCGGCTGAACTATTCTGAGTTCTGCAAAAACTGGATAACTACCTTCGCTACTTCTTCAGGTATCTGATTCATCATGCAAATTGTTCCTTCGGGAAATTCAGCAACTTTGCCATGCGGAATTGCTTGAGAAAGAAAATACCGATCGCCAGCTTTTGCTAAACTCAATCTTTCAAATTCTTTGACATCATCCATTCCCCAAATAATCAGAGTTGGACACTTAATAGAACGAAATCTTTCTGGTGCATCTAGACAGTAATTGCCTACAGCCCAAACTGCATACAAAGGATGACCAAAACATTTTAAATCGTCTAATACCCAACGATGATTTAATTCAGCAGAGCCTACATATCGAGATCGGGCTAACCATCTTTGCATGAGGTGAGAGCCATCATCTTTGATTTTAAAACCTTCCTCAAACATTCTGAATAGTTGCGCTTGTCCGCCTTCACCAAAACCAGCTACGTTACCTAAAATCAGTTTATCAATGCGATCGCCATAAGTTGCTGTGACTTCTCCCGCCACAAAAGCACCTGTATGGTTGCCCATAATGCTGGTTTTTTCTATACCTAATTCATCTAAAAGTGCGATCGCTGTTTTTGCATAGTCAGCAATTGTATACATTCGCGGTGGTTTATCCGAATCACCAAACCCCATCAAATCCATTGCTATAACTCGTCTGTGTTCAGCCAGAATCGGCATCAGTTCTCGGTATTCATCACTACTGCGGGGGTTCATGTGCAGCAACAGCAAAGGTTCACCCTCGCCGCCGATGCGATAAAGAATCTGTCCATCTTCTGTGTCTAGAAAAGCTCGTTTAATTTTTTGGTTCATATTTTTGGGCGATCGCAGTTACATTTCTTCTAAGTTGGCATTGCCTAACTAAATTATTTATGAGTTAGCAGTTACATACTCTTGCTTTTGAGAAGCTCTCGGTGACATCTTCAGAATCTCCCGTGCTTGTGCTGGTGTAGCAACTTCCCGGCCGAGAGAGTGTGCCATCTTCGCAACCATCTCAACTAACTCGCCGTTGTGCGGCGTGCCAAAGCGAGTGTAAGCATAATCTCCTAGTCCAATACCGACATGACCTCCCAGAGTAATTGCCCAGGCTGCCACCCTCATCACGTCGCCATTCCAGCAAAGCGCCAACCACTGATTCCCCGCAGGAACCTCAGCCACAAACGCCTGCAAACCATGTATAGTTGCAGCAGCACCAGCAGGCATAACTTCTCCCGTAAAAACAAACTCCCAAAGTGTTTCCCGTGGCAGAAGCCCCATTTCTTGGAAGCAACGCGCTGTTCGCATTTGTCCTACGTCCCAACAGACGGAACTAACGTAAACATTGTGTTTCTTGAATACTTCCAGTACTGCCCGGAGGTTATCACGAGTATTAACATACACCTGATCGTAAGTATCGAACTGTTTGGTCTGGGGATTCCAGAAGTCCACGTTCAATGACCCAAAATCCACAGGAGCCATGTCAACCCGTAACACTGGATCATCATTCACCGCCAAGATGTGCCGCACGCGATCCTCTACTTGATTCTGTGTAATGTAGCCCAGCGTCGGATGGATTAAAAGATCCGTCTGTTCCCGAATTCCCTCTATCACTTCCAGATAAAGTTCAACATCGTTGCGCGGTTTGCCACTTTCTGGGTCTCGCCCGTGCCAATGGAATATCGAAGCTCCTGCTTCCCAAGCACGAACTGCGTCGCGGATAATCTCTTTAGGAGAGTAGGGTACAGCAGGATTTTCTGTGCGATCGGCTATTTCGTTACAACGACACTCAATAATCAATGGTAATTCGTTGTTCATTGTCTTCCTTCTAAATAGGTAGGCAGATTTATTTGTCAGATGAAATACATCTAAAAATCACTTAATACTTTTCCAAAAAATCAACTACTACTTTTAATACTTCTTCTGGCATTTGATTAACCATCCACATGGTTCCACCTTCTATTTCAACTGTTTGACTATGAGGAATAACTTCCTGGAGCCAAGATTGATTTTCAGGTTTTGCTAAACCAAATTTTTCTAAAGGTTCTAAGCCTTTTTCTCCCCACAAAACCAGAGTTGGACACTTAATCAAACGAAATCTTTCTTTCGCCGCCAGACAATAGTTTGCTACTGCCAAACCAGGATATATAGGAGAGCCAAAGCACTTCAAATCATCTAAAACACAACGGTGATTTAACTCTCCTGTGCCGACGTAATTAACGCGAGATAACCATTGTGCCATCAAATGAGAGCCATCTTCTTTCACTTGATATCCTTGAGAATATCTCTGGTAAATTTTGTCTTTTTCTTCTGCGTCAAATCCAAATACATTGCAGAGCATGAGTTTATCTATTCGTTCTGGGTAGGCGGCTGCAAATTCTCCGGCGATATAACCTCCTGTCAGACTACCGAAAATGCTTGTCTTTGTTATACCTAATTCATCCAAAAGTGCGATCGCATTTTTGGCATAGTCAGCAACAGAATAAACTCTAGGAGGCTGATCAGAATCACCTAAACCCATTAAATCCATTGCAATTACTAATTTTTTCTCTGCCAAAATCGGCATCAATTCTTTAAATTCATCACTACTGCGGGGAGTCATGTGCAGTAAAAGTATGGCTTCACCTTCTCCTCCTATGCGGTAAAGAATTTGCCCATCTTCTGTATCTAAAAATGCTCGTTTGATGCGTTGGCTCATTTTTTCATACTCCCTGCTTGACTGAAATTGAAATTCAGATTTAATATTACTAACCTCGGATAATACACCTACTCTTTAAATTGCAGAATAGGGGCGTTTCAAATAACGCCCAGTTGGTGAACCTATAACTTGTCCGTTGTGATAAATTAAATTTCCGCGTAAAAAGGTACTCTTCACCCTTCCTCTTAACTCTACACCTTCAAAAGGAGTGTAACCTTGTTGTGACTCCGACTCAGCAGCACTTACCACAAAGCTTTCATTTGGGTCTACCAATACCAAGTCTGCATCGTAGCCAATAGCAATATCACCTTTTTCTAGCAACCCAAAGCGCCGCGATGGGTTCCACGATAACAACTTAGCAATATGGTTATAAGACATCCCTCGCTTGCTACCTTCACTAAATACACCCGAAAGTAAATATTCTGTACCGCCAAAACCAGACTTGGCTAACCAAATATTATTCGGATCTTTTGCACTGCGTTTTTGTTCAGCAGAACAGCAAGCATGGTCACTAACTATCCAATCTACTTGATTATTTAGTACCGCTTGCCATAAGTATTCCACATCAGCACGAGGCCGAATAGGCGGGTTAACTTTTGCCAAAGTACCATTAGGTGTATCAACATCTAATAGTAAATGTCCAACAGTCACTTCTCGCCGAAAATTAATATGGGGAAAAGCAGTTTGCATCTTCAAAGCTGCTTCCATTGCTTTGCGCGAACTGAGATGTAACAAATTGATATTTGCACAGTTAGTTTCATGTGCCAAATAAGAAGCAATGCAAATTGCTAACCCTTCAGAATGCGGTGGACGTGCTGCACTATAAGCGTGCAGTCCACTCAGGCTAGAATCGTTTTCGACTATTTTGGTATAAGCATTGAGAATTTCTGCAACTTCGCAATGCAAACTCAAGCTGATAGTATCTCGCGCTGCTGGATGTTCTGCCATCAAGCCAGTGATACCGCGCATAATAAATTCAAAATGGGCGAAGTCGTAGCGTTCCTCTTTATTGATCATCAAAAATAAGTTTTGGTGGTCTGATAGACCATGCAACCCATAGCCACCATAAAACATGAATATTTTAAATGAAGTTACGCCATGTTCTGCAAACAATAGAGGAATTTCGTCGATATGTTGACTAGCTATAGGTGCAATGTGATAGCTGTAATCTACAAAAAAATTACCTGCGGATAACGCCAGTACTTCGGGAAAAAAATCGCGGTAGGAACCGCCTTTATTTAGATAATATTGTCCTGTGCGAATGTAATTGAGACTAGTTGTGACTCCCCCCATTGCGGCGGCTTTACTTTCAGTCACTGCATCTTTATCAAGGGGTTGATAGATCCCAATGTGCATGTGAGCATCCACCACCCCAGGAAAACCCAGCAAGTTTTTGGCATCGAATACTTCTAAGGCTTGGTTTGCGCTAATATTAGGAGCAATTTCAGCAAATTTTCCATCCTTAATGCCTACATCAAGTAGTTCAACAGCCTCATCATGTGGACGAACAACGCGCACATTTTTGATAATTGTATCTAATACAGGAGGTTCAGACACAGTAGACCTCACACTAAAATAAATACAGCAGCTTCAGTTCTGGTTAACCAGGAATTTCAACATCGTACCGGAACCCAAGCTAAAACCCATGATTATGTAACAGTTTTTTATTCAATCATCTTGAGGATAAACGCAATGGAAACTTTTAATGAATATCATCTCAATCCAGAGCAATTTCCTTTCCTGAAAACTCTTCAAGATAACTGGCAAGTAATTAGAGATGAATTTACTAACTTTGTTAAGCAGGCATCCAATGAGGAGTTAAAATTTGCCTACGATGTTTTAGGTCCTAAAAGTAAAACAATAAAAACTAAAGGTGATTCTAAATATAGTGCCTTTGGAATTTTATTTCAAGGGTTGTTTATTGAAGAATATATTCAATTACATCAAATACAATATCCAGATTACAGCACAGATGAGGCTTCAGACAAAGCATTTGTCTTAAGAAAGAAATATTTCCCCAATCTGGCGATCGCAATAGAAAAAATTAACTTTAATGATGATAATATCCTCAGAAATGTGTACTTTGGAACTTTTCATCCCGGATTAGATATCAAGCTTCATGTTAACTATAATCCTCACATGAATCGAGGCTATTTAGGATTAATTGTGCCAGAGGGGGATATAGCTATGAAAATATGCCATGACAAGCTTTATTGGCACGAAGGAAAATTCTTAATTTTAGATCATAGTTACCCACATTGCCCGCACAATTACACCAATTATGATAGAACTGTTTTAGTTGTAGACTTTTTTAAACCGGATAAACCTAGAGCAGAAGTGATTCAATTTGAAAAGGAACAAGTTACCGAACGTATGCGTGATAATCCTTACAGCTTAGGTGTGTTTGGCAAGAGTGATAAAGCTAAAGAAGAAGATTTTATCAAATATGGTTTAGCTCATCAGTTAGAGTGGGATAAAGCTTTATAAGTTTTATCTCCACACTTTTTCAGCAAAATAATGGAGTGGAAAAAGTTGTCCAATTTAGCTGTCAATAAGAGACCATTTATAAAGTAA
>JAGKSW010000081.1 GCA_018993265.1 Nostoc sp. TH1S01
AGTTGCCAAGAGCCAAATTATGCTGTAATTTTTAGACAGATAAGACATTTAGCAAAACTCATATCTTGCACCTCTACGTATAACCACAGGTAAAGTAAAAAGATGCGCGATAAAGATACCTTACTTTTATAGGCTCTTGTCGCTAAATCAAGGCTTTTGGTTTTTTACTGAGTAATAAAATTACATCAATTTTTATTGGTGCAAGATGAGAGAAAAAATTATCTCACCCTGAAAATAATTCATTGTTAAATGCTTGATATTAAATAGCCAATTGGCGTGTGTATAGATCCAAAACCCTTTCACCCCTACACCCATTTTTCACAGATAATCTTGGTGCGTAAGTCCTGAACCTTTAAGTTCTGCCTACAAGGCTAGCAACTACTGTAGCTAACTCAGCCGGTTCGATGGGTTTAGGTAAATGTAGCTGAAAACCTTCTTGAATAGCACGCATCCGGTCTTCGGTTCTAGCGTAGGCGGTTAAAGCGGCGGCGGGAATTGTACCGCCTTGTTCTGGAGGTTGCGATCGCAGTTGGCGAATTAATGAATAGCCATCTTTACCAGGCATACCAATATCACTAACTAACACATCTGGTTTCCACTGAGCAATCATTTGTAATGCTTCTGCAACTGAACCAACGGTTTGCACTTGGGCTTGGCATTGTTGCAGTACTGTGGACATATACTCGCGGGTGTCAGGTTCGTCATCCACAACCAGGACGCGTACACCAGCTAGGGAGGGAGACGCAGGTAAAACATCACTGTTGGCTTCAGTTAGGCTAACTGGTGTAGATATAGTTTCTTTATTGGGTAGTAGTAATGGTAATTTGACTGTAAAGGTTGTACCTTGTGCTTCTCCGGGGCTATCGACAGTGATAGTACCACCGTGTAATTCTACTAAGTGACGCACAATTGCTAAACCTAATCCTAAGCCACCGTGCGCCCTGGTGCTGGAACTGTCGGCTTGACGAAAACGGTCGAACACATAAGGAAGAAATTCGCTGTTAATACCTATACCTGTATCAATGATTTGAATTTGGGCGTAACTGATAGATTCTGAAATATGACCAACACTTTTTGAAAGTTGAATTTCTACTTTCCCGCCTTGGGGTGTAAACTTAATGGCATTTGATAGCAAATTCCAGATAATTTGTTGTAAGCGATCGCTATCACCAGAAATTAAAAATTGTGACTCCTCATGATTCGCCCGCGCAAATTGCAATTCGATTTCTTTGGCTTGGGCGGCTAAAGTGACAGTTTCAATTGTGGATTCAATAATCGTGATTAAATTATACGTAGCGACTTTTAGCCGTAACTTACCTCGAATCATCCGTGAGATATCGAGTAAGTCTTCAATCATTTGAGTTTGCGCCCTCGCATTCCGTTCAATGGTTTCTAGCGCCTTACTAATTTGTGTTTCGTTGAGTTTGCGGTTGCGTAGTAGTTGCGCCCAGCCGAGAATTGCGTTGAGGGGCGATCGCAATTCGTGGGAAAGTATAGCTAAAAACTCATCTTTCATCCGGTTGGCTTCTTGCAACTGCTCAGTTTGTTGCTGCAAGGAAGTAATTAAACTTGACCTTTCCATTGCGATCGCAATTTGATCGCAAATTGCCTGCATCATACTTCTTTGATTTTCGGTGAAAAAATTGCGGCTGCAACTACCAAAAGACAGAGTACCGAACAACTTGTCTTGGGCGATTAATGGGTAACTGTAGTAAGCAGTAACACCTAAAGAACGAATTAATGCTGTTTTAGGGTCAGTTGATTGCTGGACGTTTTCGACATACATTGATTGGCGATATTGGGCAACTGTACCACAGACTGCTTGTCCAAATTCTAAAAACTCAATTTCTTTGGCGATTTCTGCTGTCACGCCTCCATAGGAAACGAGACGCATTATTTGCGAATTATCCTCAATCAAGAAGTTGAAGTAAACATCTAAACTAATTTGTTCTTGAAGTTGGGAGAAAACGCTGTCAATTAGTGCTAATGGTTGCTGGCTAGATAATAAGGCGCTGGCGGTACTAAATAGTAATTGCAACCTTTGATTACCTAGTGATAATGCTTTTTCTGCTTGCTTAAGTTTAGTAATATCTTGAAATACCAACACACAGGTAGCTGGATAACCGTGCATTGCTGGCAGTGTATCTGCAAATATTAATAGGGAATATGCGCCTGTGCTGGTATGCCAGTCTACTTCTATACCATTCAAACGTTCGCCACGGGCAACACGTACCCCTGGCATTTTGTCGTTGGGAATGCGATCGCCTGCGGCATCTGTATAATAATATGCTGTGTGATATTCTTCAGCAGGTATGCCTTGGGGAAATTCACCGCCTGCTAATTCGTTAGCTGTACGATTGGCAAATGTCACCCTTGCTGTTCCTGGTTCAATCAATAGCAATGGTCTGGGCATCAGATTTAACACATCTTCCAGCCATTTGCGCTGCTTTTGCTGTAATTCTTCGGCTTGCTTGCGACTGGTAATATCTAAAAATGCTCCTATACAGCCTCTGCTGTTACCTTCTTCGTCAAACAATGGTGCAACATATTCTAATAACTTAGTGACTTGACCATTGTCATGAACCACATCTACTTCAAAGTCCAACACTTCTAAACCATACGCGGCTGAATATTGCATTGGTAGTTCTTCTGGCAATAATTCTCGACCTTCGCGGTAGACTTTAAATGTTTTGGGTCGTTCTTCAGTAGGCGCAGTCAAAGACGCATTCACATCTGTGGAGATGCCCAATTGCTTGGCTAAACAAGGGTTAACGCGAATATTTCTGCATTCAGGATCTTCAGCAATGCCAATTCCTATCGGTATCACATCCAGCAAGGTTTGCAACTCAACCACCCGCCGCTGTAAATCTCTATTTAGTTGCAGAATTGTTTCTTGTGCTTGTTGGCGTTCTCTTAAGTCAAGAATAAAGGCTACAGATTCTTCTCGTTGTTCTCCGACTAGTACGTAACCTATTAATACTGGTATGCGGCTACCATCTTGGCGAATATATTCTTTTTTGTATGGTGTACAAGCGCCATTGGTATTTATTTTAGCTTCAGTGATCGCTTGTTCATCTAAATACAAATACTCTGGTGGTGTAATTTTATCCCACTTTAATCGGCCTGCTAGTAAATCTTCTCTGGTATAACCAACCATCCCCAAAAATTCATCATTTGCTTGGTGAATATTGCCATACACATCACCAAACAAGATACCAATGACGTTTGCATCTACGAAACTTTTGAGTTTTTCTTCATATACTCTTAGTGCTGTTTGCGTGCGTTCGTTGTTGTACCAAAGGCGTTCTACAACTGCGGCACATTGCCAAATCAACAAAGCAAAAATCACAATTAAAATTAGTGCAAATACCGCTATGGCAAAAGCTGGGTCATAATGTCCAGCTTGCTGACCTTGAACAATTAACCAGCCTAATAATAAAGGTACAGCGATCGCACCTATTAATAAACGACGCGCCAGTAAACCAGCATAACTTTCACTGGTAATGACGCGCATAAATCCTTTGTCAGTACTTATCCAGAGAATTCCTATACACAGCACACTAAATAGTAATACTGTGTGTAACGCCATTGGTGTGCCGTTAGGGTAGAAACTGTAGAGAATTTTGATGTTGTAGGTGTAACCAATCAAGGCTTCTAAGGTAATCACGCTAGCCATGAGAGTGAGAATTTGACCATACCAATTGCGGCGATCGCTTTTTGGATTTATCAAAATTTCTAAACCACAGCCCAAAAAGAAAAAGTTACACGCTGTGTTTAATCCCATCCTTCCCGGATAAAATGTCCCCAAAGGAGTTGGTGAATCCCGAAACAATAGCTGATCAATGCCAAAATTCCAGCCAAACAAATATTGAATGATGGTGAGTAAGCCAATAATTATTGGTATTAAACTAAATGCTCTAGCCAGCCATAAATAAACAAATTGCTCTCTTATCTTGACTGATTGACTTAAATAAACATTAGTGCGCTGATATTTATTAATTTGTGACAGCCACAGCGATATACCTAATAAGATAAAACACAACGCTGTGTTCGCTTTCATTGTGAACAACCGAGGGTTGTTCCCAGTTTTGAGAAATTCAATGTCGAACATCCACCCAAGTAGCACAAAACTACCAGCGAGGATGGCGATCGCTGCTGCAACCTTGACTACTGTTGAATTCCGTATATCTTGCATTTGCAAGCGGTTGCTGTTTAACATTGATATTTTTGTGGCCGCATCTATAATTAGACTAGCGTGCTAAGATTTTGGGATTTGGTGCGTTTACATCTTTTATTATTTGTCTCAAATATGACGAAGAATTGATGATTTTTTCACTTATCTATAATAGAACTCTTATTTGATTTTGGCGAAGCCAGAATCAATTCTAATTTCGGATTTCTTGTGCCTTGTCTCCACAAGTGATTCAAAATGAAAATGACAAGCTTCTTAGTTGACCATCATCTAAAAATTGCTGCTGACCTACACCTACAAGTTCCACAATGATTTGCCGCTGTCCTGGTGTCCATTTTCCCTCGCGCGTACTTATGTTGACTATTGTTTGATTAGTATCTGTAATGACAGTAATTTTTTTGAGGGAAAAACTTTGCTTGAGATACTCAAATGTTTGTCCATCATCTTCATAAAAGCTATGTTCACCATTACCAGGCCAAACTCGCAAACGAATTTCTTCTAAAGGCGATTCATTTACAAATTGCATTACAGGTTGCATAGGAATTACCGCACCGCCACGCACATAAAGCGGCATTTTTTCTAAAGGTGCATGGGCAACAATATGAGTAGAGCCTTGATAAGATTCGCCACTCCACCAGTCATACCAAGTACCGGCAGGCAAATACACAACTCGATGTTCCACACCAGGGCGATAAATTGGTGCAGCCATGAGTGATGCGCCTAACAACACTTGATCATAAAGGGTGTAGGTTTTGGGATCGTTGGGAAAATGGTAAAGTAAAGGTCTTAAAATGGGTGCGCCTGTGGTGGCAGCTTCCCAAAATAAACTATAAATGTAGGGCAAAAGCTGGTAACGCAGATTAATATATTCTCTACAGATATTTTCGGTGCGATCGCCAAATACCCAAGGTTCATGACGGGCTGTAGACATGGCTGAGTGACCACGCATCAAGGGGTACAGCATTCCTACTTGCATCCAACGGGCAAATAGTTCCGCCGTTGCGTTTCCGGCAAATCCGCCAATATCGCAACCCACAAACCCCACACCCGCAAGTCCCATATTGCAAAGCATGGGTAGGGACATTTCCAAATGTTCCCACAAAGAATGGTTGTCGCCCATCCACACCGCAGACCAACGCTGCACACCAGCGTAACCAGAACGAGTTAATACAAAAGAACGCTCTTGTTGACGATGTTGTTGCAACCCTTCAAAACAAGCTTTTGCCATCATCAACCCATACAAGTTATGCACTTCTTGATGAGTTGTATTCTCCCCTGCGTCTCCCTGCGGCGCATCCAACGGAAACCAAATCTTCTCCCCACCATCCCCAAAAGGACGACTATCAATCGCAGGTTCATTCATATCATTCCAAATTCCTGCTACACCCGCATCTGTCAGACTTTTGTGCAAATTTCTCCACCAATGGCGCACATCAGCACGCATAAAATCAGGAAATACAGCTTTTTCCGGCCAAACATAACCGTGAAACAGTGTTCCATCAACTTTCCGCACAAAATAATCGTTGGCTAATCCTTGGTCAAAAACGTGATAATTGGCTTCTGGCTCATACTTAACACCAGGGTCGATAATCGTAACTGTTTTAAAGCCATCTTTTGCTAAATCACCAATTAATTGTTCTGGGTTGGGAAAGCGTGTAGGACTCCAAGTAAACACCCGATAACCACGCATGTAGTCGATATCCAAGTGAATTACATCACAAGGAATGCGACGTTGGCGAAATTCCTGCGCTAATTCCCGCACCACACTTTCAGATTCATAACTCCAACGACATTGGTGATATCCTAAAGCCCACTTGGGTGGTAAAGGCATTCTGCCAGTTAACTGAGTATAAGTGCGAAGAATTTCCGCAGGTTCAGGGCCATAGATAATGTAATAATCCAACTCATCGCCGCGAGTTTCCATCTTCCACACACCTGGTTGGGCTGCACCAATATCAAATTGACTCCAGAAGGTAGTATTGAAAAAAATGCCATAGCCCACATGAGGACGCAAAGCCATAAAAAATGGAATGGCTTGGTACATTTCATCAGTGAGTGCATCGTAATCTAAAGCATCAACTGTCCAGTTGGTTTTAACTTCACTGAGTTTATCTAAAAAGCCAGTGCGTTCACCAAAGCCAAAAAAATGTTCATCGGCTGCAATTTGCTTCCAGCCAGCAACTGCACCTAAACGCCAACCAATTCCTATATCTGCATCTTGGGCAAAAGGGCGACCATCTACATCAAAGCAGGTAAGATGACAATTTTGCTTTTGGATGCAGATGCGGATTTTTTCTGTTGTAATTTCTAAAGTTGTCTCAGTTTCCTGCACTTCATAAGCTACGGTTTCCCACTCACTATCATCAACAGTTACCGCCCAAGCACGACGGGGTAAAAATTCGCCCGTGGGTGTAAAACGCAGCCGAATTAAATTAACCGCAAGTATGCTGATGCTGAAGCGCGAATCACCAGATGCAAAATTAATATTACGTTCATTTTGCTGAACCAATTCCACTTTGCCAACAGTTTGCCAAGGTTGGTTAGTGGTGGGGAGTTTTCCAAAATATTGCGGCATGATAAATAAAGTTTTTAAATATGAGAAATTAGGCGACTTCTCAATATTAATCTGATTATTTAAATTAAAAAATGAAAGTTTAATTACTCTTTTTCCACTAGCGAACTCATCATTAAACATCTTGATTATTTTAATGATCGCATCCCCACTAGAGTAGATTTATGATATCTATCGTGGTACAGATACTTCCGATAAAAGTAAAAGTTTAATGTAGTATAAGAGTGAATTCAGGAGAATGTAATTTACATTCTGGTGAAAAGCAAAGGTTTGAAGACAAGCTAAGGCAGAGAAAGAAAAGGAAATTTTTAATTATAGCTTTCTTTTTCTTTCTCCCTTTTGTATTTTTATTAGTCAGCCAATCACGAAAAAATCTCACAACTAAATCTGAAAAATGTTCTTCTTTAGTCTCTAGCTCATAACCTCTATTTTCAAGCTAGAGTGTAATAATTCTTATCATATTGGAATTTCTGAAATGTTCAGCGATCGCCAGTATTAATCTCTCATCAAAGTTTATAAGAAGATGAAATTAATCTGTCTTCTCTCGTAGGAGAGAGGACTAATTTATGTCTAGTGTGAGAGGATGCGATCGCTTGTTTATAAAAAAGTAACTTTCTGATTTTCGATAATATCCCAGCAATATTAAGTATCTTCAGCCAACATTGATTTTTTGGCTGCTTGTACTAATTCTTCTTCAGTGCATTGATATAAATCCCGCAAACGAAATACTTGCCATACTTCCATTTTGGGTGTTGTTCTACCTTTCTCCCAGTTACGAATTGAAGATAAAGCGCAATCTAATTCAATAGCTACATCACTAATTCTTAATCCTGTATGTTGTCTTAATGCTCTTAGATCCATATTTTTGGGCATTAAAGTTTGTCGGCGCTAAAACTTGGCGCTAAGAATTGACAATTGACAAACGATATGGTAATAAGATTCAATTTTTGTTGAAGAGGCGTTAGCATCCCCGCCAAGAGACTCGCTAACGCCCTTTGCTAAACTCCTTATGGATAAATTAATCATGCCACAAAACAGCAATTACAAAGATTTTTCCTCAGAAACTCAGACTCAGGCGATCGCCTACAAAGAACGTTTAAATTCCTGGATTGTTGCGCGGTTATTTCCAGATATGCAACGGGTAACAGTTGCAAGATTTCGCAATCGTTCGGATGCAGATGGTCATGTGCAAAGCTTACGCCAACTCATACCAGACGCTAATTTTGTGGTGGTGTTTGACTGTCCACGTCAAAAAGCGGTGATTTAAGTTTTACGATAAGTTTTAGATCCCCGACTTTTTTAAGAAGTCGGGGATCTGGATTGAAAACTAACATTTTTCGGCGTTGCTGATTAGTGAGAGGATTTTTGTCTCACGCAAAGGCAAGGCAGCGCGTTGGGCGGGTTTCCCGACTTGAAGCGACTGCCGCGCAAAGACGCAAAGAATCAATATTATGCTTTGTACAAAAGTCCCAATTCATCGCGCATTTATGCAACGCCCATTTTTCATAGAAAACTAGGATGATCAGTAAAACCATAACCACCACCGCCTGGTGTTTCTATCACAAACACATCATTAATATTCATCTCCACTACAGCTTTACTACCTAAATCTTCAACAATTCCATCACACCTTTCAACATAATTTCTTCCTACTTGACCACTTTCGCCACCACATAAACCAAAAGGCGCAACTATGCGGTGATTTGACAAAATTGCTGCTGTCATTGGTTCTAGAAAACGCAAGCGACGGATGACACCATTACCGCCATTATAATGACCTTGACCACCGCTATTGTTACGGATAGCGAAATTTTCTAACACAATTGGGAAGCGCCATTCTAATACTTCGGGATCTGTGAGACGGGAATTAGTCATGTGGGTGTGAATTGCATCCGTCCCATCAAAATCTGCACCCGCACCAGAACCACCGCAGATAGTTTCATAATATTGATAACGTTCATTCCCAAAGGTAAAATTATTCATCGTTCCTTGAGAAGCAGCGAGAACACCCAACGCACCATATAAAGCATCGGTAATAGCTTGGGAAGTTTCCACATTTCCTGCCACCACCGCCGCCGGATAAGCAGGATTTAACATACAACCTTCAGGAATGTGAATTTCTAAAGGTTTCAGACATCCAGCATTTAACGGAATATCATCATTAACTAATGTGCGGAAAACATATAAAACTGCGGCTTTGCAAACTGCGGCTGGGGCATTAAAATTATTAGCTAATTGCTGGTTAGAAGTGCCTGTAAAATCAATTTTTGCACTACGATTTTCTTGATTAATCGTAATTGCAACTTGAATAACACTGCCATCATCTAAGGCATAACTAAAACTCCCATCTTTTAAAACTTCAATCACACGTCTTACAGATTCTTCAGCATTATCCTGCACAAAATTCATGTAAGCTTGGACAGTTTCTAAGCCGTAGTGTTCTACCATTTTTAAAAGTTCTTGTACACCACGTTCATTGGCGGCAATTTGGGCTTTTAAATCTGCTAAATTTTGCGTAATATTTCGTGCGGGATAAGGTTCACTGGTGAGCAAACTAACTAATTCAGGTTCGCGGAATTTACCTGCTGCAACTAACTGGAAATTATCAATTAATATACCTTCTTCAATTACATTTGTACTATTTGGCGGCATTGAACCAGGAGTAATACCGCCGATATCTGCATGATGTCCCCGTGAGGCGACGTAAAACAATGGGGAGTTGGGAGTAGGGAGTTGAGAATGGGGGAAGACTGGGGTGATAACGGTAATGTCTGGTAGGTGAGTACCACCGTTGTAAGGGTTATTGGAAACAAAAACATCACCAGGTTTGATGGTGTCGCCATAGTTAGCAATTAAAGCTTGCACACTTTCACTCATCGAACCCAAATGAACGGGAATGTGTGGCGCATTTGCAACTAATTGTCCAGCACTATCAAAAATTGCACAGGAGAAATCTAGCCGTTCTTTAATGTTGACAGAAGAACTGGTATTTTGTAAGGTTATACCCATTTGTTCGGCGATCGCGCGAAACAAATTATTGAAAATCTCCAACATCACCGGATCTGTTTTTTGTCCTCTGTCATTTGTCCTTTGTTCTTTGTTTTGTGCAACCCCAACAGTAGACAACACAAGATGATTACGTGCGGTTAACTCGGCTTGCCAATGGGGTTCAATCACATTTGTACCTGTCGCCTCGACAATAATGGCTGGCCCTGCGATGCAATCTCCTGGTTGTAAATCTTGGCGTTGATACACTGGGGTAGTTTGCCATGCCCCAGCAGTGTACATCTGCACAGTTGCCAATGCTACAGGCTCCTTATTATCCCTACGTGTAATTACAGCTTCCTCTGGCGCATCATGCTTCTCCACCACCTCAACCGCCACCGCTTCCACAATCAACCGCTTCTCAGCCGCAATAAACCCGTAACGCTGACGATGCAACTCCTCAAACTGACACTGCATCATCGCCACATCTGCGAAATCCACAATCAACGGTGCATCCGTCCCCTCATATTTGAGATGCACCTTGCGATAAATCTCTATCTTCTCTCCTCCCTCCGCGCCCTCCGCGCCTCTGCGGTTCGTTTCCCCTACCGCCTCCGCCACCAACCCAACCAACTGCAACTCCAACTCCTCCAACAAACCCTCACTCAAAACCACCTCCACCGACTTCTCGCGGATGACCCGTACATCTGCCAAACCCATACCATAAGCAGACAATACCCCCGCGTAAGGATGAATAAATACCTGCTTCATCCCCAAAGCATCCGCAATTAAACAAGCATGTTGCCCACCAGCACCACCAAAACAACATAAAGTATACTCCGACACATCATAACCACGCTGGAGAGAGATTTTTTTGATGGCATTTGCCATTTTATCAACTGCGATCGCCAAAAATCCTGTAGCGACTTCTTCCGGTGTTCTGCCATCCCCAATTTCCGCCGCCAATTGCCGAAACTTCTGCCTTACCACCTCTGCATCTAACGGTAAATTCGCATTCGCCCCGAATACTTTGGGGAAAAAATCTGGTTGCAACTTACCTACCATCACATTGCAATCAGTTACCGTCAACGGCCCGCCTTTAGAATAAGCCGCCGGGCCTGGATTTGCCCCTGCCGATTCCGGCCCCACCCGATACCGCGAACCATCAAACTGCACAATCGAACCACCGCCAGCCGCAACGGTATGAATTGCCATCATCGGTGTTCGCAGACGCACTCCCGCCACTTCGGTTTCAAAGGTGCGTTCATACTCGCCATTATAGTGCGCCACATCGGTAGATGTACCACCCATATCAAAGCTGATAATCTTGTCAAATCCAGCCATCCGGCTTGTCTGCACTGCCCCAACTATCCCACCAGCCGGGCCAGATAAAATACTGTCTTTACCTTGGAAGTTCTCTGCATCCGCCAGTCCGCCATTGGATTGCATGAACATTAATTTAGTTGTTTGTCCTACCCTGCGGGAAGCCGCTAACGCGTCTAGGTCATTTGTCCTTTGTCCTTTGTGGGTAGCCGATGACAATTGATTGGAGACTTGATCAACATATCGCCGCAAAATGGGGGATAAATAGGCATCAACAACCGTTGTATCGCCCCGACTGACTAATTTCATTAAAGGGCTGACTTGGTGAGAGACGGAAATTTGCGTAAATCCAATACTTTTAGCTAAAGCCGCAACTTGTTGTTCATGGGTGGTGTAGCGGTAGCCGTGCATAAACGCGATCGCACAACAGCGAATACCATCATTGTATGCTGCTTGTAATTGTGGGCGAACTCCATCGAGATTTAAAGGAATTAATTCTTCACCTTGGGCGCTGTAACGTTCCTCTACTTCCATTACTCTTTCGTAGAGCATTTCTGGCAAAATTATTTGACGGGCGAAAATATCGGGACGGTTTTGATAACCGATGCGTAGGGCATCCCGAAATCCTTGAGTAATCACTAAAACTGTGCGATCGCCTTTTCTTTCTAATAAGGCATTTGTCGCCACAGTGGTTCCCATTTTAATCGCCGCGATGCTTTCTGCTGGGATTGGCGCATCAGCAGCAATTCCTAAAATTTCTCGAATTCCTTGTACTGCTGCATCGGTATAATGTTCAGGATTTTCTGAAAGTAGCTTGTGAATTATTAACTGGCCATCAGGACGTTTTGCCACAATATCGGTGAAAGTTCCGCCTCTATCAATCCAAAACTCCCAACTTGCAGCAGATAACGATGCCCCATTCATTATTTATTCCTTAATATATATTTTGCTACTTCTCAGGTATGATTTTTACGTTATCAGATATTTGGTTGATTTGTTACCTAGATATTCCTTGAGGTAGACGGTATGAAACTTGAGAAGATTCGCTGGGTTCAGATGGCTTTTCAGTTAAAAGGTTCGGTCGTCTCATCAATTTATCAACGAGTTTTGTGGTGTGGCTTATTTGGATTTATTATATCGGTTCTGCACTATTTAGGATGGCCTGTATCTAAGCCGATGATTGGCACAATTTTGCCGAGTCTAGTTTTAGGTTTGTTGTTAGTTTTTCGGACAAATACTGCCTACGAACGTTTTTGGGAAGGCAGAAGGTGTTGGGGGAATTTAGTCAATACTACTCGTAATTTAGCCAGGCAAGTTTGGGTAACTATTAACGAAAATTCTCCTGAAGATAGAGCTAATAAAATTAGCACATTACGCCTAATTATCGCTTTTTCAGTGGCCACAAAATTACATCTCCGGGGAGAACGAGAAAATCAAGAATTACAACAATTGATGTCTACTGCTAGATATAACGAGTTATCTACTATCGAAAATTTGCCTTTAGAAGTAGCGTTTTGGATTAGTGATTATTTACAAGAACAATACAATCGTAACTGTTTACATACATACCAATTAATCAATCTGCAAGAACTATTAAATATACTTGTCGATAATTTAGGTTCTTGCGAACGCATTTTAAAAACACCGATGCCCTTAGCTTATGCGATTCATCTGAAGCAACTATTGTTAGTATATTGTTGCTTATTACCCTTGCAAATAGTAGACACCTTGGGCTGGTGGACAGGATTAATGGTAGCTGTTGTTAGTTTCACCTTATTTGGCGTTGAAGCGATAGGGTTAGAAATTGAAAATCCCTTTGGTTATGATGACAATGACCTACAATTAGATGCCATTTGCAACACAATCAAACATAATATCGAAGACTTGATTATGACACAATCAAATGCGGCGCGATCGCTGCAAGAAAATGTAATTTATTGAGAGTTCCCATTAGGTTAACCGTCTAATTCCCTGTTCTAATCCTTGGCAAACACCTGTGAGAAAATCTAAATCTAAGGAAGCAATATTATCACTCGGTTGATGATAATGGGGATTCCGTAAAAATGCCGTATCTGTCACCATAATTGCGGGATAGCCCAAATCCCAAAATGGTGCATGATCACTGAGTCTGGTTTGACGTACAATTAAGCCTCGGTTGGGGACTGGCAACCACTGACTAGGTACACCTACTTTCCGAATACTCCGGCTGAGGCTGATTAAATCGCGGATTGTCCGCAAATTGCCAATTAAAGCAATAAAATCACCTTGATTTGGGTAAAATTTCTCCAACGGACGAGGGTAATTCTGGGAACCTGGGGTAGAGTTGCAATAACCCAGCATCTCCAAAGAAATCATTAACCGCAGTGGTTGCTGTTGTTGATGTAATAAAGCTGCATATTCAGTACTTCCTAGTAAGCCATATTCTTCCATATCAAAAGCTACTAGCCGCAAAGGATATTTGGCTGGTTGTGCGGCAAATTTTCGGGCTAATTCTAATAACACTGCTACACCAGTCGCATTATCATCTGCCCCTGGGGTTCCAGGTACAGCATCATAGTGCGCCCCAATCAAAATTGGGGGTAAATCTTGATGCTTCCCGTCAGCAGATAAATTTAAAATTAGGTTCTTACAGCTTTTCCCTCGCACTACAAAGGTGTGGATTTCCACACTTCCCCATTGGGAAAATTGTTGACGAATATATTCTTGGACAAAGAAATGCCCAGCAGTTGCCAAGAAAGGATCGCGTTCTCTAGCAATTTCATGCAGATGAGTTCGTAATTGCTCTTGTAAATTCAAAGCTAGTCAAAAACAAATTACAACAGGGTGGATTCCCCAACTTAAAACACTGATAAAGTAGAGTTTTTTAACTATGGAGATTTCAAGCTGCTTAGACATACTCAGCATGGTGAATGCTATCCTAGTCTTGCAACTAGCTCCTTAAACTTAAATTTATTTACCTTTTGCCTTAATTGATTATTATACCATTGAGGTGTTTTCCACTAATAGCTTCCTGCTATTGGTAGTCTTGGCCAATCATAATAAATTAATAGATATAAGACACACTAGGAGAAGAGTAACGCATGGGCAAGGTAGTCGGCATCGACTTGGGTACAACCAACTCAGTAGTCGCCGTGATGGAGGGTGGCAAGCCGGTGGTGATTGCCAATGCAGAAGGAATGCGAACAACACCCTCCGTAGTTGGTTTCAGCAAAGATGGCGAGAGAGTGGTTGGGCAAATGGCACGGCGGCAAACCGTCCTCAACCCCCAGAATACTTTTTTTGCAGTTAAACGCTTTATTGGGCGGAAGTATGGCGAACTGAATCCCGAATCGAAACGTGTGCCGTACACCATCCGCAAAGACGACATCGGCAATATCAAAGTTGCTTGTCCCCGGTTGAGTAAAGATTTTGCCCCTGAAGAAATTTCGGCAATGGTACTGAAAAAATTGGCCGATGATGCCAGCCGTTATTTAGGGGAACCTGTCACTGGGGCAGTCTTGACAGTTCCGGCTTATTTTAACGATTCTCAACGACAAGCCACCCGCGATGCTGGCAGAATTGCTGGTTTGGAAGTGTTGCGGATTCTCAATGAACCTACTGCCGCTTCTTTAGCTTATGGTTTAGATCGGGGTGACACGGAAACCATCTTAGTATTTGACTTGGGTGGTGGGACTTTTGACGT
The DNA here is from genome assembly GCA_018993265.1 of Nostoc sp. TH1S01. Lineage (GTDB taxonomy): Bacteria > Cyanobacteriota > Cyanobacteriia > Cyanobacteriales > Nostocaceae > Nostoc_B. Next base: position 14,755 of record JAGKSW010000081.1, read on the forward strand.
ATCGATTTTAGATGTTGGCGATGGGGTATTTGAAGTTAAATCGACCAGTGGCGATACACAATTGGGTGGGAATGACTTTGATAAAAAGATAGTTGATTGGTTAGCAGAACAGTTTTTAGAGACAGAAGGTGTAGACTTAAGACGCGATCGCCAAGCTCTACAACGGTTAATGGAAGCTGCCGAGAAAGCTAAAATTGAACTATCTGCGGTGAGTGTCACCGATATTAACTTACCCTTTATCACCGCCACAGAAGACGGGCCGAAACACATCGAAACTCGCCTGACGCGTTCCCAATTTGAAGCTTTGTGTACTGACTTGCTAGGACGTGTCCGCACCCCAGTCAAACGGGCATTAAAAGACGCGGGACTTAGACCAGAAGACATCGAAGAAGTTGTGTTAGTTGGCGGTTCGACGCGAATGCCAATGGTGAAACAATTAGTCCGTGACTTAATTGGCATTGAACCCAACGAAAATGTTAACCCTGATGAAGTTGTCGCCGTTGGTGCAGCTATTCAAGCAGGTATATTGGCTGGGGAACTGAAGGATTTGCTGTTATTGGATGTCACACCTTTATCTTTGGGATTAGAAACCATCGGCGGTGTAATGAAAAAACTCATTCCCCGCAACACTACCATCCCAGTCCGCCGTTCCGATATCTTCTCCACTTCCGAAAATAATCAAAACACCGTGGAAATTCACGTAGTCCAAGGTGAGAGGGAAATGGCTGGCGATAACAAATCTCTGGGACGGTTCAAGCTGTATGGCATTCCCCCAGCACCGCGCGGCATTCCCCAAGTCCAAGTATCATTTGACATTGATGCAAACGGGATTTTACAGGTAACAGCTTTAGACCGCACTACAGGCAGAGAACAAAGTATCACCATTCAAGGTGCTTCTACCTTGACTGAATCGGAAATCAACCGGATGATTCAGGACGCGCAAAAATACGCTGATGTTGACCGCGAACGCAAAGAACGCGTCGAAAAACGTACCCGTTCGGAAGCACTAATTTTGCAAGCAGAAAGACAACTGCGAGAAGTAGCCCTAGAATTTGGTATGCAATTTGCCCGGAGTCGTCGCCAACGCATTGATAATATTTGCCGTGAACTGAAAGAAAGTTTACAAGCCAACGACGATCGCGGCATTGATCAAACCTACGCCGATTTACAAGATGCCCTTTATGAACTAAACCGAGAAGTCCGTCAGTATTATGCTGAAGACGAAGACGATGACTTGTTCGGGACGATTAAAGAAATCTTTACGGGAGGCGGCGACAAAGAACGCGATCGCGAACCAGATTACTACAGAGATAGCTACCGCGAACGTGATTCCTATAGCAGAGACTACGGTAGAGACAATAACAGCAGAGATTACGGCAGAGATAGTAGTCGTTCTTCATCCTATGACAGCCGTCCTTCTCGTCGCGCATCTCGTCCTAGTTATCAAGATAATTGGGATGATGACGATGATTGGTTGTAGTACTCCCCATCTAGCAATCCTGTTTGATTTATAAACTACTCATGGAGACAGGGAATAGGGAGTAGGGAGTGGGGAGTAGATTAATTTTTAACTCCTACACCAACTTACACAAATGGCAAGAACCACCTTTACTTCAGTGAGAAAGTTAATTCAAAATACGGATTTAGTCATTGGTGATAAGTAATAAGTAATTGGTAAATAGTATTACTAGTTACTTAAAATTTATTACCAACATCTAAAATCTAAAATCTAAATTTAAATAACTGACTATGCAAAATTTGCAGAATTTCCGCGATTACTACGAGATTTTGGGAGTACCTAAAGATGCCACTAATGAAGACATTAAAAAGAATTATCGGCGATTAGCTAGACAGTATCACCCTGATTTGAATCCGGGAAATAAAGCCGCAGAAGAAAAATTTAAAGATGTGAATGAAGCTTACGAAGTGCTTTCTGACACTGCCAAAAGAGCGCAATATGACCAGTTTAGCCGCTATTGGAAGCAAAAAGGCTTTTCCGGCAAACAGCCGCCTAAAGCAAAAGGTTGGGAAGAACGTCCAGGCGATCGCAGCAATGGTAATCAAGTAGACCCCAGTCAATTTGCCAATTTTGAAGACTTTATCAATCAAGTCGTCGGGATTGGTAGTCGCCAAAGCAGCAGAAATGGCACGACTAAAACCGATCCGTTTCGTTCGCCGAACAGCAGAGTTGAATATGCAGTTCCGAAAAATCCACCAAAACCTGCACGGCGGGATATTGAAGCGCGATTAACCTTACCCTTAGAAAAAGCTTATCAAGGTGGTAACGAACGCATTCGTTTAGAAGATGGGCGATCGCTAGAAGTTACAATGCCTCCAGCTATGGTGACAGGTCAAAGTATTCGCCTGAAAAATCAAGGAATTGGTGGTGGCGATTTATACCTAAAAATTACCGTCGAGCCACATCCTTTGTTTAAACTAGAAGGCGCAAATATTTCCTGTCAAGTACCAGTAACTCCCAGCGAAGCAGTTCTTGGTGGGTCTGTCGAAGCACCCACTCTCGACGGCCCCGTTAAAATGACCATCCCACCCGGAGTCAGGTCTGGTCAAAGATTCCGCTTGGCAAATAAAGGGTACCCCACCGACAATGGCAAACGCGGCGATCAATTGGTAGAGATTCAGATAGTTACACCAAAAAATATTAGCCCTGAAGAAAAAGAACTTTACGAAAAGATTCGGCAAATTGAAACCTTTAAACCCCGTGCTGATTTAATCAGTTAGATTAAAAGTTGCCGTAGATCCTCAATTGTGTTTGCAGTTGTAATAGCTTGTTGAATAGCTTTTAATCTTGGTACATCACTAATCTGAGAGATAATCGGCATCAATTCTAAACCTGAATTGCCGAATTTCATCTTCAATACGAGTTCGATACTTGAATACAATTCCTCTCTTCGTCCACGTGCTTCACCGCGTGCTTCGCCACGTGCTTCGCCTTCACGCAAAATTTCTTGATACCAAGGTGATTCACGTAACACAGCCATATCCCACCTCATAATTTCTTGAACTAATGCACTTTCTAAAACAAACGTAGCAAAAAAAGCCAAGACTGTTTCTAATTGGTTTAGCTGTTCATCAGCACGGAGAATTTGTAATGCTTCTCGAATTATCGATTCATTTTCACCACCTTTTAGAATTGGTACAAAGGGAAGTAGAGATGGTAAGGGTTGTTCCAAGACTATATTCACATCGACTTCCCACAAGTTAATCACGCGATAATCTTGTAATGCCCTTAATCCAGCAATGTTTGATTCAAACCTAGTAGGTATTGGATCGTTTGTAGTTTTGAGAATATTGATTAAGACGGGGTAAGTAGGTAAATTATATTTTTCTTCAGCAAGTGCGGAATATGCACGCATTCGGCGTGGCATTTGCGGTTGATAGCGTAATTGTAATTCGTTGAGAACTAAAAATTCACCGTAATCAGGACTGGTAGCACGGATTAAAACATCACTTTCGCGGCTAATCCATTGAAATTCAGAACTGAGAATTTCCCCAGCAACGACATCAGGGATTTGTGTTACCCATCGTACCCAGTTATCGGGTGCAAGGCTGATTAATTTTTTCGTGCTGACATCTGCGCGTTTGGACATTCGGTAGAGTGGATGAGATGAGTAATCAAGCTGATGCTAATGCGATCGCATAATTTAGAGGCTATATCTCAGATTGACGTAAAATGGGTCAAATCTACTCATATTTTCCAGTGCATGTCAGCAGAAATGAAATTTCGTCACTATTTTGTTGACGAGGCGGGTGATCTTACATTCTTCGATAAAAAAGGACGCATCATTGTAGGTCAACCTGGAGCATCTAAATTTTTTATGGTTGGCGTTGCTCAAATTGAGCATCCAGAAAAAGTGACAGGGGAACTGAATGCACTTCGTTCAAGCTTGATGACGCATCCTCGCTTCAAAAATATTCCTTCTATGCAACCTGAAGCGAAAAAGACTGCTATTACCTTTCACGCTAAGGACGACCATCCCGAAATTCGTGAACAGGTTTTTGAACTGATGCAGTCTTTCGATATCAAAGTGTTCATTGCCATTCGGAGTAAAGCTGATATGGCAAGATCAGCCAAAGCCAACTTTAAACGTTTAGGTAAAAAGCTAGAACAGAATGCAATTTATGACGATCTAATAAAGCGTGTGTTCAAAGATTTATTGCATAAAGCAGACGTTATCCAAATTGCTATCGCTAGACGTGGAAAGGAAGCACGCGAAGAAGCACTAGAAAAAGCTATTCATCAAGCTCAGAAAAATTTTGAGTCTCAATGGAAAATTTCTTCAAGTAGCTCTATTATCATTAAGCCCACCTATCCATCTGAGGTTGCTGGTTTACAAGTAATTGACTATTACCTCTGGGCTTTGCAGCGATGCTATGAACGCGACGATGACCAGTTTTTTCTACCTCTTGAGAATAAATATAAGCTTATTATGGATTTGGACGATAGGCGCAATAAGGGTTATGGAGAGTGGTATTGCGATCGCAACCCATTAACGCTTGAAAAGCTAAAAGGGGCTAGGTCTCAGTAGGATTTCTACTTTGACACACGGCATGAAGCCGACGTTTGCCCCTTACAATACTATTGTACACGAATCGAGTGTACGCAGCAAATCCAAACATTTCAGACTTTAATCATGACCATTTCATAAATAAATTTGCAGGTGCGATCGCCCACAATCGCTGGAAAGTCTAATGATTTTTCCCTCTGTGGAATAGGCTGGCAGGTTTACAATATTAGAAAAAACTTGATCGCAAACCTCAAACAGCCGTGAATCAAAACGGGGCAATGCCACAAAGTAGTGAAACTTCCTACTACTCTCTACTAGGACTGCATCCCTCAGCATCGGTGATCGACATTCGCCGTGCTTATCGGGAACTGAGCAAGCGCTATCATCCTGATACTACAGATTTACCTGCTGCCCTTGCTACTGCTAAATTCCAGCAAATTAATGAAGCTTACGCCACGTTGAGTCATCCAGAACGGCGACTCAGCTACGATTTGAAAATTGGTTATTCCCGCTTTGGGGTAATTCAAGCGCCTGCGGATTTACATCGTCCGGTGCGCTATTCTTATGATTACTCAAAATCAGCTTACTTAGATGCCAGCGATCGCCCTCTCTCTTCGGGTGAAATCTTCGCTTTATTTATTCTGGGACTGACTTTTGTCGGATGTTTATTACTGGCGATCGCGATCGGATTTGCTCGTGGTGAGGCGGCTTTTCAAACCCAAACACCCCAACCAACCCCCAAAGTTGAAAAGCAAATTTCTTACCTATCGCAATTAACTAGTTCTGGGGAATTAACAAACTTTAACTTTTCTATCTTCAAATAAACTGTTTCCTAACGCAAAATCTCAAATTCCTATGTCTCTTCCGTCAGCAGATACTCCTTTATATAATCATCCTCTGCCACAAATTGAGCAATGGTTAAAAGACCAAGGTTGTCAACAAAATGAAACAGAACTTCATTGTTGGCGCGTGCAAAGACCTGATTGGCAAGCTGAACTTTGGCTAGATATTGAACAAATCGTCGTTAGATATCTCGAAGCTGGCGAAAATCGCCAAGATATCCAACGCTCATTTAAGTATTCTCTCAGCCGGGAAGATATCGAACAAGCTGTGTTTTCTGGCCCATAGATTAGGGGTTAGAGGTTAGAGGCTAGAGGCTAGGTAATAAGCAGAATAAATTTAGATTTCTTGAGCAAGAATCGAAGTCAGTTTTATACTAGCGCCTAGTCCCCAGCCCCCAGCCCCTAGCCTCTCGTCCCTTACACTTTCCCAAATCTTCGCTCTCTTTGCTGATATGCACACAAAGCCCGGTGAAATTCAGCACGGTCAAAATCTGGCCACAGAGTTTCAGTGATGTAAATTTCCCCGTAAGCCATTTGCCAGAGAAGGAAATTGGAAAGGCGCATTTCACCGCTAGTGCGGATTAATAAATCAGGGTCATCAATTCCGGCGGTGTAGAGGTGGCTTTCAAAGACCGCTTCATCAATTTCCTCTGGTTTGAGGATACCTTGCTCGACTTTTTGGGCGATCGCCCGACAAGCTTGTAAAATTTCTTGCCGTCCACCATAATTAGTTGCCACAGAAAACTTAATACTGCGATTATTCTTTGTAGCTTCCATTGAGCGAGTAATTTCTTCTTGAAGCGATCGCGGTAAAGCCTGCAAATTTCCCACAAACTGAATTTGCACATTTTCCTCGACCATTTCCCGCAGTTCTTGACGTAAAACTACTTGGAATAAAGTCATCAAAAAATCTACTTCTTCCTGCGGTCTTTTCCAATTTTCCGTAGAAAAAGCATAAGCTGTCAGTGCCTCAATTCCCCAGTCTTTGCAACAACGCAGCAAATCCTTTAAAGCATCTACACCACGCTTATGGCCCATAATTCGTGGCAAACCTTGACGTTTGGCCCATCGACCATTGCCATCCATAATCACCGCAACGTGTTTGGGCAGTAGTTCCCGTTTTAAATCAGGGGGTAAATATTGCAGTTCAGTGTGTTGTACAGTCATTTTTTGTCTCGTGAAGCGGTCGATGGTAATCCAAGTAAACGTGAAACCAGTACCAGTGCTTTACTACCAATCTGACGCACCCAGCTTAACAGACCAGGAGCCACAGCTTCCCGATCCACAGTTGGAGATAATCGAGCCTCTAACGACTCTTTAAGTTTTCTAATGGTCAGTGGTCTATTTAGGGTTCCCCGTTCCGCTAAGGAAATAGAACCCGTTTCTTCTGATACAACTACACAAATACAATTTTCGACCCGCTCAGTAATTCCCATCGCTGCCCGATGGCGTGTACCCAACTGGCGCGAGGCTGTGCGTCCCGAAAGTGGTAAAATTATACCTGATGATACAATCCGTGAGCCGCGAATTAAAGTCGCTCCATCATGTAACAAAGTTTTCGGCTGAAAAATTGTTTGTATAAGTTCCTTAGAGACCTCAGCATTCAGCTTAACTCCAGGCACAGAAAAATCTCGCTCATCAATTGGGCCTGTGGTTTCCAAAATTAGCAAAGCTCCTATTCGGTTTTTTGAAAGTTCTTTCACCGCATCCACAATTTCATCAATCACACTATCAGATTTGGGGATGGATAAACTCGAAGTTTGAAACAACTGGCGTACTTCTCCGCGTCCTAATTGTTCCAAAAATCGCCGAAATTCTGACTGTAAGGCTACCGCCATCGCCACAGCACAACCAATCACTAATTTTTCCAAGACAAAATTCAGCAGTGGTAAGCCCAATCTACCGCTGAGTGCCGATGCCAACATTAAAATAATAAATCCTCGCACCATCCACAGTGTCCGGCGCTCGCTAATAATAACTAGTATCATGTACGTCAGCGCCAGCACTAATACAATATCCAGAGTCCCAAGTAGCAAGGACTGCGACCATCCTAGGTTTGTCAGCCAATGCTTTGACCAATCTCTCATGACATCTGGATTATCTTTCTGTCTCTATACGGTTAATCATTTGTCATTTGTCATTAGCCATTAGTTTTTTGCAAATGACTAATGACTCAGGACTAATGACTAATTTTTAGTCTTTCTGGTAGGCAATCTTGCCGAATCAAGTCTTGATAAGTTTCGCGTTGCAAAATTAAATTTGCTTCACCATTTGTCACTACTACTGCTGCGGGCCGGGGTAAGCGGTTGTAGTTAGATGCCATACTGTAATTGTACGCACCAGTTGCCATAACCACGAGAATATCTCCTGGTTCAGTCTTTGGTAGTTGGGCATTCTTAATTAGGATATCTCCTGATTCGCAATGTTTACCAGCTACTGTGACTGTTTCTGTAACACTAGCAGACATTTTATTAGCAACTACAGCCCGATAAACTGACTGGTAAGTGATTGGTCGAGGATTATCGGACATTCCGCCATCAACAGATACGTAGGTACGAATTTCTGGTACTACTTTTGTCGCGCCAATGGTGTAGGCAGTGACGCAAGCTGTAGCAATCAACGATCGCCCTGGCTCACATAATAGCTTTGGTAAAGGCAGATTTTCCGCAGCACAAGTTTCTTGAATAACTTCACAAATTACCTTTACCCAATCTTTAATACTTGGGGGATCATCGGATTCTGTATAGCGAATGCCTAATCCACCACCAATATTGAGTTCGGTTAAATTTAAACCATACTTAGCAGTATCCCGGAACCACTGTACCATCACATCCGCTAAATCTCGATGGGGTTGCAGTTCAAAAATTTGTGAACCAATATGAGCGTGCAAGCCTACACAGTTCAAGGAAGGTTGCTTGCTCACAAAGGTAAATACTTCATCTAAGTCGTTGGGATCAAAGCCAAACTTACTATCTAAGTGTCCCGTGCGGATGTATTCGTGAGTGTGGCATTCGATACCAGGAGTTAACCGCAGCATGATCCGAACTGGCTGGGTATTTTGGGTCAATTCCACCAAATTGTGCAATTCTTGCCAGTTATCAACAACAATCGTTACACCCGATTCAATCGCTAAAACTAGCTCAGAGTACGATTTATTATTCCCGTGGAGGTAAATTTTTTCAGGACTAACGCCAGCAGTTAAAGCTGTGTAGAGTTCACCGCCAGAGACGACATCAATTCCCAAGCCTTCCGAGGCTGCGATCGCACACACGGCTAGACAATTCCACGCTTTGGAAGCATACAATACTTGAGATTCACCTTGGTAATATTGCTTAAAAGCATCTCGGTATTGCCGACAAGCCGCACGGAGAGTTTCTTCATCTAAAATATATAAAGGCGAACCAAACTGCTGCACTAGGGTTGTGACATCACACCCACCAATTTCCAGAGAGTCATTACTGTTAACTTTCGCTGTTAAAGGTAACAGTTCCTGGTTGGGCGAAACAGTTTCGTTGGGGTTGCGCTTTTGAGGCAAATACTGAGTCCCAGTATTTTGAACCTCAGTGGGGTGAGTCGATACCATAACTATATAAATTGTCCTTGTACAAATTAAGGGCGTGCGGAAGTGTCCCGATTTTCAGTTTACCAACTCAGTGTTGAGTGCTGTACACTGAGCGCAGCCGAAGTGTGAGTGCTGAGTCACCGAAGTTTGCCTGGAGGGAAACCACTCCACTTGCTACTCTGCGAGAAGCCGCGCAAAACGCGTCTACAAGCCGGGCAACCTGTCCAACGCAGTGGCTTCTCCTTGCAACTTATCGCTGAGTAAAAAGTACGAGAGAACTTTCGCACAGCCGGAAATCAACCATTAAGTTAAGGTAATTTGAACTCAGCATTTTCAACTCAGCACTTTCAACTCAGCACTTTCAACTCAGCACTTTAGATAAATGTGATTTCATCAGAATTAAAATTGCGATCGCTCACAACAGATGACCTCAGTACCATCCTGGAACTTGATCAAGCTTGTTTTGGTGGTCTTTGGACTTTAACAGGTTATCAACGCGAACTAGAAAGCCCTAACAGCGAATTATTGGGTTTGTTTGCACCATTGTCTAGCATGAAACTTCTAGGTATGGGGTGCTTTTGGTCGATTGTTGACGAAGCCCACATTACCATTTTGGCGATTCATCCCCAATACCACCGTCAAGGTTTGGGGCAAGCTTTATTGTACGCTCTGTTGAAGACAGCTTGCGATCGCGGTTTAGAACGCGCCACCCTCGAAGTTAGAGTTTCTAACGTTGCTGCCATATCCTTATATGAAAAATTTGGCTTTAAAATTGCTGGACAGCGACGACGTTATTACAAAGACAACGGCGAAGATGCTTTGATTCTGTGGTTATCAGAGTTGCAATATCCACATTTTCAAAAAACTTTAGACCAGTGGCACACCATTGTTAGCAAACAGTTGAGCCAATTTTCTTGGCAACTGATTAGTTAGGGGTTAGAGGTTAGCAGGAATGATATTGAAAGGTTAGGTTGAGGAAAAACCTACGTAGTTGGTTAATTTTTTGGTGTCCTACTATCAGCTACTTACAAGAAAGCTCACAACCAAACTGAAAAACCATCTTCTCTAGTCCCTAGCCCCTAACCTTTAGCTTTTAACCCTTTACATTTGTTAATTAATTAGAATATTTAATAAATATATTTTTTGAGTTTTAAATTAAAAATATTTTGAGTAAAAGTTTGACTATTTTAGGCTAAAGTATGCTAATAATTGGTATTTGTGACTGGTAAAATTAAATTATCACAATAACGGCCAACTATTTACAACTCAAGCTGAAAAGCAAGTAAATCAAAGCTCCTCAACACAGTAGCCGTAACAAAATTCATTAACAGTTGACAAATCCACCCATCAATTTGAGTAGTCTCCCTTGGATGTCTAATATCTGTGATACAGACACCCAAAACCTTAGCCTGTGCTAAAATCAGCGTACCGGCACGACGCAGGTGATGGGAAAAATGCCATGTTTGAACGCTTCACAGAAAAAGCCATTAAGGTAATCATGCTGGCCCAAGAAGAGGCCCGCCGTTTAGGTCACAACTTTGTGGGAACCGAGCAGATCCTCTTGGGTCTGATCGGGGAAGGCACAGGAGTTGCGGCCAAGGTGCTGAAATCAATGGGTGTCAATCTCAAAGATGCCCGTATTGAAGTAGAAAAAATCATAGGCCGGGGTTCAGGCTTTGTGGCCGTGGAAATTCCGTTTACGCCACGGGCAAAGCGGGTTCTAGAACTATCCCTAGAAGAAGCGCGCCAATTAGGGCATAACTACATTGGCACCGAGCATCTGCTGTTGGGCCTGATCCGGGAAGGGGAAGGTGTAGCAGCCAGGGTGCTAGAAAACCTTGGGGTGGATCTATCTAAGGTAAGAACCCAAGTCATCCGAATGCTGGGAGAAACAGCAGAGGTTTCGGCGACCGGGCAATCGGGACGCACTAAGACTCCTACCTTGGATGAATTCGGCTCGAACCTAACCCAGATGGCGACGGATAATAAACTCGATCCAGTCGTAGGACGCGCGAAAGAAATTGAGCGCGTAATTCAAATCTTGGGTCGCCGGACAAAAAATAACCCAGTGCTGATTGGTGAACCAGGGGTTGGTAAGACTGCGATCGCTGAAGGTTTAGCGAGCCGCATTGCCAACAAAGATGTCCCCGACATCCTGGAAGACAAGCGCGTAGTCACGCTAGACATCGGTTTGCTGGTAGCAGGTACCAAATACCGGGGTGAGTTTGAAGAACGCCTGAAGAAAATCATGGATGAAATTCGTCAGGCGGGTAACGTGATTCTCGTAATTGACGAGGTACACACCCTAATTGGTGCAGGTGCAGCCGAAGGTGCGATCGACGCAGCAAATATCCTCAAGCCAGCTTTAGCAAGAGGTGAATTGCAGTGTATCGGTGCTACCACCCTCGACGAATACCGCAAGCACATCGAGCGCGATGCAGCCTTAGAACGCCGCTTCCAGCCAGTAATGGTAGGTGAGCCGTCAGTTGATGAAACTATAGAAATATTGCATGGATTGCGCGATCGCTACGAGCAACATCACAAGTTGAAAATTTCTGATGAGGCTTTGATTGCAGCAGCGAAATTGTCTGACCGTTATATCAGCGATCGCTACTTGCCAGATAAAGCCATCGACTTGATTGATGAAGCAGGTTCGCGTGTGCGGTTAATCAACTCCCAACTGCCCCCCGCAGCCAAAGAGTTAGATAAAGAACTGCGCCAAATCTTAAAAGAAAAAGATGATGCAGTGCGTTCCCAAGACTTTGACAGAGCCGGGGAACTGCGCGATCGGGAAATGGAAATCAAAGCCGAAATCCGGGCGATCGCTCAAAGCAAAACCAACGGTGCAAGTGGTGACGGTGTAGAACCAGTTGTTACCGAAGAAGACATTGCTCACATCGTTGCTTCCTGGACAGGTGTACCAGTCAACAAGCTCACCGAGTCTGAATCCGAAAAGCTGCTGCACATGGAAGACACTTTGCATCAGCGCCTCATCGGACAAGAAGACGCAGTGAAAGCAGTTTCACGGGCAATCCGTCGGGCGCGTGTCGGTTTGAAAAACCCCAATCGACCCATTGCCAGCTTTATCTTCTCCGGGCCGACTGGGGTAGGTAAAACTGAGTTGGCAAAATCCTTGGCTTCTTACTTCTTCGGTTCCGAAGAAGCAATGATCCGCCTGGATATGTCGGAATATATGGAACGCCACACCGTCAGCAAACTAATTGGTTCGCCTCCAGGTTACGTTGGTTATAACGAAGGTGGTCAATTAACCGAAGCTGTGCGCCGTCGTCCTTATACCGTGGTGCTGTTCGACGAAATCGAAAAAGCCCACCCCGATGTCTTCAATATGCTGTTGCAAATTTTAGAAGATGGTCGGTTAACCGATGCTAAAGGTCGCACCGTTGACTTCAAGAACACCTTGCTGATTTTGACATCCAACATCGGTTCCAAGGTAATTGAAAAAGGCGCTTCCACCATCGGCTTTGAATTTAATGAAGATGCTGGTGAATCGCAGTATAACCGCATTAAAACTCTGGTTAACGAAGAACTCAAACAGTACTTCCGTCCAGAATTCCTCAACCGTTTGGATGAAATCATCGTCTTCCGTCAACTCAACCGCGAAGAAGTCACCCAAATCGCCGACATCATGCTCAAAGAAGTGTTTGGTCGCCTGACAGAAAAAGGTATCACCTTAGAAGTCACCGAACGCTTCAAAGACCGTCTCATCCAAGAAGGTTACAGCCCCAGCTACGGTGCAAGACCGTTACGTCGGGCAATTATGCGCTTGTTGGAAGATAGCCTCGCCGAAGAAATTCTGTCTGGTCGCATCAAAGATGGCGATACCGCCCTAGTTGATGTCGATGAAAATGGCAACGTGCAAGTTAGTTCTCAACAGCGCCGGGAGTTGTTACCTCAAGGAATTGAGTCGTAATTTGAATTTTTAGTTGTTTAAATACACGGTAGGAAATTTCGGTTTTCTACCGTTTTTTTATTCGCGCAAAGACGCAAAGGGGTACAGGAATATTAGTATAAATGTTAAGATATGTTTAGTAATGATATATTAGTTAACCTGTATAATATTGTTCTAACCTTGGTTTTCACATTCTAAACAAAGTTAATATAGTACATATGTACTATATACTTTTCAAGGGTAACTATGACTATCCAGTTCCGGTTTCATCCAGAAAAAGCTGTAGAGGCAGCAGCTACATTTCTGAAGCTGCATGGTAAGTCTATGAAGTATTTAGGTTTACTAAAGATGTTGTATATAGCTGATCGTATTGCGTTAGAACGTATGGATCAGCCAATAACTGGAGATCATTATGTATCAATGGATTATGGCCCTGTCCTTAGTGGTGTTTATGACTTAATTAAAGGTCAACCAGTTGATGATGCTTTGCCTTTGTGGTCTAAGTATATTTCTCCTCGCAATACAAACTTTGTTGAATTACTGAAAGACCCAGGCAATGAAGAATTATGTGAAGAGGAGGAAGAGATAATTCAAGAAGTATATAAAACCTTTGGGCATCTTGACCCATTTCATGTTGCTGAATGGACTCATGATTTACCAGAATGGCAAAATCCTCATGGCTCTGCTATTCCCATTCCGGTAGAAGAAATTCTAAAAAATGTTGGTAAAAGTGAGGAAGAGATTGAGGAAATTAGGCAAGAAGCTATTCGGGAGGCCTATTTAGATGAGGTTATAAATGTCTAGCATCACCATTAATTTGGGGGATGCTTTTTTAATAGATACACCTCCCAATGGACAGCATTTATATATTGCAATCGCACAAACTTCTGACAATAATTATTTATTCGTCAATATTACCACTCGTAAACCTAATTCAGAAACAGCTTGTATTCTCTTACCTGGTGCAGATGTACCCAATTTTATTGTTCATGAGTCTATCGTAGCTTACCAATATGCTCGTGAAATGGATGCTACTACACTTGCAGGTTTAATTACTTCTGGTAGTCCGATTCCCAAAGGGACTTGTTCACTCTCAGCTTTATCAAAAATTCAGCAGGGTGGGTTAATTTCCAAGCGGTTAAAAAATAAATATAAAACTGTACTAAAAAACTATCTTTTTAAATAAAAAATTAGGCTAGATAAAGCTCCGTTTTAAACAATAAAAATTAAGCAATATTTGGTTGCACTTTGTTCCAAAAGATAAAGGTTGGTTAAACACCGCTTCACATATAACCTTTGATGTACACTTCGCTGTTAGTAAGGTTAGTGAGTCCAATCAAATACTTGATATCATCAATTGTAAAAAGCTATTTAAACTCCTCAACCATGACTGAATTACTACAGCTTGCGATCGCAGAAATTGAAAAATTACCAGCAGAAGAACAAAATGCGATCGCAACCCATCTTCTCAGTCCAGTGTAACAATGTTATTGACTGATGAATTATTCTAACTGGAGCGATCGCCTTTATAAAAATTAATATTGCCCACTCAGCTTTACTACCTAAGATAGATGCAGTTTAAAACTAGGAATTATTGACAATAATTATTACTTCTTATACTATCTAAAATAGTAGTTGCAAAAGATTTGCAATTTTTTTTGTGCCATTTTTTGATTTTAAGGTGATGCCCAACAACTTCGTTCTGGGTAAAGAGCAACTATTCAGCCGTCGTCAACTGCTGAAACTGGGAATATGTGGTGCAGGGGTTGCTGGTACTGCTGCACTTTGGCATACTCTGAATGCACAAAGCAAGTCAATAGTTAAAGTTCCGCCGTTGGAAATAGCAGCAACAAACCAAGCTGTAAATCCTATGCAGATGCTACGAAATTTCGACTATGGCGTAGTTAAGCAAGAAAACGGACGGACTGTTAGAGAATTTCAGTTAACTGCGGGGACTTCTGTCATTCAGCTTAATAGTGCTGTTTCCTATAACGTTTGGGATTTAAATGGTCGTATACCAGGGCCGACGTTACGGGCGAAGCAAGGCGAACGAGTGCGGATACTATTTCTCAATAAAGCGGGACATTCTCACTCTCTACATTTTCATGGTGTTCATCCCGCAGAGATGGATGGTATTCGTCCAGTCAGTAATGGTAGTGCGGCAATTTATGAATTTGACGCAGAACCTTATGGGGTTCATTTATACCACTGCCATATTGCACCAGTTACTCGTCACATTGCCAAAGGTTTGTATGGGATGTTTATTATTGATCCTCCCACACCACGCCCCCCGGCTGATGAAATGGTGTTAGTCATGGCTGGGTATGATGTCAATGACGACAGCCATAACGAATATTACGCCTTTAACGGATTACCACATCACTTCATGGATAATCCCATCCCGATTTATCAAAATCAATTGATTCGTTTGTATGTTCTTAACATCATTGAATATGATCCGGCGGTGACTTTTCACTTACACGCCAACTTCTTTGATGTGTACCGCACTGGAATGACCATGACTCCCAGCGAGAAGACTGATGTGATTACGATGGGTGTTGCAGAAAGGCATATTCTAGAATTTGCCTTCCGCCATCCAGGTAAGTATATGTTCCATCCTCATCAAGATGCGATCGCAGAAAATGGCTGTATGGGTCAATTTGAAGTAATTACTGATAACTCTTCGCAAAATTCTTGAAAAAATTCTTAGCTGGATTCAGCTAGTAAATCTGCGTCAAATGAACCATAAACAGTAATGTTAATAGCTTTACATCTCAAATATATTGAAAAAAACATTAAAATACATTCAAAAATTTAATCATTAGTTGCAAAACTATCGCATTACCTGCAAAATGAGCATAGCCAAATCTACGACACTGAGTCATACAAGCTGTTAAAAACATGAAAAAATTTAAGTATTTTTGTTTAACTATTGCTACTGCTGCGATTGTCAGCTTAAGTGCCTGTAACAACACTCCAACCGCAGAAAATCCCTCTGCACCAGCAGCTACTTCACCATCAACAGCCCAAGTAACAGAGGCTACAACTCACAGCGGTCATGGTGGCAAAGCAAAAATTAATATTAATACGGCAATATTGTCAGAATTAGATAAATTTGAAGCAAAATTAGGTGTACCAGCTTTATCAAACAAAATTCAGGCTAGTCGTCCTTATGCTAGTCCAGAAGATTTAGTAACTAAAAAAGTAATTACGCAAGAACAGTTTGACCAAATTAAAGACCAAGTAACTGTTCAGGAAGTTGTCTTAACAGGTGAAGCCAAAGATGTTGATTACATGACCAAGTTAGGCTTAATGAAAGGACACCTGTTAGTAGCCCAAGAATTATTAGACAAAAACCTGCCAAAACAAGCCGAACCTCATATTGGACACCCAGTTGAGGAAATCTATGTGGATGTAGAAGATCAGTTGAATGAACGCAAAGTTAAAGAATTCAAATCAACTTTGGTGAGTTTGCAAGATTTGGTGAAATCAAATCCCAAGAATGCCAAAGTTAAAACAGATTTTACTACTTCTGTACAATCCGTAGATGGCGCGATCGCGGTTTTACCAGAAGCGCAACGCACAAAGCCAGGATTTGTGCTTCAGGTAATTAATGGCTTGTTAGATGCAGCTAACTCTGAATATGGAGCAGCGATCGCAGATGGTAAAATAGCCGCAGCCATTGAATATCAAGACTCTCGTGGCTTTGTGATTTATGCCGATGACTTATACAAAGGTATTTCTAGCCAAGTAGCACAAGACAGCCCCGATGCAAACAAAGCAATAGAAGCTAGTTTCAGTGACTTGGTAAAAGTCTGGCCTAGCGCCGTTCCTCCCGCTAAACCAGTGAAGACACCTGTGGAAGTGACTCAGTTAATCAAGACAATTGAGCAAAATTCTCAAACAGTCATTGATAAATCAAATACACAGGCACAACGATAGACTCTAAACTAACAACAAATAAAGAGTTAAACGTTTAAAATAAGTGAGCCATGAGCAAATAATTAGATATGAAACGTAAAAGTGTTCTGTACTTCATTTCTAATTAATGACTCATCAGGCTCCATTTGTATATTGCTGAACTTAACAACTGATGCAAGAACTTGACCAAGCCAAGACTATAGAACTCCTCAACACCATTATGGAATTTGAGTTAGCAGGAGTAGTACGCTACACACATTATTCCTTGATGGTGACTGGCCCGAATCGTCTTCCCATTGTAGCTTTCTTTAAAGCTCAAGCAAGTGAATCTTTACTTCATGCTCAACAAGTCGGGGAAATTCTCACAGGTTTAGATGGCCATCCAACCTTGAGAATTGCGCCGATGGAAGAAACTTATAAGCATTCCGTCAAAGATATTTTGGCAGAAAGCTTATCTCATGAAAGGAAAGCACTGGAATTGTACAAAAATCTTTTAGATACTGTGAGCAATGCCAGTGTCTATTTAGAAGAATTTGCCCGTGGCATGATTGGACAAGAAGAACTACACAATCTCGAATTGAAAAAAATGCTGCGAGATTTTAGCTAATAGTCATTAGTCATTGGTCATCAGTCATTTGTGATGACTAGTGACTAATGACTAATGACAAAGGACAAAGGACAAAAAATGAATTTTAGTACTGCCTTACCTACTTTTGTAATTACACTCCGAGAAGGAGTAGAAGCCGCCTTAGTTGTGGGGATAGTGTTGGCTTTATTAAAAAAAGCCAAACAATCTCGATTGAATTCTTGGGTGTATGCTGGTGTCGCTGTTGGTATTGTTGTCAGCGCCTTGATAGGTGTGCTGTTTAGCGTTGTCATTAAAGCATTAGGTCAAATTAATCCACAATACACATCTGTGGTTGAACCGGGGCTAGAAGGTGTGTTTAGTGTGCTGGCGATCGCAATGCTCAGTTGGATGCTAATCTGGATGACGAAACAAGCCAGATTTATGAAAGCCCAAGTAGAAGGCGCTGTCACAGAAGCACTCACACAAAATGGCAATGCTGGTTGGGGCGTTTTTAGTTTAATTTTAATCGCCGTAGTCCGCGAAGGTTTTGAAACCGTGCTGTTTATTGCGGCTAACTTTCAGCAAGGTTTGATTCCCACAATTGGCGCGCTTGGTGGTTTATTAGTAGCAGCCACAATTGGCGTATTGTTATTTAAATTAGGTATTAAAATCAACATCCGCCAATTTTTCCAAGTCATGGGCGTTTTATTGGTGTTGATTGTTGCAGGCTTAGTCGTTTCTGCATTAAAACATTTTGACGATGCTTTTGCTAACTTAGCCCTCAGCAGCCGCGCTTCCGAAAGCCTGTGTTTTTACTATGAACACTTTACTAAAGTCCACTCTTGCATTTTAGGGCCGATAGTGTGGAATACTTCTAGTATTTTGCCAGATGATCAATTCCCTGGCATTATCCTTAAATCTTTATTTGGTTATAGAGAACATCTATATATTGTGCAAGCAGTAGGATATGTTTTATTCTTGCTAACTGTCGGTGGGTTATATTTCCGCAGTTTAGGCAGCGAAGTTACAAAACCTAATAAAAGTGTTTCTCTTTTCCAAAAGTAAACTGATAAGTAAATCTATTGTAGGGTGGGCATAGTTATGCCCACCCTACTTACTTTTAACAATCGCTTTTAAAGCATCTGATAAATGTGTGTTATCAAGTGCAAACATCTCTATCCCATCATCATCCAATTCATAAGTTACGTGAATATTCTCCTCCAATTTTGTATCTAGCAGCTTCAACAACTCTCCCAAATTAGGAGCTAACACATACTTTTCATCTTCATCTCTACCAAAGTTGATGATTTGCCCAATACATCCATTAACATCAGGTGCTAAATCAATACCGATGTGATTTCCTCCCCCATCGTGCATCAGAGGTATCCATTTTTCATGTGCATAGACGCTTTGGATAACTCCTTCTGGATAAGATGTGCAGAAATCATTTAAACCTTCTAACCCATCTTCAATGATTTTCTTCCAACATAACCAATTTCGCTCCACTTCAGACAGTGAGAGAAATTGTAAGCCATAAAAAACGCCCCACCCTTCTATTGCCTCTCCATTATTAAGTCGATATAAATCTATCATCTCTCCTGGAATTTCATAACCCAGTACCGTTTGCAAATGTAAAATTTCATCTTCACTTGCTGGTGGGTTGAGATACTTGTAATATTCTGGAAATCTATGGTTAATCTTTTCTCGATAGCTTAACCAGTATGTACTAACAAGATTATTCATTTTAGATTAATTTGCTGTAAATAAATCTTTTTTAAGCTGCTGACAAGTTTTCTCAATTGCATTGATGCTACCTGGATTTACTAATCCATAATAGTCAAAAATATAAACTCGGTTATTTTGTGTTGCTTTGAGTTTTTGCCAAAAAGGTTCTTTACTAAAAGATTCCAAAATCTCTTTATTTGATGTTGCTTGGGGAGGGTTGATAACAATTATTGTGTCTGGATTAACTTCTAAAACTTTCTCTGCTGATAAAGTAACATAACCACCAAAAGGACTTTTACCTTGTAATTCGGCGGCGACATTCTTAAGCTGAAATTTTTCTAACAAGTTTCCCGCCCAACTTCTTTTATTTGGGGTGAGAATTGGTTGATTACTCACTAACACCAAAGTAGAAATATTTTGCTCTTGTTTCTCTGGTAAAAAACTTTTGTAGCGAGTTAACAAAGATTCGGGGTTTGCACCAATTAAATCACCAAGTTTTTGAGTCAGATTTTCTAAGGAATCCCATGTTTTGAGTTGAGTCAGTAAAGTCGGAATTTTTAATTCTTGTAATCTTTGAATTACTTGGGTAGAAAAACCTTCGATCCCAATGACTAAATCTGGTTTGAGAGCTACAATTTTTTCTAAATTAGGAGGAGTTTGACCTTCACTAACGCGAGGAATATCTTTAAAACCAGGGTCATTTTTAAATAATGAATTTCCCGCAATACCTACTAGTTTGGTCTTATCAAGTTGATAAATAACATCTGTCGCCAGTGATGAAAGACTAACTACTCTGTTAGCTAATTGTTGATGATTGGGGGTTGCTGTAATAGCAGGTGTTTGTGCTTGCGGCTGTTGAGTTGTAGCAGTGCTACAGGCACTTAAGAATATACTTAATACAATTGCTAATGCCGATGAGAGCCAACGATGATACATATAACAATAAACCTATAGTAACTATGCGTGTTGCTTATAAATAAAGGCGAGTGTAGACATAGTAAAAATTCCCCCAAGAATTTATAGCTATGCTACACGCCATTAAGTATACAAGGTTTATTGAGAAAAGCTTTACATAATATACATTAGTATGTTGTCAAACTATTGTTAATTAAATAACATTTGTTTGTTTTTTGCAAAAAAAATTATAGTAAAACTTTTTACTAGCTATAACAGTTTATAATAACTTTAATTTTCATTTCCTTGCTGTTTGAAATGTTGTTTTTACTGTATCAATGCCCAGTCTTCAGGAGTGTTACAGTTAAGCAGCATATCAGTAGCAGGCACAGATAAAACTTGTACAGGATGTTGCTGAAGCCACTGCTGAAACGATCGCCCGCCTTGGTTGATAAAATCTAGTAGTTGCGGTAAACACCGACGGCGATAAAAACCACACAGAGGTTCCCAGCCTTTAGTATGATGTGCTAAAGCTGCGATCGCATCTTCTCCCATATTATCAAGTTCAGCCTTCCATCCTTGCAATACCTCAAGCTGCAACTTTGGTAAATCGCAAGCAAGTAATAGTACCCAATCAGTTTGTACTTTTGCAAGTCCTTGTGCAAACCCCACCAAGGGCCCGTGATTTACAGGCGCTTCTAGAATAAACTCGCAACGAGGCAGTGTTAAATGTTGATAGCGTTCTGGCCAAGGAGTGACAACATAAACAGTCTCAGCACAAGCCGCTGCAATATGACAAACTCGCTGTAACAAAGGCACACCTGCAACAGTCAGCAAAGCTTTATCCTGTCCCATCCGGGAACTTTTACCACCAGCTAAGACAATGGCAGATAGAAGTGCTGAGTTATTTGTCATTGGTCATTTGTGAAAACGTAGAATACTAAAGAATAAAATTTCAGACTTCATACTTCAGACTTCACACTTTCTCTCATCCTCTAGTTTGACTTTGCTGCACTTGCTGTAACATTTGCTCAACGCTGGTGGCTGGTGCAAGACATTTTAAACCTTGGCAAACTAAAGCGATACTGCCTTCTGGGAGGTTAGATACTACAGAAAACGCTGCTACTGGCAAATATTGAGGAATAAGAGATTGAATTTGCTCGGTGGTACTGCGAATGAGGGTAGAGTTACGATACCAATCCAAAGCGGTGAATAAACTAGGGCAAGCTTGAGGATGACTAGCCATGATGCTTCGGAAGGCTTTTAAACCTTGCTCGGCTAAATCGAGATAATGCAGATTATCGGTGAGTAGTGATAACCTAACAAGATTTGCGATCGCCACTCCGTTAGCTGAAGGTGTAGCATTATCAGCATAGCTGCGTTCACGGACAATCAAATTCTGACTCGCATCGCTAGATGTGTTAAAATATCCTCCTAGTTCTACACTCCAGAGAAATTCGTCGAATTCTTCTTGGATAGCGATCGCTTTTTCCAACCATTGTTTATCCTCTGGGCTACAAGCTTGTAAATCTAATAACGCTTTAATAAAAAAGGCGTAGTCTTCAGACTGCGCTAACACTGTCGCCTCGCCTTGATAATTCAGTCTGTGGAAACGTCCATTTACAAACTGATGCTCCAAAATAAAATTAGCGGCTTGTGTGGCTAATTCCAAGTACAAAGGTTCTTGAAACACCCCATACGCTCTAGCTAAACCAGAAATCATCAAGCTATTCCAAGCCACAATCATTTTTGTATCCGTCACCGATGGAATACGCCCCGGCCAATTATGGGTTTTGGCTTCTTGATTATTGCGTGCTGGAGGGAAAGTTTTTAGTGATTCTGGTGTATCACCATAACGCGCTGTAAATAATTTCGTTAATGCCGTTTCTATTTCTGTACTTAATTCCCCAGCATTCCGCCTTTGCAGTACATTCAACCCTTCAAAGTTGCCTTGAGAACTAACTGTAAACTCTTGTTGTAATTTCGTTAGTTCTTCTGGTGTTAATAACTGTTCAAGTTCGCTGTAACTCCACACATAAAAAGCCCCTTCTTCTGGTTCGACTGCATCAGCACTGGTGAAACTATCAGCATCTTGAGCCGCGTAAAAGTAGCCTTCGGGAGAGATCATTTCTCTTTGGAGCCATTGTACAGTTCCCGCGATCGCCCTAGCAAAGGCTGGTTCTTGAATATCCACACTCCATAAATTTGCAAGATACTCGACAATTTGCCCATTATCATAAAGCATCTTTTCAAAGTGAGGCACTGTCCAGGTGGGATCAACCGTGTAGCGATGAAAGCCGCCACCTACATGGTCATAAATACCGCCCAGGGATAAATCTAGACCTCGTTGAGTACAAATTTGCTGACCATCATACCGAGATGGCAAATTAAAGCGAGTTCCCCGCAGTGCTAATTCGGCATAAGGCATCATCGGGAAACTGTTACCGTATTGATTAGCAGTAATGATCCCCGTGCTAGTTTCCCAACCTTTGCCCAGTAATTCATTTTCTGCAACTTTATGGGGATCATCATTTTTCAAGACCGCAGAGGTGAGGAGCGAGTCTAAAATTACCGCTTTGCGTTGGCGTAATTCCTCTTTTTCGGTGTCGTAGTAGCGCCGGAGAGCTTGCAGAACTTGTAAAAAACCGGGACGACCGTAGCGGGGATCGACCGGAAAATAAGTCCCAGCGTAAAAAGGAACCAAATCTTCCGGTGAGAGAAAGGCATTTAACGGCCAACCACCTTGACCAGTGATCATTTGTAACGCCTGCATGTAAATGCTGTCGATGTCTGGGCGTTCTTCTCTGTCTACCTTGATAGGCAGAAAATTGGCATTCATGTAATCTGCGATCGCAGCATCAGAAAAAGCCTCACCTTCCATCACAGTACACCAGTGACAACTAGAGTAACCAATGGAAAGAAAGATAGGTTTATTTTCTGCCTTAGCAGTGGCGAGAGCTTCATCACACCAAGGCCACCAATCAATCGGATTTTCGGCGTGTTTACGCAGGTAGAGACTCTTGGCTTGGGCAAGGCGATTAGTCATGATCTTGTTGTGTGAGGTTGACACTCCCCCGCTAACCG
>JAGKSW010000082.1 GCA_018993265.1 Nostoc sp. TH1S01
AAATCACCGAGATACCAGAGGTGATCGCCAAATTAAGCAATCTCACCAACCTTTACCTCAGTGGCAACCAAATCACCGAGATTCCATTAGAAATTCTTAATACAAGAGATGCAAAAGAGATTTTTAATTACTTGAGGCAAATTCGCACAAGTAAAACTCGACCATTACATGAAGCCAAACTCTTGCTCATTGGGCAAGGTAGCGTCGGCAAAACATCCCTCATCGAGCGACTAATTCGCAATCAATATGATAAAAATCAACCCCAAACCGACGGACTCAATGTGGAAACCTGGAACTTGCAGGTCAATAGCAAAGACATCCGCCTGAATGTTTGGGACTTTGGTGGACAGGAAATTTATCATGCCACCCATCAGTTTTTCTTGACTAAGCGCAGCCTCTACCTTTTAGTTTGTAATTGTCGCACCAGCGAAGAAGAAAACCGCATTGAATATTGGCTGAAATTAATTGAAAGCTTCGGCGGACAGTCCCCCGTAATTATTGTTGGCAACAAAAGAGACGAACAACCCCTCGACATCAACCGCAAAGCATTACGTGAAAAATATCCCAATATTCAAGCCATTATCGAAACTTCTTGCCAAGACAATATCGGTATTGATGAACTCCGCACCGCTATTTTTCAGGAAATTGCCAACCTCAAAGAAGTCTACGACCTTCTACCCCTCTCATGGTTTGAGGTAAAACAACAACTCGAATCAATGCCCCAAGACTTTATCAGCTACAACCGCTACATCGGCATCTGCCACGAAAACAAAATTCCTGAAGAACAAAACCAAGATCAACTCATCGATCTCCTCCATCGACTCGGCTTAGTTCTTAACTTCCGCGAGCATCCCATTCTCAAAGATACCAACGTCCTCAAACCCAACTGGGTGACAGAAGGTATTTACGCACTTCTCAGCGATGAAATTCTTAAAACTCAAACCAAAGGCATTTTTACCCCCGCCGACCTCAGCCGCATTCTCAATCCAGAACGTTACCCCATCCAGCGCCACAATTATCTGATTGGGTTGATGAAAGAATTTGAGCTTTGCTTTGCCCTAGAATGTCACCCGCCACAATTTTTGATTGCTGGACTTCTGCCCAAAGACCAACCAGATAAAACAGAACTCCACGGCGAAACCCTGGAATTTCAATACCATTACAAAGTTCTCCCAGAAAGCATTATCTCTCGTTTTATTGTCAACACCCACGAAAAAATCCATAACCAAATCTATTGGCGCAGTGGCGTAATGCTGCAATATCAAGAAAATCACGAAATCTATAACATTGCGCGGATAAAAGCCGACCCTGAAGACAAAAAAATCTTCATCGCCATTAGTGGACGCAAAGAAACCCGCCGCTTATTTCTCGGTATCCTCCGCGATGTCTTTAACAAAATCCACAAAAGTCTCCCCAACCTCGAAATCACTGAATGGGTTCCCGTTCCCGGCTATCCCAATCATCCCCCCCTCGACTATCAAGAACTCTTGGGACAGGAATCAATGGGTGAAAGCACATTCACCATTGGCAAATTAAAATTAAAACTCAATTTACGTCAACTTTTAGATGGTTATGAATCATTAGAATCGCGCCAGAAATCAAAAAGAGATGAGTTAGAGCGCGATCGCCTCACAATTGTTAACCAGATTTACAATAACAACCAAGCAGAATATAAACCCATGACACAAAACACAAACAACTTTCAAAACTCAAACATTGGTATCTTTGCCAACCAAGTCCAAGACAAGGCCAGTCAGCAAGCCTCAGATTTCACTCAAACCAGTGGCGCAAACATCACCGAAATTCTGCAACTAATCGGCAACCTACGCCAAACCGCCGCCCAATTCCCGCCAGAAATCCGCGACGACATCACCATCGATATTGATGATGTAGAAGCCGAAATTCAGAAGCCAGAACCAGAACGCAATAAAACTAAAATAACAAAGCGTCTAGTAGCTTTAGGAACTGCTGCTACTGTAACTTTTGCCGGGATAGCAGGTATGACAGACTTTGCAAATAATGTTCTAGAAATAGGCGATAAGTTGGGTATAGAACTACCACTTCCTGCTGGAAAATAGGCTTTTATAACTTCCTGTTGTGTACAGAAAAGTCGAATTACCCCCCTTAATCCCCCCTTGGAAATGGGGGAAACTGTTCCCTCCCATTTCCAAGGGGAGGGTTAGGGTGGGGTAATTTATTTGTGCGTAAGTCCTGTTAATTTAAGTTAGCCAAAACTTGCCCGATCGCATTTAATAATTGTTTTTGTTCTACAGGTTTCACTAAATGGATTTGGAAACCTGCTGCTAGTGCTTGTTTTTGGTTGATTTCTCCAGCATAAGCTGTTAGGGCGATCGCAGGTATTTGACCACCTTGTTCTGGTGGTAAGGCGCGAATCAAACGCATCAGCATATAACCGTCGATTCCTGGCATACCAATATCACTTAAAAGTAAGTCTATTTTGCTAGTTGCCAGAAATTCTAAAGCTTGGCCAGCAGATGCGATCGCAGTTACCTTAGCACCAAACTGTTCTAATACCACAGTCAAAAAATTTCCTGTATCTAAATCATCATCTACTACTAAAATATGTAAACCTACTAAATTTAACGCCTCATCTACTCTTGAAGTAGGTTTGTTTTGTGGCAGAAAATCTAGCATCAATGGCAATCTCACAGTGAATTTTGCCCCCATACCTTCCCCAGCACTGGCTGCATGTACAGTTCCCCCATGCAGTTCTGTGAGATGACGCACAATTGCTAACCCTAATCCTAAGCCACCAAATTGGCGAGTAATTGTGCCATCTGCTTGCCGAAAATAATCAAATACATAAGGCAGAAACTCTGGACTAATACCTTTACCATTATCTTGAATTTGAAGTTGGGCAAAGGTATCAACTCGCTCCAAACGAATTTCTACTTTAGCACCAGTGGCAGGAGTAAATTTAATAGTATTGGAAAGTAAATTACAAACTATTTGTTGTAGGCGTTCTGCATCACCTGTAACCCACGCTGTATCTACACAAATTATTTTTTGAATTTGCAGACTTTTAGCTTCCACAGCTAGATATACAGTATCTAGAGATGCTTGCAAAATTTCAATTAAATTTACAGGCTGAAGATTGAGAATTATTTTTCTTTGTTGAATCCGTGAAACATCTAATAAATCTTCAATTAATTGAATTTGTAATTTAGCATTACGCTCAATAGTTTCTAAACCATGTGTTAGTTTATCATCATCATAATTGCGTCTTCTAAGTAGTGTTACCCAACCTAAAATGGGATTCAGTGGAGTCCGTAATTCATGAGAAAGCACAGCAATAAATTCATCTTTAATTTTATTTGCCTTTTCAGCTTCACTGCGGGCAGATTGCTCTCTATATAATAAATTTTCTCGTTCTACTTCTGCTTGTTTACGCTCAGTAATATCTCGAAAAAAGATACCTAAACCATCTTCAAAAGGATAAGCATGAATTTCTAACCACATATTTTGCGGCATATATAATGCTTCAAAATGCACAGGTATAGATTCGGCGATCGCTCGACAATATTCCTGCTCAAATTCTGTACCTTGCATTCCTGGCCATTGCTCCCAGTAATTTTGAGCCACAATAGTTTCTGGCTTGACACCTTTAATTTTTGCCGCTTGTTGGTTCACATAAGTTATTTGCCAATCTTGATTAACGGCAATAAAAGCATCTGTCATGCTTTCTAAAATATTGCTGAGGCGATTACGCAAAGCTTTTTCTGCTTTTAATAATTTGTCTGTTTCTCGATTTGAATCTTCTAAACGAATATTACTTTCCACTAAAGAATCATTAAGCTTAATCAGTTTTTCTGATAATTCTGCCCTTGCTTGATATTCACCAAGTCTAAATTTTTCTATAGCTAACTCTACTTGAATTTTGGCTCTTTCTGTAATTGCGACACCGACTAATAAAGTCACAATAGATTGCACTAATAAACTCAATTTGTGAACATGTAAAACTTCAGGTTGCACAGGAAAGCGCGGCAATAATATAGCATTAGGATAAACTACCAAATAAGAAAAAAGCGTTACTAATATTGAAAATGTAGAGACGAGCATTCCTGTAGAAACGCCGAAGCGAGTCGCAGCCCACATTACAGGAACAAAGCTCAAAAAAGATAACTGTTGAAATCTAAAATCTGTGTCGCTATTTACCGAAACTTCTGAAACAGTAACAGATGCAATACTAATACAAAGAAATAAGATAGTAGTAACTTCTAGTAAGAGAGGACGGGAAGCTGGAAATCTGAAACTCGGTAAAGCAATATTCGATGTTTGCGAGTCAGATAAACAACCCCAAGATTGCAGATAAGGAGTTAATACTAACAAAATTGTGGGTGTCAGACCCATGATTCCGATCGCATTTCCTAACCACCAGTGAGTAATACTGTTAGTTAGATTAGTAACAGGCATTTTGCCTATGGCTACCCAACCCAAACTGCCTAACACAGCTAAACTACTGCTGGCGAGCAAGGGTACACTTAAGGTAAAAATAGCAGCATCTTTGAGACTGTTAAATGTCAGCGAACCCTGCCAAAAACGACGGTAGAGTAACCAAGCAACTAAGGGTTCGACAACATCGATGAAACCAATAACTTGCTCCCAACCAAACAAGCCCCAAAAAGGAGACATGAGAAAAGATGCAATACCTGTGAGGATGATACCATCAATACCAAACCAGAAACTGAGAGCGATCGCTACCCCAGATGGCGGAAACCACAAAGAAACTCCTGGCTGAATGCGGTAGATGAGCGCCATTCCATGAGCTGCCATCAAAGCTAATAGCCCTAGTAATAAAATTAAACACCGTCTGTGTATAGGAGCAACCCTAGCAAATTGCGACAAACGCGGCATAATTGCAAATCAATTTAGATTTATCAGCTACCCATCTTAGTGCTACTAGTCAGAGCACTACAGATTGACTCCTAGCACTAGACCCTCCTGAAATTTGGAGCAGTGCAAGGATAGACAACTATAGAGTATTAAATATTGTTTTAATTAAGTTAGCTCAAACCAAATATTGCGACTTAATTTTTTTATAAGTTAATAATGTTTAGTTTACAACTAGAGCTAGGTAGGCGTGGATGAAATGAAGCGATCGCCTAATATTGTATTCAGTAAAAGACTGATAATTCAGACCGCAAGGGAAGCAAAGGCGCACAGGAGAGGGTTTGGCGAGGGTATAAGGGAGTAGGGGTATTGGGGTGTATGTATCTCAAACCCTTTCACCCTACACCCCTACGGAGAATTCAAAATTCAAAAGTAAAAGGATGTTAATTTTGACTTTTAACTTTTGACTTGATTTCACTCCTACACCCAGTCTCAACAGGTAATCTGATGCGTAAGTCCTGCTAATTTTAAACTCTAAGCTCTTGTCCAAGGGCCCCAGATGGCAAAAGTAATACCAGGGGTTTGAATGTTAACGAACAAGGTTCTACCATCAGGTGAGAAGCAAGCACCTGCAAACTCGCTATCATTTAAAGCATTGCGGGCAAAATTATAGATTTCACCTTTGGGAGTCACACCTCTTAAGAAATTGTCACCATCTCCATCTTCGCAAAGAATGAGATCACCAAAAGGTGCCACAGTAATGTTGTCAGGCATATCGAGTACATCTCTCGATTGAGACTCAACAAACAACTCAATTGTCTCTCGTGCTGGGATGTAACGCCAAACCTGACCAGCCTGGGCAGCGCCACCACTGGTACAACAAAAATAAAATTCTCCATTACCATACCAAATGCCTTCCCCACGAGCGAAGGTAGCTGCACCTAAATCACGGCCTTGCAATCTGACAGTGTCACCATCAAGTGGGTTGGGATTAGGAATAGTCACCCATTCAACACCCCATTTTTGTCCAGGGATAAAACCGCTATTGGAAGTGTTAATTCCAGGGGGTTGACCAACAATTTTTAATGCTTGCAGAGTACCGCCTGCTTTTAAATTACCTGGGACTTTCGGAATAAAACGATAGAAAAGGCTGTCTCCTCTATCTTCCGTTTCATAGACAATTCCGGTTCTGGGGTCTACAGCTATAGCTTCATGATTAAATCTTCCCATCGCCACTAGAGGTTCTGGTTTAACCGCAGAGGTAGCACTAGCTGGAACTTCAAAGTTATAGCCGTGATATTGTATTGCACCAGTGGGAGAAGGTCTAGTTACATCTTCTTCACAACTAATCCAAGAACCCCAAGGAGTCGGGCCACCTGCACAGTTACGGATAGTTCCACTCAAAGATACAAAGTCTTTGATTAACTGACGATTAGGGCCAACAACTAATGTAGTTGTACCACCTGCGGCATTGATATCGTAGGGTCTAGGGCCTTGTGTGCGAGAACTAGAAGTGAGGCTGAGTTCGTGGTTGCGAACCAAGATAACTGTGTTTCTTGGTCCAGGGAAAGCTGCCATCCCATCATGATTACCTGGTACTAAAGTACCATCGCTCATGAGTTCCCCTGTACGAGAGAAAGTTCGATATTGAAATCCCTGTGGTAAATCTAACAACCCATTGGGATCAGGAACCAACGCACCGTAACCTGTGCCAAAAATCGGTTGACCGTTGGCTTGTCTGGCATAAAGAGCTTCTAAAGGAGAGGCTAATAAAGTACCAGCTGCACTTGCCCCAGCTAATGTAAAAAATTTACGTCTTGATAATTTCATTTGGTTACTATTGAAAATGCTGGGAAAAAATTATGTGAATTAGATTAAGCTTAGGTAATGCTTGATTTAAAGCATAGTTATTAAAAATCACAAATAGTTATTTATAAGTACAGCAAATAAAGCTTTTAAAGCTATATCATACAAGTCAATACAAGCAAATTAATTCATATATATGTTCTATATGGATTAGCTATCAGTAGTCGAAAATAAGTTTCAGAAAATTCGCCTTACCCGAAACTGTTACAAATAAGATAAAATTCATTATGAATTTATTCCTCAGCCTTTATTTGCATTTTTGCCTATTTAGCGATGGTTGGAATTAATAGTGATCGCATATCATAAATGCTTTTTTAGCTATACAAAATATGGTTAAACTAAGGTTAATATTCGATTAAAAATTGAAAAAATATATTTTTATCAGCAAATATAAAAATTATGTAATCGCTATTAAAAAATTAATTATCAAACATCTAGATAAAAATAAATCTGATGATAAAATTCCATCGGGAATGTTTTAGGTATTATACATAAGCAAACAACATTAATTATTATAAACACCAGATATTAAGCAGTCTGGTTGAAATTTTGTTTGACTTTTATCTACCAAATATTCCACTCATTAACTCAATAATGAGAGTTCCGATATTGCCAAAAAATTCATTTATTCGACAAAATGAACAGATTGTTTACCCAAATTAAAGCTACGGTAGCTGTGGCTGCTGTCACATCTTTAGCTACTGTCATCAATATTCCTCAAGCTGATGCTGCTTCTTACGACCTATCTTGGCTGGGAGGACAAGGCTATTCAGCTAGAGGTAACTTCTCATTTGACGATAGTTTATTAGGAAGCGTTGTCACCAGAGATCAACTCAGTGATTTCAAAATTGCCTTTTTCGACCCAGCCGGAACTTTACTACAAAGTTTCGACTATGATTTTCCCAATCCCAATAGCAGCTTTAACTTCAACTTTGACACTGTTGCTCGCACTGTTCTGCAAACAGGTAACTTTGATACACCCAACGGCTTTGATTTAGGAATTGACTTTGCTACAGAAGTTACTGGTATATCTTTTTATACCTACGTTAATCCTGAGCAGGGATTGCCAAACGCCACGATATTTTTAAAGGATGATCTTTCACCAGAAGTCTGTAGTACATTCCCCAACTGTCGGTTAGATGTTGGTGGTCAGTTAACAGCAACAGCAGTTCCTGAACCGAGTGCAATTTTAGGCTTGTTAGTCGCTGGTTCTTTAGGACGATTCTTCAAAAAAAAGCAAGCATCCATCTAAACAGCAAACTGAATAGTCGATGCAAGCTTGATTAAAACCGTAATTGACTAAGTATTTTACCTTTCATTCCCCAGGTATTTCCTCACAAAGAATTCTAAAGCTCTCTTGACCAGAGAGCTTTAGCTTGAACCGCAAGAAGCCTCTCACTTACCGTGATCGCGGTAAGTGATGAGACGGACACTTTGTTCAAGTCGGGAAACCCACCCACGCAAGTGTCCTCATGAATTGCGGGTGAGTTGACGACAATCTTCCGACGGCAGTTGCTACAACGGGGGGAACCCCGCAACGCACTGCCTCACCAATGCTGAAAGCGAGAGAGGAAGATATGGAGGAAACGAACAATTTCCATGTTATACTCTTTTATAGAAAACGTTGTTCACTCTAATATGTTAAGAGTCGTCAAAGTCAGGTTATATCCAGATACCCAACAACAGCAGTCACTAGCGCAAGCTTTTGGCAGTTGTCGCTGGTTATGGAATTATTGCTTGAACTTGATGAATCAGACATATAAAGAAACTGGCAAGGGTTTATCTGGATACGAAGTTAAAAAGATAATTCCTCAACTAAAGAAAGAGTACGAGTGGCTAACACTAACTTACTCACAATGCTTGCAACAGGTTTGCTTGAATCTTGGGGTAGCTTTTAATAACTTTTTTGAAAAGAGAGCTAAATACCCTAGATTCAAATCTAAGCATGGTAAACAGTCGATTCAATATCCTCAAAACGTCAAAGTTGCTGAGAGTCATTTAAGTTTCCCTAAAATCGGAGATGTAGCAGCAACAATTCATAGACCAATCGAGGGCAAAGTTAAAACTGTCACCATATCCAAAAACTGTTCCAATCAATACTTTGCAGCTATTCTGTTGGATGACGGTAAGGATAAACCAAAGTCAAATACCGATGGTAAGGCAATAGGTATTGATTTGGGGCTAACTCACTTCGCTATTACTAGCGACGGTTCTAAGTTTGACAATCCTAAAATACTGAACAAGCATGAAAAGAATTTAAAAATTAAACAGCAACAATTATCTAGGAAGCAGAAAGGTTCTAATAACCGCATCAAATCTAGAAAAAAGGTTGCTAGAGTTCACAGAAAAATAACTAACTGCCGTGAGGATTTTCTGCACAAGCTATCTCGTAGGATAGTTAACGAAAATCAAGTTATAGTGCTTGAAAATCTTAATATTAAAGGCATGATGCAGAATCATAAACTGGCTAAATCTATACATCAAGTTGGTTGGGGTATGTTCTGCACAATGCTTAAATACAAGGCAGAAATGTCAGGGAAGATTTATCTTGAAGTTGATAGGTTTTTCCCTAGTTCAAAAACCTGTCATGTTTGCCTTAATCAAGTTGGCAGTTTGCCACTAGATGTAAGATTTTGGACTTGTGACAATTGCCAAACTAGGCACGACAGGGATGTAAACGCAAGTATTAACCTCAGAGATGAGGGTCTGCGAATTTTGACCCCTGGAACGGGGGATAAAGCCTGTTGCCCAGATGTAAGTCGGAGTAAGGGAGGACGCAAGAAATCCACTACTGCGCTTTCTGTTGGACAGGAAGCCTACACTGACCGCTTGCGGCAGTGTAGGTAGTTCACAATTTTAACGTTTGAATTCTCCGGGCGATCGCATTGTTGTCCAGAAGAGAGATAATGGCAAGGCGGCTAAACAAGGGCAGTATTTTGGTGTTCTAACCATTGCAAAATCCGATTCCAAGCCCACCAAGGGTCAGGGTCTTGCGCCTGGAACTGACAATCTTTGCTACTTAAATAGCCGACATGACCGCCATAACGGGTGAGTAGCAAATCTAACGCGGAATTTGGCTTACAGGCGGCTTCTAATTCGGGGATGATATCTGGATGAAATAAAGGATCATCGGCAGCGTAGATAATTAAAGTTGGTTTGTTCAGTACTGGTAACAGTTGGAGGGCGCTGCTGGCTTTGTAGTAGGCCTCTACACTGGGAAAGCCTAGCCTTTCAATTACCAGTTCGTGGTCAAAATCCCAAATGGTGTTTGTCCGTTCTATGGCTGCGGGATCAATAGTTCCGGGATGAGTATCGTGAATTCGCCAAGCGAGTTTCTTTAACTCACGCACAATACTGGCTTCTATGAGTCTACCAAAGCGGTCTTTGGTGAGGTAGGTGAGCGATCGCAGCGAATCCAAACTCGGACAAATTACTGCACCACCACCAATATCGCTGTATTTGATCCCTAAATTTTCCTGACCCTGCGTTAACTCCGCAGCCGCTTTGATACCCCATAGGGCTAATTGTCCCCCTAAAGAAAACCCCATAAACCAAAATTTACTGGGACATCCCATAGCAGAAGCAGCCGCAGCTAAACGGACGAAATCTTCGCCTTCATACAATCCATCAGAGGTTAAAGTAGGTGATAATTCCGCTGTTTTACCGTGGGCACGCCAATCAAATAACACTACAGCGTAGCCTTGAGCATAAGCTTTGCGTCCTAACAATCTCAAAGACCATTCTTGCTCTAACTCGCCCGTAATTCCGTATGTTGCAATGATTGTACTGTGGGCATTTTCCGGAATAGCCACCCAGCTAAAAATCGGTACACCTTGTCCACCCATCAATATTGTTTTATGATAAGGCGGCTCTGGATCAGAAACGGTGCTTTCCCAGTAACGTTTTCCCCAAAAAGCGGTGTACACAGTCATAGCTACACCATTTTGTAAAAACTTAGCTGGATTGTAGGGCGGGTAACACATCATTTTTTAAATTTCGTGTATCTTAGGTTTTGAATTTTCATGATTTAGTTTTAATATTTATGTTAGATTTAAAATCTTTTTTATAATCAAGACAGAAATCTTTGTATCGACCGAAGATTCTTATTTTTCCTTAATAAGTAGCAATAATTTTTTTAAGAATGCCGAGGATTCTAGTCATAGACGATGACCCAGCAATTTCCGAGCTTGTTGCCGTCAATTTAGAAATGGCTGGCTATGATGTCAGTCAAGCTGAAGATGGTATCAAAGGTCAAGCGTTAGCTCTCCAGCTACAACCAGACCTGATCATGCTTGATCTAATGCTGCCTAGAGTAGATGGATTTACAGTTTGCCAACGCCTCCGTCGGGATGAACGGACTGCGGAGATTCCGGTTTTGATGTTGACTGCCTTAAGTCAAACTCAAGATAAAGTGGAAGGCTTCAATGCTGGCGCAGACGACTATCTCACCAAACCTTTTGAAGTAGAAGAGATGCTGGCGCGGGTACGAGCTTTATTGCGGCGCACTGACCGCATTCCTCAAGCTGCCAAGCACAGCGAAATTCTCAACTATGGCCCATTAACGCTAGTTCCCGAAAGGTTTGAGGCAATATGGTTCAGTGAAACGGTGAAACTGACCCACTTGGAATTTGAGTTACTTCACTGTTTGTTGCAACGCCACGGACAGACAGTTTCTCCTAGCGAAATTCTGCGAGAAGTTTGGGGTTACGACCCTGATGATGACATTGAGACAATTCGAGTCCATATTCGTCATTTAAGAACTAAACTCGAACCAGACCCTCGCCACCCTCGCTACATCAAAACTGTATACGGTGCAGGGTATTGTCTAGAATTACCCAGTCTCCCTGCAACCGCTGAAGGCGCTTCTGCATAAGCAGTTGACTGGCTCAATCTATTCCTTGACCTCAGCCCTAAATTTACCTAATCCATCATGTTATGTGTCATGCTCTGGGGAATGAGGTTTAGTGGTTTTACCAAGGAAAACTCTACTTTCGCCTGCTTGACTCTACAAAAAGCTACCTTCCAATAGACATCCTTTTGTGGAGGGTGATGCTTAGTAGGCGAATGCTACTCTTTCAGGAGTACAGCACTAATATCGCCACGAGTCCAATAGTGTTGTATTCAGTCAAACATTGGCATTCTCTGGAAATTATTTTTAGAGAATGCCAATTAATACCAAGTTGTAGTCAAAGATAGTAACCGGTCAGCTATTCCCTACTCCCTATGTTCAAGGCTGTCTAATTCCATCTAACTCTGCTGCGGAAATATCTTCCTTCAAAAAACCGATGAGGGTGACAGGTGTTGCAGTGGAAGAGTTAACTGAAGCAGAGCCTCATAAATGCAACATTCTGTAATAAAGTCATGAAATCTTGATATTAATGAAGTTAGAGTATATATACTCATAGCATATTTTCCGCTAATATTCCATTGCTGAGCAAAATGCCCAAAACCTTTATGGAATAGTAGTTACATGGATTAGGCTGTAGAAATAATACGGATGAGTTCGCGCAACTAAAGTCTTGTGTTTTGCCACTTATATACAGACACAGCAACCGTGAATGTCCCGCTATGGGGTGGGAAATCTGTTCTCATAATTCAAGCTTGACGAAAAAGGAAATATTTTCCAGGCTTAATTCATGAGGATTTTGGATAATTCGGTTTTGTACGAATCTCGCCCGACAGCTAAATATACAGCAAGTTCATAGATTTAGTGATCTTCTAGTTCTAGCAATTTAGCAAACTATTGAATTCCGAAAAATAAACATTTACCGTGCTAATTAAGAACTATCTCACAGCATTTAAGATTTTAGGAAGTTGCTCTTATGATGACTGAATCTATACTTACCGCCGTAGAAGCTACCAAAGAAACCTGCATTGAATGCCACACTATTTGTATTGATACCCTCAAATACTGCAAAAATAAGGGGGGTCGATACATAGACATGACCATGATGTCTATGATGCGCGACTGTGCAGAAATGTGTATGATGTGCGTCAATATGATTAACGACGGTTCCGAGTTTATGGGAAACGCCTGTAGTTTGTGTGCGGAAATGTGCGATCGCACAGCAATGGTTTGTGACCAAATGAGTGAAGACCCTACAATGAGATTGTGCGCTGCTATTTGCCGTCAATGTGCGGAATACTGCAAAGCAATGGCACTCAATTCTGCTTCTTATTTTCGCAGAGCTAGCTTAGTGACAGAAGATGCACTTTTATTTCGCTAATTTATAGCAGAATTCAATACTCAGGAGTCAGAATTCAGAATTCTGAATAAATCTGGAGCCTGCTAGTATTGATTAGCAAGCTCTCTCGCAATTTTGTTATAAAACATAGATAGCGATCGCTACAGTCATCAAAATACAATTTCACACAAAAAACGGCGATATCAATCATGATATCGCCGTTAACTCATTTAATTTCAATCATTGGGAGCATTAGGTATTTGGATATCAATATCTGCTTGAGTTAAATTAGGAACTGGCCAAGTCACTTGCTCAGGCTTGAGAACTTCTATCAATGCTGGTGGAACATCAAATTGAATTTGTTGCGTAGTTGGATTGATTCTAGCAACGAGTTGTGCGCCATCAACAAGCTTCAAAATAGCTGGTTCTCCTGCTGGTAAATTTAAACCTGCTACTTGAGCATCATTTGGTAAATAAATAGCATCACAATCCCAATCTTCATCCGTAGTTTGGCGATTTCCTAAATAGTAAAGACTGTTGGGAATTGCGTCTTCAGGTTTACGAGTATAAATCGCCAATGGTCTTCCTGTTTCATTCCGACAACTAGCCCAATCTTCGGAAGTCTCTAAAGTTTGTTTTTGTAATTGTAGTGCTGTAATTTTTTGCTGTAGTTCTTCTGCGGTATAGCCTGCTTGCTCAGGGTTATTTCTAGCCATTAACAGACTATTCAAATTTTGTACCACTATCGGATAATCTGGACTAATTTTTGACATTTTATCTGCCCAAGAAGGTTGAGCTACCACAAAATTTACTAAAAATAACAAAATAAACAGAACCATTTTCCAGGCTTTCATTGACTTCCTCCTTGTGAGAAGCATCCTGCTTTAGGTATAACAATTTGCTTTTAATGCGATAAACGCTAATACATCTTCAAAATATGCATTCTGATTAGTAAAATCAAACACTCTTTTTTTTCAATTCCATAAACAAAATTAATTAAATATCAAAAAATTATCAATATTTTATTTGCCTTGATTTTGGCTGCTGATACCAAGTTGCAGTCAAAGAGTCTTGCCACAATTCGCATCTAGATTAACAGAATTTTATTAGTGAGATAGGTTCATGAAACTTTCTCTAACATTAAGTCAAGTACCTCACCTAAAGGCGCAAAACAAAAATCTTGTAATAACTGCTCCAATTTGGGCTTTGTGGACTGAAGATTGTAATAGTGAGTGAAGCGTGCTTTCCAGTTGAATGATATTTTTGGATGATTTGGGTCTAGCTCCCACGGATGGAGATAGAAGACTACAGGATATCCTTGAAGTTCTGCTATACGAAAGTTATTGACTGTAAGCGCATAAGGGTAAAGACGGAAGTAAGCACCACCTGATACTGGAACGTTTCTATTCAAAATTCTCCGAACTGACATTGGTAACTCATAGATATCACCAGATGGAGTTTTTATTACCTGATGACGAGGCTCAAAGTCAGGAATTCCATAACGCCAATTTTGTACTGGAAAAATACTTGAATCATACTTAAATCCAAGTTCTGCAAGAATTTCAAGCGCCCATAAGGAATTTTTTGTAATTGAAAAATAAGCAGCCCGATATGCAGTAATTGGTTTTCCTATTAAATCAGCAATGACTTTTGCAGCACGTTCTGTTTCTTCACGAAATCGTTGAGGAGACATATTGTATATCAGATCATGAGACCAACCATGACAACCTATTTCATGACCTTCGCTAACTACTTGCTGTAAAAGATCGGGATATTTTAATGCTACTGGTGCTAACCAAAAAAAAGTTCCTTTTACCCGATATCTTGCGAGTAAATCTAATAAAATATTGAGGCTATTATGTAAACGGCATTCAGCAGCAGCTTTTGTTGTTTCATCTATAGGAATGCCATGATACCAATCTTCAACATCTACAGTAAAGGCATTTTGTGTACGCATGATTTCTTGCATATTTAAAAATCTTTGCAATAACCTATCTAAGTTAAAAGTTATGATGAGCCTATGTTTTACACTGATCACTAAAATCAGCTTAGATTAGGTGCAGACAAAGCTATTTTGGATTCATTCACACATCTGTTATGGTTGGGGATTAACGCCTGAATTGGCAGGTCATAGAGGTTAGCTAATTGAATGTATTGAGATAGGTGTTTTTTTGAAGAAGGTTTTTCAGATATCCAAAGATAACCAATACCTGTATGATATCCACTTTTAATTGCAATATTCATAAAAGCATCACCAAACTTAGCGATGGTTTTACCATCACAGTCAAGAATATCTGTATCATTAGGAATATACTTTTCTACAGATGTCTCTATAAACAAGCAGTTGGGTTGATTTTGAGTACTTTTAAACAAAGTTTCTCCTGCAACAGTTAAACCATTGATGATTTTTGCTGCATTCTCCATCTCTGCGGGAGAATTACTGCTCATTTTCCAATCTCGGCTCATAAGCGGGTATATCTTCATGTTATGAATTCCGATACGTTGAACAAACTGTTCATGTTTACGTAGTCGATAATAGTTCATTCCTCCTTGAAACTCTTTTTCTTGAAAGGGAGTTTGCGAGAGACCTGAAGCAATAATCATCAACGTATCAGAGCGATTACTCAAATTTAGTATTTCTCCTAGTATCGAATCATATAATTGATAGCCATATTCCAGAGGATTATCAAACTCATGGCAATCAGTATATTTAATAGTGGGATCAAAACCAGTCTGATCATGATTCCGCCAGTAATGGTGTTGATAGTGCGCTACACAATTAAGAAAGAGTGTATAAAAACCAAAATCGGTAGACGCTAGGATTCGTTTAAAAAATTCTGCTAAAAAACAATCAAATAAACCTACTAGTTTCCACTTTATAAGTGGATCAATCTTTTGATAAATTAACTGATAAAAAATTTTAGTATAAATACTTACTGGTATTTTAATATCAATGCAAACTCGCATAGCTCTAACAAGTTCTATCAGTTCTAGTCGTGAAGCATCATGTTTTTGAACAGCTTTACTAATTAGCTCCCACAATGGTTTAATTTCTCTAGGAAAACAATCTTTACCTGATGACCAGGGATCAGGAAAAAATAATCCTCCCTTGGTATTTCTTCGTGCAACATTCATGCTGCCTACAATCGCAGACTGTATCCCATGTTCACTTAATTTTTCAAATATTTGAATATAATTAAGGTGTTGAGCATCACCTAGACGAAATATTTTGTGCTCTGCTAGTGCCTTTCCAGTATGTGCTGTTACCCACTGAATCCAAGGTTCACAATTTTCAGTTTGTTCTTCACTTACAGTTTTATAAAAAACCCATTCTTGATTGAGCTTGGCAAAATTAGGTAATTTATTTTGGGCAATAAAAGAGTCAATAACTGGTTTAGAAATTTCATTCATTTCTATCTGAATTACACGTTTATACTTTTTAAACAATGAATGTCTGTACATAGTTTATTGTTATCTCTATTCGCTAATTTAATCAGTGTTTTAGAAGTATGCAAGGCTTCATTCTGTCCTGCTAACATTTATCTGAATCCATAATTACTGAGGAACACAAGTATTTGTTTATCACTTTTTTAAATATTGAAAAACAACTTTACCAGAACTTTAAATTAGAGCTGTTTGTCAAATTTAATACTTACAAATATTAATATCAAGTTAACTTTTATCTCTGCACAGATATATTTTGATTCCAAATCAATAATTCGAGATTTACCAAGCTTCAGCAGTTTTTTGAGAAACGATGCATCTCTTGTTTGTGCTTAAAAGCATTATGTGATATCAAGTTTGGCTCAATTTATATAAGCAAATTTTATATTTATTTGGCAAGACTAGGCTTAGTCAAGCAAATGCAATCTTTATATAAGCTTAATATAAGGTTTTTAAGCAGAAGATACTTTGTATATGACGCGCATCATTAGACCTTTTGATGATTTTTGCGGAAGTTCTGTCTTCTTCACAAAACTTGAATTAACTGATAACCTTGCACTGTCCCAACAATGCGGTGGGGACGAGATAAATCAGGAGAATTTTTTGAATATATCCAAGCGTAGCTAGAAGCTGGTAGTTGCGAAATTGTATCTAACGTCTTTCCATGAATAGGTGTGTAGAAATTTAAAAGTACAGCATTTTTACCATCAACCCTGACAAAGTAAATTGGCTGATTGTGCAGAATGGAGGCGATCGCAGGTTCATGGAAAAACTGTCTAAACGCCGGATTATAATCACCTATTAATCCCAAACTACCAGCCACAGCTAAACCTAACCAACAAGGAATCAACCACCCAGCTAACCAATAATTTGCTGTGAAAAACTTGTGCTTATAGTGATGACGACCAATCCACACTCCAGGTAAAATTAACCAACTTAATCCGACAATTAAGCCAAGGGGTGCATACTTACGGATGTCTGCATTACCCCAAATTAAAATGTATATACCTACTAATAAAAGTAAAATGCCTAATCCACCAAAGCCATAACTTAAATTGCGCGGCAGATTTCTTGGTGGTTGTGTTTTTTCGTAAACCTTTCCTAACCAATCTAAACCTAAAGCTGCTAACAAAGCGATGAAAGGATATAGTCCTAAACTATAGTGAGATAAGCGAGTTGAGAAAATACTAAGTTCTGCAAATAAAACTATAGGAAAGCCGACTAATAATAAATGATAATTAGGGATAGGGCGGCGAAAGGCTACAACTAAACCTAAAGCACTAAAAAACACCCAAGGAAAGGCTTTTAAAGGCACATTCCAAAAATAAAATATGATGCCGTTTCCTTCTCTTTCCTCAGAACCTAGTTGAAAAACGAACTGCAATAAAGCATTTAAACTATCACCACCATAACGCTGCCAACTTAACCACAGCCAAATTAAAGTCGGGATAAAACCTAATATTAAACCTAAATATAAAACAGGGCTAGCAAGATGACGGTGACGACGATGTTCACCAACGAGATAAGGTAACATTGCCATTGCTGGCAAAAAAATCATAAAACTTCTGACTAAAAAGCCTAAGCCTAAACATAAACCTGCAATCAATCGCCAAACAGCAGAATATTGTGGTTGTAATTCAGCTTTAAGTAATGAAAAAATAGCCAATAAAACTAAAAAAATCATCGGCACATCAGGCGCACCTAAGCGGCAATGTTGCAGCCACAGAAATTCCACACTCAAGATAGCAGCAGCTAACCAAGCTAATTTTTGATTGAAAATAATTTTGCCAATTTCATATATAAGAAATAAACACAATATTCCAGCGATCGCACTGGGAATTCTGGCACTAACTTCACTCATACCAAATACTGTATAAGCACTGGCAATTATCCAATAAAAACCAGGTGTTTTATGATGCACAGTACCCCAAGGTGCTACCCAATCACCAGAATCAAACATTCGACGCGCCCGCCAAGCATAAAGCCCTTCATCATGTGCCATTAAGCTATTCTGCCCAGAGGTAAATAATAATAAAGGCAGTAGCCCAATTAACAAACTGACATAAGGAAATGCGGCTGATAATCGAAATTGTCGCCAAATAGATTGCAATAAGGGTGATTTATACAACATTGAATTCCGAAAATAGGGGCTAGAGACTAGAGGCTAGGGGCTAGATAAAGCTTGGTGAGTAGAGTATTTTTAACTTGATTCAGACTGATTTTATTAAAATATGTAACAGATTGGTCGTCTGCAAAAATACTAACAGTTGCACTGAAGGACAAATGACGACCTTATTTTCTCAAAAACTTTTACAAAATAGACATTTATGCTATTGAGACCAAATCAACGCCAAAAATTAGATGATACCGATGATCAGCTATTTTATGCCTATCCTCGCTTTGTCACTCATGTTGATGATGGGTTTATTCAACAGCTAACAGATTTGTACCGCGATCGCCTCAAACCCAACACCCGCATCATTGATATGATGAGCAGTTGGGTATCTCATTTACCAGAGGAAATGGAGTTTGCCCATATTGAAGGACACGGACTCAACGCTGAAGAGTTAGCACGTAATCCTCGCTTAAATCATTATTTTGTTCAGAATCTCAACGATAATCCTCAGCTACCGCTACCAGATCAAGATTTTGATGCTGTTCTTATCTGCGTTTCTGTGCAGTATCTACAATATCCCGAAGCCATCTTTTCGGAAATTCATCGCATTCTCAAACCTGGTGGTATTGCTATTATCAGCTTCTCTAACCGG
Source organism: Nostoc sp. TH1S01 (assembly GCA_018993265.1). Classification (GTDB taxonomy): domain Bacteria; phylum Cyanobacteriota; class Cyanobacteriia; order Cyanobacteriales; family Nostocaceae; genus Nostoc_B. The sequence continues at coordinate 19,115 of JAGKSW010000082.1, forward strand.
ATGTTTTTTCAAAAAGCCATTCAAGCTTGGCGTGATGCTTCCGAAGTATCTAGAGTCGAATTAGTCAAGCACTACTTCACTTCAGTACCTGGATTTACTACTCCAGAAGTAATTGTTCGCCAGTCAACAATGCCTTATTTCTTACAGTTGATGGGTATTGGCGCTGGCGATCCCTTTTATGCTGTGATTGCTTATCGCAATTGAGTGGGGAGTAGGAATACTATAGCGTTTCCTAATCTTGTGAGGTACAGATTATTGTAGGGGCGAACGGCCGTTCGCCCCTACTAAAAAATTAAGAGACGGGAAATCTCTCGTCTCTTTTTAATTTAAGAAATAATTGCGTTTTTAAAGTTCATACTAAGTTGCTTTCAGAAATAATATTCCTACTCCCACTCCTGGTTAATATCTTTTACTGCAACTTGGTATCAGTTATTACAGGCTAGATAACAATCCAAAAACGCCATGTCCAGTAAATACTTCTAATGCGATCAGCGAGATAAAACCAATCATTGCTAAACGACCATTGAGTAGTTCTGCATAGGGTGTAAAGCCAGTGCGATCGCCTTGTTCATCTACATAAACTTTTGGCTCAACCGCAAAGTTGTTCATCTTGCCCTGATCATCAACAATCGAACCACTACTACGCATGAAATTTTCCCCAATTACTTTCATTTGTAAAGAAGTGTAACGTTAAAATTAATTTTTGTAAAGTATCTGAGTCTGCCCAAAGATATATGATCATTGATCGAGTTTCCAGCCATGTTTCACATACAGGCTTTGATCCTCGTTTGTACCTAGTCTGAGAAAACCCATGCATCGATTCCGAGTAGAGGTTATTACCAAAACACCAAATCCGCAGCAAGTCATTTACGCTGCGATGCACCAGGACTATACCGACGCATTTGTGGTTGATGAACGAGACTCATGGCCTACGGAATCACAATGTGGCGAAATTATTGTTAAACGACTTTTAGCAGGAGAACGGGGACACTACGGGCCGCTAGAACATCCTCAGATTGTCTTCAACTGTGGTTATTTTCCGCACAGCGTCATGCAACAAGCCCGGACTCATCGCGTGGGCGTGAGTTTTGATGTTCAATGTCTGAGTGGAGATAGCGAGGTTACTTTTGTTAAAACTTCGGGTAGTTTAACAAAAATCAAAATTTCCGAACTTTACGATTTATGGACTAACGGTGAAAAAGCCCTTCGTGAAAGAAAAATTCGAGGACGTAAGGGAGAAGCACCAGGAATATATCGCAGAGATTGTAAAACACGACTGCGAAAAATGAAATTGCGTGTTCTAAATGAAGAAACGGGTATTTTTGAAATCGGCCACATTAAAGAAGTTTTTGACCAAGGACTACAACCTGTTTACCGCTTAACTCTAGAAGATGGCAGAACGTTAGACTGTACAGAAAATCATCGCTTGCTAACTGAGCGAGGTTGGCAGACTATGGGAGAAGCTTTAGAGTTAGTAACGAATAATAATAGAGAAGTTATTACATATAACCAAAATTGTTACTTAATGACCAACGGAGTTATTGTTGGTGAGGGGTTGTATCGAGATAAAACTTGGTTGCAAGAACAGTTATCGGCTGGTTTAACTGTGAGACAAATGGCTGAAAAAGCTGGTTGTTCAATAGAAGCAATCAAAAAGTGGGTTTATCTTTACGATTTAAAGCTAAATAAATCTCCCTCTGGAACCAAAAATCCTTGGAATAAAGGTCTACATGGAGCTTATCAATTAAATTTAACTTCTGAGCAAAGACAGCAAAGAAGAGAAAGGTCAAAACAGTTTACTCGCAGAGGAGAAGATAGTAATTTTTGGAAAGGTGGGGTAATAGAAGAACGAGTTTCAATTGGCGCTTGGACGCGAACTGTTGCTCCTCAAGTACATGAAAAGTTTGATTTTACTTGTCAATCTTGTGGTATTCGTGGAGGTTTGCTTCATGCTCATCACTTATTGCCTGTGTATTCACATCCAGAAAAAGGTTATGACTTTGAAAATTTAGTTACTGTATGTGAAAAGTGTCACCGACAAATTCATAACCAGGGATTAGAACTAGAATTTGCCCAAAATTTTGTTCCTATTGTGGCTCTTGCTCAAAAACCAAAACCCACGGGACGAAAATTAAAAGCGCACCCAATGAAAGTTGTGCAAGTGCGCTATTTAGGGTTGCAAAAAACTTATGATTTAGAAGTAGATGGCAAATGGCACAATTTTGTCGCTAATGGCGTAGTTGTTCACAATTCATTTCGTTATACAGGTAATCAATTTTTACAAATATTAGAAGAAAAAAAAGACATAGAAGATGTCTTTTACCTGCGTCCTGTTGGTTATTACACAGATAGACAGGGCAAAAAATATTACTATTCACCAGAGCAACGCGCCGCAGATTTAGAATGGTGCATGGAAGCAGCTAAAAGATATGCAGCAAGTTTCCAAGCTGGGATGTCTGAAGAACATGCTAGAGGCATAGTACCGTTTGATTATCGTCAGCATTTTGTAGTTAGCTTTAATGTCAGGTCATTTTTGCATTTTTGCGACCTGAGAAATAAAAAGGATGCTCAATTAGAAATTCAGAAGTTGTGCGAATTAATGTGGCCGCATTTTGCCGAGTGGGCACCTGCGATCGCACAATGGTATGAAAAGCAGCGTCTAGGTAAAGCTCGATTAGCACCTTAATGGGCACAGGAGTAGGGAGCAGGAGGAATAAATTCATATCAGCTATTCCCACTCCCGACTCCCTAAAAAACTTACTCAACTACCTCATTGACTGGGAATCTATCAATTAACTGCATCGCACGATAAGCATTACGCTGCAAAACTTCTGGTAAATGGGGAACATGAGGAATTTGAGATAATAAATCTAGCGTTCGGCGTAAAATTCGCACGACATCGCCTTCATCTAAGCTGGTGTGGCTGCATAGTTCTGTCCATTCCATACCTAATGCCCATTTTTCCACAAGGGCAATTAACTCAAATTCCAACCAAATGGGTAACGCCACATTATAGCGCCGTTGCAGTTGGAACATTTGACGGCGAATCCCCCGCAGTTTTGTTAAAGCTTCTGCTACTTCTTCACTCAAATCAAAGTTGACTCGACTATCTGGACGGGGAGTTTCTGTGACCAAAGCTGCTACGGCTGCGGCTAAGTGGTGCGGATCTAATTGATTAAGTTCTCCGCTGGCAAACACTAAACCTAGCCACAATTCATTTTCTCCACGAATAGCGGCGGCAATTTGTCCTAATTCTGTGGGTACTAAATTATCCAAACAACCAAAGTGTTGCAAAATCTCAATCAAATTGAGAAATTCTTCCCAATGACGTTGTGATTGTTGGGCGACTTGCTCTTGCAGTTGTTCGAGTTCAGCTTCTAGTTCCACATAACGCGCTCTGCGTTTAAAAATTGTTGAAGCATTACCAGACTGGCGCAGTGGATGATTTTCGATTTGTTCTTCAATGGCGGTAACACGACTGAGTTGTTCTGCAACTTCTGGTGGTAAATTTAGAGTTTCGTCAGGGTTGGGAATGAGTTGGGCGATCGCATCTGTTTGGTCATTCCCACGATAAGATTGTCCTGGCTTGAAAATTAATTCTGGCGGCGGCAGTATATCTGCTGGCACGTCAATGCGGGGTAGTTCCGCATGTAAATCCATCACATCTTCCGTTGTCGCCACATACCAACGGTTATCCTGTCCCAAACAAACAAAATATGGCGCTTGTACCCCAGGGCTTTTACCAACTAAAACTGCTGTTATGGGTGCAGATACAGTGATGTTTTTACCTTTGAGACTTAATAGGGTTCCCGAAACAGCAAAACCCAACATCATGACTAATTCTTCTTGGCGGTCATCTTGGGCTTGTTTTTGCAGAGTTTTTAATAACTGACGTTCGACTTTTAGACGTTGGCGTAATTTCTCATAAACAGCAATTTCGTTTTCATCTACGGCGGCGATTTGTTCTTGGAGTTGAGCTAATTGGGCTTGCAGTTCGGCAATCTCATCGTATTCTGGTTTGAGGTGCAAGTTGGCTATGTACTGCCCAAAACTGCGTTCTACTAGTTCTCTAGCTTGTTCTATGGTGTGAGTTTGCAGTAAGTTCAACACCATGCCATAGCTGGGTGTAAATTGGCTTACCAGTGGATCTGGTTTAGATGTTGCCAGATATGCGGCTTCCTTGGCTCCTTCAAAGGGAGTTTGAACTGTCACGACATGACCTTGTTTATCCATTCCTCGCCGACCAGCCCGACCTGCCATTTGCAGAAATTCTGAGGCATTTAACAAGCGGTGTCCAGTATCGGTACGTTTTGACAGGGTGGAAATAACAGTGGTGCGGGCAGGCATATTAATGCCTGCGGCTAAGGTTTCCGTCGCAAATACCACCTTAATCAATCCCTGCTGGAATAGTTCTTCTACAAGTACTTTCCAAGCAGGTAAAATCCCCGCATGGTGGGCAGCAATGCCGCGATATAGGGGCGCAATTTGTCCCGAACGTCCGGCTTCGGGGTTACGGTTTAAAAAATCGTCGATTTGTTGTCGTAAGATTTGTGACTCTTCGCCATTGACTAACCATAAATCACCCACCTCGGCCACTGCTTTATCGCATCCCCGACGACTGAAGATAAAGTAAATGGCGGGGAGCATATCTCGCTGTTGGAGCTGGCTCAAAGTATAAATGATGCCTGGGGCTTCTGGTCTGCCGTTTTTACCTTTGTCAGCTTGTCCTTTTCTGTGTTTCTTAACTAAGCGGGGATTAATTTTGTTTTTACTATCATTCAGCAAAGGAAACAGACCTTTGGGATTACAAAAGTGAAATTCCAAAGGAACTGGGCGAAAATCAGAATAAATCAGGTCTGTGGGGCCGTGGACTTGATTTAACCAATCTGTTAGTTGTTCGCTGTTCGCAACTGTGGCGGAGAGGGCTACTAGTTGCACTTCAGGGGGACAGTAAATAATCGATTCTTCCCAAACTGTACCGCGTTGGCGATCGTTCATGTAGTGGCATTCATCCAATACCACTGCTTCCACATCAACTAAGGAAATGCCAACTTGCCCGATGGGTGTGCCATAGAGCATATTGCGGAAGATTTCTGTGGTCATCACCAGAATTGGTGCATCTCGGTTAATAGACGCATCACCGGTTAACAGTCCCACTAAATCGGCACCAAACTTCTCACGAAAATCGCGGAGTTTTTGGTTTGATAGGGCTTTGAGAGGGGTGGTATAGAATACGCGTTTTCTTCGTGCTAGGGCGCGATAGATGGCGTATTCTCCGACTAAGGTTTTGCCAGAACCCGTAGGCGCACATACAACTACAGAGCGTCCAGCGTTGAGGGACGCGATCGCATCTTTCTGAAACTGATCCAGATCAAAGGGAAATATCGACCCTAAGTTGATTTCTGGAGACGGTGCGGGATAATTCACTCAATCACATTTGCAACCAGACTGTTTACTATATTAACGGGTCTTTTGTCAACTTCGTCATTAGTTATTTGTTCATGGTCAATAGTCAATGGTAAATAGTTTGGAACTGTAGGCTAGGTATTATGCTTTATGTCTCTCTAACCCCTAGCCTCTAACCCCTAGCCTCTCATTTTCCCAATTCTTGCGATCGCGCTGTGGCGGCTTTGACTGCTTCAATTAAAGCAGAGCGAAATCCGGCTTTTTCTAATTGGCTAATTCCCGCAATTGTTGTCCCGCCAGGACTGGTAACTCGGTCTTTCAATTCGGCTGGGTGCATTTTGCTTTCGTGCAGTAATTGTGCGGTTCCCAAGACTGTTTGCAGGGCGAGTTGATTGGCGATTCCTCTGGGTAAACCTGCGGCGACTCCACCGTCGGCTAGGGCTTCTACTAATATAGAGACGTAAGCCGGGCCACTACCAGATAGCCCTGTAACAGCATCCATCAAGCTTTCGGAAACTTCCACAACTTCTCCCACTGCTGAAAATATCTCCGCTGCTATTTGATGGTGTTTGGCATTGGTGTACGCACCGGAACAAATAGCTGTCATACCCGCCCCTACGGTTGCTGGGGTATTGGGCATAGCTCTAATTACTGGTAATCCTGGAAATGCTGCTTCTAGGTGATGTAAAGGCACTCCTGCCAAAATCGAGATCACCAGAGGGGAATGTTCTACTAAAACAATATCTGCTAATTCTTGAGCGATCGCACTAAATACTTGCGGTTTCACAGCTAAAAACACGACTTCCTGCGCTTGTTGAAATACCAAGCTGTTATCTGTCGTCACAGTCACATCGTATTGCTGCTGTAAAAAAGCTTGACGCGTCGGTTGGGGTTCACTCACTATTACTTCTGCGGGTTGGTAGATGCCCCGATCAAGCAGGCGGGATAACAGCGCCTCTCCCATTACCCCACCACCAATTAAGCCAAATTTTGTAGTCATTGATTATTGGTCATTAGTCACTTGTCATTAGTCATTTGTATCTTAGAACAAGGGACAAAGGACGAAGGACAAAGGACTAACGACTAATTTAAACTTATTGTGCCATGCGATTAGATTCATTTCCCCAGTTTGGTGTGGCAGTTGGGGCGGTGCGTACGGGACGAGCTGGCGGTTGTGGTACTTCATGAATAACTCCACCTTGGGTGCTGACTTGCACGCAGCTTGGCGTAAACAAAAAGATGCTTTCTCCAATCCGCTCTTGATGTCCATCTAATGCGTAAGTTCCACCAGCAACAAAATCAACAGCGCGTTGTGCTTGATCTGGATCCATGATTGTCAAGTTAAGTACTACTGACTTCCGCTCACGCAAGGCTTGAATTGCCTGGGGCATTTCTTCAAATGTACGAGGCTCAAGTACTAATACTTCAGAAATCCCGTTCACTGCTCCTGGCATACCAATTACGTTCCCCATCGTAGACTTTGATCCTGTTGCTACATCATTCCCCATTGTAGACATGGGTTCCCGCCAACGTCGATTCTGTGTAGTAGCTTCCGCTGGTGCAGGCTGAGGATTTTCCTCTTGATACAGATTTTGATAGTTATCTGTATCTGGTTCTTCCTCGTAATATTCGTATTCTACCTGCTCGTTTAGCCCTACGAAATCTCGGAGTTTGGAAAATATATTGTTCATTTGGTACGCTCCTGATGCAAATTACCTTTATCGATTTGGCTGTTAGTTGATGTAGCCACTAAAGATCACTACAAAGGACGGACAATTTAGTAATCTTATCGCTGTTTGTAGCTTCTGTTACAACTATAGATAACGAACCGACGCTTTTGTAAACGCCTGTACCTTAACCCAGATACAATAATGAGTCAAGATTATATCCCAAAGATTTTAGGATATAAAGCTTAATTGCAGGTTTTTTTGATGTTTCGTTACTTTTTTTAATGTTTTTTTTAGTGTTTTATTGTACCAGTAGTATAGGACAATTATCTGTATTGCCTACCTAGAAGCTTTGGTACAAATCATCAAGAATTGCTGTCAGAGAAATTAATGGCGATCGCCAAATAAAATAGTTCCCAATCTTACCATCGTTGCTCCCGCTTGGACTGCCAGTTGATAGTCACCGGACATCCCCATTGAAAGTTGCTGCATTTGAATATTTGGCAAGTTTTGTAACTGAATTTCTTTGGCTAAATCACGAGTGCTATTAAATACTTGCAAAATTTCCGCCTCAGTCAACCCCAGAGGCGGAATTGTCATCAATCCTTGAATTTGTAAAAACTGGCACTGGTTGAGTTCCCATAAGTCAGCAAGTAATTCTGGAACAGTCCAACCAGATTTTTGAGGATCTGGAAGGATTTTGACTTGCAGACACACTTTTGGGCTGACTCCTAGCTGCTGTGCTAGTTGATTTAATCGCTGCGCCAGCTTTAAATTATCTACAGAGTGAATCCACTCAAATAGTTCTAGTGCCTTTTTGGCTTTGTTACTTTGTAAATGTCCAATCAAGTGCCACGTAATATCTGATAAGTCTTGCAACTGAGCTTGTTTACTGGCAGCTTCTTGGATCCGACTTTCGCCAAAATCACGAATTCCGGCGTTGTAAGCTAAACGAATCATCTCCGCCGGAACTTGCTTACTGACAGCAATTAACCTGACAGAAGATGGCAGTGAGGCGCGAATATTAGCAATATGTTCGTCAATCGAACTACTCATTGGAACGTGCGTTGGAAAACACTCTGAAGCTGATCGTACTCCTGAGATGAACCATTACGGCGTAGAGTCCGCAAACGATTTTCTAACATCATTCTGGCCTCAGTGCGTCCAATGGGTTGAAATTTAATACCTTTAACGTCGTTTGTGACCAGAAAAAATAAGCGTTGGGCATACAGTGTAGTGAACATATCTTGGTTATCGTCAACCACACAGATCCGATAAAGTAAGCCCCAAGTTGGATGATTGATGTAAATTTCAGGATTTTCTGGAGTCATTTAAGAGTCAAGGTAGGAGTATGTATATTGATTTGTAGTTTTAGACAAACATCCAGACGATGATCATACCTGTTCGTCAGAATATTTAGTTAAAACTACTCCAATTGAGTGACTTCTGCCATCGCTTGGCAGTGCTGAAATCCTTGATGATGATGCCTAGTAGGCAAATGAAGCTAAGAGTTGGAAAAGGTAAAAGCACACAGGGATTGATCAAACTAGGGTAACTTGTACTTATTTGCGATCGGCAACACAAAAAATCTCTGCTTTTTTGTTTAGGGTTGCCAAGTTGCCACAAGATTGACCCTCTAAAGTTTGCCATAGCCAAGGCTGACTCTCAAATTGATGTTGGCGCTGGCTTCTCTCCATGTTGCCATAATTATTATTTTGTGGCACAAAATTGCCAACAATTGCCAACTTTTGATGATTCATTATTCAGGAATTAGGCGTTGCACCAATTTTAATTCAGCACATTTTATTGGTAATTAAGCATTTTCAGAGCGGCTAGTTGTGCTTGCGCTTTGTGCAGAGATTCATACCATTCTCTCTCAGGATCACTGTCTGCCACAATCCCCGCACCCACTTGTCCCCAGACGGTTTTGATTTGTCTGGGGAGTGGGGAGTGGGGAGTGGGGAGTAGGGCATTTTGTGGATATTCTGGCTCTGATTTGCTGCTTCCTTGCTTTCTAGCTGGAGATGCGGGTGCTAACAGTAGGGTACGAATCAAGATATTTAAGTCCAAGTTACCGCGCCAGTCGAGATAGCCACAGGAACCGTAGAACAGGCTACGCCGCACAGGTTCTAATTCTTCAATAATTTCCATGCACCGCACTTTAGGACACCCTGTGATTGTGCCGCCTGGGAACATGGCACGAATCAAATTAACGGCGCTTTGGTTGGATTTTAAAGTACCTTTAACGTTGCTGACAAGGTGCATAACATGGCTATATCGCTCAATTGTGAGCAGTTCGTCAACTTTTACTGTTCCCCATTCACACACTCGCCCTAAATCATTGCGTTCTAAGTCTACCAGCATGATATGTTCTGCACGTTCTTTGGTGTTGCTGAGTAGTTCTTGTGCCAGTTGATCATCTTGTTTTGGAGTAGTACCGCGCGATCGCGTCCCAGCAATTGGTCGAGTTTGCGCTTGCTGATTTTGCAACAGCACTAACCTTTCTGGTGAACAACTGACTACTTCACCCCAAGGAGTCTGCCAGTAGCTGGCAAAGGGCGAAGGATTGATTTTATGTAATGCTTGGTAAATTGACCAGCCAGAAGCCGTTGTAGATGCTGCAAATCGCAAAGAAAGATTCGCCTGAAAGATATCTCCAGCCTGAATATATTTTTTGGCGCGGTTAACGGATGTTTCATAATCTGACTGCGATGTGAAGAACTCAGGGGCAGAAGTGATGGGTATATGCGGTGAGGAGGTAACTTGGTAGAGTGAATTCCCTGAATTTTTATCTTCTAAAAGAATTTTTAACCTATCTACATCATTAATGTCACTACCTGCTAGCCAAAGAATTTGTTCAACATGATCCAAAACGGCAAATGATTCTGGTTCATACCAAAAGGCTACGGGGAAGGGTAAAGTATCAGATTTAGCAAAAGGTAACTGTTCAATTTCCCAAGCAACATCATAGCCAAGCCATCCTAGCCAACCACCGGTGAAGGGGAGATGTGAGGGAGGCAGGGGCAGGGGGGAAGGGGATGAGTTAAATATTTGTTCTCCTACACCCTGGTTACTGAGCGCAGTCGAAGTACACCCTTGTACCCCTAAACCCCTACTTTGTAGTAAATTTTCTAAAAATGGGAAAACCTGACCTAATTGCGGTGTCCACATCTGCGGTACTCCATCGACTATCCGGGGAGCGCCTGCACAGATGGAATAGCGGCTGAGTTGGGGTTGGCTTGGGGGGGTGGGGTAAGGACTTTCTAGCAGGGTAGCAATGCCTGATGGTGTGCTAGGGAGAAATAAGGCGGCGAAAATTTCCGCGCCAGTACGATTTTCTAGGGGGAGCGATCGCCAATGCCAAGGCTTGGTCATAATAAGTGAACAGCTTAAAATTGATTACCGGAAATTACCCGCACTCCCCAGAATAAAGTTAAAGTGGCGATCGCAAACCAATCCCATCTTTTGAGTCGTAATTCATGCCACTGTACTTTGTGTTCGTTAGGGCTGGTAAAACCGCGCACCATCATCGCATTAGCCATTTGGTCTGCCCTTAATAGCAAATTTTCTAACAGTCTTTCGGCGACAATCATCCAAACTTTAACGGCACCTTTTAACCCTAGTTTTTTCCAATTAATTGCCCTTGTCATGACTGAGCGAATCAAATTCTGTACTTCTTCTAAAACTAGGGGAATAAATCGCAAGGACAAAGTTAAAGTCAAGGTAATTTCTGTTACAGGTAACTTGAGTCTGCGTAAGGGCTGCATAATACTTTCAATCGCTGCCGTAATTTCTTCTGGTGCAGTTGTCAACAGATATAAGTTAGTACTGTAAATCACCGTAAATAAAATGGTACTCAGACGCACTGCTAAATCTAAAGAACGGCGGGTGATTCTAACTGGCCCTTGATGAAACAGGACGTAAGAGTATTTTTTATTGCTGAGTGCTGGCTGGGGAGTTGAGCTGGGTGAGTTGGACTTGGGAGCTAATATTTGTTCATTGGCTGGGAGACGGGGTTGATAATTCACCCCCAAGCCATCGGGGCTAACGGCGGCAATAAATAATACTAAAATTGTAAGTGTTAATAACCAACCTAATTGTTGCTGCCAAACTCGGCGGGGAATTTTGGCAACTAAGGTAAATAGAATTAACAGCACGACTAACAAGATGCGCCATTCGTTAGTCGCAAAGCTGTAACTAGTTAAAAAACTCATCAACCAGGCAATCTTGACGCGGGGATCAAGTTTATGCAGCCAAGTTTGTGGTTGTTCTAAATATAGCCCTAGTGGTAGCGATCGCAGTAAATCCATTTTTCAGTGCTGAGTGCTGAGTTATGAGTGCTGAGGATTAAAGTTTCTTAAGTACGATAAGTTAAGGTTTCTAATTCTTGTCTATTTTGCTCTGACATTTAACGTTTAGCACACTCTACCTTGTCTACCCCCTCGCCCTTGTCTACTCCTTTTACTTCTCCATACTCAGCACTCAGCACTCAGCACTCAGCACTTTTAAACGCGAGTTGCGCGGTTAACGTTACCACTTTCCACATCACGGACTTTTTTACTTCGCCAGAATAGACGAATGGGTGTACCCTTAAAGCCTAATTGTTGGCGGAATTGTCTTTCGATATAGCGGCGGTAGTTGTCGTTGAAGCGTTTAGCATCATTCACAAACAAAGCAATTGTTGGTGGTTGGGTGCTAACTTGAGTACCATAATAAATTTTGCCCTGACGACCACCGCGAGAAGTTGGGGGTGAGTGCCATCTGACAGCTTCTTCTAAGACTTCGTTAATTACCGATGTACTCACACGGCGCTTGTGTTCTGTGGCTGCTTGAACAACTAATTCTAAAATCTTTTCTACCCGTTGTCCTGTTAAGGCACTAACAAAGATAGTCGAAGCCCAGTCCGTAAAGTGTAGTCGCTCTTGCAGACTTTTTTCGTAATCGTAGATAGTATGAGAATCCTTTTCAATGGCATCCCATTTATTGACAACAACGATGCAAGCTCGACCTTCTTCAATGATGCGCCCTGCTAATTTTTGGTCTTGTTCCGTAACTCCGTCTAAAGCATCTAGGACTAATAAAACGACATCGGCGCGGCGAATGGCTTTAAAAGCACGGTTGATGCTAAAAAATTCCGTCCCGTAGTCTATGTTTTTCTTTTTGCGAATCCCGGCAGTATCAATCAGCCGATATTGTTGCCCATCACGTTCGATAAAAGTGTCTATAGCATCTCGCGTTGTGCCAGAAATGGGGCTAACAATGGCTCTTTCCTCACCCACAAAAGCATTTAATAAACTTGATTTACCCACATTTGGGCGACCAATGATCGCTACTTTAATTTCGTTTGTTTCTGGTATTTCTGTTACAGGCGGAATGTGTTTAATTAACTCATCGAGTAAGTCGCCTGTACCGTTGCCATGAATTGCAGAGATCGGGTATGGTTCTCCTAACCCCAATTCCCAAAACTCGGCTGCTTGAATTAAGCCTTGTTCTGGAGATTCGCATTTGTTCACAGCCAGGAGTACTGGTACTGGTTGTTGACGTAACCATTCGGCGATTTCTTCATCAGCTGGTGTGGGGCCTGTCTGACCATTCACTACAAAAATGGCTGCACTTGCTTCGCTGAGGGCTGCTAGTGCTTGCTGACGAATCAATGGCAGAAATTCGGTGTCATCGTTAAAGACTAAACCACCTGTATCTACCACTAAATACTCGCGATCATTCCAAAAAGCAGGCATATAAGTGCGATCGCGTGTCACACCTGGTTCATCGTGGACAATCGCCGTTTGTTCCCCAGCGAGACGATTAACCAGGGTGGATTTGCCGACATTCGGTCGGCCGATAATTGCAACAATTGGCAGTCCCATAAAACCAGGAGTAAAGAAACAGTAAGTATATCACATCTGTTTATTTTAACTCTTAACAAACGTGGGAAGTTGGGAATAGGGAGTGGGGAGTAGGAGAAGAATGTGTTTTTAAACATCTTGACCTTGGACTAAGCGACTGAAGTCGTGGTTCATCTTGCACACGAACAAAACCCGCACTTCCACAAGATTAGTCACCGCCGCTTTGGACTAGTTACTCCCGACTCCCTATTCCCTACTTTCCACTCCCTTATGACTTGGGTCTTTATTTAATTTTCTCTGATAAAGGAAAATTAATCTCGAAATTTTAAATAACAAGCTTGACAAGAAAACTGGCAATCACATCGAAGGAGATTGTGTCTTGAGAACTCGTAAGTGGTTGATAAAAGCCAGCAGATCAGCTTTTCGATGTATAAGATGGTGCATATTGCTTGGCTGCTGCACTTTACTATATGCCCATTTAATTGAACCGAATTGGATTGAAATTAATTCTTTACAACTGACATTACCCAATCTCGCCGCAGAATTTAACGGTTATCGCATTGTCCAAATTAGTGATGTTCACCGCGATCGCTGGATGAGTCCGCGAAGACTCAAGCGAATAGTCCGACTAGTTAACCAACAACAACCCGATTTAATTGCAATTACAGGTGATTTAGTCACTCGCAATCTACCACAATTCATCCCTTCGCTAACAGTTTCTTTAAATCACTTCACACCCAAAGATAAAACTGTAGCTATATTAGGAAATCACGACCACGAGAATGATACTCAAGCAATTATCAAAGCCATACAACAAAGCAATATTGTTTACTTAGGCAATGATATCTATACACTCAAACGTGGGAATTCAATGTTACATATTGCGGGTGTAGATGATGTACAGATGGGTAAAAGCCGCCTAGATTTAGTGATGCAGAAATTACCCAAAACAGGCGCAGCAATATTGTTAGCCCACGAACCAGACTTTGCTATTACCAGCGCAGCGACAGGGCGGTTTGATTTGCAACTTTCAGGACATTCTCACGGCGGACAGATACGCTTACCATTTATCACACCGCCTGTACTTCCGCCTTTTGCGAAGAAGTATTACTTAGGAAAATATCAAGTAGGCAAGATGTTTTTGTATACTAACAGAGGCTTAGGAATGACAGGTTTACATTTACGATTATTTGCTCGTCCTGAAATTACTGTATTTACGTTAGTTGCACCAATTAATGCAGCTGAGTAACTGAGTTGGAAAAAATAATATCGATGTGCGATCGCATTGTCGTTGTTTAAAATTCATTGTTATCGAGAAATGCTGTAAAATAAGAACTTAGCAGCTTTTTCACAAATATCAACACTGTCGATGAGCAAAATTGTATCTTTTCAGACAGTTATTGAATATGTAGAGGCTCTTTCCACTGAAGAGCAAGATTTACTACTCGAACTGATTTCTAAAAGACGCATTGAACAACGGCGTAAAGAAATTGCTACAAATGCGGCACAAACACTGAAAGCAATTACAACAGGTACAGCCAAGCATGGTACTCTTGAGGAACTGCGGGCTGATTTGCTGAGTGAAGAATGAGAATTCTTGTTTGGGATAGTAGCTTCAAGCGTGCTTTTAAAAGAGTTATTCGGAAAAATCCTCGCTTAGAGGAAACAATTTTTGAGGTTTTGGAATTACTGATAACTGATCCGTTTGCGCCTAGTTTGAAATCACATAAATTAAAAGGTGATTTGGAGGGTTTGTGGGCTTGTTGGGTCGAGTATGATTGCCGTATTATCTATACATTTCAGCCGAATTCTGATGAGGATGCAATCGTGCTAATTGATATTGGCACTCATGATGAGGTTTATTGAAAAAAAGATAAAATGATGAGTTTGACTTTTTAAGTACGCTTGACTTTTAAGACAGTCGCTACTCCTACTGAAATGAGGAAAGGAAGCAAACCGCAGTTTGAGAAAGCGTTGAGGTATTTTGAGTAAGTATTTTGTGGTGCGTTTGACTAACGCTGTCATAAATTTATGTCTCGTCCATCCCGCAATTTTCAACCTGGATTCTGCTATCACATTACCACCCGTTGTAATAACCGCGAATTTCGCCTCACTCGCCTAGAGTGTCGGGAAGTGTTTCTTTATGCCATTAAAAAAGCAAAAGAGAAATATGGATTTAAACTGTATGCTCTTTGTATTATGAGCAATCATGTACACTACCTACTGGAAGCAAAGCAACCACAGGAACTAGCTTTCTGCTGCTAAAAAAATAAAAACAGGTAAGTGTCCCTCTGGTGCTGAAGTGCTAAAAATAACTGAAGTGCTAAAAATAACTTTTCCTGGGTAGTCTATCCAATTTCCTTTCACTCTCCATCCAACGCGATCGCCAAACTTACAATAAGTTTCATAATCAGCATCAGGAGTTCCACCGACGCTCTCCCGGATACGTTTCTGCACACTAAAACCAAAGCGTCCATTGCTGTATTTTACCCAAAGTTGGTCTATGGTGCGTAAGTCTGTACAAGGAAATTTTTCGATAGATTCTACATTAAGCCAACCTTCCCGTTCTCTGCCCGATGCTTTGAGCATGACAGCTAAAGTTTCCTTATCGGCTTCTTGCCATTTTCCGGCTTTTAGCAAATTCCGCAATTGCGTGTAGTCTATTCCCTTCTCAGAAGTGAGATCATCAGTTTGCACTTGCTTTACTTCAGTTTGTACACTCCTACAAATGCTGTCGTATAGCCTTTTACGTGCATTTATATCATCAATGGTTTCAAACTCTATCCAAAGTTTTGTTCTGAGAAAGCGGTAATTTTCTTCTGGCGGTATTTCTTTAATTCCTGGTAGCAAGACAGGAATCAATCTAGTATTTGAGTGTATAACTAAGTCCACAGTTATTGGTAATTCTAAATTTCCCTGCCATCTTCCTGAGCCAAAGGAACCAATAAAGAAGACTACAGTTTTAGAATTGTAAAGCGCCTTTTCAATTTCTCTATACGGTGTATCTCCTCCGTACATTTGCTCTTCATCCAGCCATACATTTAAACCGCGCTGTTTAAGATAGCTGGCGATCGCTCTCACTTGTGGTTTATCCTGGCTATTGTGAGCTAGAAAGACATCAAACATAGACGCTGTGGGCAGTGACTACATCCAGATTGCCGTAAATTCCCTTAAAAAGCAACATAATTTAGACTTGTCACGCTACTACAGAGACTTTAACCAGCAAGTAACTATGAGCGATTCAACTCAATACAACATCGGGTTGTTAATCTACCCTGAGACAAAAAAATATTTATGCAAGAGGTCTTATCTGTCGCATTCTTTTTTCAAATTGGTATAAGCGTTATTTTTGAGGTGCGTTACGCTTTGCTTCAACGCACCCTACAATTTTCTGAGAAATCAAACCGCAGTTTGAGAAAGCATTTAGGCATTTTGAGTAAATCTTTTGACTTCCAGTTAGGGTGTGTTACACCTTACAAGTCTGTGCGCGAGAGAAGAGGCGATGTAAGTCGGGCTTTGCCTGCAATTGCTGTTTGAGCCTAGAATCCCCACCATTCAATGGTGGGGAGTATGTCAAGGGAAACACATCCTCTAAGAAGCTGAAGATTGTAATTGTTCTAATCTTGCCAGCACTTCTTGACTGTGAACAGATGGATTAACTTTGACAAAAGTCTCGCGCAAGATACCTTCTGGATCAATAATAAAGCTGTGGCGCATTGAGACAAAACCAATCCAAGAGCCATAAGCTTTGCTAACTGCGCCAGTTGTATCAGCTAATAAGGGAAATTTTAGTCCCTCAGAATCGCAAAATTCAGCATGAGAATCGACATCATCAGCACTCACGCCAATTATTTGAGTATTTTTTGCTAAATATTTGGGTAAGTCTTGCTGAAAACGGCGCGCTTCGATGGTGCAACCAGAGGTAAAGTCTTTGGGATAAAAGTACAGTACTACCCACTGACCACGCAAGTCAGTCAGAGAGATTTTGCCGTCGCCTGTATTAGTAGGCAATGTAAACTCTGGTGCGGGTTGATTTAATGCTGGTAGTTTACCACCCAACGCGTTAGCCGCAGGTGAAAAGTTGAACCAACTGATGAGGGCAAAGCAGCTGGCAAATAAGATACTCAAAAAATTGCGCCGAGAAATCATTGTGCAAACTAGAATTACAACTTTACATAAGTTTATAATTCTTGGTCGCTATGATCACCTGGCTCAGATTCACTAGGGGGATCTGTGCTTTCGATGTATTGACTATCGAGAAGAAAAGCGCCTCTGGTAAAACGGATACCCCAATAACCTCCAGGACGGCGGTCAAGGACTATACCTTCTTCACCTAGATGTATGACATCTGGTGGACGTAACATCGGCATAGGATCGGCGGTTTTGACGTAGGGTGGTAGCGCCACAACTATGACTTTGCTACCAATAGCGAATTCTTTGGTCATAGAAAAAAGCTAGAAGTTTGAATTAACTCCTAACTTTATCCTAAAGGGGTTGCCAATTTTGTTAATAGTCATTTAAGCAATGTCGTTGAGGCGGAATGCCCAGATTTTTAAACACACTTTGCAACTCAAATGCTACTCATAAAATAGATGAAACGTAGTATTTAAGGGATATGGTGAACTTTACTATTAAAAATGTCTTAATTTCCACTGATGATGTGTACTCCACTACAGATGTGCAGGTTGTAGATGGTAAAATTGCGGCGATCGCACCTCATCTCAATGTTGTGGGGACAGCAGTTAACGGTGAACACAAACTGCTACTACCCGGTTTTGTTAACGCCCATACCCATTCTTCGGAAAAGTGGCAACGCGGGATTATTCCGCCTTTGCCTTTAGAATTATGGCTGGCGCATTTGTATGATTTTGCCCCCCTCGACACGGAAAAAGTCTATCTCAGCGCCTTGGGAACGGCGGTAGAAACTTTACTTTCCGGGGGTACGAGTGTAGTAGATCATCTGGTGTTAATTCCTGGCGAAGAGTTAGAAACTATCGCCTCTGCGGTTCGCGCTTACCGAGAAATTGGGATTCGGGCTTTTATTGCACCGTTAATTCAAGATGAGTCTTTAACCGCAGGTATTCCTTCTGGGGAGAATGAACGTAACCACGAACCTTATTTTCGCTCGACGGCGGAAACTTTAGCACTCGTTGAGGAAGCAGTCAGACAATTTCATCGCCCAGATGCAGGCGTGAGTATTTTAGTTGCACCTACGGGGATTCAGTTGTGTAGTGATGCTTTATTTACTGGTTGTATTGAGTTGAGCGATCGCTATAATTTATGTCGTCACTCGCATTTGCTAGAAACTAAAGCCCAAGAAAAACTCGCCCAAGAAAAGTACGGTTGTAGTGCTGTTGAACATCTTAAACGCCTTGGGTATTTAGGCGATCGTACTTCTCTTGCCCATTGTGTGTGGTTAAATGAGTTTGATATTGAAATTCTCGCCGACACTCAATCTACAGTTGTTCACAATCCCTTAAGTAATTTGCGCTTAGGTAGTGGGATTGCGCCAATTTTAAAATATCGCCAAGCCCAAGTAAACGTAACATTTGGTTGTGATGGGGCTTCGAGTAATGATTCTCAAGATTTATTAGAAGCTATTAAAATTGGTTCAATCCTGCACAACACCACAGAACGAGATTATCAATATTGGATTACACCCCGACAAGCAACAGAAATGGCAGCTTTGGGTGGTGCTAAAGGCTTGAATATGGCAGATAAAATTGGTTCCCTGACTGTTGGGAAACAAGCTGATTTAGTCCTTTATGATTTGACCAGTTTATCATTATTACCTCGCACAGATCCCATCGGTTTATTAGTTTTAGGACGACCGACAAATGTGGTTGATAGTGTGTGGGTAAATGGCAAACAAATAGTAGCTGAAGGTAAAGTTACTACAATTAATGTCGATGAATTGCGACAAGAATTATTCCAGCGCAGTCAGTGGGATACTCAGCGTCAGTCGCCAACTGTTGCGGAAATAGAGGCTCATTATCGGACTGTCATGGGTTTGTAAAAAACTGCTCTATTGAGCATCCCCTAATTTTTATTAGGGGCATTTAAATGTTTTATTTTAATTACATAATATCCAGAAAAAATAACTGCAAATCAGGCATTGATGCTATGGCTAATTCTCGCAGATTAGCACACAATAAATAATATATTTGTGATTTATAATATTTCAGGACTTACGCACGAGTTACGGAATAACGAACCACAGAGACGCAGAGAGAAGTTGCGTGCGCGGGTTCCCCGCGTTGAGCAAACTTCGGGAGGACACGGAGGAATAAGAGTTTGAGAGTTTTTTGCGTAAGTCCTATATTTATTTAAGCAATCAATAAACATAACTAGGTAGTATATCTAATGGCAAACCATCGAGAAGCAGTTATTTTTATTCATGGGTTCTATCTTGGTAGAGATAGAAATTTTTTTATTGATAGTTTATCTACTGGTTTTACTGAAGTATTGGCAATCCCAAAAGTTCAAGAAGTCGGAGAGGAGAAAATTGCAGGGTATACAGGAAAAAAGTTTAAAGTATACGTAGATGTAGACAACATTAAAGAGGTTGATATTTATGATGCTTATTGGAATGATCTAAACAGTAAACAACTCAGTAGTAGCGAACTTAAAAATCAGGTGTTCCGTGGTATATCTATATTATTTTATTGGATAGTCAGCAAAGACTTAGTAGCCTTAAAAGACTCTCCTCCTTTACTTATAGGTTTAGGTATAGGTTTGTTGTTATGGATTTATTGGTTCTATGGAATAGTTGCACTGGCATTTGTAGCTCTAGGAGGATATGAAGTTAATCTTTATGGCTTGCCTATGTCTCAAGATTGGGTTACACACATTAAAGAAGGTTTAAAACAAATCAGCGAACTTGGAAAAAACATGACCAATTGGTTTGTTTGGCTAGGTATAACTGCATTGTCCAGTACTTTACCAATTAACATGATAGCTGATGTTGCAGATTTTTCTACACGGTATTTAGAAGATAACTCTGAGGGAAAGTCTTTAAAAACAAAAATTCGTAAAAGAGTTACAGAAACATTAAATGCAGTTTTAGAAACAGGTCTGTATGACAAAATTACTGTATTAGCTCATAGTTTTGGTGCAGTGATAGCTACTAATGTATTGGCGAATTATCAGCAAGAACATCGAGTTCGCTACATTATTGCAGGAGGTTCTTTAAAGATGTTTTCTTCAAAGTCTAAACAGATTGAACAAGATATCAAAAAATGTTTTAACAATGACAAAATAGGAATGTGGCTTGATTTTTATTCTAATCAAGATTGGTTATGTACGAAAACGCCTGTTGCTGAAGGTTGTGATTATACAAAAATAAATCATAGAAAACTCAAATTTACTCTTCCTTTATCAAAGCAAATTAATGGACAATCTCACGATAATTATTTTATAAATGAAGAAGTCTTGAAAGCGGTTTTAAATCTTCAAAGTGCAGAATCTATTTGACATTATGGAATTGGTATAAAAAACACGGTTTAATTTCCTTATACCGTGTTTATATTTTATTTAAAAAAATTACTTATGAATCAAGAAAATAATCAAAACCAAACAAATCAGAAATCACAGGATGATCAGAATAAAAGCCACAGAAATTGGTGGATTGAAATTATATCAGTATTAGCATTAAGCTATTTGATATTTAGTTTATTTAGCCCTATCTTCTTTAAAGAAGGGCAACAACCAAGAAAAATAGAAACTCCTGACATTTTAGTCATTGCCATTATTTTATTTTTCAATTCTGATTTGCTCAATAGAATAGAAGATTTTGGTATTTCTAAAGAAGGTAGGATTACAGCTAAGTTTAGGGAACTCAAGCAAGAAGTCAATAAACAGAAAAAAGAAATTGATGAACTGCAAGCAAGACAGTTAGAACAATTACAAAAACAACAAAATAATTTAGAAGAAATGCAAGCATTTATGTATAATTTTCTGCTAGGAGACAAGGATTACGAGAAGATTGAGCAACTCGATAAGCATTGCCAAACCAAGACTAATTATAATTTTTATGTGTCAGATAAAGTAGCGGACGAGTTAAGACGTTTACGAGATTTAAAATTAATTAAAACTAACTCTGGTTATATTAGCGATTTGGTTCAAGCAAGTGATAATGGTAGACAACCAATCGATTTAACGAAATATCTTGATGTTACAGATTTGGGTAAAAAGTTCTTAATAACTCGTGCAACATTACAGTCTAGCAGCCAAAAAGAAAAAATAACTTCTCAAGAAACTCCAAAAGTTGAGTAGACAATTGTTTCTTTTATCTGCTTTATTAAAAGTCAGTCCAGTAGGGTGCTTTATGGCTTCAGCCTAACGCACCGTCATATTATAACGGTGCGTTAGGCGCTCGTATACAGTTTTTTTGATGAATTAGCTTACAATCTGCGCCTAACACACCCTACGAAAATTTTATTTTTGCTTGATAAATAACATCTGACTTGGTGAGTTCTGCTGCTAACTCTATCCCACATAACACAAAATTATTCTTGTGAGGCTCGTTGGCGGAATAAACCTGTCATAGTTACGCCAGTAATCAACAAGCCAACTAATCCTAAGCCATTCAAGATTGGGTAAATTTCTTCTAAATGAATAATTTCTAGGGTATGCAGTCCTAAAAGGAATTCGCCTAACTCATCTTGGTGTAACCATTCATGGGCTACGGTGTATCCCATGCCAGTTAATACAGTTAAAAATAAGGGCAAACATAGAATAATGGCTAATTGGCGATGATAGCGCCGAAACATGCGATTCATAAACAGTTTTTAAACAAAGTAAATTTTAGGGTATCAGCTTTGGCATCGTTTTACACTGAAAGTTTTCTTAAAAATTCTGAACTTTGAGCTTTTATAGAGTTTATTTCTCAATTAGCAGGCGATCGCATTATCTTTTCATACCGAAGCAATTAACTGCAAAAGTTAAAAAAGTTACATTTTTATGTATGCTTAATAGCCGAGTATTATAGCTATACATTTTCGGCAGTTACTATGGAACGTGCTATCTCCACTCTAGGAATATTAGTCTTTATTGGCATCTCTTATGCTTTATCTGTGGAACGTCAAGCAGTCCGCTGGCGAACAGTGGCTTGGGGTTTGGGATTAGAGTTTATTTTTGCACTGCTAATATTGAAAACACCTTGGGGTTTAAATATATTTAAATCTTTAGGAGATATTGTCAGTAATTTTTTAGCTTTTTCAGATGTTGGGGCAAAATTTGTCTTTGGCGAAAATTTTAAAGACCATTTATTTGCCTTTCAAGTACTACCAACTATTATCTTTTTCTCTGCTTTTATTAGTGTTTTGTATTACTACGGAATTTTACAGCGAGTTGTCAATATGCTGGCCTGGGTGATGATAAAAACCATGAAAACATCAGGTTCCGAGTCTTTATCTTGTGCGGGTAATATCTTTTTAGGGCCGACAGAATCTGCACTCATGGTCAAACCATACATAGGAAGTATGACTTTATCAGAACTCCATGCTGTGATGACAGGAGGCTTTGCAACAATTGCTGGTGGAGTGTTAGGCGCTTATCTTTCCTTTGGTATTCCCGCAGAACACTTAATTGCGGCTTTTTTTATGACTGCGCCCACATCTTTAGTTGTCTCAAAATTAATGTACCCAGAAACAGAAGTTTCCCAGACTGTAGGCCAAGCGAAAATAGATGTAGAAACTAACTATGTAAATGTAATTGATGCGGCTACTACAGGTGCTATTGATGGCGTAAAATTAGCTGTTAATGTTGGCGTAATGATTATTGCCTTTTTAGGATTACTTGCTGCTTTGAATGCTTTGTTAGGCTGGTTTGGTTCCCTGGTAAATTTGCCACAATTATCTTTGCAGTTGATATTATCTTTTGTGATGGCTCCTGTAGCATGGTTAATGGGTGTTCCGTGGAATGATTGTCAACAAGTAGGGGCGCTATTAGGAACAAAAACAATTTTAAATGAATTTATTGCTTTCTTAGATTTAAAACAGCTAATTCAAGACGGCAAAATTTCTCAACGAGCAGTGATTATTTCAACTTACGCATTATGCAATTTCGCCAATATCGGCTCGATTGGAATTACAATTGGTGGACTAACAGGTATGGCTCCTCACCGCCAACATGACTTGGCTCGTTTGGGTGTGAGGACGATGATTGGAGGATTATTAGCAGGTTTTATTACTGCTTGTATTGCTGGAATATTAGTTTAGAATTATGCTTTTTTTTCTTTTTTTCAAAATAGCCAAGTTTCCAGTTTTCTGGTTGTTTTAAATCATCGAAATGTCCTTGCAGAATTAGCACAATAGCAATGCGAGTATTTAAATATCCTCTAATAATATAGTTTTGGGGTTGTGTATAAATTCCAGTGATTGATATGCCTGCTATAGTTTTAAGTTGTCCACAGTAACTTTTATTTCCTGGTAATGTCAGGGTAAAAAAACCGTCATTGTTATAACCGTTGGGAATGATAAACGTCCCATAAACATGATGCTGTCCACGCCAAGGAGTCACAACTAAGTCCACTGGATGAGTGTAATATTTCTTCCTAGATGAAGTATCAGAATATTTCCATTTATCGCAACTAACTAATGGTGAAACATCTATAAATAAAGCAAAGAAAAGAATAACAGCTAAGGTGATAAAAAATATTAAATAAAAGAATTGATATCTTCGCACTGGTCAGCTACTTAGACTATTTGTTTCGGTTCTATTTTAGCAACTAAGAAAATATAGCGATCGCACACATAGCATTTCTCAATCCTTTGTGAAGCCCAAGATCCCCGACTTCTTCAAGAAGTCGGGGATCTGAAGCTCTGATTTTTCCAATTCACGTAGAATCGCTATATCCTAATATGATTGATGCGATGTCTGACGACCAGCCTCTTTACATCTACGCAGTAGCCTAAAATTAACCGTCTCATTAATATAGTTACCTTTAAAACGCTCAATACATAAGTTTTATTGATTATTGACTTCTTGCCTATAACTAATCAATTATTCCCATCTGAAACAAATTATTCCTTAGATCATTATAATTCTAAGAAGCGAAAAGCCTATTGACTTACTTATTTTGCCCAAATACTTTCTCCTTTTATAATATTTAGTAAGCAAAAGGACATATTACTTTCTCAAAGGGTCTGTTTACTTTCTCATTTCGGTATATTTAGCAAGCAAAAAGACATATTGCTTGCTCAAAAGGTCTGTTTACTTTCTCATTTTGGTATATTTAGCAAGCAAAAAGGCGTATTTCTTTCTCATTTCAGTAATTCACTCATTCAGAGTCAATACAGCATATTTTGGGTACATGAGGTACAAGCGTAAAACCTAAAACCATGTAGAGACGTTACATGTAACGTCTCTACAGTATTTCACGAATATCGAAACTGCTGTATTTTTAGAAAAAAATGCCCTTACGGACATAGCGGAATTCTTTCAAGTTGCATAATTACGGAGTTTATTAGCGCAAACTGTCACCGCAGCCTTGAAAATATTGCTAAATATAAAAATTTCTACGAAAGTCCGGGAGGAATGGCGATCGCACTGCTAGAATCCAGCCAAGCAAACTAGTGGCAATCAACAATGGTCTCTACTACTGCACGCTTCTCGGATATTCAAAACCATTGGGCGCGTCCGTTTATTGAAGCTTTAGCAGCGCGGCGCATTTTAAATGGCTATCCCAACGGTACTTTTCGCCCCGATAACTCAGTGACGCGTGCTGAGTTTGCGGCGATAGTTGCAGCAGTTTTTACTGTCCCAGGGAAGCGCCAATATACTCCTTTTGTTGATGTTCCGGCAAATCACTGGGCTGCAAGCGCCATCCAAAAAGCTTACGAAACAGGATTTTTAACTGGCTACCCTGATAAATATTTTCGTCCGAATAATCGCATTGCTAGGGGTGATGTTTTAGTTTCTCTTGTCAACGGTTTAGATATTGCAGCGAAAATTCCACCCGACTTAATCAACCAACTCCCACAAATCTATCAAGACGCAGCTAACATTCCTGGTTATGCGAGAAATCAAATTGCACTAGCCACTAGTGCGGGATTTGTTGCGAGTTTCCCCAATATCAAGTTACTTAATTACGCTACAGCTGCTACTCGCGGTGATGTCGCTGTGATAGTTTATCAAGCTTTGGTTTATCTAGGTAACGCCCAAAAGATTTCTTCTGTTTACCTTGTATTACCACCAACCACAACACCGACACCAACACCCATACCAACACCTATACCAACACCAACACCTATACCAATACCTATACCAACACCTATACCCACACCCCCAGTATCAGGTACTGTCAAAGTCAGCCATACACGAGAGTTTCGCGGAGCTTGGGTAGCGTCGGTGTGGAATAGTGATTGGCCTTCTAAAGCAGGACTTGCGACTGCACAACAAAGAGCCGAATTGTTGGAAATTATTAACCAATTGCAAGCACTAAATTTTAATGCTTTAATTTTGCAAGTCCGCCCCGAAGGTGATGCTTTATATGCTTCCGAATTAGAACCTTGGAGTGCTTGGATTACTGGAACTCAAGGCAGAGCGCCAGAACCATTTTATGATCCTTTAGATTTTGCGATCGCTGAATGTCACAAACGCAATATCGAAGTTCACGCTTGGTTTAACCCCTACCGCGCTAAAACCAGCATCAAGGGTTCACCAAATGTCCGCCCACATATAGCAGTTACTCATCCAGAAGTAGTTTATCAATGGGGCAATCAACTGTGGATGGATCCAGGCTCAAAAATTGTCCAAGATAGAGCCTACAATGTAATTCTCGATGTTGTGCGACGTTATGACGTAGATGGTATTCACTTAGACGATTATTTCTATCCTTATCCCATCCAAGGCCAATCTTTTCCTGATCATAAAACTTACGCCGCATATAAAGCCGCAGGTGGTTTGTTAAGTTTAGATGACTGGCGGCGAGAAAATGTCAATCAAATGGTGTTGCGGCTTTCGGAAGGAATTAAGACAACCAAACCCCATGTCAAATTTGGTATTAGTCCTTTTGGAATTTATCGCCCCGGACAACCCGCGGGAATTACTGGCTTAGATGCCTATAGTGTACTCTATGCTGACTCACGCAAATGGTTAGAACAAGGCTGGATTGATTATTTAGCACCTCAACTTTATTGGCGTATTGACCAAACCAAACAAAGTTACCCTGTCTTACTAAAATGGTGGACAGAAGTTAATTCTAAGCAGCGACACATTTACGCCGGAAATAATCTTGGACAATTAGATGGTAAAGCTTGGAAAGACGATGAAATTGATAAACAAGTCAAAATTTCCCGCAACTTTGCCAGCAACTTATCTCTAGGGAATATTTTCTTTAGTATGAGTGCTATCAATCAAAATCGGCGTGGTATAGCAGACCAATTTAAAAATTCTCTTTATTCCAGACCTGCAATAGTACCTTCTATGTCTTGGCGAAATGTTGCTCAAGTATCCCCTCCCCAAGCTTTGCAATTCAAAGATGGTAAACTTAATTGGCAACCAGGAGATAATCAGCCTGTGAGGTCTTGGACACTTTACCGCCAAAGTGCTAATAGTTGGACTCTTCAGCGTATCTTATCTGCTGGTACAACCTTTGCCACTGTCCAACCTGGAACTTATGCTGTTTGTGCAGTTGATCGGTTAGCAAATGAAAGTTTGGGCTTAGTTATTACAGTAAATTAAGTAATATCTACACTCATATATAGGAATCGGTTTGATTTCTGAATTTACTCGTGAAGGTAGGGAACAGGGAACGGGGAACGGGGAACTGTACTGAGTTTTTTTCACAAATCAAATACGAGTCCTATAGCAATCCTACGTGAGTTGTAAAAATTGAGAGGCTCAGATCCCCGACTTCTTTGAGAAGTCGGGGATCTCGTTGTTCACAAATGATTTAGGACTGCTATATACTTATACCAATTTGAAAAATGATTGCGACAGATGGATTGTTCAAAAGCTGATACAACAACTGTTTTACAATCCAAAATCTAAAATCTAAAATCCAAAATGGTATTAGTTGCTTTCAGAAATAGCATTCCTACTCCCCACTCCCTACTCTCTACTCCCACTAATTAAATTCTGACTTCTGAATTCTTCACTACTTGATTCTCTGTATCGGTAGGATGATGCTTTCAATTATTAGCTATTGAGAAAATATCACAGACAATAATCTGACCTACCGATGACTAATTCAGTTCTGCCCGAAGCTGTACAACAGGTTTTAGAAACATACAGCGAGCCAGATGATATTTTTACTGCCATACTGCCAATAGTAGGGGAAATATTACAGTGCGATCGCTGTTTTCTCTACCTCAGAAATCCTCAAACTAAGATGGGAAAAGTTGGCTATTGTTGGCGACGCAATGAAGATATTCCAGATGTGCGAGAACCTGACTGGAAATTAGAACCAGAATGGTTACCGCATGAAGACCCTTTATTTGCGGCTGCACTGCGAACTGCACCTTCAATTTATGTGGAAGATGTAGAAACCGCCAGCCCAGAAGTTTTAAATAAAAATTATGAACGTGAGAATTTTGGCCATCGGGCGTTAATTCATGCTCACTTGTGCCAAGACAATCAATTATGGGGAATTTTACAGCCTTGTGTGTTTGGTCAGCCGCGAGTTTGGACAGAATCTGACCATGCTTTTATTCGCCAAATGGAAAATAAATTAACATCATTAGTAGCTATTTACGTCAAAAAATCAACTCATTCTACAGCTAAAAATTAGCGTTCTATCAATTATTTGTAGTATGAGTAATATCGTGTCTGGTGAAAGACTGATCACTAATGCCGCTCCAGGCAGCAGAGGAGCAGATTTTAACGTTTCTGCACAGATTTTTGGAAACCTAACTGATTCCCCAGACATGATTTAAAATTAGGAGTATGAAATTGTATGAGAGAGATTGTAGCTTTCTTGTTTGGATTAGGCTTTGTATTCAACGCGAGTTTATTTATTCCACAGGTTATTAGAATTCTCCAAACTAAAAGTGCTAATAATATCTCTTTAATAACTTTTCTAGGCTTTAATCTAATTCAACTTAATAGTGCTATTTATGGATATTATCAACATGACTTAATTTTAATATACGGTAATATAATTAGTTTTATTGCTTGTGCAACTGTCACAGTTCTGGCAATATATTATAGAAATCGTTAAACAAACTAACTGAACTAATTATTTAGAGGTTATTGATAAATTAAAAATAAAATTATAGTAGTGGCGGGTCTAGGCTAAAATACTGTATTAAAAATCTCTTGTGTGATAGGGTTCTAGCCCGTCCGGTGCGGGCAGGATGCCCACACCACAAGAGTTACATTTATACACTATGTTAGAATTGCCACGCCACTACTGAAGATTTACTTTTGACTCCTGGTTTCTGATGTTTTATTCTCCTAAAGTTTGGGCTTTTAAAGCGCGGATCTCAGCCAATAATTCTTGCCGAGTTGAAGCTTGTAAAAGATAACGAAATACAAACCAAGTAGAGTAAATAATGCCAATCAACTCTAAAATTGGTTCTAACAGTGGAATATCATTAATGGCGTTCAGTACTGTTAGTACAACTCTCAACGTAACAGTAGCAGCTAAAACTAAACCTAAAGCAATTAATGGTAACTTATAGGCTGCCCAAAACTGATCGAAATAATAAGGTAGCTGATCTAAAAACTGAGATATTTGGCGATTGATTTGCTGCCATTGCGTTTCATTTGAACTTGCAGGTGGCAGCTTTGGTAAGTTTTGCGTGTCCACACCTTCAAGGGCAACTGTACTAGTTGAAGATGTCACATCTACAGGATTTAATTCTTGTTCGAGTGCCATATTTACCGAATTTTACTAATCACAAAAAATTTTACTAAGAAAGGCACAAAAAACAAAATATCTGACTAAATCAGAGGTTAGTTAATTTATGACTAACCTCTGACTACTAATCATAATAACGTTTTCTACGTTTTTTGATGCCCGTTTAGAAATGGGAAAGTCTGTTATTGTTGTGGCTGGGCAACAACTACTTTGTTAACTACGCTCTTCACACCTTTAATCTCTTGTGCTAGAGGTTGAATTTTATTCAGTTGATCCTGATTTTTGACAGTACCATTTACAGTGACTGTACCTTGTTGGTCAGCAGCAACTGTCAGCTGACCATCAGGAATATTGGCTTCTAATTTAGAACGAACTTCACTGGCTAGGTCGCCTGTAGCTCTTTGTGTATCGCCACCAGTAGCATTGTTGCGTTGTTCTCGCGCACGAATATCTTCATTTAATTGTCGGCGACGCAGTTCACTCTGAGCATCTTCTTTTGCTTCTTGAGTTGTTTGTGCAGCAGGTGATGCTGGATTTTGATTCACTGTGTCTGGTGCTGACTCGCTGGTTTTGGAAGGATTTTGACAAGCAGCAGCGCCAAGAAGTAATAAGCCACTAATCAAGAATGGAGCTAGTTTTTTCATCTGTTTAATTTAATGATAGATAGATTGGAAATGAAGGGTTTTTTGCTTTAGTTAGATTGTGTCATCCCGACGATCAACGATGGTGACGGTAGCATCTGTGCGATCGCCTGTTACTGGATAATTAGCGCGCCCGGTTTCGATAACTGGGGTTTCTTGATGTCTTGTCCAATCCCCACCACGACGGGATTCGGTATCGACATCAGTAGCATCAAAGATGTCAAAGTCTTCAATACCGCGCAGAATTGTGCGAGCGTGTTGAATTTCCGCTTCTGTACCATCGACCATGACTAAGTAATCGCCGCGTTGGAAGCGATCGCTATAAACTCTTGCGCGGTCTTCTGGAATCCCTAATCCAACTAATGCGCCAACCAAACCACCAGCGGCTGCACCAATTGCACCACCAGCTACAGTTGTGGCTAAAGCAGTCGCTAATGCACCACCTGCAATTACAGGCCCAATTCCAGGAATAGCTAATGCACCCAGACCAACTAATAAACCGCCTAAACCACCTAATGCACCGCCTGTAGCTGCTCCAGCTTTAGCACCTTCATCAGCTTTATTACCGACACCAGCCACACCATGACCATCTGTGTCTTTAGCGATCAGTGAAACGCGATTCATTGGGAAACCAGCATCTCGTAGTTCATTGAGTGCGGCTTCTGCGTCACGACGGTGGGAAAATACACCTATAGCACGGCGGTTCTGATGTAGGGGTGTAGTGGAAGGTGTGGTGGCGTGGCTGTGAGGATCAAAAATCTGCCACTGTTGAATTCTATGGCGGTTGAGAATCGCCGCCGCCCGATTAATTTCGTCGTCTGTACCACTGACTGCAACGATATAATCACCGTGATTGATGCGCTCGTTGTAAAAGCGAGTGCGGTCATCTGGCAAACCATAGCGCACAGCATCCAGGCGATCGCTATAATTCACGCCTCTTAAGGCTTCTTGATTGATAGACTCACGATGAATTAAGGAGATTTGACTCAGAGGAAAACCTGCAACTCGCAAATCATTAATTGCTGCTTCTGCATCTTGACGCAGATTAAAGTAGCCTAGTGCATGTTTGCCATAACCAGTTGTGGGATGAACTTCATGAGTATGGGGATGGTCGTAAATACCATACTCTTCAATTCCCCGACGATGTAAGATAGCTTCTGCTCTCGCAATTTCATCGTCTGTGCCATCTACAATTACTAAATAACCGCCTCGTTGGACACGTTCGTTATAAACTCTGGCGCGTTCTTCAGGAATTCCTAAACCAATCAAGGCTCCAATTAAACTACCAGCGACTGCACCAATACCGGCCCCAGCAATAGTAGTAGCGATCGCAGTTGCTGTTGCACCAGCTAACATAATTGGCCCAATACCAGGAATTGCTAAAGTTCCTAGACCAACTAATAAGCCTGTTAAACCGCCTAAAGCACCACCTGTAGCTGCACCCACCGCAGCACCTTCGTCAGATTTATCGCCAACGCGATCGCTTACTTGCGTACCAGCAATCTCATCTCTACCGTCTGCATCTCTGGCAATCACAGAGACTCTATCCATTGGAAAGCCAGAATTTCTTAATTCATGTAGAGCTTCTTCGGCATCCCTGCGATTAGAAAATACACCTATAGATCGTCTCCGTACACCAACAACCATTCTCACTTCTCCTATCAGTTAAAATTTTGTGATTACAAATTTATTGAGTTCAATAATCCTATTACTATCTTTTTTTGATATAATTTTCCTCAATCTCTCGGAGTAAACTGCTTCTCTGTCAACAGATATACGTAAGTAGATAATTACTCTTGAAACATGTTTTTTTTAAAGAAAAAATCTTTAGTTTTATCTAATATTTTTTTTAATTTAATTAAATATCCCCGATTTTTTTGATAAATCGGGGATATGATGTAGCGCTAATAATTTATGATTGCTCTATTTGCAACTAGTTAATAAAAGCAATAACTCATCAAAACTAATTAAAGAACTGTACCGCGTGTAGCTTCGGTATCAATTGGTTTAATTAGATATAGCTGCAACATGTGCCAAAAAATAGCGATCATTGGCGGAATTTTTTGGAAGAATTTCACGAAACCTGGCTGGTTATTCTTTTGAATTGCAGCAATTTTCAAGTTATTTTCCGAACACTGTTCTAACCGCCAGAAAAATAGCGGGTGATTTGTATTCAGGATGAGGGGAAATGCCCGTGCAGAAGTGTTGTTTGTTTCTTGAATAACTCTGTTGTTGTATTTACGAGGATGGATACCAATCGTTTCGTAGAATGATGCTCTCTCAAATACAGTCATTGTATGGGTAGCAAACACGGTCAGCAAAAAGAAACGCACCCACAATTTTGCTGTCCAACTTTTCCAGAGTTTAGTTTGCGATCGCAACAATGCTTTAAAGAAATCTCCGTGGCGATTTTCGTCTTGACACCAACTCTCAAACTTGCGGAATAACGGATAAAACTGATATTCTGGATGCTCCTGCATGTGCTGATGCACTAAAATATACCGCCAATAACCAATTTTCTCCGATAGGTAAACTGTGTAAATAATCCACTCTGGCGGGAAAAAGGTATATGTGCGGTTTTTCGTTAAAAAGTTTAAATCTAGTGACAGGTTCAAATCTGCCATTGATTTATTCAGAAACCCTGCATGACGAGCCTCATCCCGCGCCAAGAACTCAAACGCTTGAGATAGCAGCGGATTATTTTTTTTCAGGCGACGTGATAATTCTTTAAATAAAAGAAACCCAGAAAACTCCGAAGTACAAGAGCGTTCTAAAAAGTCAATAAAAGCGCGGCGTTTTTCTCCTGTAATGTGATCCCATGATTGCTTAAACTCATCATCACGCACAAAGTGATGACGGTTATAATCAGCCCTTAGTTCATCAATCACAGCCTTGATTTCAGCCTCATTAGCCGATATATCCAATCTCGCCACTGCGTCAAAGTCTGTAGTGTAAAACCTGGGTGTTAATAAAGTTTCTGCAACAGGTGCTTTAATACCCGGCTTCAGCAATTGAGGCTCTGGAGTTGCCACTGAATCGACCATGAGACTCCTTTACATTATTTTATCTTTTAATAGTCATATAAGCATAAAATGTTGTTGCTCCACATCAGTTAAATTATTGAAAAGCAAATTTCACGAGATAACCTTAATGCTCTGATTTCTCAGGGTTGTAGCACTTGTTTTGCGCTTAATTTCCTCGCTTTTTAGCGAAGTAGCAATGCAACATCTCTAAATTTGTCTAAACGTTTGGGAATATAAAGAAATATTAATAGCTGTATAGTTATACAAGTATTGATAGTTAAATGATTTTGGGAGAACAAAAATCTCTCAAAACAGTATCGGCAGTGGTAGTTGCTAGTTGAAGTGATAGTGATGCCGATACTTTTCCCCTCTACATCTAGAATAACAATCCTTAATCTCTGACGTAAATTCTTTTGAAAGTGGTGAGTGCTGAGTGCTGAGTAATTAAAACCAGCCTCTAACCCCTAGTCCCTAACCTCTAACCCCTAACCTCTAGCCCCTCACCCCTAACCCCCAGCCCCTCAATTTAACGTAAGTCGGTGATAAAGGAATCCAAAATGAGTAGTAACCTAGCCCTCAAACTGCGTACTGGTACGCAAAAAGCCCACACAGCCGCAGAAAATGTGGGATTTATGAAATGTTTTCTTAAAGGTGTGGTTGATAAAGACTGCTTTGCGAAGTTTTTGGGTAACTTGTATTTTGTTTACAGTGAACTCGAAGCAGCATTAGCCAATCAGCAAAACAATGCGGTAATTGGTGGGTTGTACTTTCCTGAATTAAATCGCCGGGCAGCTTTAGAAAAAGACATGGTATTTTACTATGGCAACGACTGGCGCAATTTAATCACACCTTCTAACAATGCCAAAAAATACATCGCCCGGATTCAACAATTATCCGCATCTGAACCTGCATTATTAATTGGTCACGCCTACACCCGCTACATGGGCGACCTTTCTGGCGGTCAGATGTTACAAAAAATTGCTCAATCAACCCTCAAGCTGTCTGGCTATGAGGGTACATCTTTTTATAACTTTGACCAAATTCCCGACAAAAAAGCCTTTAAAGACAGATACCGTGAAGCTTTAAACGCCGTACATGTGGATGATGCTACAGCCGAGAGAATTGTTGCTGAAGCCAATTATGCCTTTAGTTTGAATATGCAAATGGCTGAGGAACTAGAAGGAAGTTTAATTAAAGCGATCGGTCAAGTATTATTTAATAACCTGACCCGTGCCAATAATCCTGGTAGTACAGAAGCAACTGCCACTAATTAATTTTCGCAAAATTTTGCTGTTTGGTTTGAGTCAACACATCATGCACTACAACTGATATCTAAACTAGACAGCAGTTACAAGAAACAGAGATGAGAGGCTAGAAGCTAGGGACTAGAGAATAGTAGTTTTACTCAGCACTTTCCAGGTAATTAAAGTTCTTCTCTAGCCTCTAACCCCTAGCCTTTAACCTTTATTTGCAATACAACCAAGCACTCAGGCTGATTTTTTGGAAGTTTGAAAATCTAGCCTACCCATTACATTGGAGGTTTTGATGGTATTCATATTACCCAGTGTCAAGTTTGATTTGGATTTGATCAAAAAGTACGACACAGCCGCACCAAGATATACAAGTTATCCGCCAGCTACCGAGTTAAACGAAGCATTTACAACAGATGATTTTCATGCAGCGATCGCAGCTTCTAACCACAGAAAATCTCCGCTATCATTTTATTTCCACATTCCTTTCTGTCAAAGTGCTTGTTATTTCTGCGGCTGTAATACAGTAATTTCCAACAACAAAAATATTGCCAAACCTTATCTAGAGCATTTAGCACAAGAAATCAAGCATATGTCTACCTTGATTTCTCCAGATAGAAAGGTATTACAAATGCACTGGGGTGGTGGGACACCCAACTACTTAGACTTAGAACAAGTAGAATTTTTGTGGAATAAAATTACACAACATTTTGAATTTGACCCCCAAGCCGAAATTTCCATTGAAATTAATCCCCGCTACGTTGACAAAGAATATATTTTCTTTTTGCGAGAGCTAGGATTTAATCGCGTTAGTTTTGGTATCCAAGACTTTAATAATGAAGTCCAAGTCGCTGTGAATCGCATCCAGCCAGAAGACTTGTTATTTAATGTTATGGACTGGATTAAAGCAGCCAAGTTTGATAGTGTGAATGTCGATTTAATTTATGGTTTACCTTATCAAACTCTCCAGACATTTCGAGAGACGGTCAGAAAGACCGTTGCATTAGACCCAGACCGAATTGTAGTGTTTAACTTTGCTTATGTGCCTTGGTTAAAACCAGCACAAAAAAATATTCCGCCAGAAGCATTACCAAAACCTCAAGAAAAGTTAGAAATTCTGAAAATGACCATTGAGGAATTAACCAGTAGCCAGTATTTATTTATTGGGATGGATCATTTTGCTAAACCGAACGATGAATTAGCGATCGCGCAACGAAATCGCACGCTACAACGCAACTTTCAAGGTTACACTACCCACGCTGGCACAGATTTATTTGGGTTTGGTGCAACATCAATTAGTATGTTGAACGATGCTTACGTCCAAAACCATAAACAACTTAAAGAATATTATCAAGCAGTTGATAATCATGTTTTACCTGTGAGTAAAGGCATCAAACTCACTCAAGATGACATTATTCGCCGGGATGTCATTATGTGTATCATGTCTCATTTTCAGTTGTACAAACAAGATATTGAAGAGAAATATCACATCAATTTTGATGAATATTTCTCGCAAGAATTAGCCGCACTACAACCATTAGTAGAAGATGGACTGCTTAAATTATCTGCCCATCACCTTCAAATTACAGACATCGGTAGGTTATTAGTAAGGAATATTGCTGTTGTTTTTGATGCTCATAATCAAAAACAAGACAAACAATTCTCCCGTGCGATTTAACTCTAAACTGGCAATTATTGCAGAAAAAATTCCAGAGTCAGTTTCAATCTCACATCAAACTTTGATTTTGGTATCACTGTGTAAGTCCTAAGAATAATACAGTATTAAATATAAGACTTCTGAAAAAAACTCAGTACAGTTTCTATTCCCTGTTAAGCGTTCCCTGTTATCTACCTTCACAAGTAAGTTCAGAAATCAAATCAGATTGCTATACTTCTTGTTGTAGCCTAGTGCGTTTTGCTGCTAGGTAAGTTTTAATTTCTTCTAGTTGTTGTATTTTTTCAGTAATTTCTTGAAGTTTGTGTTCAATAATCAATATTTGCTTAGTTTTGGGTATTTCATTACTTCCCCATTCATGAATTAGCTGTTTAATTTCATTGAGGGTAAATCCCAAGGCTTTACCTTGATTGATCAGCCGCAGATTTTCTATTGTCTCTACACTAAATTCCTTATATATTCTGGTTCCTGCTTGTCTTTCATTAGCAGCAATCAATCCCATTTTTTCATAAAAACGGATCGTGTCTTTTGATAATCCTGTTTTTTTAGAGAGTTCGCCAATCAACATCAGATTTACCTATAATATTTGTCCTTAGTTATTGGTAATTAGTCATTTGTGATGAGTATGGTAGTCTCCACTCCTCAAATGTGCAACTGGAAAGCGCACCAGCTGATCACTTGACTGTGGAGTATACTCTACAGTTTAGGCTGTCTTTCAGATAGCGATTTTGAAATCAGGAAGCCAGCGATGCGTAAGACAGTTTTGATTACAGGTGCTTCGAGTGGAATTGGTGAAGCCACAGCAAAGTATTTTTTAGAGAAAGGCTGGAATGTATCTGCAACAATGCGATCGCCACAAAAAGCTGGCGACTGGACAAAGGCAAAAAATATTATCTGTCCGTATTTGGATGTCACAAATCCAGACACAATCGAGTCTGCATTGCATGAGACATTAGCAGCTTTTGGACAGATAGATGTATTAGTTAATAACGCCGGATATGCGCTCATGGGGCCACTGGAAGGAGTAACACCAGCGCAGTTAGAACATCAGTTTCAAACTAATTTTTTTGGACTTGTATCGACGATTCAAAAAATTTTACCGATTTTGCGGAGACAAGGCGGAGGCACAATTATTAATGTGGCTTCGATTGGTGGTCGTTTGGCGTTTCCACTTGTGTCTTCTTATCATGCAACTAAATGGGCGGTAGAGGGACTTTCTGAGTCTCTACGCTATGAGCTACGATGTTTTGGAATTCGTGTCAAAATTATTGAACCTGGTGGGATTAAGACAAATTTTATTAATCACGGCATTGTTTGGGCGAATCATCCTGCCTATACAGATATGGTCTATCAAGTGAAAAACTTTAATGAGAAGATTAATGATTCTTTAGCTGCGCCGGAAGGTGTGGCTAAAACAATTTATCGTGCAGCCAGCGATCGCTCCGAAAGACTGC
Organism: Nostoc sp. TH1S01; assembly: GCA_018993265.1. Lineage (GTDB taxonomy): Bacteria > Cyanobacteriota > Cyanobacteriia > Cyanobacteriales > Nostocaceae > Nostoc_B. Next base: position 55,882 of record JAGKSW010000082.1, read on the forward strand.
GTTATTCTCCTTACGGGGAGGCATTTCTTTTCCTGCACGCGATTCTTCCCGATAACTTATGGCGGTCTTTAGTTGAGACTGTGATGTTGCGGACAACAAAATAATTTTGGTTTCTCAGCAACTATTGAAATTGGGTGTAAGGGTTTTGCTTACTTACACCCTTACACGCCCAATGCTGCGAGAGAGCCTATTGTAATTTGGCACATTCTGATCGTAAATTTTGCTGTAATATTCATGCAGCAAGGTTGAGTGCGAGCAAATGAGAAAAATCTGGCTGCTGAGTTTAACTATAGTGAGTGTTGGTGTATTGCCCTTGTGGTTGGGTATGGGTTCTTTACCACGGTCGATATCTTCCGCGATACCAACAGCAAAACCTTCACCAACAAAAACTATCCGTTACTTTGAACGCACTTTACCCCAAGGTATAGCTCATGTTTTGTTAATTCCAGCCAACAGCAAGTTTGTAGTTACTCCAGCATTATCACAGCAAACAAACACTGTAGAAGAATTTGCCCAAAAGCATCAAGCTGTGGCTATTATCAACGCTGGCTTTTTTGACCCAGCCAATGAAAAATCTACATCTTATATTATTGCTAATGGTCAATTGGTAGCTGACCCCAGAAATAACGAGAGATTAATTGATAATCCGAAATTAAGACCTTACCTGACTGCAATTTTGAACCGTAGCCAATTTCGCCGCTACTTATGTGGACAAACCACTCGCTATGCGATCGCTTTACATAATGAAGCACCACCAGCCGAATGTCGTATAATTGACGCTATTGGTGCTGGGCCACGACTGTTACCAAAACTAACATCAGAGCAAGAAGCTTTTGTTGATCATACTAACGGACGCGATGCACTAGGAAGTAAACAGCCCAACGCTAGAACTGCTGTTGGTATTACCCGTGATGGCAGTATTCTTTTAGTGATGGTAGCTCAAAAGCCTTCACAACCTACTAATTCTGGTGTAACTCTCTCCCAACTAGCAGACTTAATGAAAAAGCTTGGTGCATCCGAAGCAATGAACTTGGACGGAGGTAGTTCATCTTCGCTTTATTACAACGGAAAAGCCTTGTACGGAAAAGTTGATTTACAAGGAAATTTCATCAAGCGACCTGTAAAATCAGTTTTATTAGTTCAAGATAACTTGAGTAATTAGCTACTTATATTGTGTTCGGTGAATGATTGATAATTAAGCCCACAGAACAAAATTTATGCAATTATTTATTAACAAATTTGTTTTTATCTTGTTGACTCTAAGTGATTTAATTTAAATACACGTATTAATTTTAATGTTTATTGATAATCAAAACCAAGGTAAATTTAACAACTGAAATTTACCTAATATATATTAATCCTCAGAGAAATTTCATCAAAATATTGATTCTGTATAGGGCTAGCTATTGATATCTATAACTTGATAGAGAAACTTCTATCTATCTTTCGACTTCAAAAGTTACCTCATCTGGAAGAAACGCCAATAAATCAAGATTGTTAATCTAATTACAGATGAGATTTTTGAGGTCGTTATGAATATTATTGCTTGGATAATACTAGGTCTTTTAGCTGGTGCGATCGCCAAAGCCATTTACCCTGGTTATCAAGGCGGCGGTATTCTTTCAACAATGATTTTAGGTATTGTCGGTGCTTTTATTGGTGGAAGTTTATATTCCTTATTGCAAACGGGTACCTTGCAATTGACAGCCACCACATTTAGTCTTCCCGGTTTATTTATAGCAATCATTGGTGCAATTATTGCTATTTATCTGTGGGGATTATTGCAAAGAAGCAGTAATGCTTAAAATATTGTGAGTAAAACATTCTTAAATCTAGAGTGTATTTGGCGAATTATCCCAATAACACTCTCTACAACCTATAAACATGGTAGCTCAATAATTGTAACCATGAATACCTGCTGTAGAAAGCTAGTTTTCTAACAACACACTAATCATATTATTGGCAGTATCCAAAATTATTTATAAAAGCAGTTAAAAACTATCAACTGCCAAGGCAATAAATTTGTTGTTCGCTATGTTTTGTTGAAAATAATTGAAGAGGTATTGCATGTTTTTCCATAAAAAAGAGCCAATTCATGTTGTCAACGTTAATGACAGCAATCCCCGCTTTGCTCAATTACTGCTTGAACAGTTTGGTGGTGCAACTGGAGAACTAACCGCCGCTTTGCAATATTGGGTACAATCTTTTCATGTGGAAAATGCTGGAATTCGAGACATGTTGCAAGATATTGCCATTGAAGAATTCGGGCATTTAGAGATGGTTGGTAAGCTCATTGAAGCTCATACTAAGAATACAGACCAAACAGAAGCTTATAAAAGCACTCTGTTTGCTATTCGCGGAATTGGCCCCCACTTTTTAGATAGCCAAGGTAATGCTTGGACAGCCTCTTATATCAACGAAGGTGGAGATGTAGTGCGTGATTTGCGAGCCAACATTGCAGCAGAAGCTGGCGCTCGTCAAACTTACGAAGAACTGATTAAATTAGCGCCTGATCAGGGTACTAAAAATACTTTGGTGCATCTATTAACCAGGGAAATTTCTCATACCCAGATGTTTATGAAAGCACTTGATTCACTGGGTAAATTGACAGATCCATTCTTCGGTAATATTCAGCCTGATGAAACAGTGAATATTTACTACAATCTGTCAAGTAATGGCAATGGTCATGATGAGCGTGGCCCTTGGAATAGTGAACCTGCTTTCAAATATGTTGCTAACCCTTTAGAAAGCAAAACTAACTAAACTTTCTTTTCCTCCTAATTCCTTGTCAAACCTCAATGATAAAGGTCTGAGTCAGTGGGAGTTTCTTCCCTGACTCACTTTATTGTCAGAAGAATTTTATTTCTTCATTCTGCTTTTTGTACAGCCAGATTCATTTGGATTAGGACAGTATTGATATCTCAAATCTTGTATCTAGTGACTTTATACTTAGTACTTTTCTAGGGAGATTGATTTGTGATTGTTAAACCTACACAAAATGGTTGGGAAGTAATTTATCATCGCGCTCATGCTTTACTTGCAGCACAATTAGCAGGACAGTGGCGACGGAAAAATGCACCACCACGGTTATATGAAACATTAGCCGCAATTTCCCATCATGATGACTTAGAAAAAGAGTGGGAAGAAGATAACCTCACCGAAGCTGGCGCACCAATGGATTTTATGTTGAATCCAGAAATTGACGTTGATAAGTTAGCAAATTTAGTGAAGAACGCTCACTATCGCGGACGCTGGGTAACTCTCCTAATTTCTAAGCACCTGTGTCGAATCAATGAGTCTAAAAGAGGTAAATCTTCAAAATTAGACAAGTTTTTAGACGAACAAGTAAAAAACCAAGAACATTGGCGTAAAGAGTTGGGGATTGCAGAAGATGAGGTGGATGCAGCTTACGCATTTATGCAATGGTGCGATCGCTTATCTTTGATTCTCTGTCAGCAAGAACTACCTGCGGATGAACGGTTTTTAGAAATTAGCAAAGGGCCTGATAATCAACGTTATGACATTATGCAACGCAGTGACTCCTTGGTGACTGTCCAACCTTGGCCGTTTGAAGACAAAAAATTCACTGTCAATGTCGAAGCTTGTGAATTATCCCAAGTCAAATTTACAAGTCCGTCAGAACTAATCAAAGCCCTCCAAAAAGCTCCCGTCAAGGTGCTGGAGTGGACTTTCGTCGCTAGTTAAACAATCAAAACATCAATACAAATGAAAAAACGCCTGGGAGTGTTGCCGTGTTTCCACCCCAAGCGCTCTTTCTTTTCAACTTGCTCCTCACACACAAATATAAAATACCATTTATTTTTTGAATTAGTAAATCTGTTGTGTGACAGTTTTACTAATTGCACAAAGTATGCTAATATTTCTATCCCAATTAAAAAGCACCTAGTAGTGTTGCCGTGTTTCCACCCCAGGTGCTTTTTCGTTTCAACTTGCTCCTCATACACAACTAGAAGTTATCACTTGTTTTCAAAAATGACAAGTATATTATGTAACACTTTATTAAGTCTTCAAGCTAGGCGTGATTAACCGATGCTGATACACCCGCGACTCAGATATTTAGATAAGATATATCTCAGGGTGATTGACCCCTAGAAATAAAAATTTTATGTCTTAGAGACAGGTTACTGCCAAGGATTAATGCAGTATGTCAAAAATCCAGCGCTTCTATTTGCAGCGTTACTGTGTTTCTATTTTCTCCGTGTTAATCGCGCTGCTACTAGGCTTAACGCTGGATAACTTTTTGAAACTAGAAGTCTCGCCACTTTTTTTTGCGGCTGTAGTATTTAGTAGTTGGTATGGAGGCTTAGCGCCTGGCTTATGGGCTACAGTCTTGGCTGTTTTAGTCAATAACTATTTCTTCATTCCGCCCATCTACTCGCTCATACTCAAAACCTGGACTGATATATTACAGCTAATTGTTTTTAGCCTGGTAGCACTATTAATTAGTTATTTAAATTCAGAATTACATATTGCTAAACAAAAATCTGAGGCCAAGCTGGCGAAGCTGAAGCTGAGCTATCGCGGTTTATTAGAGACAGCCTATGAAGGCATTTGGATATTTGACCAAGATGGACAGACTGAATATGTCAATTCTCAGCTAGCTCAAATGCTTGGTTATAGTGTAGAGCAAATCAGCGATCGCTCGATTTTTGATTTCTTAGAACATGATGATCAAAGCGAACTTCAAAAATGGCTAGAACAAAATCAGCAACAACACCAGGAAACGAAACGGCAATTTGAACTACGTTTACGTCGCCAAGACACTTCAGAAATTTGGGTAATTGCTTCTATTAGCTTTATTTTGAATGAGCAAGGCAAATTTGCTGGGATCGTTGCCATGTTGACTGATATTAGTCAGCGTAAGTGTTCCGAGACGATTTTAGCTCAAGAACAGGCAAACCGCGATCGCGAAGGTCAACTGCTGCGTGCCATGCTAGATATTCTGCCGGTAGGAGTAGTCATCTCTGATTCTAAGGGTAAATTTATCGAAGTTAATCCAGCTATCAAAGCCATTTGGGGAGAAAATGCACCTTTTTTGGATAATCCTAGCCAATACCATGAATATAAAGGATGGTGGGCAGATACAGGTAAACCAATTGCCGCCGACGAGTGGACACTTGCTAGGGTTTTAGCTACAGGCGAGACAGTCATTGGTGAAGAAATTGATATTGAAAGCTTTGATGGACAACGCAAAACCATTCTCAATTCTGTTATCCCTATCCGCGATGAAACTGGAGCAATTATTCATGCTGTCGCCGTTAATGTAGACATTACCGAACGCAAGCATTCCGAAGCACAACTGCGCCAAAGTGAAGCACTTGCCAAAGCACGGGCGGAAGAACTGGAAACCATCATGGAAACTGTACCAGCCGCAGTTTGGATTGCTCAAGATCCCCAATGTCATCAAATGACAGTTAATCGTAGTGCTTATAAATTGATGCGCCTACAACTAGGCTCAATTATGACAGCAACTCCGGCGAGTGGAGAATACCCTTTTCCCTTTAAAATTCAAAAAAATGGTCAAGATGTTCCTCTCAACGAATTACCAATGCAGCAAGCTGGTTTAACTGGTCAGGAGACGGAGGGAGAATTTGAGTTTGTTTTTAGTGAAGATGATGTGCAATTTATTTACGGCAAAGCAGTACCTTTGCGTGATCATGCGGGTAATATTAGGGGAGTAATCGGAGCCTTCTTAGATATAACTGAGCGCAAGCGAAATGAAGAATCATTACGGCAAAAGCAAGAATGGTTAGATTTAGCCCAATCTGTTGGTAAAATTGGCAGCTTTGAGTGGCATATCCCAACTAACGTTAATATTTGGTCAAAAGAATTAGAAGCAATCTACGGTTTACAACCCGGTGAATTTGGCGGAACTTACGAAGACTGGAAAAAATGGGTTCATCCTGACGATATAGCTCAAGCACATACAGATATCATTAATTCTTTACATACAGGCCAATTTGTCACTGACTTTCGGGTGATTTGGCGCGATGGTAGCATTCATTGGCTTCATGCGAGAGCGAAAGTTTACTACGATCGCGAAGGTAAACCTTTAAAGATGGTCGGAGTAAATGTTGATATTAGCGATCGCAAACAAGCCGAAGAAGCATTACAACAAAGTGAATCTCGACTGCGGCAGCTATTAGAATCAAGCATTATCGGAATTATTGAAGCCGAGCCAGACAAAATTACCTTTGCCAATGATGCCTTTTTACAGATGCTTGGTTACACCCAAGAGGATGTGTTAGCAGGTAAACTGCGTTGGCAAGACATGACACCACCAGAATATAGCGAACTTGATCAAGCCAAGGTAGAAGAAGTGTTTGTTTCTGGTGTTTGTACTCCGTTTGAGAAAGAATATATCCGCAAAGATGGCTCGCGTGTACCAATTTTATTAGGCGCAACTTTATTAACACGTAATCCATTTAGATGGGTGTGCTTTATCCTGGACTTAACCGAACGTAAGCAAGCCGAAGCCGAACGAGCGCAAGCATTAGAACGAGAACGTGCAGCCCGGATAGAATTGGAAAGAGCCAACCGGATGAAAGATGACTTTTTAGCAATTGTCTCCCATGAATTGCGATCGCCACTGAATCCCATTCTCGGTTGGGCAAAACTGCTCAAGAGTCGCAGATTAGATGCAGCCAAGACAACCCAAGCCCTAGAAACCATCGAGCGCAATGCTAAATTACAAGCCCGGCTAATTGAAGATTTACTGGATGTTTCGCGGATTCTGCGTGGTAAGCTGAGTCTGAATATCTGTACGGTTGACTTAGTAACTAACATTGAGGCTGCACTAGAAACTGTGCGTTTAGCCGCCGAAAGCAAATCAATTCATCTGCAAACTAATTTTGCTCTTGGTGAGGTGAAAGTTGAAGGCGACCCCAACCGCTTACAGCAAATTATATGGAATTTACTGACAAATGCGGTGAAGTTTACACCAGAGGGCGGACGGGTAGAACTACACCTAGACAAAGTAGGTAATTTTGCCCAAATTCAAGTTACTGATACAGGCAAAGGTATTAGTGCAGACTTTCTGCCGCATGTTTTTGACCGCTTCCGCCAAGCCGATGATGTCACAACCAGAAAATTTGGCGGACTAGGGCTAGGATTAGCAATTGTGCGTCATCTTGTGGAACTCCACGGTGGTTCTGTGCAAGTCACAAGTCCCGGAGAAAATTTAGGCGCAACTTTTACAGTGCAATTACCATTAATGGTTGCAGCAACTGAAACATTCACAAACTATCCTTTAATTGAAAATGCCCCAAATCTTCAAGGTGTGCAAATAGTCATTGTGGATGATGATGTTGATACTTTGAATTTACTAACTTTTATTTTGGAACAGTATGGTGCGACAGTCCAAGCGGTAAACTCAGCCCAGGAAGCATTACAAGCGATCGCTCAAACACAACCCCATTTATTGTTAAGCGATATTGGTATGCCGCTCATGGATGGCTATATGCTGATTGAACAGGTAAGAAAGACAACTCCCGCCAGTATATTACCTGCGATCGCTTTAACTGCTTTTGCTGGCGAGGCTAACTCCCAAAAAATTATCTCCGCAGGCTTTCAACGACATCTCACCAAACCCATCGAACCAGCAGAGTTAGCAGCAGTAATTGCCAACTTGATTTATGGCAGGTAACAATTCTCAAAAGTTAAGTCAAGGCAAATAATACCTTGGCTTAATTTTACCAAAAACATGGGTTTGAGGTTCCTCGCCCTTGAAGGGCGACTTTACTTAATTTAAGAAGAATCTAAGTTTTTAGCTTCAGATTTTGGGTAAAATACTAATATGGAAACACTGAAGTTTAAGCTATATCAACACAAAAGAAATAAACACCTCAAACGCATGATAAATGCGGCTGGTGTCATCTACAATCATTGCATTGCTCTACACAAACGCTACTACAGAATGTGGGGCAAGCATTTGAGTTGTGCAACACTTCAGTCTCATATTGCCAAATTAAGAAAGCGAAATCCTTTCTGGCAAACAGTAGGTTCTCAGGCAGTCCAAGATATCTGTAAACGCATCGAGAAAGCCTATCAGTTATTCTTTAAACACAACAACAAAGGAGTTAGACCACCAGGATTTAAGA